>DASSKK010000047.1:0-3289 GCA_035690495.1 Nocardioidaceae bacterium | reverse complement strand
GGCTCGCGCTGCTCCTGTGAGTAGGTGACGGACGAGTCTTCGTCCCAGGTGGTCACCTTGAACATCCGAAGGTTGGCCAGGAGTGAGAGGACGCTCATGCCGCACGCTCCCCAACCTTGGGAAAGTTGAGAGTGGCGAACTCGCCATGCAGTTCACGCGCCGCTTCGTCGTAGGCATGTGCCGCTGCTTCGGCCGTGCGGAAGTATCCGAGGTGGCGATTCCTTCCGTTGCTGCTGATCTGGGCCTTCCAGCACCCGTCTCGCTTCCACCAAGTGACGCCCTTGAATCCCGACGAACCGCGAGTGCGGATCTGGTTGTAGACGTTCTGGCCCTGAGTGGCTTCGCGGAGATTCGCGCGCCGGTTGTCGAGCCCGTTGCCATTCCTGTGATCGGTGCGGGGGAAGCCGGTCAGAAACTGGTGCAGGCGCTGACTGGTCCACTTGCCGCCACGCTTTACAGACCGCTGCGCGTAGACCGTCCTGCCGTGCTGGAAGGCGGACCACTTGTGAGCGAGCACCGCTTCCGCGTCGGCTTCGTCCACGATTGCTATGAAGCCTTTGGACAACGGAATCTCGACGGTGTTCATAGGTACATCTCCGGTTCGGCGTACGGGTTCAGGTGGGTCGGGATCAGGTCGGCATAGCGGAAGAAGTAGCGCGCGGGCAGGCCGGTCGGCGCGGCGTGCAGGCGCGGATAGCCACCCCATTGCCCGCTCTTGACGGCGGCGGCGAAGATCTCGATTGCCCGGTCGTTGAGGGCGGCGGCGACCTCCATTGCGAGGTCGTCGCAACTGTGCACCTGAACCAGATAGGGCTCTTGCTTCTCCTGGCAGATGAATCGCATCGGCTCCTCGCCCGCCTCGTGGCCGAGCGCCCTTAGGCCGCGCAGGTAGAAGTCGGCCTGCTGGTGGTAGCCATAGGTCGCCATGGCGTGCTCGAAGCCGCGCCCGGAGGCGTCGTCGGTGGTCTTGTAGTCGTAGGCGAGGGGGCCGAGCAGGTCGAACCGTGCCCGGCACCACGCGCCCTTCTCCTGCCAGAACGCGGAGACCTCCGGCTCACCGCTGTCGAGCATCGCGGCAACCTCGGGGTTGGCGCGCAATGTGGCGACCATGCCCTCGACCTGTTCGAGCTCGGCCCCGGTGACGGCCACGACACGCTCTGCCGCGATGTCGTCGGCGTACTGCGCCCGCTCCTCCTTGCCCGCCTTGGTGCGGCCGTCGTGCTCCCAGACGATGAGGTCAGGGCCAGCGCCGAGGGCGTGCAGGTGTGCGGCCTTGCCGAGGTTCATCGACTTGGTGGGCTGGCGGTTGCGGTGGGTCGCGATGGCCTTCGCGGGGACGTGCTCGGTGAGTCGGCGGGCCAGGGATGAGGAGAGTGAGCCGCCGGGTACGGGGTCGCCGTGGTAGGTCTCGTCGCTGAGGTCGAAGTGCAGCCCCGGCTTGATGTCTGCGACCGTCTCGGCCACCTCCGGCATCGCGGTCTCCTCGGTCGTTGCTCGGTGACAGCTGCATGTGCACGCGACCCCATCGGCGCGCAGGACATGCCCGCACCGGGCGTGCGAGGTCTCCGGGTTGCCGACGCCGCACCAGCCGGAGCGCCACGGGCCGCCCATCACGCCTCCCAGCCGCATTCGCCGCAGCCGTCGTCCGGTGACCCGGAGCGGTGGTCTGTGGAGCACTTCGGGCAGGACCAGACGACGACGACACACTTCGCGCACCCGCCGCAGAGCCGGTCGTGGTCGGCGGCGTGGGTCGCGCAGAGGCCGTAGCGGTCGAGCGGGCGGTCGCAGCGGCGCGGGCGGCCGCGCGGGTGCTCGGTCAGGGCAACAGGGCAGGTCATCGCGGCACCCCGCACCGGCACGACGCCTGCCGCCCGCACTCCGGGCACGCGGGCTCGTCGCGCTCCTCCATCGCCTCGTAGTAGGCGGCCTGCTCGTCGGCGGTGTCGGCCTCGGGCGGCGGGGTGTGGGACAGGTAGCGGGTCACTTGCCCCACCTCCGGTCGGCCCACTCCTCGGCGAGGAGGATGCCGACGCCGACGGCGAGGGCGGCGAGCATGGCGAGTGCGAAGGTCACCGCTCTCCCTCCATCGCCAGCCGCAACGCGGCCTGTCGCAGCGCCCGCTGGTACTCGGTGGTCAGCCCGACGGTGGACAGGCGGCGGGCGGCGCGGAGGCGGCCCTCGAAGTCGGCCAGGATCGTGTTGGTGCGCCAGTCGTGGGCTTGGGCGGTCGTGGTCGCGGCGGCGTGAGCAACCGAGGCCGTGGGCGACATGCTCATCGGCCCTCACTCCAGCCGATGTCCGCGGGCGTCTCGGCCCGCTCGAGGTCGGTCACGTCGACCTCGTCGGAGACGACGTAGATGCCCTGCCGTGCGAGCAGCATCAGCAGCGCGGTGTGTTCGGCGACAGCGGCGGCCTGCGCGCGGCGCCGATGCCGTGCGACGTTGCGCCAGAAGTCGCGGTCGGACCACAGCAGCGCGAAGAGGCCGGTCATCACGCCGCCGTACGCCAGGGCGACGACGAACGCCCACTCCAGCGCGGTCACGACCCGCTCCCGTCGCAGCAGGCCGCGCCAGCACCGCAGGTGCAGCGGCCGGGCTCGCGGGCAGCGCTCTGCCGCCGCAGCGTCGTCGGTGGCCCCCACGTGGTCCAGTCGGCGGTGCGGGTGGCGATGGTCAGGTGACCGTTTCCCCAGTCCTCGATGAGGTACTGGGTGCCGGCGTCGTCCTCGCCGCGATAGGTGGCCTCGGGGCCGCGCTCGTCGGGGAGGCGGTAGCGGGCCGCGTGGGCGTGAGCCTCGATGGCAGTCATGCGGACACCGCCTCAGCGCCCAGTACCGGCGCACAGTCCCACTCGACCACGTCGCGCTCGACGGTGCGCTCAGGCTGGGCCTCGACTGCGGGCAGCGTGACAGTCTCGGTGCCGACGACGCGGCGGGTGCACACGGACTCGCGCTTGACGACGATCCGGTAGCCCTCGCGCTCGAACACCATCTCCGACTCGCCGCCGTAGATGCCTTCTTGCTCGCGCTTGTCCCACTTGCCGCCGACGGCACGGCGGATGGCAGCGACCATCGCGGGCACGCCGTCAGGGCACTCGAACCCGTAGAGGGTCCACTTGATCACCCCGTCGTGCGAGACGTAGGGAAGCGCTAGGTCGGGGTGCTGCTCCAGTAGGTCGGCGGCAGTGCGGAACGCCGCTACCACCTTGGCTGTGTCGGTCATGCGATACTCCTCCTGTTGTTCGTTCGCCTCGGTGTGTCTGCTACGGCCCGCCGGGGCGTTCGGCTGTC
>DASSKK010000046.1:0-2531 GCA_035690495.1 Nocardioidaceae bacterium | reverse complement strand
ACGGTGCGGGCTCTCGTTGATCAGGAGGACGTCGGGCGCGACGGCGCGAACCACCTCGCCAACTACCTGACGATTGCGCCCGCCGAGCTGGATGTTGTAGGCCATCAGGCGCACGCGGGTCATCAGGCTGATCCTGTCACGCCCCTGCGAAGCTCCGTGGTGTTTCAGCGGGACTCGAGCATTGCCCGTGCCAGCTCGGCGGCGCCGACAAAGCCCGCGTCCGTTCCCAGCTCGGCCCGCACGATCGGCGGTTCCGGCCGGAATCCTCGTCCTGTCAGCGTGCGTGCGAGCGCCCGCCGGGCCGGTTCGAGGAGCAGGTCGTCCGCGTCGGACAGGCCTCCGCCGATGACGACCAGCTCCGGGTCGAAGCCGGCGCAGAGCCCGGCGAGCCCCACGCCGAGCCAGTCCCCCACCTGGGCGAGCAGCTCGGTCGCCGTCCGGTCCCCTGCCCGGGCCACCTCCGTGACCAGCGGCCCGCTCAGGCGGGCGGGATCCCCTTGGGTGGCCTCGGCCAGCGCGTGTGCCGCCGGAGACCCGGTGGCCAGCAGTTCCCGGGCCTCCCGAACGACCCGAGCCCCGCTGGCGTACTGCTCCCAGCACCCCCGGTTCCCGCACTCACACCGCCGGCCGTCCGGGACCACCTGCATGTGCCCGAACTCCCCGGCCATCCCGTTCGCCCCCCGGTAGAGCCGACCGTTGATGACCAGCGCGCCGCCGATCCCGGTGCCGAGGGTCAGGCAGAGCACCTGCTGGCGCCTGCGCGCGGCGCCGAACCGGGCCTCCGCCCAGACGGTGGTGTTCGCGTCGTTGTCGATGAAGACCGGCACGCCCAAGCGGTCGGCAAGCGCCTGCCGCAGCGGCTCGTCCCGCCAGGACAGGTGCGGCGAGAAGCGCACGAGCTCGCCGACAGCGTCGACGAACCCGGCCGCACCGACACCGACCGCCGCGACCGGCCTGCCGGCGGCCAGCTCGGTGACAACGTCCACGATCGTGTCCTCCACGACAGAGGGCGCCATGCTGTGATGAGGGGTCTCCCGACGTAGCCGGCTGAGCACGGCTCCGTCGGCTTCAACCTCGCCGCCGAGCACCTTGGTGCCGCCGACATCGACCCCAACCACCAGTTGGCGTGCGTTCAAGCCCATCCTCCGTTGATGTCATCGGTCGCTCACCCGAACGACCCATCTTGCCGGAAAACAGCCAATTCCTTCCCGGAGAAGGCCCTACCTTCGAAGTGGCTCTGACCGGAGGGGAAATCATGGCAGGCCTGGGGATTCTGAGGGGGAAGCGGCGCCGCCAGGACCGTGGCGCCGCGGCGGTCGAGTTCGCGCTCGTGCTGCCGATCTTGTGCATGCTGCTGTTCGGGATCATCTCGTTCGGCTTCGGCATCAGCGACAAGGTTGCCCTCGTCAACGCGGTACGCGAGGGTGCCCGCTTCGGCGCCTCGACGGTCAACGACGCGAACTGGGGGGCGTCGGTGGTCGCCCGCACGGAGGCGACGTACGCGAACGCGGAGTCACCGCTGCTGGACAGCCAGGTCTGTGCCCTGCTGTGGAAACAGGTGAGCGGTGTTCAGTCGATCGTTGCTTCCTCGGCGGCCAGCTGCGAATCGGAACCGTCCGCGCTTCCGGTGACGGACGTGCCCGACAAGAGCTGCTTCCTGATGGTGTGGGCGGCCAAGCCGAAAGACCTCAACTGGCTGGTGACGTCGACCACGGTCACCCTGTCGGCTCAGTCGGTTGCCGTGTACGACCGGGGACTGTCATGTCCGTGACAAGACAACGGCGCTCACAGCAGCGCGGAGCGGTCGCAATCATGGTCGCGCTGTTCATGGCGGCGCTCTGCCTGATCGCGGCGTTCACCGTTGACCTCGGCCTGGTCCGGATGGACCGTCAGCAGAACAAGTCCGCCGCCGACTCCGCCACGCTGGCGGGCGTTGCCGCGCTCGCCCCACCGAAGAAGGCCGGCACCTTCTACCCGTTCGCGGGCGTGTGCGCGGCGCTGCACTACCTGGAGGCCAACTCCCCATCGGTCGGTAGCTTCGCGACGTCGACCTGGACGGACGGCAACGGGGCAGCCACGCCGGTCGATGGCTGTGACCCCTCCCTGGCTACAGCCACGTGCACGCCTAACAACCCGAGCACCTGGGCCCGTTTCGTTGGCACCACCAGCGACGGACGCTTCACGGTGCACATCCAGAGCGGGTACGACGTGAGCGACCCGTCGTTCCCTGAGGAGTCGCTCCCCAGCCTACAAACGGACACCGGTGACCCGACGTGGGGCAACTGCGACCAGCTGGCAGTCATCGTCGCCCAGACGCGTGGCACCACGCTCGGCGCACTCGCAACCAGCTCGGATGGCAGCGTGATCCGGTCGGTCGCCCGCGTCACCGTGGCCCCGCCGAAGGACCCGGTGTCGCTGCTCGTCCTCGAGAGGCACGACTGCCAGGCCCTGGCGATCACCAGCGGTGGCGCCGGCGGCCGGATCGAGGTCAACGGGTACGACGATGCCTCGACGGGTGTCCACCTGCCCGG
>DASSKK010000045.1:0-10525 GCA_035690495.1 Nocardioidaceae bacterium | reverse complement strand
GCTCGGTCCGCAGGATCAGTCCGGAGTCGCCGCGGATGCGGTCGCGCGGCACCACGAGGTGGATGCCCTTGGAGGCCCGGACGTGGAACTGGCCGCGCTCGCCGGCGAGGCTCTGCGTCTCGTCGGTCCAGACCCCGGTGGCGTTGACGACCTGGCGGGCGGCGACGTCGAGCTCCTCGCCCGACTCCAGGTCCTTCACGCGGGCGCCGGTGACCCGGTCGCCTTCGCGCAGCAGCGAGACCACACGCGTGCGACTGGCGACGTGCGCTCCGTACGCGGCGGCGGTGCGTGACAGGAACATCGTGTGACGCGCGTCGTCGACCTGGCCGTCGTAGTAGTGCAGCGCGCCGACGAGCGCGTCCTTCTTGAGCGCCGGCATGATGCGCCGCGCGCCGCGGCGGGTGAGGTGCCGGTGGTGCGGGACGCCGCGGGAGCGGCCCGACAGGAACGCCATGGAGTCGTAGAGCGCGACGCCGGAGCCGGCGTAGAAGCGCTCCCAGACCCGGTGCGTGAGCGGGTACAGGAACGGCACCGGCCGCACCAGGTGCGGGGCTAGGCGTTCGATCAACAAACTGCGTTCGCTCAGTGCTTCCGCGACGAGTCCGAAGTCGAGCATCTCCAGGTAGCGGAGCCCGCCGTGGATCAGCTTGCTCGACCGCGACGACGTACCCGAGGCCAGGTCGCGCTGCTCGAGCAGTCCCACCGACAGACCGCGCGTGACGGCGTCCAGAGCGGTGCCCACGCCGACGACTCCGCCACCGACGACGAGCACGTCGAGCTCTCCCCCTGCACTGGGTGAGGTACGAGAGGAGCGAGCCTCGAAACCACCGCCCGTCGCGGCCAGAGTGGCCAGCGCCTCGTCACGACCGGCCGGGCTCAGAGCGACAGTCACGAAGCAACCGTACGAACCGGCTCCCCGAGGTCGGCGCGCCGGTCCCGTCCGATCGGGTTCATCGCCTGCACGCGCTCCACCTCGGCCGTGTCCAGGTCCGCGACGGCGACCCCGGTCTCGCGGCCGAGCCGCTCCAGCGGCCGCCCCTCCGGCTCGTAGATCGCGCTGCCGCCGTTGAACTCGTGGCTGCCGCAGCGGCCGGTGAGCCCGGCGAGCACCACGTAGATCCCGTTGTCGAGGGCGCGGGCGGCGTAGTAGAGGTCGCGGCGGTGCTCGGAGCCGACGTAGTACGCCGCAGGGCAGAGGTAGGCCGTGGCACCGTCGGCGACCGCGGTCATCGCGTGCTCGGGGAAGCAGCCGTCGTAGCAGACCCCCAGGCCGAGCTGCCAGCCGTCGACCCGGACGCTGGCGCCGTGGCTGCCCGGGGTGAAGAACGGCTGCTCCTCGTCGGTCAGGTGCTGCTTGTCGTAGGCGTCGACGACTTCCCCGCCGGGCGTGAACACCAGCAGCGAGATCGTCGAGACGTCAGGGGCCCGACGAAGGGCGGCACTGGAGACGACCACCGCCCGGGCCCGTTGGGCGGCGTGGCGCAGCGCTTCGAGCCGGCCGTCCTCCGGGGAGAGGCTGGCTTCGTGCGACCAGGCGTCGGGGTCGTAGCCGGTCAGGAACAGCTCCGGGAGTACGACGACCCGGGCCTGCTGCTGCGCCGCCTGCTCGACCAGGCCGACCGCCGTACCCACGTTGGTCTCCACATCGCCGGAGACCGACCCGGCCTGCGCGGCGGCGACCCGCAACGGGCTCACCGAGGCTCCCAGGGGTTGACCAACCGGATCCCGAGGCCCTCGAAGTCACGCACGTTGCGCGTGGCAAGGGACGCCTCCTCCCGCCGGCACAGCGAGGCGATCATCCCGTCCGCCAACGGCAACGGTCGACCCGCCGACCGCCGCGCAGCCCACATGCGGGCATGGATCCTCGCGGCGGGCAGGTCGAAGTCCAACACCCTTTCCGCATACGTGTCGAGCAGCTCCTCGACTCCGGCCTCCAGCTCCGCACGCCGCCGTCCGGAAGGCATCTTCTCCACCCCGGACAGCACCTCGTCGGCGGTGATCGCAGTGATCAGCAGTCCGTCCGCCTCGGTCGAGGCAATCCATTCGACGACCTCGGGTGCCGGCTGCGGCCGCAGGGACTCGGAGACCACGTTCGTGTCGAGGACGATCACTCGAAGTCCACAGATCTAGGCGTGTCGGTTCGTGGTGGGATGTCGAGCTCCACCCCACCAACCTTCCGCCCCAGCTCCAGCAGGGCCTGTCCGAGACCGGGGATCGGAGCCCAGCCTCCGACGGCTTCGCCGAGGATGGCGCGGACCTCGGCCTCCATCGAGCGGTCGTTGGCCGCCGCCCGCTCTTTGAGTCGGCGCCGAACCGAGTCGTCGAGGTTGCGGATCGTGATCGTCGCCATGCTGTCAATGCTAGCGCTGGTCGAATACCGTCGTAGTCTCGACATACTGACCCGGTGAGCGATCCGGAACTCTGGGACCTTCCCGACGTAGACGTGTCCTGGGCAGCCGCGCGCGTCGGAGACGAGGAGTTCGTCGGGCATCGGGCTCGCGCCCTGGTCGCGCCGGCATCGGTGGTGAAGGTCCAGGTGGCACTCACGGTCGCGTCGGCGTTCGAGACCGGGGTACTCGACGCCACGAGCCGGGTCCGGCTGGGAGCCGACGTACGCACGCCGGGACCGGTCGGGATGTCGCTGATGGACGATCCGGTCGAGATGAGCCTTCGCGACCTGCTCGTCTCGATGATGACGATCAGCGACAACGTCGCCACGGACGCGCTGCTCCGGGCGGAGGGCCTCCGGGCGGTCAACGACACGACCGCCCAGCTGGGCTTGGGCGACACGTTCGTGGCGAGCGGCCTCCGCGCCTTGCTCGACGGCATGGCCCACGAGGCCGGGTTCGGCGACTACGCGCTGATGGCGGCCCATGACCACCGGATCGCCGGGCCGCCGACTGACGACGAGGTCAGGGCGCGCCTTGCCGGATGCTCGGCTCTCGACCCGGAACGAGGCTCCCGGACCACCCCCGCCGACATGGTTCTGCTGCTGAGCCTGGTCTGGACCGACCGAGCCGGCCCACCTCCCGGCTGTGCGCGCGTGCGGTCGCTGATGGGCCGGCAGCTGACGCGGAGCCGCATCGCGTCGGGCTTCGGGACCAAGACCGCTGTCGCCGCCAAGAGCGGCGGGCTGATGGGCGTGGTGCGCAATGAGGTGGGTGTGGTGTCAGACCCGGGAGAGCCCGCGGTCGCTGTCGCGGTCTTCACCCGGCGCGAGCCCGGTTCGCCTGCCGAGCCGGCCGAGATCGACGCGGCGATCGGCCGGCTTGCCCGCCGGGCCGTCGACAGGGTCCGGTCCCGTGGCTGAGGAGCAGGTGGCGCTGTACGACGAGGCAGGCAACCCGTGCGGCGCCGCGGCCCGGTCACGCGTCCGCGCCGAGAACCTGCACCACGCAGCCACCGGGGTCGTGGTGCGCGACTCGCTCGGCCGGGTCTACGTGCATCGCCGCACCGACACCAAGGACGTCTACCCCGGGCTCTACGACTTCGCCGCCGGCGGGTGCGTGCTGGCCGGCGAGGAACCCCACGATGCGGCAGTCCGCGAGGCCGCGGAGGAGCTCGGGGTCACCGGCGTCGGCCTGGAGCCGGTCCGGGTGGCCGAGTACGCCGACGCGCACACCCGCTACCGCGGGTTCTGCTACGTCACGACGTACGACGGGCCGATCCGCTGGCAGCCGGAGGAGGTGGCCTGGGGCGAGTGGGTGAGCCCGGAGCGGCTGGTCGAGATGCTGGACTCCCCGGACTGGGGCTTCGTCCCGGACAGCCTCAAGTTGCTCGGCGACTGGATGCGCGAGCGTGCAGCGGACCGCACGGAAGCGTCTCAGGGCTGGGACTGCATCACGACGGTCGCGGAGCGTCGCTGGGTCGACCGGACCCCGCGCTTCCCGGTGACCGAGCCGCAGCTGCGTCGCGAGACCGTTCTGATGCCCGTCCTCGCACCCCGGCTACCGCTCGATGCGCCGGTGCCGGTCGTGATGGGCGAGGACCCGTTGCTGGTGCGGCACGTGCTGGTGCGTGGCGAGCCTGCGGACCCCAGCATGCTCACGGCCGAGCATGGCCGTGCGGTCGGTCTGTTCCTCCGCGCCTTGCACGACACGCCGCGTGAGGTGTGGGCAGGCCTGGTCCCCGAGCCGGAGACCAGCCTGGCCGCGATGCGCGTGGAGCTCGCGAAGATGGAACGCGACGTGGTGCCACGGCTGCCTGCCGGCAGACAGGCTGCCGGCCGGGACCTCCTGACCGAAGCGGCCCGGGCGACACCGGTGACGCTGGTGCACGGCGACCTCGGACCCGCCCACGTGCTCATCGATGTCGGCCGGGTCAGCGGGGTCATCGACTGGGGCGACGCGCGTGCGGCGGACCCGGCCATCGATCTGGCCTGGACCCTGCACGGCACGCCGCCCGCGTTCTCCGAAGCCCTCGCCACGGCGTACGGCGTGACCGACGAGCTGCGCCGGCGAGGTCTGGTCTGGCACAGGCTCGGGCCGTGGCACGAGGTGCTCTATGGGCTCGGCGACGGCGGCCCGGACTACGTCGAGTCCGGCCTCGCCGGCGTGCTCTCCCGGCTCTGAGAAGGGCGCGACCTCCACTCCCGGAGCGCCGCAAGCATCTCGTCGACCGATCCGGCGGGATCGGAGATCGGGACCTGGATGTGCCTGACGACGCCCGTCGCGTCGAGCAGGAGCGAGCACCTCTTGAGACGGTCCGCGCCGCCGGCGCGGAACAGCGGCAGTCGGAGCGCGGTCGCCAGCCGGAGCTGCTCGTCGGAGGCGAGCGTGAACGGCAGACGGGCGTGCCTGGCGTACGCCGCCTGCTGGTCCGGACGCTGGGTGCTCACACCGACCACGTCTGCGCCCGCTCTGGCGAACTCCGGATGACGGGCGGCGTACGTCGTCGACTCCAGCGTGCAGCCGGCCGCCCCCGGGATCTCGTCCCAGCCGGGAGGGTGACCGTCCGCCCGTGGCGCGAAGGCGCCCGGGAACAGGTACACCACTCGCCAACCGTGCTCGGGACGCAACGACACCTCGGATCCGCGGTGGCCGGGAAGCGACAGCGCCGGGACACGCGTGCCCGCCAGCGCACGGACCCGGCGGGCTTCACCCGCCCCGCTGGTCGCGGTGGCCGTCAGTCTGCCGTCGCCCATCACGTGTCGGTCGCCGAACTCCTGCAGAGCCACCAGCACCGGCAGGAAGCCCTCCCCCTTGGCCGTCAGCAGGTAGTCGGATCGAGGCGGGTGCTCGGAGTAGCCGCGGCGCTCGAGCAGACCATGCTCGACGAGCAGGCCGAGCCTCTCGGTGAGGGCACGACGGCTGATGCCCAGTGCCTGCTGGATCGCGTCGAACCGGGTCACCGAGCCGGCGATCTCGCGCAGGATGAGCACGGTCCACCAGTCGCCGACGACTCCGAGCGCCTGCGCGATCCCGCAGTCGGCGTCCGCAAGGTCCTCCCGCCTCATCGCGCCTCCCCTCCGTTGCTCACCCCGATCATCCCCGTTGCCAGCGGCCTTCACCTGCATCTATGTTAGTTCCAGATTGGAACGCACGCGAGGAGGAGCGGATGCCGCCGTCCGATTCCGCCGGCAGCACGACCCTGACCCAGCCTGACGCGGTCGCGGCGGCGCGCCGGTTCTGGACGTACTGGAGCGCGAGTGCGACCAGCTCGCTGGGCTCGGCGGTCGGCGCGGTGGCACTCCCGCTCACCGCCGTACTCGTACTGCACGCGTCTGCCTTCCAGATGGGCCTGATCGCAGCGTCGTCGTACGCCGCCTGGCTGGTGATCGGCCTGCCCGCCGGCGCGATCTGCGAGCGGCTGCCCCTGCGTGGACTCCAGGTCGGCATGGACGCCTTGCGGGCGCTGGCCGTCCTGTCGATCCCGCTCGCCTGGTGGACGGACGTTGTCAGCGTCGCCCAGCTGGTGGTGGTCGCCCTCGTCATCGGCTTCGCCGACGTCCTCTTCGACGTCGCGAACTTCACGTTCCTTCCGAGCGTCGTACCGAAGCAGCAGCTGCAGGCACGCAACTCTCTGATGAGCGGCACGCACGCGGCCAGCCAGCTGGGCGGGCCTTCCCTCGGCGGCGTCGCGGTGCAGTTCCTCGGCGCCGCGCCGGCCCTTCTGGTGGACTCCTTCAGCTACCTCGCCTCGGCGCTGCTGCTGCGCACGCTGCCGGCACGTGAGGTCCCGACCGCGGAGCGGCAGCCGCCGATCCGGGAGATGATCCGCGACGGCTGGCGGTTCGTGACCCGCCACCCGATCATCGGCCCGTGCATGTGGGACGCCACGGCCACCAACTTCGTCTGCGGCGGACAGATGGCGCTGCTCGCGCTGTACCTGGTCCGCGAGCTCGGCGCCCCGCCCGGCCTCGTCGGGTTCCTGCTCGCGGCCGAGGGGGTCGGCTCCCTGGCGGGGGCCGCCCTCGTCCCGGGCCTGGTCGCCAGGTTCGGGTCGGCTCGCGCGTGTCTGGCCAGTGGCGTCGTGTCCGTCGCCGGCGCCTTCGTGATCCCGCTCGGCAGCGGAGTGGCGGCGTACGTCGCGTTCGCGGCCGGCACCATCGTGTTCGCCGGAGGCGTGGTCGTGCTCAGCACCACCACCCGGACCTACCGGCAGATCGCCAGCCCTCCGGAGCTGCTCGCCCGGGTGATGGCTACCGTGCGCTTCGTGTCGTGGGGCGCGATCCCACTCGGCGGGCTGTTCGCGGGAGCCGTGGCCGGGCTCACCGGAAGCCGCACCGCTCTCTTCGTGCTCGCCGCGCTGACCGTGCTCTCCCCGCTGGTGCTGTTCCTCAGCCCGCTGCGCCGCCTGCGCGACTTCCCCGACAGCTGAATCCCGTCGCAACCTTCCGCGCTGCTCCAGACTCATAGGAGTGACTGCCGCAAGCAGAGGAGGCGCGGCTGGTGTCCGGTGACGAGCAGGATCTGGCGGCGTTCTACGTCGCCTTCTACCCGCGACTGGTCACCGCGCTCTGTGTGCCCGCCCGCGACCGCGTCGAGGCCGAGGACGCCGGGCAGGAGGCGTTCGCCCGGATGATCCGGACCGGGCGATGGGGCTCTCTCAGCGCGCCCGAGGCCTGGCTCTACACGGTCGGCGTGAACGTGCTCCGAAGCCGGTGGCGCAAGCTCATTCAGGCGAGGGATCGGGCGCACCTGGTGGGCGACCGGGCCACGCACGCCCACGACGACGACCTCTCGGCGGAGAGTCTCGACCTGCGAGAAGCACTCCGCGAGCTGCCGAGCCGCTACCGCGACCCGTTGGTGATGTTCTACCTGCTCGACCTGCCGATCGCCCGGATCGCCGAGGAGACCCGCTCCAGCGTCGGAACCGTGAAGTCCCAGCTCTCCCGAGGACGCCAGATCCTCGCCACCCGGCTGGCGGAGGTGACCATCCGATGACCGAGGACCAGCTCAAAGAGCGGTTCGAGCGCTTGCGGACCGAGACGCTCCATACCGTGTCCGCTCCCCCGATGGCTGTCGTACGGCAGCGTGCAGCCCGCCAGACGGGGCGCCGACGGATCGCCGCGGTCGCAGCATTCGCGGTCGTGTGCGCCGGAGTGGCAACGGCGGGCCTGCTCACCAGCAGGGAGGCGACCACGACACCGCCTCCCCGCCCGGCCACGACCGGCACACCGTCGGTCGCGCCATCGCCTTCTCCGACGACAGGATCCGGCTCCGGCGAGGGAAGCGAAGACTTCGGGCCCACCGCAGTGAGCTTCATCACCGCCGCCCACGGCTGGGCACTGAGCCCCGGCGGATGTCACGGCTGCGGCGACCTCGACGTGACCACCGACGCGGGACAGCGCTGGTCGCCCGTTGCTCGGTCGTTGCAGATGCCCGGTGACACCCCGGGCCTGATCGCGGGTCGGGTCGGCCTGTACTTCACCGACGACGAGAACGGCTACCTCTTCGCCACGATGCACTGCCAGACCCGGTGCGTGCTCACCACCCATGACGGTGGCCACAGCTGGCGGCCCACACCGTTGCCTGCGATCGGACAGCTCGTCAGCAGCGACGACACCGCAGACGGCCGCAGCAACTCCACTCTCTACGCTCTCACCTCGCGGTACGAGGCTCGTAAACCCGCGCTCTATCGCAAGGCACCCGGATCGATGCGGTGGAGCCGGGTCGACCTGCCGACGGCCTCCGGCGGGCTCTTCCTCGGCGCACAGGGTGACACCGTCGCCGTCCTGGTGACGACGCAGTTCCGGCACCAGCCGAGGTCGGGCCGGCTCTGGGTGAGCATCGACCGCGGCGACCACTGGTCGCCACGCCCGGTCCCCTGCACGTCAGTCGAAGGCAGCGCCGCGCTCATGAGCATCGCCCTCGGCCACCCGTCGGCCATGCTGCTCGACTGCTTCAACGGAAAGCAGTCGTCACAGGCCCAGTGGACCCAGCACCATCTGTACGGCTCTTCCGACGGCGGACGCACGTGGGTCCGGCTGGCCGATCCCGCACAGACGGGCGACCCGACTCTCCTCGCCGACAACGGGAACGGCCACGCCTTCCTCGCGGTCATGTCCGGCGGACGCAACCTGCTCGCCACCACGCTCGACGCCGGACGGCACTGGCACAAGAGCATCACGAACGCGGAGGGCTTCTTCGGCTGGTCCGGCCTGCGGTTCCTGAGCCCGTCGACGGCGTTCGTCCTCGGGCCGACCCACTACGCGCCCGAGCAGCTCTATCGAACAGTCGATGGCGGCCGCACGTGGGACAGACTGCCCCTCCCTCGGCCGCACTGAGGCCGTCGTCACGGAATGGCGGTGCTAGGGCCAGCGCTCGATGTACGCCGAATGCCCTGGGGCGGCGGCATACTTCCTGTCGTCGGTCAGCAATGGCATCTCCAGCGACTCGGCCAGCGCCACGTAGAACCCGTCGTACGCCGTGAAGTTGTCCCGCAGCGCGAGAACGCGTCGCTGGAACGGCCGCATCGGATAGCGCACGAGCGGAAGGCCCGCAAAGTCGTCGAGCATCCCCTCGGCCCGCCGGAGCGAGATCTGGATCTCCTTCTTCGACGTCAGCAGCAGACCGCGGATCGCGGAGGCGACCTCGGCGTCGATCAGTGCTGGAGCATGCACACGTCGGTCTTTTCCGAATCGCTCCTGGAGGTCCTCGTCGCCACGGCGATTCTGCAACAACCGCACCACGATCGACGCATCGACGACAGTCACTATCGGCGGTCGTGCTCGATGAGCTCGCGGACATCGTGGCTGCTGGCCTCGACACTGTCCCGGGTGGCGATGGTCGCGAGTACCTCGTCCATCGCCGGCCGCGACGTGTCCTCGTGGATCAGCTCTCTCAGGTAGCTCGACAGCGACATGTTCCGCGATCGCGCCCGCTCACGTAGCGCCCTGACGTCATCCGCAGGCACATCGCGGACCTGGATGATCTCCGTACTCATACCGACCAGCATAACCAGACTTCATGAAGGATGCATGCAGGTCGGCTACTGCACCACGACCTCGACGCGCTGGAACTCCTTGAGGTCGGTGTAGCCGGTCGTCGCCATCGCGCGCCGCAACGCGCCGACCAGGTTCATGGTCCCGTCGGCGGTGTGCGAGGGCCCGAACAGGATCTCCTCCAGCGTGCCGACGGTGCCGATCTCGATGCGCTCCCCGCGCGGCAGGTGCGCGTGCCACGCCTCGGACCCCCAGTGGTAGCCCTGGCCGGGAGCCTCCTTGGCCCGGGCCAGCGGGGACCCGACCATTACCGCGTCGGCACCGCAGGCGACGGCCTTCGCAAGGTCGCCGGAGCGGCCGATGGATCCGTCGGCGATCACGTGCACGTAGCGCCCGCCGGACTCGTCGAGGTAGTCGCGACGCGCCGCGGCCACGTCCGCCACTGCGCTGGCCATGGGCACGGCGACCCCGAGAACCTTGCGGGTGGTGTGCGCCGCACCGCCCCCGAAGCCGACCAGCACGCCGGCGGCCCCGGTGCGCATCAGGTGCAGCGCGGCCTGGTAGGTCGCGCATCCGCCGACGATCACGGGGACGTCGAGCTCGTAGATGAACTCCTTGAGGTTCAGCGGCTCGGCCTGGCCGGACACGTGCTCGGCGGAGACCGTCGTACCCCTGATCACGAACATGTCGACGCCGGCGTCGACGACTGTCTTGAAATGCTCCTTCGTGCGCTGCGGCGACAGCGAGCCGGCCACGGTGACGCCGGAGTCGCGCATCTCGTGCAGCCGCGCGGCGACCAGCTGCGGCTGGATCGGCTCACGATAGATCTCCTGAAGCCGGGCGGTCGCCTCCGCCTCGGGCAGCGCGGCGACCTCGTCTAGCAGCTCGGTCGGATCGTCGTAGCGGGTCCACAACCCTTCCAGGTCGAGCACCCCGAGCCCGCCGTACTTGCCGAGCGCGACGGCTGTCTGCGGGCTCATCACCGAGTCCATCGGCGCGGCCATGATCGGCAGCTCGAACCGGTAGGCGTCGATCTGCCAGGCGACTGACACCTCCTCCTCGTCGCGGGTGCGTCGCGACGGCACGATCGCGATGTCGTCGAAGGAGTAGGCACGACGGCCGCTCTTGGCCTTGCCGATC
>DASSKK010000044.1:0-5125 GCA_035690495.1 Nocardioidaceae bacterium | reverse complement strand
ATCTTCCTTGGGCATTTTTTGCATGACCTCCTTGGGTCAATCAGTGACGCCCCTCCGGGGGGCGGGTTTGGTCGCGCGATGCGACCAAGACTTGGGGCCGGAGTCAGTGCTCCTGGCCGGGGTAAACGCCGAGCGCGGCCTTGTGGTAGACGTTGCACAGACCCTTCGGGTCGGAGACGTACTTGCCCAGCTCGACCACGCAGCGGTCGAAGTCGCCCGGGACGCCCCACTGGATCTTTGCGGCACCCTTGCCGTGCACCCAGTAGCGGCGGAGACGGGCGGCGCCCTTGCTGTAGTGGTCTGCACCCTCGGTCATCACTTCACCCCCAGCTGCTCGCGCATGTGCGCGGCGATCGAGCGGATGTCGCCGGACCGGCTCTGAGCCTTCGCGTCCTCGTACTGCTGCATGTACTTGTCCGGGTCATAGCCCTCGGGCAGTTCGGAGTCCCGCCACACAGCGATCGGCTGACAGTCGCACCAGTCGTGGTACTTGTCCTTGCTCTCGCCGATGAACTGCGCGGACTGCTCGGACTCATACACCGCGCCACGAGAGGCGAGGATGCGGCACCACGCGCACGTCTCGTCGCCGGTCGGCACACGAGCCCAACGAGCGTCTGCGGGGTCGCGCCGGGCATTGTCAGCGATGGTCTGGCGGCCGTACTGGAGGACGTTGCGCTGCAGGACAGCGGATGCCCGGTCGAGCGCCTTGTCCGCATCGGCCGGCACGTGCGCCTTCCGGCCATCATCGGTCGTCACGTCCCGAGGGAACAGTGGCGAGGATGCCCAGCGAGCCGACGCAGCCACCTGCTCGGCGAGGTTCAGGTCAGACGGTGACGCGACGAACCGGCCCGGGACTCCGTGCCGCAGACTGTCGTAGAAGTCAGCAGCCACAGCGGCCGACATCGCCCCATACTGCGCGACAATCTCGGGGAGGCGCTGGACGAGTTCGGCCTCCACGGCCAACGGGTCTGCCGCGGCAGCACCACCCCAGAGGCTCACCAGCGCCGCAACGGCCAGCGTGCGGATGTCGCCCTGCTGCTGCCGCTGCTCCTCGACCTCAGCCCTGGTTGCCACGACTGGTCAGCCTCGCCACCGTCGGGTCCTGCCGAGCCTGCTGTGCGGCACTCGCGATGCCCGCCGCAGCACCGCGGCGAGATATCGCCTTCCACTCATCCACGTCGGTCTTGGTCACACCAGGGATGCGCTGCCACAGCGCCTCGACAGGCACCTCGAGCATCTGGGCGTACTTCCCGAGCGCATCGGCCGCCTGACTCATCGAGCGGACCTCGGTGTCCTGCCATGTGATCCGCGCCGACGGGTCGACGTCCTGCCCCTCAAGTCGGGCAGCGAGCCGGAGCGCCTGCGCGTGCGACTGACCGAAGTAGCGCTGCCGCTCGTAGACCTTCTGTGTCAGACCCCGGTGTAGTTCCGTGATCGCATCTGCCGAGAGGTTCGCCACCTTGCCGTTCAGGGACGTGGCCGGCACCTGCGCCACGGCGGCGAGAGTGTCGACGTCGGCGCCGTAGGCGTTCACGAAGCCGTCCAGCGGCGTCTCGTCCAGCGTCCCGAACTTGGTGTTCGGGTCGGCGGCGGTGAGCATGTCGGACTGGCGAAGCAGCATCTTCGCCCGCTCGGCCGCCTGTCGCCGCTCGGCGTCTGTGATCGTGCCGTCGCCGTCAGAGTCGACCGGGCCCTTCGACAGGTCGATGCCCGCGATAGTGCGGATCTTCCACGAGTTGAAGTGCTGGGTGAGCAGTCGGTCGTAGGCCGTCTTGTTGATCCGGATCGCCAGCGGGATCAGCGGCTCAACCTCGCCGTGCGTGCGGCCGTCGAGGTCGAGGGCGTTGGTATAGCGCACGATCGGGCAGACGTCGGCTGCGTGCTCGCGCCACTCGATGAACTCCAGACCGTCACCAGAGGCATCACAGGAGAGGTAGTAGACCGCCTCGTCGTCATAGACCCGAAGCATCCACTTCGACCGGCTCGCCGCATCCGCGCGGAGACCGAACATCGGCCAGTCGTCCTCGGCCTTGTCGGCGTACTGGACGTACATCCGCCGCGGCGAGATGCCCCGCATCACCGACCGAGGACCCGATGCGTCAGTGCCCGGAGTCACCAGGACGTACGCCTGTCCGTAGGCCAGCGCCGCGCGGTGGATCGCGACCTGGCGGGCGTCGAAGCCGTTCGCGTTCCACGTGCGCCAGACGTCCACGTCGTCACCCGAGGTCGGGGAGACGAACCCGTCGACGTACATCGCCTGCGCGACGGTGGTGACCACCAGATTGAGCCATGGCGTCCGAGAAAGCTCCTCAAGCCACTTGTGCTCACGGGTCGCATCACGCGGCAGCTTCAACTTCTCCGGGTCGAAGCGGTACCACCCGTCGATTCGCTCCAGCTTCTCGCGCTGGTCATCGAAGGCTGGGAAGAGCTGGTCATGCACGAGCTCGCGAACGGCGGACTGAGACATCACCATCTAAGCCCACCACCCTCCGTCGTGCGTCTTGTCGTCCTTGGCGTTCAGCAGGAAGATGCGCCGGAGCGTCCGGGCGCCGATCAGGCAGACCGCAAGGTCGATCTTGTGCCGAGATTCACGGTTGTCCTTCCGCACACTGACGCCGTACCGGCCAGGGGCGCGCTTGGCGTTGCGCAGGTGCTCTTCGAGCCACGCCGACTCGGTGAAGGTGACCTCGCCATTCTCCAGCTCGGTGAGCGTCTGCTCCGCGCCAGCCACGAACGTCGCCTGGTTCGTCGGCGTCGCCATGTCGAACGCGACCGCGTGCGCACGGTTGCCGGACTTCACCGGCCAGCAGGCATACTTCGCGCCGTACCGCTGATGCCAGGCGTCGCACAGCGGCCACCAGAACCGGTTGTCGCCCTCGGCGTCGTCGTCCTTCGCATGCGAGGGGTCGAACCAGAACGCCACGACCTCGAAATCGCGATTGGCCTCGACCACCGCGTGGTCGACGGCGTCACGATCGACGATCTGGCCCTTCTTGGGCTGCTGGACGTGCAGCACCTGGCACAGCCCGTCGGAGAGCCGGCAGGCAAGCACCCCGGTCGCGTCGTCCGACTTCGAGCCGTCGCCGAACAGGACTACCTTGTCGCCCGACCGCAACCGCTCGGTTGTCTTGGCGGCTCGAATGTCGTTCGGGTCCGCCCACGCATCCTCGGCCGCGGTGATCTGGTTGTACCACTTCCGCCGAGACTCGCTGGCCGGGTTCGCCGGATTCTTGATCGAGTTCAGGATCCGCTTGAGGTTCAGCCATACCGAGTCGCCGCGGATCGAGTCGACCACGCCAGGCGCGGCGTCCACCGACAGTGGCGCCTCGGGCGGGGCCTCAAGGGAGTCGTACAGCAGCCCGAAGTCCACCGACTTCGGCGGCTGGCAGGCCGAGCAGTCCGGCCAGTCCTCCCGCCCCTCGTGCTCTTCGCAGTGGGATCCGACCGTGGCCTCGTATGCCTCACGGGCGCGCTGACCGACGGAGTCCTCACCGGGCCGGTAGGCGTTGCAGATGTCGAGCTGTCGGGCCGCCGCATCCTCGGACTTGGCGAGGTTGCCCTCGATCGCCCCGGCGAGCGCGTGGCCGCCGTTGCTCTCGTTCCAGTTCTGCGTCTCGTTGCGGACCACCCGCGTCGGGCGGGGACCCTCGATCGACATCGCCGAAGAGGTGGATGCCTCGATGTGCGCGGTGTCGCCGCGCGCCCACACATCGAGCTTGGCGATCTGGATGCCGTACCGACGCCGCGTCTCGGGCGGGATCAGCGACGGGAACAGCGGCATCGTGTTGCGCTTGATCTGGTCCTGCGCGACACCCACGATCTGCACGTAGGCGTTCTGCGTCTGCATCCCGACCGGCACATCGCCGTCCCAGTGGGAGAACGCCGCGTCCTCCGAGCAGATGTCGCACGTCGACAGCGCCACCGCGAGCGGGTCCTTGCCCCACCCCTTGAGGCGCTGCAGCACGGCAGTCGGATACAGCCACTCGCCAGTCTCCGGGTCGAGCGCGTCCTGCCACAGGATGAACCGAGCCTGCTCCAGGGTGTAGGCCCAGCTCCCGCCCTTCGGGGCAGTCAGGTTCAGACCGGTCCACGCGAGGTTCCGCCAGCCGAGCGTGACAGCCGGCAGCACCCAGCCGTTCTCGTACCGCCACGTCGGGCCGATCTTGACCGGCTCCCACGCGAGGTCGGTGGGCGGCGCTGCCCGGGCGAGCTGATCCTCGTACCAGGCAATGACCTCGCGGTAGTCGCTCTCGGAGTCCTTGACCTGAGAGGCGGCCCGGCTACGCGCCACGACCGCGCACGCCCGGAGCCCATGAGGACTTCGCCGCGTCGCGGTTCTGGTTGACCTGCGGGTCGGTCTCCTCGTCCGGCAACTTCAAGCGCGCGAGCGCAGTGTCATGCGCCGCCTGCCATGCCCGAACGGCCTTCGGGGCGGGGTGCTCAACCAGTTGCCCCATGCTGCCCTTCGCCCACTGCGGACAACCTTCGTCGGCCCAAACTTCTTCGAGCTTCGCAATCATGTCGGCGGCGCGGCACGCGCCGTGCAAGATCGCCAGTTCGTCGACACGGAGGTCGTACTTCGCGACGTGTTTTCTCCACAGCGCCTTGCCCGCTGCGGCCAACGACTTCGGCGGAGGGGTCTTCGTGGGCATCAGGGCCTCCTTGGGCCGTGGTTGGCCGCCGCCTTGGGTGAGCCGAAAAACGAGACTGAGCCGCACGCAGGTCCGGGCCTGCTAGGCGAACCGTGAGGGAGGCGACCCGGTCAGGGGGTCACCCCCCACCATTCGAACGGGTGTTCGGGTGCTGCTCGGGCTGTCGACGCCGCCTCGGACGTGCCGCCTGAGCCTCGGCCTGCGTCTTGACCTTGTGGCACGGCTCGCACGCGGCCTGCCCGTTCGCGAGGTCGAACTCAGCGCCACCGAGCTTCACGGCCTGCTTGTGGTCGGCGATGGTCGCGGTGCCGATGCACACGTCGTACCGCAGTCGGCAGCGGTAGCCGTCCCGCTCCAGCACCTCCATGCGCCACCGCTTGTGGGCCGTGGTGGATGTTCGGCTCGCACCTCCGGACTGCCACATCAGGCGTAACCTCCACCCATGAACGTGGACTCAGTCGCCTGCCCGGAGT
>DASSKK010000043.1:0-5483 GCA_035690495.1 Nocardioidaceae bacterium | reverse complement strand
ACTCGCACCGCGGGCGATGGCCTACGTCGCCTGCGACCCGGCCGCTCTTGCGCGCGACGTGGCGATCTTCGCCGAGCGCGGGTACCAGCTGTCGGCCCTGCGTGCGTTCGATCTGTTCCCGATGACGCACCACGTCGAATGCGTTGCATTGCTCACGAAAAGCGGCTCTGACCTGCGCTGATGCGATCTGGGCTCTCGGGCGTGAGTCCCGAGAACGGGCCTTAAGGCTCACTTTGGGCTCACTTTGAGTTCTGGGGCTCGGTTTGTGACGCCTCACTCGCCCTGTCGGGACGGCCGTCGTGACGGCCTGAGGACGCGCAACGGCCCGTAGACGGCTCAGAGCGCGAACCCGGGCCCCGGGGACGCCTCGGGGCGCCGAAGGCCTCTCAGAGCCCTGGAGTCGGCCCATCGCTCGACTCGGGGCGGGGAGCAAGGCGGTCGGTGGCGGCCCGGTAGTCGGGCACTACGAGCCGTCGGTTGATGTAGTGCCGCTCCGTGACCACCTTGGACGTGTGGCCCAGCTGGTTCATGGCGGCGTCGGCGTCGTAGACCTCGTCGATCTCGGTTGCCACCGTTCGGCGGAACGAGTGGGGTGACACATCCTGGAGGGCGGCGAGGTCTGCGTAGTCGGCGAGATGGCGGATATGCCACAGCCGGCCCTGGACGTTGGTTGGGAAGTGCCAGGTGCCGTTGCGGGTGATGAACACTGCGTCGAGGTCGTTGGGTGTCTGGGCAACCTTGCGCCGGCGTAGCAGCGCCGCGGCCCAGTCCGGGAGCGCGATGGGACGGATCGCGGCATGGGTCTTGCCGTAGTCGACCCGCTTGCCTTTCGAGGTGATCTGGCCGGTCACCATCAGCCACGGGAACCACCCGTCGTCATCCCGCCGTTCGGGCGGCGGCGTCAGCTCGATGTCGAACCAGCGAAGGGCGAGCAGTTCGCCGATTCGCATGCCGGTGGCGATGAGCATCTCGACGATGTCGGGCAGATCGACGCTTTTCGGACCGTTCCGCTTCTCGGCGTTGGCCCACTCGCGGATGGCGGCGCGCACGTCGTCCAGGTCCTTCACGGGAACAGGCTTCTTCTTGTTTCGTGGCACAGGGACCGAAGGGACCGCCGTGGCCGGGTTGCCGTTGATGGCCTCGTGGAAGATCGCCATGTTGAACGCGCGCACGAGGATGCTGCGAATGCGTTTGCGCAGGTCGGGAGAGACGCCAGCGCTGTCGAGCGCGGCCTGGATGATCACCGGCCGCACGTGTCGGAGCTGGTAGGCGCCCAGCGGGTGCTCGGTCTTGTCGGGGTCGAGGATCCAGCGGACGTGGGAGCGGTAGTAGCTCAGAGTCTCCGAGCGCGGTCCGCCGTCCGCCTGTTCCATCTTCTGGAACCAGAGGTCGAGGAGGTCCTGAACGGTGTCGTCCGGCGCGAGGGCGCCGTCACCGAAGGTGCCGGTGTGCTCGACGAAGAACGCCTTGAGGTTGGCCCTCGCCTTGGTCTTGGTCTCACCGTTCTTGCGGTATTGACGCACGACACCATCGACGTCGCAGTAGCGGGCGCGCGCCTGCCACGACCCGTTCTTCAACTGGAAGCAACTGATCTCCCCGTAGGTGCCGACCATCAGCCGTTGCCTGGCCATTCTTCTCTCCTTTGGTTCTCAGGCGAGCTCTCCGGGGGCGGTCGCTCGGAGAGCAGCACCTCGCACGCGACTGGCACGGCGGCGGGTACGGACAACCTCGCGAGAAGGGTCTTCGTCGCTCTCCTCGTCCTCCGTGAAGGACTCCTCATGGGCACTCAGCCATCGGTCAAGCTCCGAGAGGCGGTACTTGAGGCGGCCACCGGCCTTGACAGCGCGCGGGCCGTAGCCAGGACGGCGAACCCGCCAGGTCAGCAGCGTCGCTTTGGGAACGCCGAGGTAGCTGCACGCATCCTCAGTGTTCAGGAACGGGTCTCGCACCATCGAGACGGCGCTGTCTGACGTGCTCACGTCGGTGGACATTTGCTCTCCTTCGGTCGGCATAACTGCCTAGGAGCTCGGGCGCCGCCGAAGGTGCGGGGGTTAGATGTTCGGGACATCGACGGCCCCTCCTCTGGTCGGGCGGTGGATCAGCGCGGAGTGCAGGTCGACTCGCGTCGGGCCCGGTGTGGACATCGGCACTTCGTCCTTGGGGCGCAGCCGCTCTCGGGCGGTCCTCACGACTTCGAGATCGGTCGCGGACGTGACGGGCACGAAGCGTTCGCGGACCGGGTGGACAAGTTCTCCGCCCCCGCCCACAATGCGCGGCAGAGTTACGCGCTTGAAGAAGGCACCCTGCTCGATCCCGTCTTCGATGATGTCGGCGATGCGGTTGTCGAGCCGTTTGAAGAGCAACTGGAACCCGGAGAGGACGCGTGGCTCGACGATCGTGTCGTGGGGGAGGGCCTTCAGCCGCGCCACGGCATTCGCGCCTTCGGCCACGGCCAGTCCTCCCTTCCCGAGAAGTCCACCGATCTCGCGCAGCTGCTTCTGAACGACGTAGTAGGTCTCGGCACGTTCGGCCCATCGCCCGGCGAGTCGTTCGTCGATTCGGGCGGCGTACGGCGCGAGGTGCGCGGAGACGAGGCGCTGGGAGTCCACGACCAGGCGAAGGTTGGTCGCGTTGGGCGCGGACTTCATCCGGATCACGAGGTTGTGCTGCGCCTGCAGGACGCCGAGGATCCCTGGACGCGCCGAACCGGTGATGACCTTCGTCTTCGGTCGCCAGCCGAGGTGATCGACGGCGTAATCAGGCTGGCCGAGGTTCACGTCCAGCGCCGCTGCCAGCGAAGCCCAGCCGAGCCGCGCACTTTGGGCGAGCGGCTCCCAACCGGGTGTGTTCTTGTATCGCTGGTCGAGGACCACCAGTGCCTGGGTCAACGCGGCGACGTCGCCGACGAGAGCCTGGGCCTGGGGCGCGGTCATCTGCGCGGACACCTGCTCGCTGGTGTCGTGTTCAGCGAGGGCCGCTGCACGGGCGGCAAGACGCCATCGGTCCGCCATCGGGTTGGCGCTCGGCGTGGCCAGCTCATCAGTCGACGCCGGGCGCGCGGTCGATTGCTGTCGGGCGAGGTCGAGCGCGCGCGCCAGTTCGCCGGCCGCTGTCAGATGTGCGCTGCTCACACCGACCGATCTGAACGGATTCGGCTGTGCTGGCGGCATGTTGGAGAAGGCCAGTGGGCTGGCCGCGCGCATCGCCTCGCCGAGCCAGGCGAGGACACTCTGGCGGTAGGTCCGGATCAGACCACCGAGTTCCTCGCGTTCCTCGGCTGTCGTCCCTACCAGCCGCTGCTGAACGCGGTGCTGCCGAAGAAGCGCCGCGAACTCTGCACGCATCGCCGCGCCGGTCTCTCCGTACATCAGGTGCCGTCCAAGGCGTATGCGTCATCGAGCATCGCGATGACGAGCTCGACGGTGAGCGGGTCGACGCCGTACTGCTCCAGCTCCTCGAGCGCTGACGTCGCGACGGCGAGCAGGATGGCTCGGTCCTCGGTCAGCCCTTCGGTGTCGGCCGATGGGCATTCGTCCCCGTGGATGCGATCGAGTTCGATGAGGGCGCGCTCGTATGCCGACGAGGCGTCGATGGTCGAAGCCTGATCGGCGAGTGCAGCGAGGTAGGAGCGCGCTTGCGCCAGCGTCTGTGCGTGGGGGAGAAGCACGATCGACTCCATTTCTGGGTGGAATGCCACCGTCGCGAGTTCGTCGAGGCGGGTCGCTGGAGGTCGCGAAGCCTGTGGAATGAAGGTGCGCGGCGGCGCCAATGAGGCGGGTCTGGCTCAGCCGAGCACGGACCGCCTAGCCACGGCCTCGGCGGCCTTTCGCCTGAGCACGTCGGCGCGAACGACCTCCTCGAAGTCGCGCCGGCGGTCGGCGATGGAGATCTCACCGCCGAGTTCCACGCCCTTCTCGCCGGGCCAGACCGTCTGGCGGGTCGGGCGATCGCGATCGAGGCGCGTACCGCAGATCGCGACCCAATCTCGCAGCCGATTGCCCGCGTCCGCGAAGTCACGCATCCAGGCGATCGGTGCCGACGGACTCGCGGTCTCGTGGTAGCAGCTGAGCCAGTGGGTGTGCAGGGCTGAGAGTTCCCACACGAGCTCGTCGTGGCGATGCCAGTACGGCGGAACGATCGACGGCGGGAGCCCGAAGGTCACCTTCAGCCAGGTGACCCAGGCGTCGAGGTCATGCCACTCGCGGTCGGCGTCCTCGGAGCCGAGGAGATTCCAGTTGATCGACTCCGGCGGACGCTCGAGAAGGTCGGTCACTCCGCGGTAGTCGTCGTCGGGCTCGTCGTACATGCCCATGACCGACGGCCGCTCAGATCGCGATGGGCGGCGGCTCGGGCACCGGGGTCAGCGAGCGCTCCGGTGCCGCGTGGCGGCCGCGCTGCACGAGGTAGTCGGTCTTGTTGACGTTGTGGCCGATCTTCTTGGCGACGAACTCTTCCTTGATCACGCTGGCGCCGTCGCGGCTCTCGACCTCGTACTCGTGGATGTAGCCGCTCGCGACGAACGAGTCGCCCTTGCGGAACCGCGCGTAGGTCTCGCGGGCCGTGCTCTCGAACGCGACCATGTCGTGGAAAGTCGGGTCGAGCTTGGTGAAGCTCCCGTCGACCTCCTTGCGCCACTGCTCGACGCCGACGCGCAGCTGGCAGCACTCGGCGCCCTGCTTGGTGAAGTGGAGCTCCGGCGCTGACGCGACGCAGCCGACCAGGCTCATCTGGGTGGGGATGGACATTCTGACTCCTGAGTTGGGCAGCCCATCGTGCGAGCTGCGGTCAAGAGTTAGGTGCGAGCGCGAGGACAAGACTGTCGGAGCGGAGCCCATATTCGCGGCTACTAGACGATTCCCCTAGGACCGGCGTCTGGCCAGACTCGGTCCAGGTGATCGGCGGGCAGCTCTCCATGCGGCTGCCCACCGGCTGTTCTGGTGTGGCTCACTATCGGTCTGCGGCCCGCCGGTCACCGTGACGAGGCGTGGCTCAAGAAGGGACTGCCCAGCTCGTAGTAGCAATGCCCACCTCGCCCTCCACATCGGAACGAACAGGCGGGAGCAGCACGTGAGTCAGCAAGCCGAGCACGTCATCATCGGGGTCGATCCCCACAAGTTGTCGGCCACCATCGAGGTCGTCGACCAGCACGAGCAGCTGCTCGGCTCAGGTCGGTTCACCACCGACCGCGCCGGCTACACGGCAATGCGGTCCTACGCCAAGACCTGGCCCGAACGGGTCTGGGCGGTCGAAGGCAGCAACGGCGCCGGACGGCCTCTCGCACAACGCCTCCTCGAGGACGGCGAGCAGGTCGTCGACGTGCCCGCGAAGCTGGCCGCTCGGGTGCGGCTGTTCGACACCGGTCACAACCGCAAGACCGACGCCCACGACGCCCACGCAGTCGCCGCCGTTGCAGTGCGCACCAAGACCCTCCGGGTGCTCCAACTCGACGGCGAGCTCGAGGCATTGCGGATGCTGTGCGACCG
>DASSKK010000042.1:0-24520 GCA_035690495.1 Nocardioidaceae bacterium | reverse complement strand
GCACCTGGTCGCGCTGGTCCGAGCCGGAGCCCAGTTCAAGAAGGGCAAACTCGTCGAGCGAACCGACGAACCAGCCGTCGAATCAGGAGGTGATCAGCAAGTCGCGTGACATGCCGATCCACAGGTCTTGACAATATCTCCTTGGCAGACAGTCGAGCCTCACTAAGCGAGACGCGCTGAGGACGAATTTCGCGCTCTCGAGGCGGTAGTACAGCAACAACAATGACAACTCGGCGAACGACTACGTACGCCAACGGACTAAGACAGACAACCTGCGCTTAGCCACAGTCAGAAGGTCGACGAAAACATCGTGCTGTGAGGCCTCGTTTCTGTCCTGATGCGATGAAGGAGCGGGGCGTCCGCTCTTCGTGCGGTCCCAGCGGATGCTGGGGGTGTACTCAACTTCGACGACGAAGGAGGCCCCTGATGTCAGAGTACGCAGGGCAACAGTTCGCGGGGGAATCCCCGCAGGTGGTGTTGGAGGCGACCTATGGCTGGTACTGGGCCGTCGACGCACTGCAGGAGGCGGGGGCGCACGTGCATTTGGCGCATCCACTTGGGGTGAAGGCGTTCGAGTACCGGCGGGTGAAGACTTTCGCGGCGCCTCCGATCTGGCGGACTTGCTGCGGATGGCCGGCTGCCGGAGGCCTGGATCGCGCCGCCGGCGACCCGGGAGCTGCGCGAACTGGTGGGCCACCGCGCCAAACTGGTCGGGCTGCGTTCGCACTGCAAGGCAAAGATCCACGCTGTGCTGGCCAAGTGCGGTGTCCAAGTCACGCTCAGCGACCTGTTCGGGGTCGAGGGGAACCAGCTGCTCGACCGGGTCGCGCTGCCGGCCCCCTACGCCGCCCGGGTCCAGTCGCTGCGCGGTCTGATCGAGGACCTGCAAGACGAGATCGACCGGTTCACCCAGCTCAGCCAGGGACGGCTGGCCGGCGACCCCGGCTTCGTCGCGTTGCAGCAGCTGCCCGGAGTCGGCCAGGTGCTGGCTGCGGTCTTCTGTGCCGAGGTCGGCGATGTCGGCCGGTTCGACAATGCACACCAACTTGCGTGCTGGGCAGGGTTGACACCCAAACATCACGAGTCCGACACCCACCTCCATCGGGGCCGGATCACCAAGCAGGGGTCCCGGCTGGTGCGATGGGCGGCGGTGGAGTCGGTCAAGACCCTCGGGACTGGCACCGTGCTCGGCGCCTACAAGAAGCAGGTCGCCGACCGGCGCGGGAAGAACATCGGCACCGTCGCGGCGGCCCGCAAGCAAACCGAGTTCGTCTTCTACGCCCTGCGAGATCACCACGCCCGTGCCCTGCACCGACCCGTGAAGGTGCCCGCGGCATGAGACCCGCGAACCCGATGGCCGGCCGCGTGGCCGTGCAGGTCATGATCCCCGCCTACCAGCGGCGCGATCGAGCGTTCTGATTGACCCCGACCGGCCATCGATCCCTCAGCCTGGAGGCGAACCCCATCATGCGGCCCCGTCGTGCTACCTGCGCACGACGAGCGTCTCGAAGGGATGACCGAGCAGCCAGCACGCTTGCTCCCCCCGCTCCGGTATCCGGCGATGATGCGATAACCGCCCCGACACCTGCGACCACCACGGAAGTGATCCCCAGCCAGCCCCCCTCGACAACCCCACTTGGATGCACCGAGCAGGACCGGCGTCAAGGCCCTACGGCCGCTACGCGGTCGGGCTCCGCCCGAGCCTTGACCCCGGCCCCTACCTCCGCGCGTCCAAAGCCGGGTCGAGGGGCCAAGAAAATGGGAGCCGACCACCTCTTGACCGGCCCCGCTCCTTCAGGGATGACCTGCGCGAATCCCTCAGTGGGGCGGGTGGGACTCGAACCCACGACCCAAGGATTATGAGTCCTCTGCTCTAACCGGCTGAGCTACCGCCCCGCAGCAGCACAAAGCGTTGCCGCGACGTGTGAGCCTATCGGTTCGCCGAGTCGACACTGGCATGCTGGAGCCATGACCGAGACTCCGCCCCCTCCCCCACCGCTGGCCGCAGTCCCCGAGGACTGGGATCGAGCGCTGTGCGTGGTCGCACACCCCGACGACATGGAGTTCGGCGCCGCCGCGGCGGTCGCCCGCTGGGCCGGCCAGGGCAAGCAGGTCGTCTACTGCATGGTCACCAGCGGCGAGGCCGGCATCGACTCGATGCCTCCGGACGAGTGCCGGGTGGTCCGCGAGGCTGAGCAGGTCGAGTCGGCGCGGATCGTCGGTGTCGACGTGGTCGACTTCCTCAGGCTGCCTGATGGCGTCCTTGAGTACGGCGTCCCGCTGCGGCGCGCGATCGCTGCCGCAGTACGCCGCCACCGACCCGAGATCGTGATCACCAACAACTTCCGCGACTCGTGGGGCGGAGCCGCGCTCAACCAGGCCGACCACATCGCCACCGGCCGGGCCACCGTGGACGCAGTGCGCGACGCCGGCAACCGCTGGGTGTTCCCCGAGCAGCTCGACGCACTCGAGCCGTGGAACGGGGTGCGCGAGGTCTGGACCGCGGGCTCGCCGCGGTCCGGCCACGGCGTCGACATCACCGAGACGTTCGACGCCGGGGTGGCTTCGCTGCAGGCGCACCGGGCCTACATCGACGGACTCGGCTGGGAGCACTTCGACCCTGCGGAGTTCCTCGAGGGCATGTCGCGACCGACCGGAGCCCGGCTCGGGGTCACGCTCGGGGTGAGCTTCGAGGTCTTCTCGATGCGGTTCGGGGGCTGAGCCCGGGTTTGCCGAGGTCACCGCGGCGGGTACCGCGGTCGGGTGAAGCACCCCGCCACGACGGCCACGCGCGCCACGGGCGCCCTGCGGCGTGCCGTCCTGCGCCGGGCATCCGAGCGGCTCGGCGGTGGTGCCCGCGCCAAGGTGGTGTTCCTGCTCGCGTGCGTGCTCGCGCTGGAGTCCGCCGACGCGGCCACGATCGGAGCGACCGCGATCCAGCTCGAGCACAGCCTGAACATCGGCAACGCCGAGGTCGGCCTGCTGGTGAGCGTGTCGACCGGGGTCGGGGCGCTGGCGACGCTGCCCGCGGGTGCGCTGACCGACCGGGTCGACCGCACACAGATGCTGTCTCTGGCGATCCTCGCGTGGGCGGTCGCGATGGCGCTGGGCGGGCTCGCGCCGACGTACGTCTTCCTGCTCTGCACCCGCATCGCGCTCGGCGCCGTGGTCGCTACCGCGGGCCCAACGGTGGCCTCGCTGATCGGCGACTACTTCCCGGTCGCCGAGCGCGGCCAGATCTACGGGTACATCCTCTCCGGCGAGCTCATCGGCGCCGGAGTCGGCCTGCTGCTGTCCGGCGACATCGCCGCGGCGCTGTCCTGGCGGTACGCGTTCTGGGTCCTGGCGGTGCCGAGCGTCGTGCTCTCGTGGGCGATCTGGCAGCGACTGCCCGAGCCGGCGCGCGACGGCTCCTCGCGGCTGATGCCGGCGGGGTCCTCGCACCCGTTCGCGCCCCAGGACGAGCACGCGAGCCAAGACGGGCAGCCCGACGACCAGGTGACCCGGGAGACAAGACGCCACGACGTCTCGCCGCGTGATCCGCTGGTGCTCCATGAGGACCCGACCCGTCGTCCGCTGTGGTGGGCGGTCAAGTACGTCCTGTCGATCCGCACCAACCGGGTGCTGATCGTGGCCTCGGCCCTCGGCTTCTTCTTCTTCTCCGGGCTGCGCACGTTCGCCGTGGTGTTCCTGCGCGGACGCTACGACGTGGGGCAGTCGGTGGCCAACATCGTGCTGTTCGCGATCGGGGTGGGCGCGGTCCTCGGCGCGCTACTCGGCGGACGGATCGCCGACCGGTTGCTCGGCCGCGGCAGGCTCACCGCACGCCCCGTGGTCGCCGGCGCGGCGTTTCTGGTCGCGGCGGTGTGCTTCCTGCCCGGGCTCAACAGCACCAGTCTGCTTCTCGCGGCGCCGTTGTTCTTCCTCGCCGCGCTCGGGCTCGGCGGCTCGAACCCGCCGCTGGACGGGGCCCGCCTGGATCTGATGCCGGCCCGGCTGTGGGGGCGCGCGGAGGCGGTGCGGACCGTGCTGCGCTACGCGCTCGGCGCCGTCGCCCCTGTGTTGTTCGGCTGGGTCTCGGCCAAGCTGGGCGGCGTGTCGCCGGGCCCGGCGACCGGCGCCAGCCACCAGCCGGTGTCCGCGCAGGCAGCGAACGGCCTGGCGGACGCGTTCTCGGTGATGCTCGTGCCGCTGCTGATCGCCGGCGTGCTGATCGTAGTGTGGGCCCGGCGCACGTATCCGCGCGACGTGGCCACCGCGATCGCCTCGGACGAGGAGATCGGCCGAGCCGACGAACCCGAGAACGGGCACAAGGAGGCGATCTGAGTGGCGACGTCGGAGGCGGAGTCGACTCAATCGGCCGAACGTCCGTTCTCCAAGCTGAGCTGGGCCCAGCGACGGCTGCTGGCCCTGCTCGGGGTTCCGTCGCTCGGCCTCGCGTTCGCCGTGACGGTGACCTCCACCTATGTCCCGGTGCTCGTGGAGAAGGTGTCCGGGCCGGTGATGGTCGGCGTGCTGATCGGCGGCGAGGGCTTCTTCGGGATCTTCGTGCCGCTGCTGGTCGGCGGGCGGGTGGACCGGCACCGCACGGTGGCCGGCCGGCTGGGCTGGCTGCTGGCCGGTGCGGCGGTGCTCGCCGCCTCGGTGACCGCTGTCGGCGTACTCGGAGTGCTCAAGGCGGGTCTGTGGGGCTTCGGGATCGGGCTGACCCTACTGTATCTCGGCTACTACACCTACCTCGCGCCCTACTGGGCGCTGTATCCCGACCTGGTGCCCTCCGACCAGAGCGGCCGCTCCCGCAGCGCGGAAGGGGTCTTCCGGGTGACCGGGGTCGGGCTGGCGCTGATCGGCGGCGGCGTGCTGTTGACCGTCTCCCCTGGTCTGCCGTTCTTCATCGCCGCGGTGCTGGTGGTGGCGGTGACCGGGATCCTCACCTTCGGGCTGCGTCGCCGGAGGGCCGACCGCGTCGAGCGGCGCGGCGACGAGCGACGCGCGTTCGGCGACATCCGGCAGCTGCTGACCGAGCCGGGGATCCTCCGGCTGGTGATCGCGAACTCCCTGTGGAACTTCGCGCTGGCCGCCCTGCGGGCGTTCGTCGTGCTGTTCTTCACCGCCGGCCTTGGCAAGCCGTCGTCGTTCGTGTCCGCGATCATCTTCCCGCTGGTGGCCGTCGGCATCGCGATCGCGGCGCCGCTGTCCGGCTGGCTCGCGGACAAGTTCGGCCACATCCGGCTGATGACCGCCGCGCTGGCGCTCTACGGCGGCACGATGTGGATCCCCGGGGTGATCCAGTACTCCTGGGTGGCCGTGCTGATCCCGATCGTGTCGGCCGGTGCGGCCACCGTGATGACCCTGCCGCTGTCGGTGCTGATGCGGCTGCTGCCCGAGGACAAGCACGGCGCGGCGTCGGGCCTGTTCGGGCTCAGTCGGGGGGTCGGCGGCACCCTCGGCCCGATCGTGGCCGGCGCCGCGATCCTGGCGATGCGGTCTGTGCTGCCTGGCACGCACGGCTACGGTGCGATGTGGTTCGTCGGGTCGGCCGCGCTGCTGGTCAGCATCCCGGTGCTGCGCGGCCTGCGCGGCGACGAGCGGCTCTGATTGCCCCGAGAACAAGGAAGGCGCGGCATGACCGCCTGGATCTGCGCCACGTGCGGTGTCCAGTTCGCCGATACCGACCGGCCGCCTGCCGGCTGTCCGATCTGCTCCGACGAACGACAGTACGTCGGTTGGGATGGTCAGCGGTGGACCTCGACGGCCGAGCTGTCCGTCGAGCACAGCAACGTGCTCCGCGAGGAAGAGCCGAACCTGGTCGGCGTCGGTGTCCAGCCGTCCTTCGCGATCGGCCAGCGGGCATTGCTGGTGCGCACGCCCGCCGGGAACGTTCTGTGGGACTGTGTGTCGCTGCTCGACCAGAACGCACACCGGCGGATCGACGAGCTCGGCGGCATCGCCGCGATCTGCATGTCGCATCCGCACTTCTACGCCGCGAACGTCGATTTCGCCGACGCTTTCGACGCCCGGGTCCTGATCCCGCGCGCCGACCGGCACTGGGTCCAACGGCCCTCCCCGCGCATCGAGCTCTTCGATGACGAGGCCGAGCCTCTGCCCGGCCTGACCCTCGCCAGGATCGGCGGACACTTCGACGGAGCCGCGGTCCTACACTGGCCGGACGGCGCCGGCGGCCGCGGCGCGCTGCTGACCGGAGACACGATCACGGTGGTCCAAGACCGCGACTGGGTCAGCTTCATGTGGAGCTACCCGAACCTGATCCCGCTCGACGAGGCGACCATCGAGACTATCGCCGAACGCGTGGAGCACTTTCGCTTCGACCGGGTCTACGGCGGCTGGTGGGGCCGGGTGGTCGTCGCCGACGGCGGAGCCGCGGTCCGCCGTTCCGCAGACCGCTACATCGCAAGACTGCGCGGGGAACGTCCCCCCGGCTGAGTCGGCTGTGCAAGGACCGGAATCGGTGCGGACTACTCCCGTTCGGCGAGAGCGGCGAGGCGCATCAAGGCTGCGTCTGCTCGTCCAGCTCCGCGGCATCAACGGCCGCCGCGACCTGTCGATCACCGGCGCCTACGTGACGGCGTTCCTCAACCATGCGATCCGCCGCCAACCCGAACGACTGCTGACCGGCCAGCCCCACCGCTACACCGAAGTTCGCAGGCAGGGACCGCGAACCGACGTATGGAGCTGAGCGAGAGGGCGACGGGCCAACCCGCTCCATCTTGGTGACGAACGGCGATGTCATGGCACGGACGAGTGCTCCGTAGGCGACGCCGAAACTGACCTCGTCGCCGACGCTGACGGGACCGTCGCCGACGTTGAGGACGAGGTGGTCACTGCTCATCCCGAGTATCATGATCCCGACCGGTGCGATGAGCCCGTCGATGTCGACGTCCTGGCGGCCGAGGGCGACGATCGCCTGGCGGATGGTCCCAGTCCCTGTTGCTCGGCCTGCCCGCTCCGACGTCTCGCCGAAGGCGGTCTGTGCCCGGGTGCCCCAGGGCCGGTCGGGCTTGTCGGACACCTCGATCACCTCTGCGGTGAGGGTGAACGCGTCGGTGTGGAGGCCTGGAACCGGTGTGCGGTGAAGTGGCTCGGTGCCGAGCAGGATCGCCTCACCCATCCGGAGCTGGTTGACTCTGCCCAGGTGATCGGTCGTCGTCGCCCACTCCAGGTTCGCGGAGTTGCCGCCGGAGACCACGGCGAGGCCGATGCGGTGCGCGGCCTCGACCTTCTCGACCAACCTGGTGAGGGCTCCCATGTTCGCGTCGTCCGGGACAACGCCGTTCTGGCACGCAAGGTTGGCGCCGAGGCCGACAAGGCTGAGCGACGCCGACCCGAGGACCACGCCGACCGCCGCATCCACATCCTCGACGCGGATCCCCTCCCGCAGGTCGCCGAGTTCGACCATCAGGATCACTGCGTGGCGGCGTCCAGACTCGGCCGCGGCGACATTGAGTGCGTCGATGACTGCCGCCTCGGTGTTGAGGCTGGCGGTTGCCGTCGCGACGACTTGTCTCGCCTGGCTGAGCTGGGGAGAACGGATCAACATGCGCGATGCTGATCCGTCCAGCTCGGCCAGGCGAGCAAGATTCTGTACCCGGGAGTCGCCCAGGCCGATCGCACCGCCGCGGAGCATCGCGGCACCGACCCCCGGGGAGCCCAAAGTGGCCTTGGTGACACCGGTGACCTCGATACCACGAGCAGCCATCCGGTCCACCAGGACGCGGGTGTTGTGCTCGATCTTGTCGAGTTCGATGTCGATGCGCGGAGTCGTCACCCAGTGGTCGAAAGTGAGGCGGCCAGTGGTGCCAGTTCGGGAAACGCCCGCAGGACCATTTCGACGAGGTCCTCGGCGGGACGGGTGAGCGGGTCGGTCACGGGGAGCCCGAGCTGCAGCTCATGATCGGCGATGGCGTCGTCGAGCTCGAGGGGAGTCATCTGTTCGTGGTTGATGGTGACGCCGATGACCCTGGTATCTGCGAAGGCCTCGATCAGCGCGATCTCACTCGCCACAGTCGGCATCGCCATCATCGGGAAGTCGCCCAACACCCTGCGCTTGGGTGCATGCTGCACGATCACCCCGGCCGGACGACTGCCGCGGAGGATGTGGCCCGACGTCAGGTACGCCGGGTGGCTGAGCGCGCCCTGGCCCTCCACCACGATCACGTCCGGGTCCTCGCCCTCGAAGGCTGCGACGACCTGGTGCTCGACCTCGCCGGAGCAGAACTGCGGCACGAGCGCGTCCAGTGCGACGCCGTACCTGCCACCCTGGATCAGCGTGGTCTGTCCTGTCCCGACCATGACCGCCTTGATGCCGTGGGCGTTGAGCGCCTGGACGAGCAGGGTCGCGGTGGTGCGCTTACCGATCGCGCCGTCGGTGCCGAGGACGGCGATCCGCGGGCAGGTCACGTCGAAGATGCGGCCCGAGAACATGTGAAGGTCACGCTTCTCTTTGGGGCGTCGTACGTCGGTGATCGTGACCCCAGCGATCGAAGCGGCAGCGGCGAACTCCGCGTCGTCATTGAGGAACTCGTGCAACCCGTTGATGATGTGCATCCCGCGGGCGATGCCGTCGAGGAGCACGATCCGCTGGTCACCGGAGAGGAGGCCGTCTGCCGGTGCGAGACCGCAGACCAGGTAGTCGGGCACCCGACCGGCATGGGCCAGCGACTCGGCCAGAGAGGCCAGCACGGGGATGCCGTTGCGAGTGCCGTCGAGGAGCTCCCCCGCGTCTCCACCGGCCCGTCTGCTGTCAATGACGCTGAGGATCTCGTACTTCTCCGAGTGCCTGACCAGGCCGTTTGCGGTCTTCCCGTCCTGCTCCCCGAACTGGCCCTCGCAGTAGACGACGGCGGTTGCCCCGGTCGGCGGCGCGAACGGCTCTGCAAAGCTGTTGTTGTCAAGGCTCCTGGGCGTGCCGGGAGTGGCGAAATCGTCAATGGGCGAAGACATTCATATCCCCTGAGAAAGTCTCAGAGGAGGCGCCGGTCGTGGCCGGGCCGAAAGCCCAGCGGTCAAACGAGTGATCTGCCCTGAGTGCTGACAAAGTTGTCAACATCCCCAGTGTAGCCGTCCCACCACCAAAGCCGTGCATCGTGCGATCCCGAATCGCGTGAACGGTGGACGTAGTGTTGGTCCAACCGACGAGGGCGCCTTCAATGCGGAGACATCAACTCGGTGGAGAGGCGGGCCGCCATGCCGGAGCAGGTCCCGCCCGTCGTTTCGCCCCTTCCGCCCGCTCCGGGGCACCGCATGGCACCCGCGGGATTGTGGGACGCAGTCCTCAGCGCACGCGCCGACTTGGCGCGCGAGCGACAACTGCCCCATAGGCACCTGGAGCTATCCGCCCGAGTGGCGCTCGTCGAGGCCCTGGAGCTGTACGTCGAGAGCCTGGCCGAGCGCGGCCACCCCGTGCCATATGCCTTGAGAGACGACCTGCGGCTCCAGCGCCTCACGTGCGCGCCCACTCGTCGAGAGGTCCGATGAGCAACCATGGGTTCCCCCGGTTGGGCTCCCCCGGTTGTGTTCTGGTTCACGACATCCCGGACTGGTGTCTCGTGACATGCCGGAATGATGTCTTTCGAGATCCCGGGCTGAGGCTGACCACGGCTCCAGCGTTCGGTCATGACATCTACCCGGTTGCTGATCACCGCGATGGTGGTCGAGAACCGCCCTGTCCGTGAAGTCGCCGCGATCCGGCGTCTCGAAGTCCTGGCTCGGCGCCGCGCAGCAGCGCTCGTTGGGCCACGTCCTCGGCATCGTTTGGGCTGCTCAGCTGGCACGCTCACGCGATCCATGGGCCGCAAACTCGGGCGCACCCATGCCGCAGAGTCGGCCTGCGGGGCGCGCCGCGTTGTTCTCGGCGAGATCGACCTCGCGATCCTCGAAGACGAGTGGGCTGCGCGGCACTACTAATGCCCTCAGGCACCATCGCGGCGCCAGAACGGTGCCTGAGGGCATGAGCGCGCCTCAGCTGGCCGCCACCCTCGACATGATGCCCGAAACATCGCATTTGTGCCCCCCGGGCAGCGGGTGAGCTCCATGGTGTCGGGCTGACAGTGTGCCGGCTGTGCCGTGTGTGCCGTGTGTGCCGGGTGTGGCTCCCCCGGTTGGACTCGAACCAACAACCCTTCGGTGCCAGACCACGACACTCGACGTGACCGCTCCGAGAGTTGACAGCGATTTGCGGACCTGTGCACAAGCCAGCCGACATATGCCCTGACCTGCGCAAACGTCGGGCCAGCCCGTGGCCGCACATCGCATGCGAGACCTCACAACTGCCTCAATCGTCGTCGCTCTTCTGCGCCCGTGCGTACGTTGCTGCGCGGCAAAGTTGGCGCAAAGTTGTCACGCAGTGCTCCGGTTCGGGTTCCATCCGACACTACTCGATTCCCGCCGCCGCAAGCCGGGCGACGGCTTCGCAGACACGGGGTGACGAGCCCTCGGAGGTCGCGACGGCTCGAGGCGATCGCAAGCCGCAGGGCGTCCGAGAAAGCTGTCAGCAGCTACTGGCGTTCCACCTGTCGACGTGGCTGATCAGGTCATCGAGGAGCAGGTCGACCGCCACCTCAAGGTCGAACCCGGCCGGTGGGGTACGGATAAGTTGCCTCAGGTCGTCGCGGTAGGCGTGCTTGTCAAGCTTATCGCGCAGGTTCCGCTCAGCCTTGGCCGGTGTCCAGCCTTCGGGTCTGTAGGGCGTGAAGGCGGCAGCGATCGCGCGGGGGTCGACGTCGAGCGCAGTGCGGGCGAGCCACAGGTCGAACACGTCGCGTCCCTTGGCTCGCTGGTAGAGCGCGCGGATCTTGGTAGCGACGAGTTCGGGGAGCTGGAAGGTCTTCACGTCGGCGATTCCGGACCACCAGTCGGTCTCGACAGAGTAGCCGATGTGGGTGTGGCCGAGAGCGGGCGAGCGTTCGAAAGTGTTGACCTCGACCTTGATCCGCAGCGTCGTGCCGCCTTGTGCGGTGGTCTTCCAGTACACCTTGGGGTGCATCCCGACCTTGGTGGTGACCTGGTAGCCCAGGGTGGTTCCGAGGTCGGTGAGCGTCCGAGTGACCTCGCCGATGCCGCCCGCGGAGACGCGGACGTAGTCGAGGTCCTCGCTGTAGCGATACAGCGCGGGGACGTGGAGCTTGTGCAGGGCGGTGCCGCCGCGGAAGACCAGTTCCTCACCCAGGTAGCGGTGGTTGGCGATCTCGCAGATGGCTTGGGACAGCAGCAGGTCCTGCTCGACCTGCAGGCGAGTCGGCCAGGGGTGCTCGACGGCCCAGGCGGTGATCACGTTGGCGGGGATCATCAGAACTCAGCCTCAACGTCTGCGTTGATCCGCAACCGCCACCGTTGGTCGATCCTCCCCCGGGCGCCGCTGGCCGGGTCCAGCAGGGCGGGTGTGGGTGCGCGCGATACGGAGGCGTCGTGAAGGTCCTCAGCGCGGTGATCGCTGAGGTTCTCCAGGATCCAGCCCAGCCTCCGAGCCGCGGCTGCGGGGAACTGGTCGGCGAGTGAGGCGATTGCGGCGAGGTCGAGTCCCTCGTCGGCCAGGCCGAGGAGCACGGTGGCGACGTTGTCGATACCGCCGCCGACGGTGATGTCGGTGGTGAGGTCGAGGGCGGTGACCTCGGGCGTGGATATCCAAGCGGTGCCGGAGCGCGTGGGGTGATGCTGGCGAGGCAGCGCGTCGACTGCGGTGCGGGTCAGGAACTTGAACGCGGTGCGGCCCACGTCGCGGTCGCGGAAGTCGCGGGCGGTGGCGACCTGGAAGACCTGGGGTGCGTGGTGACCGGCGCCGTGGAGGGCGACGGCGCTGAGCCAGCCGACGTAGTAGTCGACGTTGAGGTGGCGCATCAGCAGGTCGATGATCTCGATACCTTCGGGTGCTCCCCATTCGCGGTACTCCGGGGGGATCGGGATCCAGAGCCCGCGTGCCGGGGTGACGAACTCGTCGCGGTGCCGCTGCAGTCGGCCGCGTACCTCGGCCGGGTCGACGCCCAAGAGTGCGGCAGCTTCAGCGGTCGTGGCTGCGGAGCGGCCGCGCGCGAGCATCCAGTTTGCGAGGTCCGCCGGTCGCACCCGGGCTGTGGTGTTCATACTGCTTAACGTACTCGAAACAGGTTCTTTCTGCAGTATGGACATGAGGGCCCCGGGTGGTTTCAGAGACCGAGGTCCTTGCTGGAGGTGATGGCGAAGGTGTCCAGGGGGCGGATGTAGCGGTCGAGGAGGACGGTGAGGTTCTTGTGCCGGGTCTGGGCGGCGATGCGTTCGAGCGGGACGCCGGCCAGCGCGGCGGTGGTGGCGTGCCCGGCGCGCAGGGAGTGGGCGGTGAGCCGGGTGGCGTCGAGGTCGGCGGCCTCGGCGCGGGTGCGCAGCATCCGCGCGATCGCGCGCCCGGCGATGGGTTCGAAGCTGATGGTGGGTCCCCACACGCGGGTGAACAGCGGCCCGGGGCTGTTGCCGCGGGTGGCGAGCCAAGCATTGACCGCGGCGACGGGGTCGGTGGCGGCGTGGTGACCGTGGGCCACGGCGATGCGGTGGCCGTGGCCCTCGGGGTCGGTCTTGGACTGGCGGATCTGCAGCAGAATCCCGGCGGACCGGTGGGTGAGGTCGTCGAGGGTCAGCGCGACGAGTTCGGAGCGGCGCAGGGCTCCGGCGAAGCCGAGCAAGATGATGGCGGCATCGCGTTTGCCGGCCGCGCTGGTGCGATCGATGGCGGTGAGGATCTGGCGGATCTCATCCAAGGTCAACGGTCGTGCGGGGCGGCGGGGTGCGGTGCCGTAGGTGCGGGCAAGGCCGCGGCGGACCTCATGGACGATCTCGGCGGCGACCGGGTCGGGGGCGCCGCAGAGCCGGTGGACGTGCCGGATCGCGGAGCAGGACAGGTTCAGGGTGGCCACGGCCAGGCTGGCCTCACCGCGCTCGGCCAGGTAGGCGCACAGAGCCACCGGGTCCGCAGGCAGGGCAGAGATGTCGCGGTCGGCGCACCAGCGTTCCCAGTGCTTCCACATCTGGGCGTAGGCGGTCCGGGTGTTGCGGCTGTGCGCGGCACCGACCGCAGCGGCGATGCGTCGGGCATCGGCGGTGGTGAGCCCCGCCGGCATCGTCACCGACGTGCCGACAGCGCCGGGATCAAGGTCGGGGGCGAGGCGGACCAGGGCCGAACCGGCCGGCAGGCCGGCACTCAACAAGCTCCTCGTGGCAGGCGTCATCGCCGAGATGTAGCGCCACCAGCGCCACCGACGCCGAGCTGGGCGTGGCCACCGACGCCCGAGCAGTGCGCTCATCGGTGATTCCGGCGATCCGCGACCGGAGACGGACCGAGTGTCGACGGCTCATAAGAATCGGCGACGCGCGAACGAGCGGGCCGGGGAGGCCCGCGGTGAGGTGATCAGGACCTCGGATCCGGTCAGCCCGAAGTGACGGCGGCCGCCAGCGCGCGCCGTACGATCTCCTCGTCCTGCTCACCGGTGGCTCCGCTGGCTCCCACGCCTCCCACGCAACGACCCTGGCGCAGAACCGGCAGCCCGCCCACCTGCGGGACGTAGCGCCCCGCAGTCATCGCGCTCAGCGCCGTCGCGAACTGGGGCAGCGACCGTGCCTTGTCCCCTTGCGCTGCGCTGGGCTCGGCGTAGGCGGCGGCCGTGAACGCCTTCCCGATGGCCGTGTCCGTGCTCAACCAGCGGGCACCGTCCATCCGCGCGAGTGCGACCAGGTGCCCGGAAGCGTCCACGACCGCGATCGACACTGCCAGTCCGAGAGTCTCGGCGGCGCTGCGGCCGTGCGCAAGGATCGCCTCGGCCTCGTCCAGGGCGAGGTCGAGGTGGTGCTCGTCGGGTGTCTCACCGGTGCGCCTCCTCGATCGTCGCGACGAGCGGGGGCTCGGCGTCGGCCAGACCCGAGAGTGCGTCGACCGCTGCCTGGACACCGCCCGGCCGGTGGGGGACGGCGGCGTCGACGAGACCCGTCTCGACCCCGGCGATGGTCGCGACCAGTGACAGGTCGTCGAAGTCCCCGAGATGGCCGATCCGGAAGGCCCGGCCGCGCAGCCTGCCGAGACCGGAGCCGAGCGGCATCGCGCTGCGCTCGAGCACCGCTTCGCGCAGGCGTCGCTCGTCGTGCCCTTCCGGCAGCAGTACGGCGGTCAGCGCGCTGCTGTGCTCGTCGGGGTTCGCGCACACGGTCTCCAGCCCCCATGCTGCTACCGCGGCGCGGGTCGCCTCCGCGTGCCTGCTGTGGCGCGCGAAGACCGCCACCAGGCCTTCCTCGGCGAGCATGTCGAGGGACTCGCGCAAGCCGAACAGCAGGTTCGTGGACGGCGTGTAGGGGAAGAAGCCGCTCTCGTTGGCGGCGAGCATCGCGTCCCACGACCAGTACGACGACCGCAGGCCGGCGTCGCCGGATGCGCGCACAGCCTTGTCACTGACCGCGTTGAACCCCAGCCCTGGCGGCAGCATCAGTCCCTTCTGCGAGCCTGCGACGGTCACGTCGACCCCCCACTCGTCGTGGCGGTAGTCGATGGAGCCGAGGGAGGAGATCGTGTCAACGAGCAGCAGCCCCGGGTGGCCGGTCCGGTCGAGGGCGGCACGCACCGGCTGCACCTGGCTCGTCACGCCGGTCGAGGTCTCGTTGTGCACCACCATCACCGCGGCGATCCGGTGAGCGCTGTCGGCGGCCAGCTCAGCCTCGACGGCTGCGGCAGCCACGCCGTGCCGCCAGTCGCCGGGCAGCAGCACCACGTCGAGGCCGAGGTTGCGGCACATCTGTGCCCAGAGGGTCGCGAAGTGGCCGGTCTCGAAGCCGAGCACCCGGTCGCCCGGAGACAGGGTGTTCACGAGAGCTGCCTCCCAGGCACCGGTGCCGGAGCTGGGATAGACCATCACCGGCTGCCGGGTTCCGAAGACGGCGGGCAGGTCGTCGAGGAGTCCACGGGCGAACGCGGCGAACTCGGCTCCGCGGTGGTCGATGGTGGGCTTGGCGATCGCGCGGCGGACCCGTTCGGGGACGTTGGTGGGCCCCGGGATCTGCAGCAGCGGGCGACCGGGATGGTATGGCATGGGTCTCTCTCTCGGCGTTGTCGTCAGCGGCCGGTCCACGTGGGCTTCTGCTTGTCGACGAAGGCACGCACGCCTTCGTGGAAGTCCGCGCTCCCGTAGCAGGCGGCGATCAGGTCCTCGGCGTCGGGCAGGTCGTGGTCGGCCAGCCGGTGGACCATCTGCTTGGTGGCGCTCATCGTCAGCGGGGCGTGGCCGGCGATCTGGGCGGCGAGCGCCTCGACGCGTGCCTCGATCTGGTCGGCTGGCACGAGCTCGGTCACCAGCCCCGTCGCCCCGGCCTGCTCGGCCGAGATCAGCTCAGCGGTGTAGACCAGCTGCAGTGCCCGGGCGGATCCGATCAGTGCGACCAGCCGGGCGCATGTGGCGATCGACACGCAGTTGCCCAGGGTCCTCGCGATGGGGAGCCCGAACTTCGCCTCCGGCGTGCAGATGCGCAGGTCGCACGCGGCCGCCAACGACAGCCCGCCGCCGACCGCGTAGCCGTCGACCCGGGCGATCGTCGGCACCCTCACGGTCTCCAGTCGCTGCACGACCCGTCCGATGCGCTGCTCGTAGGCGAGCCCGTCCTCGGCGGTCTCGAACTCGGTGAACTGGGTGATGTCCGTACCCGCGACGAAGGCCTTGCCGCCCGCGCCGCGGAGAACCGCCACCCGGATCCCGTCGTCCGCGTCGATGTCCTCGCACGCCCGCTCGAGGCCGTCGTACATGTTCCAGGTCATCGCGTTGCGGGCGTGTGGGCGGTTGAACGTGATCGTCACCACCTGCCCGGAGCGCTCGACCCGCAGCTCGGCATCGAGGGCGGTGCTGCTCATCCGACCACCTGCTTGGTCCGCAGGACGTCGATCTCCGCGTCGGTGTAGCCGCAACGGCGGAGGATCTCGTCGGTGTGCTCGCCGAGCAGTGGCGCAGGACTGCGCACGCTTCCCGGCGTCTCGCTGAGCTTGACCGGCACACCGAGCACCCGGATCCTGCCTTCCACCGGATGGGTCGTCTCGACCACCATCTGCCGCGCCAGGGTGTGGGGGTCCTCGCAGACCTGAGCGTAGTCGCGGATGGGGCCCGCCGGCACTCCTGCATCCAGCAGCGCCTCGACCCACTCGTCGACGTCCCGGGTCTTCGTCGCCGACTCGAGCTCGACGACCAGCTCGTCGCGCTTCGCCATTCGGTCGGCATTGGTGGCGAAGCGTGGGTCGTCCACCAGGTCGGCACGGCCGAGCACCTCGCACAGGCCCTGCCACAGCCGCTGGGTGTTCCCGCCGACGGTGAGGAAGCCGTCCTTGGCCCGCAGCGCCTGGTACGGCGCGTTCAACCGGTGCGCGGACCCGAACGGTTGGGGCACTCTCCCCGCGCCCCACAGCTCGGCGGTCTCCCAGATGGACAGCGCCAGCGCCGACTCGAACAGTGACGCATCGACGTACTGCCCGACGCCTGTCCGCTGCCGTGACACATAGGCGCTCAGGATGCCGACGGTGCAGAACAGGCCAGCGGAGAGGTCGGCGACCGGAATGCCGCACTTGACCGGGTCGTCGCCCGGCTGGCCGGTCACGCTCATCACTCCCGACATCGCCTGTGCGATCAGGTCATAGCCCGGGCGCGCGGCGTACGGCCCGGTCTGCCCGAACCCGGAGATCGAGGCGTAGATGAGTGCGGGATTGCGCTCGTGCAGCGACGCGTAGTCGATACCGAGCCGTGCGGTGACGCCCGGCCTGAAGTTCTCGACCACGACGTCGGCGTCGTCGACCAGCCGCAGGAACGCCTCCCGGCCCTCGGGGTGCTTGAGGTTCACCGCGAAGCTCTCCTTGTTCCTATTGACGGCCAGGAACGCCGCGGAGGTGCCTTGCGGCATCCGGAACCCCATCGAGTGACGGGTGGCGTCGCCGGTGCCGACCGGTTCGACCTTGGTGACCCGCGCTCCGAAGTCGGCGAGTAGCTGGCAGCAGAAAGGGCCCGCCATCACCTGCGTGACGTCGAGCACCTTCAGGCCATCGAGGGCAGCTGTCATCGTGTCACCCATCTCACTTGAGGCCCGCACAGTCGTCCTGTGCGTAGCGGCACCTACTCCAAACCGGCAGCTCCAGACCGATGCCGGCGGCCGCACCGGTGAGGATCACGGTGTGCGTCCGGCGAAGGCGAACCGCAGGCAATCTTCTGCCTCCCTCGTATCCTGCTGCTGGACTGAACGTGGCTCGGTACGCTGTTCAGTCCAGCAGCGCCATGACGTCGGTGGGAAGTTCGTGCATGGTTTCCCACAACTGCTCGTACACGTGGTCGACCCGTCGACCACGGCGGTGCTGCATCAGGTTGTGCCCCAAGATCGCTGCGTACTTCAACCCGGCTGCCGCGGTGAACCACCCCGCCTCCGCCGACGGACTGCCATACCAGGAGGCGAGATCGTCTACCGAAACGTCTGGCCCGCCGGTCGGGTTGGGGTCAGAGTACCTGCGCCGGAAAGAGGCAAGCGCGAGACAGCCAAGGTCCAGTCGCTGGTCGCTGATCGTCGCGATCTCCCAATCGAGAACCGCGGTTAGTCGCGCAACCGACTCGTCGAAAAGCAGGTTGCCGTAGTGGAAGTCACCATGCACCAGCCGGGGCGGACCCTGTGCCGGAACCTTGGCTACCAGCGCCGCGTAGAGCCTGTGGATCGGTCCGAGCAAAGACTCCGGCGCTCGATCCGCGAGCGAGCGCCAACGGCCGAGGTCGTCGATGATCGAAGTCACCTGTTCGTTCGGCATTCCTACCTCGGCCGAGGGGTGGCGGCCGATCTCGTGGAGGAGGCGCACCGCGAGCTCGGCCACCGGTCCGTTGCCGTGCCTTACGAGCGCGCTGCGCCACTCCACACCTGGCACGCGGACCATCGCTGCGCACGAACGTCCCCCAATCGCGCCGGCGCTATCGGCCACCAGTACTCGCGGCGCGGGCAGCCCCAGCCCGTGCAGTGCGGCCATAATCCGGCCCTGCCGCCCGACGTCGGCTGGACCGGCGATCCGGGCGCCGGGCGGCGAGAGGCGCAGCACCAACTCTCCTGTCCACCGCATAGCGCGCAGCTCGATCAGATAGGTGAAGCCAGAATGGCCGTCGCCGAACGGCGCCAGTCCGGTGATCTCCACGGGCTCGCCCCACAGCATTTCGAGCCCCTCGGCCACCGCAACAGCCAGCGGCGGCTCAGCCCGCGACGGCCTGGAAGTCGCCTTCTTAACGCTGTTCACGGCCAGCCCGGATCGCCCGCTGCACCGTTCGAAGACCAACTCCGGTGCCCGCGCACCGGATCAGATAGGAGTGGGCAGTGCACCCCTCGGCGACGTCGTCGGGCTCACAAGTCGCTGCGGCGGGTAACCGGCGCTCGTTACCGCTTCCTCCCGGTACGGCGGTCGGGCCAAGCGGGTACGCGCGGCGCCCGGGAACACGGCATTGACCCGCACCTCCTGCGCGGCTGCGGCGTGGGGCTGATGGGTGAGCTACACGAGTGCCCCTTGCTTCGCCCCTTGCGAGCGAGATATTGCGCGCGGCACGCATCTCGGCCACTGACGACACTATGACGGCGGACGGATACGGTTGCGGCGCGTGCTCGCCATCCGCCTGCGGCCAGTCGATGATGGCGATCATCCTGACATCGTTTGAGCGCGCGCCGGGTCGGGTCGAGAACCGGGCCGTGAAAGGGAAATACTGACCCAGGCAGCCTGGAGCCCGCCCATGAAATCTCATGTGCCCAGCGCTCCTGTCTCTCCGAGGGCTCGCAGCAGCTCGTCCGGGTCTACGCCGCCCGGCGCCTCTTGCGCGGTCGCCGCGGCCCAGCATCGTCGCTGCACCAAGTCGTTCGCGGGCGTTGGCACGCCGTGCAGCCGTCCCAGCAGTGCGATCTCGCCGTTGAGATAGTCCACCTCGACCGATCCTTCATGCCGTTCGAGGCTCTGCATCGTGGACGAGCCGGTGAACGGCACGCCTTCGACCTCGGCATAGTCGGCAAGGCCAGCCGCAACCTCACCTAGTTGCTCCGAGGTCTGCGCGGAGATGCCGGCGGCGGCGAAGCAGCGCCGCGCCTCGGCACCTATCAGCTCGGCTACCCAGCTGCTCCGCGCGCTCCAGCCGCTGAGCGCATCCAGCGCGTTGAGTATGTTGGACAGCAGCTTCGCGTACTTCCACGTCGCGATATCCGGCAGCGCGCGTGAGGCGAGCCCAGCCGCGGTGAGGTCGCCTGCGACCTCCGCCGCCAGCGAATCGACTTTTCCACCGTCACCGGCCGGCCAGCATCCTACGTTGAACACGCCGTAGGTCGGCGTTGCGTAACTGTGCACGATCCCAGGAGCGGTACGCCGTACCGGGCAGAGCACCAGACACCCGAGGACCGTGGGCATCACCCGCAGCGCTTGCCGCTCATTGTCAACGCCGTTTTGCACGCAAACGACCGGCAACCGTCGATCAGCGGCGCGCATAGCGGCCAGTGCAGCGATCGTGTCTTGCGACTTGACCGCGAGCAGCGCCACTTGCTCCGGCTCGTCGGGGATCGAGGACCACTCCTCGACGACTGGCACTTCGTATGATTCGCGCCCGCGTGCCGAGACGATAGTAAAGGATTGCAGCGCGGTGCCCATGCTGCGGGAAACGGCCGCGGACAGCAGCCCGGACGACGCGAGTCGGGCGGCGAGCAGTGTGCCCACCGAGCCGGTGCCGACGACAACATACCTCACGCGCTTCGCCCTTGAGCGACAGTTACTTGGTTCAGCATGGCGAGTGCCACGTCCTTCGTGGCGAGTCCAGTCCGGCGCAGCACTAGCTCCGCGCCCGCCAACGTCGCCATTACGCTGGCCCCCGTTGGGTTCCCGAGGTGTCCGATGCGAACACCCGGCCGGCCGAGAGCCTGACTAGGCCCTGGAAGGTCGAGACTCACGCAAGGTGCGTTGACGCCGCCCGGTACCGGCACGGACATTACCGGCGGTGAGAACGCCCCCTCCTCAAGACACCAGTTCTCAAGATCCGAAGCTTTCGCCGACGCAATCCTGGCATGAGCCACCTGATCATACCGTCCTTTGAACACTGGCTGCCGCCTATGGGAGGGCATCGTCAGCGCCACTTCCAGCGCCAAGAGCAGGTTCATTGACGGGGTGTACGGGCGCGAGCCTGACGCCCTCGTGGCGCCAGTATTGCCCGACAGTCGAACTGGGCGCGAGGCAAAGTAGCTTGCCGGCTCGCGTGCTCGGCTTGCGGGCTTACCGCGGCCAGCCCCATGCTGGGCGGGAGCATCAAACCTCCTTGGGATGCGCTGAGCGTGAAGGCGACCCGCCAGTGGTGCTGGGCGCCGTCCGAGACGACCGAAGAGACCGCGTCCACCAGTAGGATCGACCGACGTTTGGCAGCGTCCATCAGTGCCAGCAAGAGCGGTGATGCAGCTGCCGGCGGCGGTCGAGGTCTCGTGGTGCGCTACCGGGCCGGCGGCGACGTGCCGCCGGTCGTCTTTGCGAACTACCTCACGGCGGGCACAACGTCGGCGTTGTGCCGGGGATCCCCCGGGACCTAGGACGCCGCGAACCCGAACTCCCCCGGCACCTCGCCTCACTACGCGAAGTGCCTGGTCTCCTGGAGCAGCACACACGCACCAAGCGTGAGGGGGGTGAGGACCGCGCGCTTCCCACACGTCAGCACCTGAGTTCGGGTACACGCCCACCGGGTCCCTGGTGCCGAAAGGCGAGGATCGCCACTGGGGCGCTGACGCAGCGAACTCTGAAGAACGGCCTGCCGTTGTCGATCGTGGCTGCTGCAGCCGGCGCAGTACCCGGATAGGTACCTTGGTGGGTCCCAGCGTCTGCACGAGGTGAGGTCCGCCGTTGAGCCTTGCGGTCATCGCTCGCTGGCATGCGCAGTCTGCGCGGCAGCGACGGGATGCTGGCCGAGGTCGACGGCGACCGACTCGGCAGCGAGCAAGCCGAACGTCGCCGCCTCGGACCAACCACCCGCGTAGCCCGCGGAGGGACCGCCCTGGAGTCCGCCCATCGCGCCACCGGCCGCGTATAACCCGCCAATCACGCCGTCGCGGCTCGAGCGCACACGACCACCGCCGTCGACGTGGATACCGCCCATGGCGAAGGTGATGCCAGCAATCACCGGTATCGCGACCAGACCGGAGGGCACCTCGGCAATCGGCAGCCGCGCCACGGAGGTGAGCAACGCATCCAAGGGCATGCCAAGTGCCGCGGACAGCTCGGGGGCGTCGCGCGCGCGAATGATGGTGGCCCCATGCGCCTCAAGTGTGGGATTGGGCGGGAATCGGCCGATCGTCCCGTTGCGGGCCCAGGTCGGTTCCGTGACGACACACCATGAGGAGCCGGCTTGGGAAGACCAGGCGAGCTGATTGGCGGCGAGGACATCACCGAGCTGCTCGTCGATGAACCGCCGTCCATCCGACCCGACGATGATGCCTCGCTCGAGCAGCTGTGCCAGCGCCGGCTCGGGCCAGAGTAGGTCGTTTGTCACCGAGTCGCGCGAGAGCAGGTGCCCGTAGAAGGGCGCCAGGTCGGTGACTGCCGCGCCGACCGCGGTGGCCATCGTCAACGCGTCGCCGCGGTCAGAGGCCGAGCCGCGGAGCGTGTAGCAGTTCGTGATGTGGCGGGCCACGAGTTCCGGGTTGCCCTGGAAGCCGCCGTCGCAAAGCAGCACCGCACGTGCCCGGATCGCCGCGCCAGTCGAGCTGACTATGCCACGCACCGAACTGGCCACCTCGATCAGCTCAGTGCCGCGGAAGCCGCCGACGAAGCGCCCATCTGCCGCGCTAAATCGGCGGTGAGCCGCCTCGAAGAGCGCGTATGGGGCACCGGTGCGCCAACGGCGTCCCATTTCCACTCCGTAGGTGCTCGGTTGCAGCACGTTCTGCTGGTAGTGCAGGGCCGCCTCAGGTATGGGTCCGAACCGCGCCCCGAGCGTGCCCAAATACCTGTAGGCTCGCCCGACGTTACAGGTCCAGGCGTCGACGACCTCGGCGTCAGCCGTGTTCTCGGTGATGCGCAGGACTTCCTCGCGCAACTTGTCGGGGGCCCAGTCCGGGCTGCGATAGGCGGCATGGAACCAGCCGCCGGAGAGTCGACCGTTCCCGCCGGAGACATACTCTTCGTCTGCCTCGACGATGGCGACGTCCAACCCCAACTCACGAGCCCTGCAGGCCGCCACCCAGCCGGCGACGCCAGCGCCGACGACAACCAGGTCGCAGTCGATCTCCCTCATAGGGCTTCGATTGGGCGGTCGGCGATCAGGTCGAGAAGCCGCTGTATGCGCGGTTGCTCGTCGGGCTGCACCGGCAACCGCGGCAGGCGCGGGTACCCGGCGGGCAGCCCGAGCGCGCCGAGAGCAGCTTTGATGCCTCGAATGCTGCGGAACGTTCCGTTCACCGAAAACAGGCGGACCACGGTGGCGAATGCGGCGGCTGAGCCAGCAAAATCCCCAGCTTCGTACAGATCGGATACCGACTTGCAGAGAACGGGGGCAAGGTTGCCTTCCGAGGTTAGATAGCCAGTGCCACCGAGTGCCATCGTTAGAAGGCCCTGCTGCGTCCCACCAACGTGAATTTCCAAACGCGAATCGAGCCCATCGATAAGTGATACCAGATAGCCGATGTCCTTGTGCGTGCAATTGATGCCGATGACGTGAGCGTAGTCCTCGGTGACCCGCTGCAGCAGCTCAAGTGGGATCTTATACCCCACTGACTCGTGTGTAGAGATCACCATGGGGGTATCTTCCGACTCAAGAACGGCGCGCAGATACGCCTCCATCTCGGCGACCGACGGCGGGATGCTGTGACCGATCTCGAGCGAGTAGATCTGGATCGCATCTACTCCGGCCCGCCTTGCGGTCTTCACGAAGCGGATCATCTCCGCCGCGCTGCGCGGCTCACGACCCATCGCGCGAACCGGCGCTCGGCCCTTGAGTTCGTCGACAGCGACGTCGAGCACCGTGTCGATCTCGGCATCAGAGAGCGTGTACGCCTCGCCACTGCCGCCGCCGACCACGTAGATACCCATACCCGCCGCGGCCATACGGCGCAGGTGCCCGCGCAGCCCTGCGACGTCGAGCGAACCATCGGCCGCGAACGGCGTCAACGAGATGGTGTAGGTACTCTTGGAATGGGTGCGCTTCCCCTGCGCCGGCTGCCCCTGCGCCGCGAGAGTCTCTGACATGATTCGCCTTTCACACAAACCCCTTACCTGCCTCGCTGGCTGGCTGCTGGCCGGCCCGCTCAGACCTCTCGGGGCAAGATAACAGGTCGGTTGTCCTACCGTACGGTCGGTAGATACAAAACTATAGGTGCTTGACGTCTCTGTGACAAACAGGCGCGTTGACTCATCAAGAGTGCGCGCGTAGAGGGGTTCGTTGACTCATGTAGGAATGCGCGCGTGGAGGGCGCCTGCCGGACCCGGTCCGGGTTGACCGGTAGGCCCCGCACGTGGGACTGACGATGAGCCAACGGCGGGCTGTTGACCAAGACGATCGTGACGCGCTACAAGCGTGCGGACAAGGCCACCGAGGGCGTGATCCTCGACGAGCTGTGCGCGATGACCGGGTGCACCGCAACCACGCGCGGAAGGCACTGGCCGTGGCGTTGAGACCTGAGATCGTCAGGCCGCCGTGGAAGGCCCGGTCTCCGAAGTACGACGCGAACACCGTGGTGGCGCTGCGGTTCTGCTGGGCAGTGCTCGGTGCTCCGACCGGCAAGCGGCTGGCCCCGATGATGGCCGAGCTGGTGCCCACCCTGCGCCGGTTCGAGGAGCTGGAGATCACCGACGAGACGACCGATGCGCTGGTCGCGATGTCGGCAGCGACCATGGACCGCCGGCTGGCCGAGGACCCCATGCGAAGCTGGCCCTCAAGGGCTGCGCACACCAAGCCAGGCAGAGCCTGCTCAAGGACCAGATCCCGATCCGGACCTGGGGCCGAGTGGGACGACGCGGTGCCTGGGTTCGTCGAGATCGACCTGGTCGGCTACGAGGGCAGGAACGCGGTCGGTGAACACCGCTATACCTCACGGTCACCGACATGGCCACCGGTTGGACCGAGAACCGCAGCGTGCGCAACAAGGCCCGCAAATGGGTGATCGCTGCGTTCAAGCATCGCGAAGATCATGCCGTTCCCCGTGCTCGGGGTCGACAGCGACAACGGATCGGAGTTCATCAACCACCACCTGCGGAACTGGTGCGAGCGACGCCAGATCACCTTCGCCCGGTCCCGGCCCGGCAACTGCAACAACGGCGCGCACGTGGAGCAGAAGAACTGGGCGATCGTGCGGACCGTGGTCGGCTACCACCGCTACGACACCGCCGCAGAACTGGCCGTGCTGAATGAGATGGGTGCGGCTCGTCTGGAGTGACGCACCGGCTCAGGTGACGGCAGCGGTCTGATCGCCTGACACACATCGGAATTCCCACCGTTCGGCCCTGGTGTGCGATTGCCTGTCTGTATCTATAGTCCGATACAGATAGGAACTA
>DASSKK010000041.1:0-16027 GCA_035690495.1 Nocardioidaceae bacterium | reverse complement strand
CATCCACGCGACCAAACCGTCCATCAGCGCCAAGATCGTGTGTCTACACGATTTGGCCTTCATGACGGCCTCGCAACGCTCTCACCAGCGCAAACGTGTCAGCGAAGGCTCAGATGTGCCTACATTCTGCGGAAGTCAGGTCGAGGACGCGGCGGCGACACACGGTGTCACGACAATCAAACCCGACAAACTGGCAGCAATTATCGATCAGGGCACCTGACCCGTCTGGTCGTCCGCAGTCGACAGTGCTACTTCCACGTCTCCAAGGCCTCGCCGACTACAGGTGCGTTCTTCGCCAGTGTGGTGCGCCATTCCAGTCGGCGCTTGTGCTGTAGATGGCCGATGACGACGATCTGGGCGACGCCGAGTTGGTTGGCGACTTGGTCGACCCACGGTTTGCCGATCCTGGCTGGGACCTGTGGGAAAGCGGACCGAAACAGCAGTTCGCCAGCAATGTCGTCAGCTTCCGACTCCTGGACATCGTGCGCGACGTCAGGGTCATCGACCTCCTCGACGATGTAGTGGTGTTCGTCAACGTGCCCCTTCAGGATGTGACCGATCTCGTGCAGCAGCGTGAACAAGACCTTGTCCAAACGCTTGCCTCGCCCGGACAGGCCGATCACCGGATAGCCGTCGACGTACATGGCTCCGCCGTCGATCTTCGCTGACGGGAAGGCGTCGACGAAGACGAGACGAACGCCGGCCTCACGGAACCGATCCGGAAGTCCCTCGAAGTCCTCCGCCGTGTGCAGGGTCTGGGACAGGCTTCGGGCCAAGTCTCTGAGCTTCGTGTCGCTGTAGGGCTCCTCTGGCGGTTGCTGCCGTGCCTGTCGGCGGACACAGGCGAACCAGGTGGTCTGCAGGAGGCTCAGGTCCTCGTGCTTGTTCGCACGGCGAGCCGCGACCAAGAACGCCGGCTCGTCTTCGAGGGAATCGAGTTCATACAGCTCCATGACCTGCTTCGCGAGGTCATCGGGATCGGTAGCGGTGAGAATCTCGCGCTTACGGAGCAGTTCGACCGGGGCGTGCTTGCTGATCAAGGCCCGGGTGCGCACGTCGCCTAGGCGGGCCTGCGTCCCTGCGTCCTCCGCCTGCTTTGCCAGCAGATACTGATCCTGCAGGTTGAGCCACAATTCAGCGGTGGTGTCGAGCGCCGCCGCAATCTGGGCAGCTGACTCGCGCGTTATCTCCTTCTTGCCATTGATGATCTCGGAGACGAACTGGGTCGGTCGTCCGAGGATCACCGCGAAGTCACCCTGTGACCAGTCGCGGGCATCGAGCTCATCGGCGAGCAGTTTCCCTACCGGTTCTTGGTCGTGCGGCAGGGGGTCATGCGCAGGAGTAGTCGTCACAGCGTGTCCCTTTCGGGAGGTAGGAGCTCGAAGACCACGGGGCCTTCGTCGCTCTTGAAGTTGAATCCGATCACGCGGCCCGAGCTCAACGTGGCGCGCGCCTTGGCGGGGTCGTCGGTGTGCGGCTCGATCCGCAGCATGCGCAGGTTCCGAAGATCCGTGTCGAACTTCGCGGCCCGTGCGCAGTAGGCGAGGCGGCGGAATTCCTTCGCCTCAGCGTGGCTCCAGCCGTCCGGCCGGAAGACGGCGTCTCTGACGAGACGGCTCAAGTCTCCGTCCAGGTACTCCCGATCCACGTTGTCCCATCTCCATCGCCCATGGGCTGATGACGTGTCTACAAGCAGGCACGTTAGCGGTTCGGCGGCCAACCCCTCGCGTCGACACGCCGCCGGTATACTCGTCAACACGTCTTCATCCTATGGGTGATCCACCGTATGCTACTCTAACGGTCAAGCCCAGGCTACCTGGGTGGACATAGCGGTCTGCCCGCCTCGGGAGCCGCCGAGCAAAGGAACACCACCGGTATGAACACCACGAACGGCAAGGCCGACGACAAGCCCGACCACGGCAAGGAGGTCACGTTCACCGTCCACGACGAGGACGACGGCGAGTCGGGCACCTTCACAGTCAAGCGCGGCTCCAGCCTCGCCGACGCCATCGCCAGCGCGTACGCGGCCGTGAAGCGGACCCCCGCCGAGGGCGACCAGATCAAGGCCGACGGCACCGGCACGCCGGTCACCGCCGGGGCGCACGACACCGTCGCGACGTACCTCGCGCACGGCGGCGTCCTCGTCTGGCTGATCTCCGGCCCGACCGGCGGAGCCACCTTGGGCCGTCGGCAGTGACCCCTGAGCGCGCCCTCGCCCGGGCAGCCGCGGAAGCACACCTTCAGGTGCTGGCCCCGCGGCTGTCCGAGTGGGGGTGGAGCACCACCTGGATCGGCGACGTGCAGCTGCGCGTGGACGTCCTCGGCGTCCGCGCCGACGGGCAGGCCGACCCCTACGTCGTTGACCTCGAGTTCTCCACCTACGACGTGGAGCCGCCGCGCGTCCTGTTCGTCCTGCCTGACCCATACGGGCAGCCGCCGACCAGCACCAGTATCTGGTGGCCACGGTTCGATGGGGCGCCGCCGTTCGAGTTCGCGCTGCACCACGCCTACCCCTTTGAGAACGGGACCCGCCCAGGGCAGCTGGTCTGCTTCAGCCACAGCCGCGACTACTACTACACCGGCCACAGCCCGCAGCCCGGCCAACGCTGGCAGCAGGGCAGGCACACCGTCGCCGCGACCCTCACTCGGCTGCGTCACGTGCTGACCGCGCCGTACTACCAGGGACCCTCCGGTGCTGGCCCTCTCTGACGCCACCTGGAAACAGATGCTCGCGATGCTGGCCACGAGCCGGCCCGGCGTGGAGCGCGTCGCCTACCTCGACGGCGTCCGCACCGGCGACGGCACCAGCCTCTGCATGGGGGTCGTCACGACCGTCTCCGTCCCGTACGCCGTGCAGAGGGCAGGGCACTTCACCGTCAGCGCCGAGGAGATGTCCCGCGCCGGCGCGCACCTGCGCCGCCATGGCCTGGTCCGCCTCGCCCAAGTCCACACCCACCCCGGGCACGACACCCACCACAGCCCCACCGACGACGAGAGTGCCTACAGCCGCAAGGCCGGCGCCGTCTCGATCGTCCTGCCCTGGCATGCCGTCGGTGACCCGTCCCCTACCGATGGCGCCGTCCACGTGCACGACGGCCAGGGCTGGCGTCGGCTCAGCCGGGCCGACGCCGAGGCGTTCATCCGCGTCGTCCCCGCGACCGTCGACACCCGCCCGACTGGGGTCGATGGCCCCGCTGGGCAGCAGCACCGTACGGGTTGTTCGCGCGGCTGGGGGAGGTGGGGACCGTGGGCGACGATCTGGGCGCACGTCACGCGTCGACGCTGAACGGGATGCTGCTCCCGCCCGGTAAGCAGCCGCGGGTCGCCGTCGTCCTCGAAAGGTCAGCCGCGGCCTCGCCCGCATGGCAGGCCGCGACGTGGCTGCTGTGCGAGCTCGTCAGCCGCGGCCTCGGGCACACCTCGACAATCGAGATTGTCACCGGTGACACGACCGCCGTCATGGCCCTGCCGGGCGTCGCACTCGGCGAGGCTCTCGGGCCCGCCCTCGTCGCCCGCTCCGCCGCGATCGGCGGCGTTCCGGCCGTCCTCACCGACACCGCACCGCTGGACGCGATCACCGTCCGCGTCGGCCCGGGCAGGTCCGCCGCAGAACTCGAGGTCATCGCAGACGACTGGGCCGGCGGCGTCCGCACCCCAGGCGAAGCCGCCCATCTCGGCCTCGACGAGCCGACCCTGCTCATCGGGTCGCTCATCGGCGCCTGCCACGCCGCGGCCGCGCTGTTCCGCCAGGCCCGACTTTCCGAGCCGGGCCACAGCAGCGTCTGGCACGACGCCTGGACTCTCCAGCTCAGCAACCTCACCGAGGCCGCGCCCACCTCGGGACCTAGCCGCGCCGCCCTTCGCCTCGACGACCTGGTTCTCGCCGGCATGGGCGCCGTCGGCAACGCTTTCGCCCTCACCGCCCTCACCCACCCCGGCGCCAGGGGAACCCTCCGCGCCGCCGACTACGACCACATTGACCTCACCAACCTCAACCGCTGCCTGCTGTTCGTCCGCGACCACCTCGGCGACCTCAAAGCCGACGTCGCCAACGCCGTCACCAGCGACCTCGGTCAGACGCACGCGGCCCTGCGGGTCACGCCCGAGCGTGCGGAGCTTGCCTTCCGCAACGCCCCTGTCCTCACTCTCGTCAGCGCGGTTGACACCAACCGCGCCCGCGAAGCGATCAACCGGCTCGTTCCGCGGACCGCGCTCGCCGGCAGCACCTTCAACCTGCGAGTTCAGACCAACACATTCGGCCGACCCGGTCCGTGCCTGCGCTGCGGCAACCCGCCCGAACCGGTGGAGGCGGACCGGGAGGTCAAGGCCAGGGTGCTCACCGCCATGGCGGACGAGCTCGAACAGCTAGCCGTCCAAGCCGGCCGAACCACCGGAGAGCTCCTCACTTGGGCATCCACCCCCGGCTGCGGCGAGCTCGACGCCACGGTCCTACCCGCCCTCCGGCAGGAAGGGCCCGCCACCTTCTCGGTCGGGTTCGTCTCCACCCTCGCAGGCGTCCTGCTTGCCGGGACCGCGATCCGGGTCCAGCACCAGCCTTTGGGCGCTCCGATCGTCGCCCGGGCGCAGCTCCTCCGACCGGGCGGACGCCTTCAGGGACCGCAGCCGTCAGCCGCAGATCCCGAGTGTCCCGCATGCGGGCCGCGAGGCGTACTGCCGGAGACGTGGCGACGAGTCTGGGAGTGAACGCGAGCACTGAGGTCCGTCAGGCGAACGCGACCAGCCGACCACCGGAACCGAAAGGGTCGTTGACGATGTCGACCCCGCTGACAAGGAGCAGGCAAGCGTCGTCACCTACGCGGCCGCACCTATCGCGATGTGCGCGGTTCAAGACGTGCGTCATTCCGCCGCGAATCCGCCCGACCCCCCTTCGGGTCAGCACCGTTTCTACAGGGTCAACTTGCCTCCGCGCGTATGGGTCAGGATCTGTAACAACCGGTACGCGGGCTCGCTGGGTGTTCTGGTGTCCTTCGCTGCAAGGTCTACCAGTTCCTGCAGGCGCTGGGTGTACTCGGCGTTGATCACGAAAGTGACCTCAACGCCGCTGGCCGAGCTGAGCTCCACGTGTTCGGTGAACCAGTCTGTCGTCTTCCCCACCGGCACATTCGGCGCCCAGAACTCGACATGGGTCACGTGACTCGGGAAGAGCTTGTGTGCGAAGGCGGCGGCGCGCTCCAGCTTGCTGGCGATCTTGTTCGTCATTTGTCCGAAGTCAGCCCCATAGCCGAGACCCGCGATGTGAGTGGCCACCTCACAGAGCCAGACCTCGGGCACGTCGCCGCCGCGCACGCCGATGACATCGATCTCGCCTTGTGCCTCGGTGCGCTCGTTGTACAGGACCATGTCGCAACTCTTCGCGTAACGAAGGTAGGCACCGACAAGGCTCTCGCCCATCTCGATCATGAAGCTCCTCGGAAGAGATCGGGTATCTACAGGGCGGCGTCCGCCAGGGACTTTCACCTTCGTTAACGGTCGCTCCCCGCTATGGTCCGGCCATGGAGGCCATCCCGTTGACCAGTCTGCTCCCCGAGGGCTTCAATCCCAGGCAGTACAAGGTCCACTTCGCCGTCTGGAATCAGGTCAAATACCCAATTGACGTCTTGGCCAGCAACCAGGAGGAGTGGCAGGGGTGGAACTCGTGGCGAAGTGTGAAGGACGACTTCAATCGCGAGTTCGTCTTCTCGGTGGCTCAGGACAAGCATGACGCGACCCTCTGGCTCTTCGGCGGGATCTGGGAAGTCCTGGAGCGCAGGTCAACGCAGCAGGCCCACTCGTACACGGTGGCGCTTCGTGAGGACCTGATGGGCCCGTTCGTCCGCCGCCTCTGGATCCGCCACAAGAGGTCCGGCCGGAACATTCGCCGGACGATGGAGTCCGTGCTGCCCACGATGACAGTTTCATCGATCCTCCAGGAGCCGTTCGCCGGTGACCCGTTCCCGGGGCACGATCGGATCAACCACAGCCTCGCCGATCTTCAGGCTGTCGTCACTCAAGCGCGGGCCGACTGGCGGATCGCGTTAGAGAGCATGAAGGGCGTCTACGTCATCCATGACAAGGAGACCGGGCTGCGCTATGTCGGTTCGGCGTACGGGGACACCGGGATCTGGCAGCGCTGGGCCACATACGCGGCCACGCTGCACGGCGGCAACGTCGGGCTGAAAGCGCTGCTCGAGGAGAAAGGCGACGAGTACTACCGCACCAACATGCGGTTCGCTCTCCTCGAGTACTGGTCCATGCGTACCGACGACGACCATGTCCTGCAGCGCGAGTCGTACTGGAAGGACGTGCTGCACGCGCGGTCGCTGGGGCACAACAAGAACTGAAGGTGCTGCCTGCACCGCTGCTGCAGACCCAACTCGGCCCTCGATGGCCGATCGTGCGATCCGCGTCCTTCCGGCGCGATCGACGCCAACCCCTCCACCGCTGCCGGCTGGGCCCCTGCGCGATGAATCATCCCTTTGGGTCGCGCAACCCCCCTCCGCCAAAGTCTTTCAACTCTCGGAGGGGCGCGGCCAGATGGATCCGTGACCTGCACAAACGCGTGACGACGGTCTCCGCCCTCCCTGCGCCCTCCCTTGGAGGGGCGCTCTCAGGAGGGGCGCTTTTTGGTGCGCAGGCTGAGGACAGTCGAGTGCATGAACCAGTTGCACCAACCACGAGCCGCGGCAGTCCGGTGGAGTCCGCGGCTCCTCAACGACATCGTCAACGCACCGGATCTTGCTACGGCGGCGGAGCACCTGGGGGCCAGTGGCATCCCGGTGTTTCCGTGTGTCCCCGGCGGGAAGCGCCCGCTGACCGCCCACGGCTTCCAAGACGCCAGCGCCGAGCGGGACGTCATCGACTTCTGGTGGCGACGACACCCTGACGCCAACATCGGCGTGCCGACCGGCGCGGCCGGTGGCGTCGACGTGGTCGACGTCGATGTTCACAAGACCGTGTCCGGATACCCCGCCTTCGAGCACGCACGCCGGGCCGGCTTCGTCGAAGGCTGGGCCTGGCTGGTCCGCACCCCGTCAGGCGGACTGCACGCTTACTTCCTCCACTCTGGCGAGCGCGAGCAGCGGTCGTGGCAGGTGCCGGGCAAGCACATCGACTTCCGGGGCGACGGCGGCTACATCATCGTCCCGCCCTCCCGGGTGACCGGCGAGGACGATGTGACACGCAGCTACGAGCAGATCGCGGTCGCCTCCCACCATCCCGGCGCGTTGGACGCCAACGGGCTCAGAGGGTTCCTCGACCCGCCCCGGCCAATACGCCCACCCACCGACCTCCCGGCCGTCGGCGCGAGGCCGGACAAGCTCGCCGCCTGGGTCGCATCCCGACCCGAAGGAGGCCGCAACGGTGGCCTGTTCTGGGCGGCCTGCCGGATGGCCGAAGAGGGCCATGACCTGAGCACAACGACGTCACTGCTCGGCGAGGCGGCGTACTCCGCTGGCCTTCCCGAGCGGGAGGCGATGGCGACGATCCGGTCGGCGTACCGGATCGCGACTCGACTCGGGCCGGCGGGCCAGCCGCGCCCTACGAACGCGGTTGAGGCGGTGGGACTGTGAACACGCCGGACCCCTACGTGCGCCACCTCGACCGCACTCCCCCAGAACCCGCTCCGACCACGGATGCCGAGAAGACGGTCGATGCCCTCGCCGTCCACAAGGACCCGTCGGTCCCGACCTCCGGTGGCAGGCAGGAGACAGACCGGTCTCAGCCGAGCGTCGCCTGGGTTCGTCCCAGCGAGATGCCGACTCTGCTCGGCTCGAAGTTCGTACGTCGCGGAATCGACCTCCAGGCCGAGCTCACCCGCCGCGCGCGTCGTACCCCTGGCGCTGCCGTCTCCAAGGCGTCGCGCCGCATCACTCGCACCTCGATCGCTCGACCTGACAACACAAGCCCGGGCATCACCGACCAGGAAGGACTCGGGCTATGACCGCACCGACCTTTGCAACCGCTGAGGGGCTACGGCTCCTCTTGCTCGACCTCGCGTACACCGGGCGGCGCGCTTGGCAGACCAGCTCGGAAGCCGCCGAGCTGATGACCTACACGATGGACAAATACGCCGGCCTGGCCCACAAGCACGGCTTCGAACCAAGCGATGCTGCCGTCGCCGCCTTCGAGGTGATGCGGATGCGATCCACTCGCGTCGCCGAGGACCCGTGGGCCGTCGTCACCCACGCCGTCGAGCTCTCGCTGATCTACGACTCCCGCGCCGAGGGACTGCTCTGCTCGACCGGACAGGCGCGCAAGACGGCCGGCCTCAACTACCACGACGCCGAGCGGTTCGCTGATCGTGATTCTGAGATCGCGGACTATCACCCGGCGTTCCACTTCTTCGCCAAGATGGCCGACCCGTACGCCGAGAAGGAGGACAACGTTGACGGCGAGCCGACCAACGCCTTCTTCGCGCTCGACAAGGTCGTGGAGTTCTTCGTAGACCTCGGCTGGCCTCCCACCAGTGCGCGGCTCGGCATCGAGTACATCGCCGCTCGGCTCAGTCGCTGCGGCAAGCCAGAGATCGCCTACAAGTCTCTGCTCCGAGAAGGCGACGGCCCGGGATTCCTAGACATCGGGCAAGACGCGTGGATTGACGTGCTCCGCGCCGTGCTTGGTGACCCGCACCCCGACTTCGAGGGCACAACGCGGGGCCTCGGACTCCTCAAGCGCGCAGCAATGGGCTTACCTGCCACTGAGCTCTTCGACGACCACGGACTCGTCCACATGGTTGAGGCAGCCGCACCGGACTTCACCACCGAGCCAGGTGAGACCTATGTCTGAGCGCGGCCACATCGAGCTCGACCGCTCCGTCAGCACCATCGTCGTCGGCGAACGCCACCGCCGGGACACCGGCGACCTGACCCCACTGATGGACTCCTTGAAGCGAGTCGGCCTTCTTCAACCCGTCACCATCACCCCCGACGGATACCTGATCTGCGGCTACCGCCGCCTCGAAGCGGCCAAAGAGCTCGGCTGGCACACCCTGCGTGTGTGGGTGAGGTCCGGGATCAGCGACGAGCTCACCCGGCTCCTCGCCGAGCGGGACGAAAACACGACGCACAAGCCGCTGTCCAACATCGAGGCAGCGCACCTGTACGACGAGATGAAGACCCTCCTCCAGGAGGATGCTGCCCGTCGCCAGAGGGCGTCGCAGTTCGGACACGAAAATGGCAAAACCGCAGGTCAGGCCGGCGGTTCCGAATCGGAACCACCGGGAGCACCCGGCAGGACACGACACCAGGCGGCCCTTCTGGTCACGCAGCGGGCATCCCACAACCGGCTGGAGGCGATCCTGGAGATGGAGCGCGTGGCTGCTGACCGCGAACTCCCAAAGGACGTCTGGAAGGTCGCCGAGGACGAGCTGGCCGCAATCCGCAACGGCGGCCCGGTCGACCCTGGCTACCAACGCGTGATGGCCGCCAAGCGCGTCGCCGCGATGATGGCGCCCGGAGCCGAGGCCAAGCTCAACGAGGAAGCCGAGAAGGCCCTCGAGCAAGCCAAGGAAGACCGGCGTCGGCGCATCCAGGAGAACAAGCGACGGCGCGGGGAAGAGGCCGCCAACCGGAAGCGATCGACACGCTCGTTCAACCTCAAGTGGGCCGAGATGGACGGCTGGTCGAAGAACTACGACGTCGAGCAGATCGCCCGCGAGATCAAGCCCGATGACTGGGCGCTCTTCCTGCGCGTCATCGACGAGACCAAGGCGTTCGCCAAGGCCGTCACCCTCGCCAAGGAGTCGGGCGGCACACCTGAGTCGTGACCACCCCGACTCCCGAAGGCCATGCCGATGCTCTACCCGACCACTCCTGATGACCTCCGCCGCCGACGCCTCATCGTCGCCGGTGTCCCATCCGCCCTGTTGCTGATCGCGTTCGTGACGTACGCCGTCCTCGTCCACCGGTCTCACTCCCCCAGTGCGCCGCCGACCAAGGGGCAAGCACCGGTCGAGATGACCGACGCCCGCGAAGTCCCGGCAGTCACCGAACTCGCCGCACTGCGCCCGACGTCGGACCCCGAGACCTTCGCGCGTCAGGTCGCCGAAGCGATCTTCGCGTGGGACACCTCAACGCTCGTCTCCCGCACCGACCACATCGAGCAACTTGTCGAGGTCGCCGACCCGACCGGCGAGTCAACGCCCGGCCTGGTGTCCGACCTCGACAACTACCTGCCAACACAGGACGCATGGACCGAGCTGACGAAGTACGAGACCCGGCAATGGCTCACCGTCGACTCGGTCACCACGCCGACCAAGTGGGCCGAGGCTGAGGCGCAGGCCGGCGACGAGCTGCTCCCCGGAACGACGGCCCTCACGATCCAGGGCACCCGCCACCGCTCCGGCATCTGGGAAGGCGAGCCCGTCTCGTCCGAGCACGACGTGGCGTTCACGGTCTTCCTCGTCTGCGCTCCGACGTACCCCGAGTGTCACCTGCTCCGGTTGTCGATGCTCGACAAGCCGTTGGCCTGACCGATGGGCAAGGTCGTCGCTGGCGGACTGGTCGCCCTCCTTCTCGGCCCGGCCTGCAGCTTGATCGGCCTCGGCGTACTTCTGAGCCCAGCGGCGCAGGCCGAGAACCAATGCCTCGTCTCGCCGGCATCGACTTCGGTCGACGGCACGACACCCACGCTCCCGGGGACCGCTCGGGTTGTAGTTCCGCTCCCGGCCGGGACGTGGGTCAAGACGAGCGGCTTCGGGATGCGGGTCCACCCGATCACCGGCGAGTACAAGCTTCACACTGGCGTTGACCTCGCCGCACCCGCTGGGACGCACATCCTCGCCGCGGCCGACGGCCGAGTCGCGTTCGCCGGACCAGCGACTGGCTACGGCCACCTCATCCTGATCGACCACACCGTCGGCGGAAAGCGAGTCGCCACCGGCTATGCCCACATGTACGCCGACGGCATCCACGTCAAAGCCGGCGACACCGTCACCGCTGGGCAGTACATCGCCGACGCCGGCTCCGACGGCTACGCGACCGGGTCGCACCTCCACTTCGAGGTCCGCCCTGGCGGCGCCAACTCCGCTCCCGTCGATCCCGAACCTTGGCTGGCATCTCAAGGTGCGGCTGACGTCGAAGGTGGACCGGGCGCCGGCGACGCGGGATGCACCAACGCGGGAGGCCCGGCGACGTCGTACCCCGGCGACAACCCCAACCACCTCGTCGACGACCCGACCACGGACGGGCAGATCACCGAACGGACGGCGTACATCCTCGCCCAGGTCGAGAGGAACTTCCCGGACTCCCACTGGTCGTGCTGGTCACCCCGTAGCGGCCAGAAGTCCGAGCATCCGCTCGGCCGCGCCTGCGACGGCACCTTCGGTAACTCGATCGGCACCGCAGCAAGCGGCCATGCGCTCGACTACGGCTGGAAGGTCACCAACTGGCTGAAGGAAAACGCCGAGAACCTCGGCGTTGAGTACCTCATCTGGCAGGGACGCATCTGGTCGGTAGCGCGAGCGTCCGAGGGCTGGCGACCTTACGACGGCGGCGGGATGCACGATCCCAACAGCGTGACCGGCGGACACTACGACCATTGTCACTGGACGGCTCGGGCATAGCACCTGATGACCATGAAGATCCCCGCGATTCTGCCTCTCGTCGGCCCCGACTTCGGTGCCGTCGGCGGCTCTAGCCAGCTCCGCGCCATCGTCGGTGCGCTGCTGACCTACGGGTTAATCGTCGCCGTCCTGATGGTTGTCATCTGCGCGGCGACGTGGGCCATCGGCTCGGCTCAAGGCAGTTGGCAGACCGCGAGCAAGGCGAAGACCGGCCTCTTCGTCGCCCTCGGCGGTGCTGTACTCACCGGCGGTGCGCTCGCCTGGGCCAACTGGCTCCTCGACGTGGGAGCGACGTTGTGAACGAGGAGCAGCTCGCCTTCGACATCGAGGGCATGCTCCACGAGGCGGCCCTCGAGTCGACTCCCGAGTGGCGTGGTGCTCCCCTGCACTTCACGACGGTGTACTACCCGCCGGCCGAGCTCGACGCGGCGCTGGACCATTGGATGTTCCTGCACGCGCACGACAAGACCCACGTCAACATGTGGCGCCACTCGATCACGGTCCCTGACAACGCCCAGGTCGCGGGCCACGGTTTCGCGCTCTACACGACAGACTTGCGTTGTGAGCCGTGGAAGCACGCCGACCGGCACGAGTCGTGCCAGTGTGTCGGCGATCTGATGTACCAGGCGATCTGTGAACCGTGCGAGTGGAACGCGATCACCGACCACGAGAACATCGCTGTCGAGTTGTGGCACGACCACGCGCTCCCCGGCTGGCGCGAACTCCCGATCGTCCCGTCGAGGTTGCGCGCGATGGACACGGACCGGATGTCCAAGGCCACGAAGAACTGGATCGCCGAGCACTACCCCAAGTCCATGCAGGTGCCCGGTGCGCCAATGATCACTGAGCGTCGGCCCTTTGGAACGCGCCACGTCCCCGGCCGCTCGCCGTAGGGCGGCTACGACATCTCCCACACGGCCGTGGACCCCGACCGCATCGTCGAGGGAGTCAAGCCCCTCCGCCGTATGCCGGACTTCACGCTGGAGCATGCGCGGGTCGCGACGTCCCCCGGCATCGGCCTTGACGACTGACTTAACCGAAGAAGATCGGGTCCTTGCTCTCGCGGATGTAGTCGAGCAGCGACTGGACGTTCTTCGACGGCCGCTTGTGCTGGTACTCGTGAAATTTCAGATTCCGGTCGCGCCAGTAGATCGCCCACTGGCCGGTGGTCTTCGTGTAGCGCAGCCGAGCGATGGGGAATCGCGTGGGTACCGGGCCACCCATCCAGTCGGGCCGGACCTCGACGATGGTGACGTGCGTCGGCGCAACGTCGGCTTCGACCTTCGCCTGGTCCCACATGTGTTTCGGCCAGATCGAGTCGCACCACTTCTTGATTCGTGCCATGTCGGTCTCGGGAAGCGCCACAGACGCAACCCTATCGAGGGCACCGTGGTCCGACCCGAACACCTGAGCGAGTGAACCGTCCACTCACTCAGGAGGAATCGTGATCACCCTCGGTCTACCCACCGCCGTCTTGTCGCTGTTGCCGCAGGACATCAACATCGGCCCGAACTCCAACGGGCTGCCGGGCATCAGCCAGCTCAAGAACATCGTCGGCGCGACGATGACCGTCGGCCTCATCCTCGCCGTACTCGCCCTGATCGTCTCAGCAGTCGTCTGGGCACTCGGCGCGAACTCGTCGAACCCGCACTTGGCTGGTCGCGGCAAGTTCGGCGTCCTGGTGGGGCTCGGTGCCGCGATCATCACCGGCGCGTCCGTCGCCCTCGTCAACTTCTTCTGGAACGTCGGCCAGTCCGTCTGACCGGGCAAGCGCGAGAGGAACACGACGATGGTCGACGTCTGCGATGTGCCTGTCATCTCATCCGTGTGCGATGTCGCGGGCGACGCGGCTGGGGCGCTGGTGTCCGCGCCCTTCGACTGGCTGGCTCAGGGCATGGGGCACGCTGCGGGCTGGATGTTCGAGGCGGTGTGGGAGGTCTTCGACTCGACCACGATGGTCGATGTCACCAGCAGTCAGTACACCAAGGTCTACAACATCCTCTTCGGCATCGCCGTCTTCGTGATGCTCGGCTTCTTCATGCTGCAAGTCATCGGGGGCATGATCCGACGCGAACCAGCCGCACTGTCGCGAGCAGCCCTCGGGCTGGCGAAGTCGATCCTCGGCTCCTTCGTCGCGCTCGCTCTGCTGGCGACGGCCTTGGAGGTCACCGACCAGCTCTGCATCGGCATCGTCAACGCGGCCGGGACCAACATGGAGCAGATGGGCGACCGCGTCGCCCTGCTCACCGCTGGCCTCGTTGGGCTCAACCTCGCGGCGCCCGGCGCGGGTGCGATCCTGACGATCTTCATCGCTGGCCTTGCCATCGGCGCGGCAGGCATCGTGTGGATCAGCCTGCTCGTCCGCAAGGCACTGCTCCTCATCGCCATCGTCTTCGCGCCCGTCGCAATGGCTGGGTCGAGCTGGGACCACACTCGCAGCTGGGTCAGCAAGTGGGCGTCATTCGTCATCGCCCTGATCATCTCCAAGGTCGTCCTAGTCGTGATCTTCCTGCTCGCCACCGCGCAGGTCTCCGCACCCATCGACGGGGACATCCAGTCCGTGTCCGAACCGATCGCCGGCGTGGTGCTGATGCTGATGGCCGGATTCGCGCCGTACATGACCTACAAGGCGATCAACTTCATGGGTTTCGACATGTACCACGCCATGTCGGCTGAGCAGGAAGGCAAGTCGGCGCTCAACCGCCCGATGCCAATCCCGATGAACCGTGCTCCGAGTTCGCAGCCGAGCAAGGTGCTCGACGGCGGCAGTGGCGGCGGCAATGGTGACGGTTCACCCGCGCCGGCCGCACCACCGACCGGTACGGAACCGTCAACCGGAGGTGCTGGAACTGCGTCCACGGGAGGAGGCGGAGCTGCCGCGGGCGGGGCTGCCGCTGGCGGAGTCGCTGCGGGTGTGGTTGTGGCGAAGGAGGCCGCGACGGCCGGAGTCTGGACCGGCCAGGCGGTCGGCGGTGCCGCCTCGCAACAGGCAGACGCCGCCCAGAAGACCCCGGTCACGCCCTCGGGCGCACCCATGCCGCCGCATGTTGCGGACTCGATTCCCTCACAGTCCAACGGGAAGAAGGGCTGACCGGTGAGCAACCCAACGACTGCACACGACTACGAACTCGCTCCGGTGAAGTTCTCCCGCCTGACACGGCGAGGCGTGCTCCTGGGATTGTCCGGGTCTCAGCTCGTCGTGGTCGGGTCCGGCGCGATCATGCTGGTGTTCGCGCTCTACTTCGGCGGTGGACCGTCCTTGATGTATGTCGTCCCCGTGCTGCTGCTCTGCGCTGCCCTCGCGTTCATCGGGGTCGGCGGTCGCAAGCTGATCGAGTGGCTGCCCGCGGTCAGCCGCTGGCTCTGGCGGTCCACCGGTGGTCAGTTGTTGTTCCGCCGCCACATCGTCAAGCCTCGACCGGCTGGCACGCTGTCGCTGCCTGGGGATGCCGCGCGTCTTCGTCAGTGGTTCGACCCCGAGAGCGGTGCGGTGATGGTTCACGACCCGCACGCCGCGACGCTGACTGCCATCGTCGGCGTCACCCACCCAGCCTTTATCGGCTCTCCCGGCATGAATGTGGGTCATTGGGCCGCGCGTTCGTATGGGAGTCGTAGGTCGATGGGGCCGCAGGAGAGCATCACCAGGGCCAGGGCTGCGCGGGCGGAGTGGAAGCCGTAGGCGCGGCGGGTGATCAGCCGGACGTGGTTGTTCAGGCCCTCGGCTCGCGCGTTGTTGATGCTGAGCCGGATCGCGGCCAGGATGCCCTCGCGGAACTTGCGGATGGTCTTGGCGACCCGGACGAACGCGGGCAGTCGTGAGCGGCTGGCCACCGAGCACCAGCGGTCCAAGGCGGTGGCCGTCTGGGTGGTGTTCAGGTCGCCGGCGAAGATCGCGCGGAAGGCTTCCTTGAGGCTGTAGGCCCGCCAGACGTCCCCGCCGCGGTTGCGCAGCTTGCGCAGGGTGGCTTGCTGGTCGGTGGAGAGGTTCTCGGGGCGTTTGAGGAGCACCCAGCGGGCGCCCTTGAACGTCTTGGCGGCGTTCTGGTCGGGCAGAGCACGTAGTTCGTTCCAGGCCTTGCGTCGTTCGACGTCGAGGGCTTCGGTGACCAGTTGGACGCAGTGGTAGGGGTCGATGCAGCGGGTCGCGTTCAGTGCGTTGAGGGTCGCGGACTTGTTGAACGCCGCACCCATGTCCATGCTGATCGCCTCGAGTTCGTCGGCACGCTGCCAGCCGAGATCGGCGAAGAACTCATCGAGGGTGGCAGCGTCCTTGCCCTCGGCACCCCACACGATCTTCTTGCCCTCGTGGTCGGTGATCAACGCCAGTGAGCCGCCCCGGGATGTCTGGAGACTTCATTTGTTGGAAGGATGAAGTCCATGTCACGTCCATCGTCTTACCCGCGGGAGTTGCGGGAGCGCGCTGTCCGGATGGTCGCGGAGTCGAAGGCCGATTACCCCTCGGAGTTC
>DASSKK010000040.1:0-59736 GCA_035690495.1 Nocardioidaceae bacterium | reverse complement strand
GTCCACGCCGTGCGGCAGCACCAGCGGGCGGCCCCCGCAGGTCAGCTCGCGCAGGCTCGCGCCCGACTCGGTGACGACCGCCTGGTACGGCCCGGCGGCGAGGGCGTACTGCTCTCCGGTGATCGACTCGCTCATGCTCCGGACGCTACCCCCTGGCGGCGCCGCTACGCGATCTCCGCGAGGGCGTGCAGGGCGGCGGTGAACACCTCCGCCGGGGGCTCGACGAGGCCGGCGCCGACCTGGCCGGTGCCCGCCTCCCGGCCCGCGATCCCGGTGTCGATGACGGGCAGGATCCCGGTGCGGACGACGCGGGTCACGTCGACGCCGACCGGGGTGCCGCGGAACGACAGCAGCGGGATCTGCAGCGCCGGATGCTCGGCGAGGGTGATCTCGTACATGCGCTGGGTGGCGGCGACCGCGTCGGGGACCTCGCCGCCGACGAACCGGACGATCGCGGGCGCGGCGGCGAGTGCGAACCCGCCGGTTCCCGCCGTTTCGGTGATCGCCGAGTCGCCGATGTCGGGGTTGGCGTCCTCCGGTCCGTATCCGCCGAGGAACAGGCCCTCCGGGGTGCCGGCCGGCGCGGTGAACCATGACTCGCCGGTTCCGGCGGTCTGGATCCCGAAGTCGGTGCCGTTGCGGGCCATCACCGTGACCAGCGTCGACCCCTCGATGCCCGAGGCCGCGGAGGCCTGGAGCTTGCACGTCGGCATCACCAGGTTGAGGAAGAAGTGGTCGTTGCCCGACACGAACCGCACCGCCTGCGCGACGTCGGAGGTCGGCCGGCCGGAGTCGATCATCGCCGGCAGCACCTCGCGCAGGAACATCAGCGTTCCGGCGCGGTTGCGGTTGTGGCCCTCGTCGCCCATCTGGATCATCTGCGCGACGATGGCCTTGACGTCGACCGGGTCGTCGTCGCGCGACCGCACCGCCTGCTGGAGCATCGGGCCGAGCACGTCGGTCATCCAGTGCAACCGCTCGACCACCTCGGGGCCGTAGGCGCCGTAGCGCAGCACCTTGCCGAGGCCTTCGTTGAGCGAGCACCACGACGTACGCTCATGGGCCTGGTCACGCAGGCAGAAGACCCACATCGACGGGGAGACCACGCCGGCCATCGGGCCGACCGCTCCGCGGCTGTGACAGGGCTGCCAGGACACGCCCTCGCCGCGCTCCAGGCGACGCTCGGCGCCCTCCGGGGTGTCGGCGAGGCCCTCGAAGAGCATCGCGCCCATCAGCGCCCCGCGCATCGGACCGGACGCGCGCTCCCAGTCGACCGGCGGTCCGGCATGCAGGAACTCGCCCGGCTGCAGTCCGAGGGCCTCGCTCGCCGGGAGTACGTCGACCAGGTGCGACTGCGCCTCCAGCATCGCGTGCAACGCGCGGGCGTTCGCGTCCCGACGGCGCCGGTCGCCCATCACCGCGGCGAGCGCGGCCGGGTCACCGGCCGGGGGCTGCCACTGCACCCGCTCGACGGCGACCGCCTGCTGCTCGATCGCGTCGGCGAACAGGGACGCTCCGGCTGTGACGACGGCCTCGGGTGCGGGCAGGGGAGAAGCGGTCACGAGGCGCCCTCCACCAGGTCGACGGCCTTGCGAGTGGCCTCGGCGTTGGAGAGATGCACCCGGGCGCCGGCGTCGGCGAGCGCAGCCGCCTGCCGTTCGAGGCCCTGGGGGTCGTCGCGGGAGCCGACGAGGCTCACCACGACCGGGACGCCCTGCTCGGTCGCCGTGCCGACCGGACCGACCAGCGAGGCGGCGGGGTCGGGGTCGGCCGCCAGACCGAGCACCACGTCGAGAAGCAGCACCGACGTGCGTGGTTCGTCGATCTGGGCGAGGAGCAGGTCCGTCCGGGACGAGGCGTCGACCATCGGATGTGGCCGGCCGCGGGTGAACTCGTCGTCGCCGAGATCGACCATGGTGTGGGCCGTGTCCGCGAGGTCGGTGCCGATCGGGCCGAGCCGCTCCGTGGCGATCAGCCGGGCCTCGTCGCGCAGCGTCCCACCGGTGAACAGGCCGCGGAGAGATCCGCCCGCGCGGCGCGCGGCCGACGGCGCTCGCCGGCTCTGCCAGTGCCGTGGCTCGGCCCAGGTGGCGCCCGTCGCCTCGACCACCTGCCGGGCGGACGCAGTCAGGTCCGGCTCACCGGGTCCGAGCAGCGCGAACATCACGGGTACGCCGTGCGAGTCGGCGACAGAGGCGGCGTGCCCGCGGATGGCCCGGGCCACGCCCGGCGCAGGAGGCTTGGAGACCACCACGATCAGCTCGGTGGCCTCGTCCTGGGCGAGCAGCTCGAGCGCGCGTCGGGTGGAGCGCCCCGCCACCGGCTCCGACAGGTCGCGCCCTCCGACGCCGAGGCAGTGGGAGATCCCGACACCGCACGCGTCGAGAAGGCACATCAGCTGCTGTGCGCCCGTGCCGGAGGCGGCCACGATGCCCACGGGTCCAGGGCGGACCACGTTCGCGAAGCCGAGTCCGACACCTCCGATCACCGCGGTGCCGCAGTCGGGCCCCATCACCAGCAGCCCGGACGGGTCGGCGTACTCCTTGAGCGAGACCTCCTGCTCGATCGACACGTTGTCGCTGAACAGCATCGTGTGCAAGCCGGCGTCCAGGGCGTCGATCGCGTCCACGAACGCGTGATCGCCCGGTGTCGACACGAGGGCCACCGCGGTCTGGTCCCGGGGAAGCCGGCGGGCCGCGGCACCCAGCAACGCCGGGGCCGGCTCCAGGTCGGAGCCCGGTGAGGACGGGAGCGAGGACTCGTTGAGCGCGGCGTCCACCTCCGCGAGTGCGGCCTCGTGCGCCTCGTCGGTGTCGGCCTCGACCGCGATGAGCATGTGGTTGGCGCCGGTCTCGGACACCTGGAAGCCCATCTGCGTGGCGAGCTCGACGTTGAGATCGGTGGCCATCGCGACCAGGGCGGCGGTGACTCCCTCGAGTGCGCCGACCTGCTTGCTCACCTGCATGAGCGCCACCGAGTCGACGTAGGCGCCGCGCCGGATCTGGACTCGTCTCATGGGGCCGATCATGCCGCCGCGACGACTTCGCGGGTGGCGAGGGTGTGCAGGATCCCGGTGGCCAGCGCAGACCCTGAGCTGTGCCCGACCGCCATCAGCCGGTCCAGTGCCACCTCGACGCGATCGGGCGGCTCGTCGGGCGTACAGAGCGCGGTGAGGAAGTCGGCGAGCGGAGGAACGGCGTACCCGTGCAGCGCATGGGTGAGCAGCCCGTAGGAGACGACCGTGGTGCGGTGCAGGTCCATGGCGCGACGGGTCCGGTCCCGCCACAGCGGCAGTCGGGGGTCGTCGGTGGCACGCGCGGTCACCAGTGCGCCGGCGAGTACGTCGTCGCCGGCCGGGGTCAGGCCCGGGCCGGCACCCACAAGCGCGTCCGGGTCGATCCCTCTCGACTCCCCGAGATCGTGGAGGGCCGGGACCCCCGATACCCGAACCCTCCACTCCGTCCGCGCCACGGCGCCCAGGTCAGGTGGTGGTGCCAACCTGGACGGTCGCGCGGGACGCCACCATCGTGTCACCCGAAGCCAAGGGAGGGTATCCCCGTTGCCAACGAGACTGCCGGTCGCGAGGTCGCCGTCCGGCAGCGTCGCCGACGCCTCGAGGACGACCGAGTCGGGCAGCCTGATCGCCGTCGGGGTCAGCACCGACACGGTCGGGCATCGCGGATCCTCGGTCCGGTAGTGCCGGCTGACCCGCGTGGCCGCGACCAAGGTCAGTCGGCGCGACCCCGCCGTGAGCAGCGGCACCAGCAGTGCCGAGGCCGCACCGGACACCTCGCGGGGGATATCTCGGGCGACGGGCACGCTTCGAGCCTAGGGGTCGGGTAGCGTCCCGGTCATGGGAAAGGTTGCCAACGATCCCGCGTCCGGTGATGGCACTCTGCCAGACGACCGGATGGCTCGCAGCGACCAGGGCGGGCCGCTGCCGGCGATGACCGTGGCCCGGATGCTCACCCTGCCGGCGCTGGCCGGAGCCAGCGTCGTCGCCGGCCTGGCGGGCCTGGAGCGCCCGGTTCGGCGGGCGAACGTGATGGAGGTGCCCGACATCATCTCCTGGGTGCGTCCGGAGAGCGTGCTGCTCACCACCGGATACCCGCTTCGGGAGTCGGGGGCCGATCTCGGCGCCCTGGTCGGGGCGCTCGACCAGCGCGGCGTCTCGGCGCTGGCCATCAAGCTGCACCGCTACCTGGACGAGCTGCCCGCCTCGATGCTCTACCAGGCGGACCGGTGCGGCCTGCCGCTGGTCGTGGTGCCCGACCAGGTGGGGTTCGACGACATCCTCACCCAGGTGTTCGCCGGCGTGGCCAGCGAGCGGGCGACTCTGCTCGAGCGCCGCGAGGACCTGCACCGGCAGCTGGTCAACGCCGTGCTCGCCGGAGGTGGGCTCGACGAGGTCGTGGCCATCGTCAGTGAGCTGTTCGCAGGTCTGGCCATGGTCACCACCTCTGACGGGCGGGTGCTCAGCCGTGCCGGTTCGTCCACGTGGTGGGAACGGCTGCGCGTCTCGTCGCTGTTCCACCCCAGCGGGCGGTTCCGCACCGAGGCGACCGGGCCCGGGCTGCACGCCGTCGACGATCTCCCTGGCTCGCACGCGGTGGTCATGGTCACCGGCGGCGCGGTCGACCATGGCCGGCTGGTGCTCTTCCACGACGAGCAACGGCTCACCGGCGAGGACTTGACGGTGCTGGAGCGCGCGGGTGACGTCGCGGCGATCTGCCTCGCCAAGCAGCTGGCGGTCTCCGCGGTGGAGAGCAAGTATCGCGGAGACTTCCTGCGCGAGGTACTGTCCGGCCGCGCCGGGGAGCCGGCGGAGGTGCTGGCGCACGCGCAGTCACTGGGCTGGGACCTGGACCGCCCGTTGGTGGTCGTCACCGCCGCGCTGGAGACCGAGAACGGTCCGCCCCTGACTCGAGGATTCCAGCGCCCCCTGGAGGTGGAGCGGTTCTCCGCCGCCTGGGCGACGGTGATCGCCGGGGACGACCCCAGCATCCCTGTGGTCGGCTTCGCCTCAGAGGTGGTGGCGCTGCTCCCGGTGCCGAAGACCGAGGAGAACGGCGGTTCAGAGCGCGACGTGGTTGCCGGCGTCGTCGCAGCCATCCGAGGCGACGGCGGCGGCGGGCGGCGCCGCTTCGCGGCCGGGGTGAGCCGGGTCGTGCACAGCGTCACGGCTCTTCCCGACGCCTACGAGCAGGCACGCAAGACACTGCGCGCCGGCCGACGGTTGCACGGTCCCGAGTCCGTCGCGCACTTCGACGATCTCGGGGTCTTCCGGCTGCTCAGCCTGATCGAGGACGACGCCGAGCTCGATCGGTTCGTCGCCGAGACGCTCCGGGAGCTGGCGGGCGACCCCGCGCACGGCGCGGGTGAGGTCGCCGGCCTACGCGAGACCCTCCAGGTTCTGCTGAACACCAACCTGAACGTCGCGGAGGCCGCGCGGATCCTGCACTTCCACTACAACACGCTGCGCTACCGGATCGGCAAGATCGAGCGGATGGTCGGGCCGTTCACCACGGACCCGAACCTCCGCCTCGACCTCGCATTGGCGCTGCGCATCGTCGCGATGCGCAATATCTAGCCGCTACTTGATGAAGCCCTTCTTCTTCAAGAAGTCGGTGGCCACCTTCTCCGGGTCCTCGCCCTGGGCGCTGACCTTGGTGTTCAGCTCCTGCATCACGGGGGTGGTGAGCTCCTTGGCCAGTGGCGCGAGCACCTTGAGGATCTCCGGGTGCTCCTCGTTCGTCTTCTTCATGACCACCGGGCAGCCGTTGTAGAGCGGGTGGTAGAGTTTGTTGTCCTTCAGCACGGTGAGGCCGAGCGCCTTGATCCGGCCGTCGGTGGTGAACACCTCGCCGAAGTCGCAGTTGCCCTTGTCGGTCTGGGTGTAGACCACGCCGATGCCGAGCACCTTCTGTTGGCCGCCGTGGATGCCGTAGGTCTTCTTGAAGCCGGGGTACCCGTCGGGCCGGTTGGCGTACTCACTCTCGACGCACACCGTCGAGCTCGGGTTGGAGTTGATGTAGCTGGCCATGTCCGAGTCGGTCTTCAGGTTGTTCTTCTTGGCGAACTCGTTCGTGACCGCGAACGCGTAGGTGTTGTTGAACGGCGCGCGCGGACCCCACACCACATCGTTCTTCTTCAGGTCCTGGGTCTTGATGGCCTCGTACTGCTTGACCGGGTCGTGGATGGGCTTCTTCTTCAAGAAGTCCACCCAGCCGGTGCCGGTGTAGCCCCAGTAGGTGTCGATGTCGCCGCGCAGCAGCGCCTTGCGCACCTGCGTGGTGCCCTTGATGTTCGTCTTGTCGACGGCCTTCGCACCCGCCGCGCACATCATCTTGATCGACAGCTGACCGAGCACGAGCTGCTCGTCGAACTCCTTCGAGCCGACCTTGACCGTGACCCCGTCGAGCGCCTTCGGATCGACAGACCCCGCCTCCACTCCTTTGCAGGGTCCGCTGCCGGCGGCCGCGCCCCCGGACAGACCGCCGCAGGCGCTCAGCGACGCGGAGAGCAAGGCCACCCCGGCGACCGCGGTGCTGATCTTCTTGCTGATTCTCATGGTTGTCTTCCTTGTCGTCTCGATCGGCTGGATCGTCTGGACTGGGGTGTGTCTCCGGTTCAGCGGATGCCTCGGGGGGTAAGACCTCGCTGCACGATGCCCGCCGCCCAGTCCATCAGCAGGGCAAGAATCGCGATCATCGCTGCCACGATCAGCAGCGGGAACGGACGGTTGTTGTGGATCGCCCCGAACAGCGAGGCGCCGAGACCACCGGCACCGAGGTCGGCGGCAAGGGGCACGGTGCCGACCGCGAGCACGATCGCGGTGCGCGCACCGGCGCCGATCACCGGGATCGCCAGCGGCAGCTCAACGGTGAGCAGGATCTTCGCCGGTGACATGCCCATCCCTTTGGCGGCGTCCAGCACGTTGCGGTCGACACCCTCGAGACCGACGATCGTGTTGCGGAGCACGGACAAGGTCGTGTAGGCGGTCAAGATGATGATCACTGCCCAGAACCCGATGAACAGGAACGTGCCGAAGATCGCCAGCAGACCGAGGCTGGGCGCCGACTGGCCCAGGTTTCCGAACCCGAGCACGATCGGCGAGAGCCATCGAGTACGCCGACGCGTGACGAGGATGCCCAACGGCACGGCGATGCAGATCACCAGCGCGGCGATGATCAGGCTCAGGTAGATCTGCTGCACGGTGTTCCCGGTCAGCGTCTTGCCGTCGAGGATGTTGGACTCGATGGTGTCGAGTGACCTGTTGTGCACGGAGAAGTAGAGCAGCAGGGCGACCACCAGGCAGATCGCCGGGATGATCACATCCCGCCAGCCGACGACGCGTCGCTGCTCGATGGCCGGCGCGGCGGCCTCGGTCAGGCCGGCGTCTTCGTCACGCTCACCTGGCTGGGCACCGGTCTGGGTGTCCAGGCTCATCCGGCACCGACCTGGCTGTCATCCTCGGGCGCGCCGACCCTGCTCAGGATGGTGTCGACGCTGATGCTGCCCACGCGCTTCCCGTCCTGGGCCACCCGTACCGAGCGGAGTCCCTTGCCGACCATCAGGTCGAGGGCGGCGTGCAGCGTCGAAGAGACGTCGACGGTCTCGTCGGACTGTGCCTGTCCGTCGTCGAGCGACAGGGAGTCGACCCGCTCGAAGTGGAGTCGCTTGAGCGCTGCTCCCTCGCCGATGAAGCCCGAGACGAACTCGTCGGCGGGGTTGGCCAGGATCGCCTCCGGGGTGTCGTACTGCGCAATGTGCGAGCCCTCGCGGAGGACCGCGATCCGGTTGCCGAGCTTGAGGGCCTCGTCGAAGTCGTGGGTGACGAACACGATGGTCTTGTGCAGAGTCTGCTGGAGGTTCAAGAACTCGTCCTGCAGGTGCCCGCGGGTGATCGGGTCCACCGCTCCGAAGGGCTCGTCCATCAGCATGATCGGCGGGTCGGCGGCAAGCGCACGAGCCACCCCGACGCGCTGCTGCTGCCCGCCGGACAGCTGCCGGGGGTAGCGCTTGCGGTACTCCGCAGGGTCGAGGCCGACCACCGTGAGCATCTCGTCGACGCGGGCGTCGATCCGCTTCCTGTCCCACTTGAGCATCTTCGGGACCAGCGCGACGTTGTTGGCGATGGACAGATGCGGGATCAACCCGATCTGCTGGATCACGTAGCCGATCTTGCGCCGCAGGTTGACGTCGTTGAGCGTGGCGGCGTCCTCGCCGCCGATGATGATCTTTCCCGAGGTGGGCTCGATCAGCCGGTTGATCATCCGCATCGTGGTGGTCTTGCCGCAGCCGGACGGGCCGACGAGCACGACGATCTCGCCGGCGGGCATCTCCATGTTCACCGAGTCGACGGCGGTCCTGTTGGTGCCGGGATAGCGCTTGGTGAGGTTCTCCAGGACGATGGGCACTCCGCGCGACTCGTGGTCGGCTGCGGAGGCGTTCTGCTGCTCAGGCATGGCTTCCCCTCGGCGTGGTGAGACGGCGGATGACGACCCAGATGGCGTCGAAGACCAGGGCGATCGCGATCACGAAGATCACACAGGTGATCGCTTCGTTGCCCGTGTTGGTGGACCCGAGGTTGTCCAGGGCGTCGAAGGCATAGACCCCCATGCCGATTCCCTTGACGAACGCGGCGATGGTGACGATCCCGACGGTCAGCTGCGTCGACACGCGCAAGCCGGCCACGATCACCGGCCAGGCCATCGGCAGCTCGATCTGCCACAGCATCCGGAACCGGCCCATCCCCATCCCCCTGGCCGCGTCGAGGATGTTCGGGTCGACGTTCTGCAAGCCCACGATGCTGTTGCGCACGATAGGCAGCAAGGCGTAGAGGACCAGCGGCGGGAAGATCGCCAGCAGGCTGCCACCGACCAGCGAGAACAGGATTCCGAACAAGGCGACCGACGGCAGGGTGAACCCGGTGGCCGCGAGACTGATCGTGACCGTGCTGATGCTCACCCGGCGGTAGACGGCCAGCGAGATCAGCAACCCGAGGACGCTGGCGATGATGATCGTGTACACGGCGAGCAGGATGTGCTCCTGGACGTGTCCGATCACCTCTGCGCGGTGCTCGGAGAGCCATTGGCCGTACGGGAGTCCGAGCACGTACGGAATGCCCAGTGTCATCGACCTAACTCCGTCCCTGACCGTGTGCGTTCGATAGCCAACCACTTCTGTCCGTGCACGCTCCAACCGCGTGCCTCGCTGAGGTCGACACTAACGGGTGTGCCTGCGCACTGGCGTGCTGGGGAGGTCACGCCCGCATCACAGTGGAGTCGATCCTTGGCCATAGATGCCATCGTTCCTGTCGGCTTTCGGCAAGAGTTTCCCGCGACGGCACGCCGGGTTTGCAGCAAGACTCGGGCACTGTGACGTGGCACAGTAACCACCTGTGCCGAGGGGCGCAGCGACTGGAGGCGTGCGATGAGTGGTGGGGCGGGTCGTTTCTGGGGCTGGACGGTGGTCTTCGAGGGGAAGACGCCACCGCCGGGGAAGGCGGTCGCTCCCGACGAGCGGCTGTCGTGGGGTCGCACGGCCGGGCTGGGCGCCCAGCACGTCGTCGCGATGTTCGGTGCGACGTTCGTCTTCCCGGTGGTCATGGGGCTGAACGCCAACCTGGCGATCATGATGTCGGGCATCTGCACGATCATCTTCCTGCTGATCGTGAACGGGAAGGTGCCCTCCTACCTCGGCACGAGCGCGTCGTTCGTGAGCGGGGTCGCGGCGATCTATGCCCAGAACGGCGGTCCGGCCGACGTGACCGGCGCGATCCTGGTCGCCGGCGCCGTGCTGGCGCTGGTGGGAGTGGCGATCCACTTCTCGGGAACCAGGTTCCTGCACGCGCTGCTGCCGCCGGTGGTCACCGGTGCGGTCGTGATGCTGATCGGCTTCAACCTGGCACCGGTGGTCGCGAACACCTACTGGCCCCAGGACCAGTGGGTGGCGCTGCTGACGATGACGTTCGTGGTGCTCATCGCGGTGGGGCTGCGCGGTTTCCTGGGCCGGATCGCGGTGTTCCTCGGCCTGATCTTCGGCTACGTGCTCTCCTGGGTCTTCGACCAGATCTTCGGGCAGATCCACTCCTTCAACCCGACCGCCGGCAAGGCCACCACGCACTGGCGAGTCGACCTGTCCGGGGTGTCCTCCGCGCACTGGTTCGGCTTCCCGCGACACACCGTCGACGGACTGCACGGAAACCAGACCCTGCTCGGCCACGCCGACCTGGTCGGCTGGCACCTGCCGTCGTTCCACGTCGCGTTCATCCTGCTGGTGCTGCCGGCCGTGATCGCGCTGGTCGCCGAGAACACCGGCCACGTCAAGGCGGTCGCCGAGATGACCAACCGCAACCTGGACCCGCTGATGGGTCGCGCGATCGCCGCCGACGGTGTCGGCACTGTCATCGCCTCCAGCATCGGCGGCTCGCCGACCACGACGTACGCCGAGAACATCGGGGTGATGGCGGCGACGCGGGTCTACTCCACCGCGGCGTACTTCGTGGCCGCCGGGGTCGCGATCCTGTTCGGCCTGTGTCCCAAGTTCGGCCAGCTCGTCGAGGCGACGCCGGGCGGCGTGCTCGGCGGGATCACGGTGATCCTCTACGGCATGATCGGGCTGCTCGGCGCGAAGATCTGGAAGGAGAACCGGGTCGACTTCGCCAATCCCGTCAACCTGGTTCCGGTCGCCGCCGGCATCATCATCGCCATCGGAAACACCTCCCTGGTGTTCGGCAAGAACTTCACCCTCGGCGGCATCGCCTTGGGCACGATAGTGGTGCTGGTCGCCTACCACCTCGCGCGGATGGTCGCACCCGATGACCTCAAGCAGGACGAGGAGGCGACGATGGTGGCGGTCGGCCGCGAAGGCATCCACCGCGGTGACGAGTCGGCGGACCCGTCTGCCACGCCACCGGACCGTCCCACCGGGTCGCACCGCGCCTGAGTCGGCGCGCTCATCGAGTCAGCGAAGGGAGAGCCGTGAAGCCGGCACCGTTCGACTACCACCGGCCGGCAACGGTCGAGGAGGCGGTGAGCTTGCTGGCGGCGCTCGACCGCGAGGAGCCCGGAGCCGCGAAGGTGCTCGCCGGCGGACAGAGCCTGGTGCCGCTGCTGTCGATGCGACTGGCCGCCCCCGCGCACCTCGTGGACATCAACCGGCTCCCGGGGCTGGACACGCTGGACGTGGGCGGCGACGCGGTGCGCGTCGGCGCTCTGGCCAGGCACGCGCGGGTCGAGCACGACCCGGGGGTCGCCGCCGCTCTGCCCGTGCTGGCCGAGACCCTCCATCAGGTCGCCCACCCGGCGATCCGCAACCGCGGCACCGTGGTCGGCAGCCTGGTGCACGCCGATCCCGCGGCGGAGCTGCCCGCGCTGCTGGTCCTGCTCGGTGGCGTGGTGGAGCTGACCGGCGAGTCCGGAACCCGGGAGGTCCGGGCCGCGGAGTTCTTCGAGGGGCCGATGCAGTCCGCGCTGCGTGCCGGCGAGATCGCGGTCGCGGCGCGCTTCCCGCGGCCGGCCGCCGGCAGCGGGTCGGCGTTCCTCGAGCTGTCCCGCCGGCATGGCGACTACGCTTTGTGCGGCGTGGCTGCGCTCGTCGAAGTCGGCGGGCAGGAGGCCGTCACGTCCGCCCGCGCCGCGCTCCTCGGCGTCGGACCCGTCCCCGTCCTGGTGGACCTGGCCTCCGCCGCCTCGGACGGAGGCTTCGACCCCGAGGCGGTGGCCTCGTTGGTCGAGGACAGTATCGACCCCGACGACGACGTGCACGCGACGGCGACCTATCGCCGACACCTCGCCGGGGTGCTCACCCGGCGCGCCCTGGCCACGGCGTCGAGCCGGGCGGGGGAGGCCGCGTGACCACTGCTGGCTCCGCGCACGGCACCGTGCCAGTCACGCTGCGCGTCAACGGCGCCACGCACGACATCGAGGTCGAGCCTCGACGACTGCTCTCGGACGCACTGCGGCACGACTTGAAGCTCACCGGTACGCACCTCGGCTGCGAGCACGGCGTCTGCGGCGCCTGCACCGTGCTGGTCGACGGCGCGCCGATGCGCTCCTGCCTGATGTTCGCGGTCAGCGCCGAAGGCGCCGAGATCACCACCGTCGAGGGATGCGGCACCCCGGACGGCGGGATGGGTGCCGTCCAGCAGGCCTTCCGGGACTGCCACGCGTTGCAGTGCGGCTTCTGCACCCCCGGCTTCATCACCACGGTCACCGCCTACCTCGCCGAGAACCCGGATCCGACACCCGAGCAGGCGCGCGAGGCGATCACCGGCAACCTGTGCCGCTGCACCGGCTACCAGAACATTGTCGCGGCCGTCCTCCGCGCCGCGGCCCTTATGGCGAACGGGGAGACCGAGGGGGGTGACCGATGACCACCAGACTTGTGGGGGAGCGGGTGCCGCGTAGCGAGGACCCGCGGCTGGTGACCGGGCGGGGCCGGTTCCTCGACGACCTGGGCCACGACGCGCTCGAGGCGGCGTTCCTGCGCAGCCCGCACGCCCACGCCCGGATCCGCGACATCGACATCGGCGACGCGCTCGACGTCGAGGGTCTGGTGGCGATCTACACCTACGACGACCTGGCGGCAGACGCCGCGGAGCACGGCACCCGGGTGGCCGACGCGCTGCCGCTGCTGATTCCGCACCCGGCGCTCACCCACGGCCGCACGCCGTACGCCCTGGCCAAAGAGGAGGTCAACCACGTCGGCGAGGCGATCGTGATGGTGGTGGCCACCAGCCGCTACGTGGCCGAGGACGTGGTGGACCGGATCCACGTCGACTACGAGTTCCTGCCGGCTGTGGTCGGCATCGAGGCCGCCCGCGACGGCACGGACCTGGTGCACCCGGACGTGCCCGGCAACGTGGCGGCAACGATGGTGCAGCAGACCGGCGATGCCGAGGCGGCCATCGACGCAGCGCCGCACGTGCTCGAGCTCGACCTGGCCATCGAGCGCAGCGCGTCGACCCCGCTCGAGGGAAAGGGCGTGCTGGCGCGTTGGGACGCCGACGACGAGTCGCTGCTGGTGCACACCTCGACGCAGACCTCCACCAGCGTCCGGCAGGCCGTGGCGGCCAAGCTCGACCTCCCGGTGGACCGCGTCGAGGTGGTGACCCCGGACGTCGGCGGAGGCTTCGGGGTGAAGATCGTGCACCCGTGGCCGGAGGAGGTGCTGGTGCCGTGGGCCGCGATCCGGCTCGGCCGGCCGGTGAAGTGGACCGAGGACCGCCGAGAGCACTTCGTGTCCAGCGCCCATGAGCGTGGCCAGCTGCACCGGGTGCGGGTCGGGTACGACGACGACGGCCGGCTGCGCGGGTTGTCGGTGCGGTTCTGGCACGACAACGGCGCCTACACGCCGTACGGGCTGATCGTGCCGATCATCACCTCCACCCAGCTGCTGGGGCCCTACAAGGTGGGTCCGTACCGGGTGGAGTTCGACAGCCTGTTCACCAACACCGTCCAGGTCACGCCGTACCGCGGCGCCGGCCGTCCGCAGGGCTGCTTCGTGATGGAGCGGGTGATGGACGCCATCGCCCGCGACCTCGGTCTGGACCGCACGCAGGTGCGCGAGCGGAACTTCATCCTTCCTGCGGAGATGCCCTACGACCAGGGGCTGATCTTCCAGGACGGGCGTCCGCTGCTCTACGACTCCGGCGACTTCCCGGCCAGCCTCGCCAGGCTCAAGGAGCTGGTGGGTTGGGACGACTTCGAGGCGATCCGCGCGCAGGCACGCGCCGAGGGCCGGCGGGTCGGCATCGGGATGGCCTGCTACGTCGAGGGCACCGGTGTCGGCCCCTACGAGGGCGGACACGTCCGCGTGGAGACCGACGGCACCGTGGTCGTCTCGACCGGCCTGACCAGCCAGGGGCAGGGCCATCAGACGATGCTCGCCCAGATCGTCGCCGACGAGCTCGGAGTGCCCTTCGAACGGATCAGGGTCACCACCGGGGACACCCGCCGGTTCAAGTACGCCGTGGGCACGTTCGCGTCGAGGACCGCGGTGATGAGCGGGAATGCGATCGCGCTGACCGCGCGGAAGGTCCGCGAGAAGGCACTGCGCATCGCCGCGGACGCGCTGGAGGCCAGCCCCGAGGACCTGGAGATCGTCGACGGCGACGTTCGCGTCCGGGGCACGGCGGAAGGCTCGGCCGCCCACATCGACCTCGGCGCGGTCGCCGTGCTCTCCAACCCGCTGCGCTACGCCTTCGACGAGGCCGCCGGTCGCGCCACCCAGTTCGCCACCCCGGCCGACCCGGACCTTCCGCCGGTCGCCGAAGGGGAGCAGCCGGGCCTCGAGGGCAGCGACTACTACTCCCCGCCGCGCTCCACTTTCGCCAACGGCATGCACGCGGTGGTCGTGGAGACCGACCCGGACACCGCCGACATCCGGATCCTGCGGTACTGCGTCGTGCACGACTGCGGCACGCTGATCAACCCGATGATCGTCGAAGGCCAGATCCACGGTGGAGTCGCGCAAGGTGTCGGCGGCGCCCTCTACGAGCGGATCGTCTACGACGACGCCGGCCAGCTGGTGAACGCGTCGTTCATGGACTTCCTGATGCCCTACGCCTCCGAGGTGCCCACCATCGAGATCGAGCACCTGTCGACGCCGTCGCCGCTGAACCCGCTCGGCGTCAAGGGCGCCGGGGAGGCGGGCGTGATCCCCGGCGCCGCAGCCATCGCCTCCGCCATCGAGGATGCCGAAGGCATCGTGCTCACCAGCATGCCGATCTCGCCCAGTGAGCTCTTCGCGCTCCGTTCGGCCGACGCGTGAGAAGGCGGATGGTCGCTTTCACCAAAGCAGCGCATCGGCGATGGCGAGTGTCGCCGTAGGTCGCCGGCTCGCGGACTTTGTAGTGTCGGAGCGTGAAGCTCACCGGGACCGCCACGATGCGCGCAGATCGCACCACCGTCTGGAGCGCGCTGATCGACCCTGCCGTGCTGGTCCGGACGATCCCCGGCTGCCGACGACTCGAGGCGCTCGGTGACGACGCCTACGCGATGACGATCTCGGCGGGCGTCGGCTCCATCACCGGCGTGTACGACGGGCGCGTGCAGCTCAGCGACCAGCAGCAACCCGGCTCCTTCCGGCTCCACGCAGAAGGATCCGGCGCCCCCGGCACCATCGGCGCCGATGTTCATGTGACTCTGGCGGACGGTCCGGACGGCGGCACCGACCTGACCTACGACGCCGACTCCATCGTCGGTGGCGCGATCGGCGGAGTGGGCCAACGCATGCTGGCCGGTGTCTCCAAGCGGATGGCGGCCCAGTTCTTCGCCAACGTGGACGCGGTGCTCGGCACTCCCAGCGGACCGGACCTGACCGGGGAGGCCGGGCGGACCGGCGGCGGTGGCGCGGTGGTGGCCGGGTCTGGCGGGAGGCCGAGCGAGGAACGAGCGAGGCCGGATGGTCCCGCCGCGCCGCCGTCGACGGGCAGACCGGCCGACATAGGCCAGGTGTTCACCAACCCCGCAGTCTCGACAAGCTCGACCGGCGGCGGGTTCGCGAGGGGGGTGCTGGTGGGCGCGGCTGCGGCACTGGCCGGCGTACTCGTCGGCGGCTGGATCGGCAGGCGGCGCCGGTGAGCGACCTCGACTGCTACTCCAGCGCCAGGACGATGGCGGCGGCGGTGGCCGCCAGGCAGATCAGCGCCCGCGAGCTGCTCGACCTGCACCTGGACCGGATCGCGGTGACCAACCCGACGGTCAACGCGGTGGTCAGCCTCGACGAGGAGCGTGCCAGGGGGCAGGCCGCTGAAGCGGACGAACGGTTGGCGAAGGGCGAGCCGATCGGGCCGTTGCACGGGCTGCCGCACGCGTTCAAGGACACCCACGAGGTGGCCGGGTGGCGGACGACGTTCGGGTCGCCGTTGCGGGAGGACTACGTGTCCCGTCGCGACGAGATGATCGTCGAGCGGGTTCGAGGCGCTGGGGTGACCGTCATCGGGAAGACCAACGTGCCCGAGTGGGCAGCCGGCTCGCACACGTTCAACCCGATCTTCGGCACCACCCTGAACCCGTACGACACGACCCGGTCCGCAGGCGGTTCCAGCGGGGGCGCCGCCGCGGCGCTGGCCGCGGGCATGGTTCCGCTCGCCGACGGCAGCGACATGGGCGGCTCGCTGCGCAACCCGGCGTCGTTCTGCAACGTGGTCGGGCTGCGACCCAGTGTGGGCCGGGTGCCGCGATGGCCGGTGGTCAACGAGTGGGAGCTCACGTCGGTCGGCGGACCGATGGCCCGCTCGGTCGATGACCTCGCCCTGCTGCTGTCGGTGATCGCCGGGCCGACGACCCGGGACCGGTTGTCGCTGGAGACTCCGGGCTCGGCGTTCGCACCGCCGCTGGAGCCGCGCCTGCACGGCGTACGCGTGGCTTTCTCGGCCGACCTCGGCCGGGCGTTCGAGGTCGACGACTCGGTGGCCGCGATCGTCGCCCACCAGGCGAAGGTGTTCGAGTCCGCGGGGGCCCTCGTCGAGGACGACCATCCCGACCTGGCCAGCGCGGACGGGGTCTTCCGGACCCTGCGCGCCTGGCAGTTCCACTACGCGTACTCCTCGCTGCTCGAGAAGCGGCCCGACGCGTTCAAGCAGTCGCTCGCCGACAACATCCGTGCCGGCGCGGACCTCACGGGAACCGACCTCGCGGTTTCCTACCAGCGGCTCACGTCGATCGCAGAGAAGATCCGGGTGTTCTTCGAGCGCTTCGACGTGCTCGTGCTCCCGGTCAGCCAGGTGCCGCCTTTCGACGCGCAGGCGGAGTACCCGACCGCGATCAACGGTCACGAGCAGCCGTCGTACCTGGACTGGATGCGCTCGGCGTACCTGATCAGCGTCACGGGCTGCCCGGCGATCTCCGTGCCCGCGGGGTTCACGCCCGAAGGCTGGCCGGTCGGGATCCAGATCGTCGCGGCGCCGCGCAACGAGCGGCTCCTGCTCGAGGTGGCCCACGGCTTCGAGCAGGCGACGCGCGTCGGCGAGCGCAGGCCGGTGCTGTGAGACGCACGATCCGGGTCGGCATCGACACCGGTGGCACGTTCACCGACGTGGTGGCCGTCGAGCAGCAGACCGGCGAGCTCGCGTCGACCAAGACCCCGTCGACCCCCGCCGATCCGGCCGTCGGGTTCATGACCGGGCTGCGCAAGGTGCTCGACGCGATGGGCGTGGGCCCGGAGTCGCTGTCCGCGGTCAGCCACGGAACCACGGTCGCCACCAACAAGCTGCTGGAGGGTAAGGTCGGCACCCTCGGGTTCGTCACCACCGAGGGCTACGAGTTCATGTTGGAGATCGCCCGACAGTCAGTGCCGGACGGCTACGGCAACTCCTACTTCTGGGTCAAGCCGGAGCGCATCGTCCCGGTGGACCGCGTGCGCACGGTGCCTGGCCGGCTGTCGGCCACCGGCGAGCAGATCCGCCCGTTCGACGAGGGGCGGGCCGCCGAAGTCGCGCGCTGGTTCCGCGGACAGGGGATCGACACCATCGGCGTCTGCTTCCTGCACAGCTACCTCGACGACCGGCACGAGGTCGCGATGCGCGACGTACTCGCACGTGAGCATCCCGAGGCGACGGTGTCGATCTCGAGCGACGTGCTGCGCGAGTACCGCGAGTACGAGCGCGCGATGACCACGCTGGTGGACGCGGCCGTCAAGCCCGACATCCGCAGGTACGTCGCCAACATCGCCGCCCAGTTGGCCGCGTTCACCGATTCGTCCGCGATCGCTCCGCGGAAACCTCCCGCAATACCGCGGACGAATCGGGTGGGGTTCTACGTGATGAAGTCGAACGGGGGCGTGCTGAGCGCGGAGGAGGTGGTGCACCAGCCGATCACGACCGTGCTGTCCGGGCCCGCGGCCGGCGCGCTGGGCGCGGCCGTGGTCGCGGAGCAGGCCGGGTTCAGCCGGGTCATGACGCTGGACGGGGGAGGGACGTCGACCGACGTGTGCGTGGTCGTCGACGGCCGCCCGGCGCTGACCACCGAGGGGCACGTGGGCGGCTACCCCAGCAAGATCCCGATGATCGACGTGGTCACCGTCGGGGCCGGCGGTGGGTCGATCGCCTGGGTATCGCCGGAGGGCGGCCTGAAGGTCGGCCCGCACTCGGCCGGCGCCGACCCCGGGCCGATGTGCTACGGCTCCGGGGGCACGGACCCGACCGTCACCGACGCCCACGCGCTGCTGGGCAGGATCCCGCCGCACCTGCTCGGTGGCGAGGTGCCGCTGGACGTCGGCCTTGCCCGAGCCGGCATCGACGCGCTCGCCGCGCGGCTCGGTCTGCAACCGGAGGCCTGCGCCGCTGGCATCCTGGAGGTCTCGGCGTGGAACCAGGCCAACGCGTTGCGGCAGGTCACCGTGGGACGCGGCCTGGACGTGCGCGAGTTCAATCTCGTGACCGCCGGGGGATCAGGGTCGCTGCTCGCCTGCCGGCTGATCGACATCCTCGGCCTGCCCGGCGTGCTCGTGCCGCGTGATCCCGGCAACCTGTCGGCGTACGGTCTGCTCACCGTCGACGTGCGCAACGACTATGTGCAGACAGATGTGACGCGCCACTGCGTGCTCGACATGGCGCGCGTGCAGGCGGCCTTCGACCGGTTGCGCGACCAGGCCGACGCCGCGCTCGCGCGTGAGGGGTTCCCCGAGGACCGTCGCCGGCTGCTGCGCACCGCGGACCTGCGCTACTTCGGCCAGGCCTACGAGGTGCGGGTCGACGTCCCCGACGGCCCGGTCACCGGCGAGCTTGCCGACCTGGTCGCCGACCGGTTCCACGACGCGCACAAGTCGCTCTACGACTACGACTTCCGCGGCGACGCACGTCAGGAGGTCGAGTGGGTGAACCTGCGGGTCACCGGTGTGGGGCCGATCCGCTCGCCGCGCACTCCCGAGGCCGAGCCGGGCGTCGGCAGCGAGGCTGCGAAGACAGGAGACCGGGAGGTCTACTTCGACGAGTGGGTGACCGCCGCCGTCTACGACCGGGCCCGGCTGGGAGCCGGTGACGTCGTCGTCGGACCTGCGGTGCTGGAGGAGTTCTCCTCCACGGTGCCCGTGCATCCCGGATACACCACGCGCGTGGGCACCCACGGCAACCTGCTGATCGCCAGGAGCGGCCGATGAGCGCGCCGGACCCGGTGCTGGTGGAGATCGTCGCGGGCTACCTTGCGTCGGTGGAGCGGGAGGTGGAGACCGCGATCGGGCGCACGTCGCGGTCGCCGATGATCCGCGACGCGCACGACTACCGGGCCGGCATCCACGACGTACACCTGCGCAAGCTCACCGGACGGTCCTACTCCGCGCTGGTGCACCCGGTCGTACGTGACCATCCGATCGAGACGATGCGGCCAGGGGACGTGTTCTTCCACAACGACGTCTATCTGTCCGAGGGCGGCATCGGGCATCTTCCCGACCTGTGCGTCACCGCGCCCGTCTTCGCCGCGGATCCGGGATCAGGCGTCCCGGAGGTGGTCGCGTTCGTGCAGGCCTTCGGACACCATGACGACATCGGCGGCACCGTGCCCGGCTCGATGCCCAGCCACGCCACCAGCGTCTTCGAGGAAGGGCTGATGGTCCCGCCGATCCGGCTGTGGGACGCGGGCGTGCGCAACCAGGCGGCGCTGGCGATCATGACCCGCAACTCGCGGACGCCCGAGTCTCTGGCCGCCGACCTGGACGCCGAGTGCTCGGCCTGCCTGATGGGAGCGCGCAGGATGGCCGAGCTGTTCGGCCGCTACGGCCGCGAGACCGTCGAACGGTGCTTCGAGGCGATCCTTGCCCAGACCACCGAGACGTTCCGCCGCGAGGTGCTCGCCAAGATCCCCGTGGGCAGCTGGACCTGGGAGGACTACGCCGAGCACGACGGCGTCGACCCGCCGAGGCTGCACGCGCAGCGGATCACGCTGACCCGCACCGCAGCCGACGACCCCCGCGGCGAGCGGCTGGTCATCGACTTCGACGGCACGGGTCCGCAGGCGAAGGGGCCGATCAACCACTGCGGCGACTACGCCGACGGCAACTTCTTGAAGAAGTGGCTCGCCCCCATCCTGCGCAACCTCGCCGACACTCCCGAGCGGATGGCCGAGCTCGACGTCAACGAGGGCGTGGTGCCGTTGATCGAGATGCGCTTCCCGCCGCCGGGGACGCTGCTGACCCCGGTCTTCCCGGCGCCCACCAACGCGCGCACGTTCGTGATCCTCCGGCTGCTCGGTGTGCTCGCCGGAGTGCTCGCCAAGGCGGTCGAGGGCCGGATGCCCGCCGACCAGGAGACGATCCGCTACACCGGGGTGTACGGCGTGGACGCGGAAGGGGCGCCGTACCTCATGCGCGAGGTCCTCGGCGGCGGCTCCGGAGGACGCCACTACGCCGACGGCGAGGACACCATCCACGTGGTCCCGGACTCCCGCAACCTGCCGAGTGAGTTCTCCGAGGCGAGGTTCCCGTTCGTGGTCGAGCGGCTCGGGCTTGCCGTGGACAGCGGGGGAGCGGGACGCTACCGCGGCGGTCTCGGCTACGAGAAGCACATCCGGATGCTGCGCGATGCGCACTTCATGTCGATCGCGGACCGGTCGATCCTGTCCTGCTGGGGCGTCCGCGGAGGCAGGGCAGGGGCCCCGTTCTCCGTGACGATCGACCCGGGCGGGCCGCACGAGCGAGAGGTGGACGCGCTCGCCGACGCCGAGCCGGTCGCTGCCGGTGAGACGATCCGGATCCGCACCACCGGTGGCGGAGGATGGGGCGACCCGCTGGAGCGGCCGTACGACGAGGTGGTGCGCGACGTGCGGTGGGGCAAGGTGTCCCGCGAGGGTGCCGAGCGGGACTACGGCACGGTGCTCAGCGGCCCGGAAGGGGCCGCGCGGGCCGACGTACCTGCAAGCGAGAGGCTGCGCGAGCGGCTCCGCTCGGAACGGGGGGATCCTTCGTCGCAGCCGTTCTTCGACCGCGGCCCCGGCTACGCAAGGCTGTCCGGTGGCGTCGCGCACGCGGACGTGGACTGGTTGGACGGGAGGCCTGACCGATGACTCAGAGATATCTGGACGTGAACGGCACCACGGTCTTCGTCGACGACCGCGGCGAGCAGAGCGCACCGGCCCTGCTCTACGTGCACGGCGGCCCCGGGATGAGCTGCTACGACTTCATGGCCACCATGGGCGATGAGCTCGCCTCGTCGATGCGGGTGGTGGGCGTCGACCAGCGCGGCGTACTGCGCTCCGGCCCGGTCGGCGAGGTGAGCCTCACCACAGGCGTGCTCCTTGCGGACTTCGAGGCGATCCGGGAACGGCTCGGGGTCTCGTCGTGGACGGTCCTCGGTCACTCGGCCGGCGGGGCGGGGGCGCTGGACTACGCCCTGTCCCACCCCCGAGCCGTCGACGGGGTCGTCTTCGACTGCCCCTGCTGGGACGCCGACGGCACCGACCGCCACCGGCTGCCCATCGCCGCCGCACTGCTCGACGAGCACGGACACCCGGAGGAGGCCGCTCGTTGCCGCGAGCTGGCGGGCCTGTCGCGGCGCCTGCGTGCGGCCGACGAGACGCGTGTGCCGGTGGAGGCGTTGGGCGAGCACTACCAGGAGCTGTACTTCGTCGACGCGGCCGCCAGTGCCCGCTTCGAGCAGGGCATGGAATCTGCCGGCTTCGGCGAGGAGACCTGGGCGCGCGGAACCTCGCACGCTCCGCTGCTGGAGGAGATGTACGTCGACCGGATGCCGCGGCTGGCCGAGCTGAGCCGGCCATCGGTGCTTTTGCACGGAGGCCAGGACCTGGTCACCACGCCGCAGATGATCGCGCGGTACGTCCAGGACGTCTCAGACGGGTCGGTGGTCACCTTCGAGGAGTCCGGCCACTTCTGCTACCACGAGGAGCCCGATCGCTACGCGAAGGTGGTCGCCTCGTTCGTCACGGAGCACACACGATGAGGGCGGTGCTGGCGCTGGGTGGCAACGCGATGACCGGCCCCGACGGCCGTGCCCGCGTCGAGGACCAGATCGCGGCCGGCAAGGTCGCCATGGAGAGTGTCGCCGACCTGCTCGTCGAGGGCGTCGAGGTGGTGCTCACCCACGGCAACGGGCCCCAGGTCGGCAACCTGCTGGTGAAGAACGAGATCGCGGCGTCCGTCGTACCCCCGGTGCCGTTGGACTGGTGCGGTGCGTCGACGCAGGCGACGCTCGGCTTCGTGCTGATGAACGCGCTCGACGCGGCGTTGATGGCGCGAGGTGTGCACGTGCCTTCCGCGACCGTGGTGACCCGGACCCGGGTGGACGCCGACGACCCCGGTTTCACCGAGCCGACCAAGCCGATCGGACGCTACCTGTCCGAGGAGGAGGCCGAGCCGCTGATCGGGCACGGCGAGATCTGGCAGGACCGCGGGGAGAAGGGGTGGCGGCGGGTGGTCGCCTCGCCGGAGCCGCTCGAGATCGTCGACGCCCCCGCGGTGAAGGCGCTGGTGGACGCCGGGTTCGTCGTGGTCGCGGCCGGTGGCGGGGGGCTGCCCGTGGTGTCCGAGGACGGTGGCTGGCGCGGTGTCGAGGCCGTCATCGACAAGGACCTCGGCGCGGCGCTGCTGGCGCGCACGGTGCACGCCGACGTGCTGGTGATCGCGACCGATGTGCCCCATGCCGTGCTGCGGTTCGGCACGCCCGAAGCCGAGCCGTTGGGCCGGGTGCCGGTGGGGCGGATGCGCGGCTACGCAGCCGAGGGCCACTTCGCGTCCGGGTCGATGGGGCCGAAGGTGGACGCCGCCTGCCTGTTCGTCGAAGGCGGGGGGAAGTACGCCGTGATCGGCAGCTTGGACCACATCACAGACGCGGTGGGCGGGGACGCCGGCACCGTCGTCGTACCCGACCACGAACCCCACCAGGAGAAGGAGAGCTGACATGCCCGACGCCATCGAGGTACGCAAGGTGCCGCTGCGCTCGGTCGCCGACGCGAGCGGACTTGCCGAGCTGATCGACGCCGGCGTGCTCGAAGCCGACCGCGTGGTCGCCGTGATCGGCAAGACCGAGGGCAACGGCGGCGTCAACGACTACACCAGGATCATCGCGGACCGGGCCTTCCGGGAGGTGCTGGTCGAGAAGGGGTCACGTCCGGCCGATGAGGTCGCGCAGATCCCGATCGTGTGGTCCGGCGGCACCGACGGGGTGATCAGCCCCCACGCGACGATCTTCGCGACGCTGCCCGCCGACCGCACCGAGCCCGGCGACGAGCCACGGCTGACCGTCGGCTTCGCCATGAGCGACGTGCTGCTGCCCGAGGACATCGGCCGGGTCGCGATGATCGACAAGGTCGCCGACGCCGTGCGCGTGGCCATGGAACGGGCCGGCATCACCGATGCCGCCGACGTCCACTACGTGCAGACCAAGACGCCGCTGCTGACCCTCGACACGATCTCGGACGCCAAGAGCCGCGGCGAGACCGTGTGGACCGAGCACACGCTGGAGTCGATGGATCTGTCCAACGGGTGTACGGCGCTGGGGGTGGCTGTCGGTCTCGGCGAGATCGACCGGCCGACCGATGCCGACGTGCTGCAGGACCGTTCGCTCTACTCCGCGGTGGCGTCCTGCTCCTCGGGGGTCGAGCTCGACCGCGCCCAGGTGGTGGTGGTCGGCAACGCGCGGGGTGTGGGTGGCCGGTACCGGATCGGGCACTCCGTGATGCGCGACGCGCTGGACTCCGACGGCATCTGGGGGGCAATCCGGGACGCCGGTCTCGAACTTCCCGAGCGTCCGCACCCGGACGACCTGCAGGGCCGCCTCGTCAACGTCTTCCTCAAGTGCGAGGTCAGCCAGGACGGTCACGTCCACGGTCGGCGAAACGCGATGCTCGACGACTCCGACGTGCACTGGCACCGGCAGATCAAGGCTGCGGTCGGCGGCGTGACCGCTGCGGTGACGGGGGACCCGGCGGTGTTCGTGTCGGTCTCGGCCGCGCATCAGGGGCCCGACGGGGGAGGACCGGTCGCCGCGATCGTCGACCTCGGCGACGATCCGACCGGCTACGTCCCCCCGCCGCCTCGTTGAGCCCGTGGTCAGCCGGTGTGGATCCCCCACGAGGAGGAGTGCTCGTCCCCGGGTTCGCCGGCGGCCCCCAGCTCAACAAGCCCCTCCCCGGACCCGAACGCGTTGGGCGGTGCGGTCATCGGCTCGAGCGCCACAGACCTTCGCGCGCCGGTCGCGAGGGTGTCACCGGTGAAGACCTGCACCCATTCGTGCGCGCGGTCCATCCACACCGCCACAGCACGGTCGGCCGCGGGATTGCGCAGCGTCACGGTCGCCCGCCCGTCCTCGGTGCGAGTCAGGTCGGTGAAGCAGGTGTCCAGCACGGCACCGCGGATCGGCCGGGAGATCCGGAAGTCCATGTCGCTGCCTTCCACCTGCTCGAGCCCGGTCGGGATGCCGCGCTCGTCCACGCGAAGCCGCGTGTCCGCAGGCAGTGTGAGCTCCCAGCCCTCGACTCCCTCGTCCCCCACGGTGAGGTAGGGGTGCGCGCCCTGTGCGTAGGGCGCGGGCTCGGCGCTCAGGTTGGTGGCGGTGACCGTCGCCGTGAGCCCGTCGGCGGACAGGTCGTAGACCACGTGCAGGTCGACCGTCCACGGGTAGCCGGGCTGCGCCATCAGCCGGTGCACCAGCGAGACCGAGCCGGGAGCCAGCTCTTCCAGCGTCCACGGTGACCATCGGGTCAGCCCGTGGATCGCGTTGCCGGTCTCGTGCTCGGTGACCGGAAGTTGCAGATCCCGCCCCCCGAAGGAGTACGCCGCGCCGGCGACCCGGTTCGGCCACGGCAGCAGCAGCTGGCCGCGTCCACCAGTGGCGTGCTCGTCGACCGCGAAGCCGGCGAGGACCGGACGCTCGTCGTGCTCCAGCAGCCGCAGGCCGGCGCCGCACTCGGTGACGACGGCACGGTAGCCGCCACCTCGGATCTCGAACTGTTCGCCGCTGGGAGCCACCATGCTCACCACCCTGCCACGATCCGGGCCGGCCGTTGACCCGTCCCGTCGACGAGCACGTGCGCACGGCCCCTGGTCTGCCCCCGCGCGAACATCGCGTCCTCGTCGGCCATCCAGGTGAGCCAGTGGTCGCGCACCTGCTCCCCGTCGCGGTGCAGCCCGCGGGCGACACGCAGGTCCGCGGGCACCTCCACCCAGACCAGCGTGGTGATCGCCGCGTGGTAGTCGGCGGCGCCCGACCCGACGCCTTCCACGATCAGCAGCTCCGTTGCGGCTACCTCGTGCCACTCGGCGTCGGTCTCGGCGATCCAGTCATAGCGGTGGTACCCGCCCGGCTCGCCCCGGCTCAACGGGCCCACCAGACGGTCGCGGACGCGCGCCATCCCCTCGGTGAGCCCGGACCAACCCGGATAGAGATCGTCGAGATGGACCAGCGAGCAGGCACACCCACTGCGCGCGGCAGCCGCCTCGATCGCGCCGGCGAGCGTCGTCTTGCCCGAGCCGGCCGGCCCGTCGACGCAGACCATCCGCCCCGAGCCCAGCGTCGGCGCCCGGCTCATCGTCAGGCCCAGCACGAGATCGGCGGTCTCGTCGGTGGATACCGGTTCCCCGGCGGCTACCACGCGTTGCCGGTGCCGCGGTAGGTCGGCATCCGGTCCACGACCGCGTCGCCGGAGACCACATGCACCCGGCGGACGTGCTCGGCCAGCTCGCCGGACTTGGCATGCCGGAACCAGACCAGATCACCCAGCGCGAGGCTGGCGGCGGTCGCACCGACCAGAGGGGTCTGCACCTCTCCGGCGCCCTCCGTTGCGGTCAGCCGCAGCCCCGGTGGGGCCCAGGGGGTGGGGGAGCGGGTGCGGCCGGCCGGACCGGAGGCGATCAGGCCGCCCCCGGCGACCGTGACGCAGTCCAGGGCGGGTCGTCGTACCACCGGCAGCCCGAAGAACGCAGCGGGCTGCGGAGTGAAGCAGGCGTAATGGTCGAACAAGGTCGGCCCGAGCAGCCCGGAGCCCGCGGTGACCTCGGTGACCGCCGGGTCGTGCGACGAGGTCTCGATGCTGCCGGACCCGCCGGCGTTCCAGAACTGCAGCCTGGTCACCTCGCTCAGCGCGCCGGCAAGCCGCGCCCGCCGCTCGTGGATCTGTGACACCGAGGCGGACTTCAGGGTGCGGACCACCAAGGAGCGTCCCGGGCGGCCCGGCACGCGGTCCGGCACGCCGGCGACCTGGCCCTCATACGTCATCACGCCGACCAGGTCGAAGGCACGTCGGCGGACCACGTCGCGGGCAAGGGCGACCACAGGTTCCACGTCGTACAGCGGGGACCGTCGTGGGCCGACACGGGCCGGCCCGAGACGAAGACCGGCGTCGATGTCGATTGCCACCCGGATCCGTGTCTTGCCGGGCCCCCGCACCGCCGTGACCACCTCGAGGTGTGCGGGATCGTCGATCATCAGCGTGATCGCGCGTGCCGCGGCCGGGTCGTCGCAGAGCCGGCGGATCGCCACCCGGTCCACGCTCGGGTAACCCATCACGATGTCGTCGCAGACGCCTGCGTCGAAGAGCCACAGGGCCTCGCGCAGGGTGTAGGCCAGCACGCCGTGAAAGCCCGGGACGGCCAGCGCCCGCTCGCCCAGCGCGGGTATCCGCAGGGACTTGGTCGCCAGGCGCACGGGTTTCCCGCCGGCACGGCGCACGAGGTCGGCTGCATTCGCGTCGAACGCGTCCCGGTCGACGACCGCGACCGGGGGGCAGGGCGGCTCGGCGAGCCCTGCGACGGCGCGCCCGAGTCGGGTGGCGAGACGGTGCCGGTCGATGTCGGCGTCGATGCCCGTGCGCGTGCTGCCCGGGCTGCTCATGTGATGCCGTGCCTGCGCAGGATCGCCTCCACGTCCTCCAGGTCGTCGTCGGAGTCGTCCGAGTCGTCCGAGCGTACGGCGGGCTTGCGGCTCGACTTGTCCGTGACGGCCTCGCGGCTCCTTCGCCGGCCATGTGCGGCCTTTCGCGAGGGACCGCGACGGCGCAAGAGTCCCGAGACCACGAACAGCACCAGAGCAACCCCGGCCACGATCACGCCCAGCCATACCACCGGGCTGAACACGAACCGGAGCGCCCACCGGCCGATCGAGCCGCCGATCTCCCAGATCAGTCGCAGCACGCCAGTGAGTCCGGCGGCCACGGGCAGCAGCGACCAGGCAACCCCGCGCAGCCCGGCGGCCGCGCCCCGGCGACGCCACACCAGCACGCTGATCACCAGCCCGACTACAGTCAGGACCGCGCCGATGGCATCCCAGGTCGTCGCGTCGATTCCACTCACGCCTGAAGCCTAATGGCTGCCCGATCGCCGATCGTCCGTCTCGCGACAGAATCGACCGCGGCCCCGCTGGCCCAGTGGTGTCGCAGCTTGCACCGGTCATGTCGGTAGGCACCACTCCGTGCCCAGATGGGTGCCTACACTCCGTGCCCAGATGGGTGCCTACCGACATGACCGGCTGCGCCTGAGATCCCACGCGAGGGTTTCGCGGTGTGACCGAGGCTCCGGGCGGATGACACGATCGAGGCATGCGAGAGATCCCCGATCCCGGGTTCGCCGGTGACGAGGGTGTCGCGGACCCGCGCCTCACCGCAGCGCTTGCGTCGTACGCCGAGGATCCCGGCCGTCGGCACGCGGCGACGCTGGAGGTGCTCCAGCACGCTCGGCTGCTGGTGCCAGTGGTCGCCGTGCTGGGGGAGCGCTCCGAGACGGGGGAGGAGAAGACCTCGGACATCGCTTCGGTGATGATGCGCGGTGCCGACGGTCGCACCGCGCTGCTGGCGTTCAGCGGCCAGGAGGCACTGCAGCGATGGGACCCGCACGCGCGCCCGGTGCCCGTCAGCGTGGTCACTGCCGCACAGGCCGCCCGCCAGCAGAACGCCGCCGCCCTGGTGCTCGACGTGGCCGGTCCGGTGATGTTCGTGGTCGAGTCCGAGGACCTGGGCTCGCTTGCTGCGGGCGACACTCTCGTCCCCGTCTCCGGCGGACACGCATGGGTGCGGCCGGCTCCCTGAGGTGAACCGGCGCTTCGGCGTGATGGCGGGGAGGCGGTGGGCGTAGAGTCGTGCCGACACCTTGGCTGAAGACAGCGGCCAGGCTTGGGATGACCAGAAGGCTGCGCATGACGGGACTGTCGCCCTCTACCGCGCTCCGGCACGGCGTTCACCGGTGCGTGCTCTTCACGACACCGATCGAGCAGCGTCGCATCGCAGTCGACTTCGTCCAGAGCGGATTGGACGCCGGTGACCGGGTGTGGTACCTCACCGACAGCGTCGCGCCCGCCGACGTGCTGGCCGCACTGGACGAGGACGGGATACCGGTCGACGGGGCGGTCGAGAAGGGGCAACTGGTTGTCCGCTCGAGCGAGCAGACCTACCTGGCCGAGCTGCCGTTCGACCCGGACCGGATGGTCGCGGCGCTGCACCGAGCGGTGGACGATGCGCTGGCCGATGGCTACCCCGGATTCCGGGTCAGCGGCGACATGGCCTGGGCCACTCATGGGGCGCCAGGCAGTGAGCGGCTGTTGGAGTAGGAGTCCCGTGTGAACGAGGTCTTCGCCACCCGGCCGGCGGCCACGATCTGCCAGTACCAACGCCAGCGCTTCGACCACGCGCTCCTCTCCTCGGTGCGCGGCCTGCACACCGATCAGCTCGGCGCGGAGACCGAAGCCAACGTGCAAGGCGGCGGCTCGGGCCTGTCCCTCACCGCACTGCCCGACGGGACGGGGCTGCACATTGACGGGGAGGCCGACTTGGCAACACGCGCCGCACTGCATGCCGCGCTCAGCGCCCTCGATGCTGAGGTCGTCCACCTGCGGCTCGCCGGCCTGCGCTTCATCGACGCCGGCTGCCTCACCGAGATCATGGCCCTCGCACAGCCGCCACGGCACCTGGTGCTGCACGATCCTCCGCGGATCATGCAGCGCATGATGGACCTGATGTGGCCCGGCAACGCGGTGGAGAAGTGGTCGCCATGAGCATGCCCGCTACGACCGAACGGGGTGAGCACGCAGCCTGGCACCAGGTGCTGTTCTACGAGGACCGACGGCAGTACGTCGACGGCGTGCTGCGCTTCGTCGACACCGCCCTCGACGGCGGCCGCCCGGTGTTCGTCGCCGTGCCCCCCGCGAACGGCGAGCTGCTCCGTCGCCACCTCGACGGTCGGGGTGAGCAGGTGCGTCTTGCCGACATGACCCGGCTCGGTCGCAACCCCAGTCTCATCATTCCGCAGATCCGTGGGTTCATCGACGAGCACCCCGGACGGCCGGTCAGCTTCGTCGGCGAACCGGCCTGGGCCACGCGGACACCGGCCGAGATCGCCGAGGTCACCCGGCATGAGGCGCTGATCAACGCGGCGTTCGACGGGAGCGGCGCCCAGGTGCTGTGCCCCTACGACATCGCCGGGCTCGCCGCTCCGGCAGTCGCTGACGCCATGCGGACCCATCCCGAGCTGGTCGACCCCGCCGGGCGGCGACAGCCGAGCGAGCGCTACACCGACCCGCGAACGGTATGGGCCGATACGGGCCACCTGCCGTCTCCGCCGGCCGGTGCCGAGCAGATCACCGTCGCCCGCAGCGATCTCGGCCGACTGCGCAGCCTGGCTCGACAGATCGCCGCGCCGCTGCTCGCGGCTGCGGCGCTGGACGAGCTGCTTCTCGCGGTCACCGAACTGGCGACGAACAGCGTGCGGCACGGCGGCGGTACGGCGACGGCAACCATCTGGGCGACGAGCGACCGCGTCGTCTGCGACGTAGCCGACAACGGCTCGATCACCGACGCCCTCGCCGGCCGGCGGCGTCCGGACCCCGACGCCTCAACTGGTCGCGGACTCTGGCTGGTCAACCACCTGTGCGACCTGGTGCAGCTGCATTCCTCAAGGCACGGAACCCGGGTACGCATCACCGTCGCACCTCCGTTGCCGGCCGCCCCGTTCTCGGCCGGGACGTAGCCACCGGCGGTCGACCCGGCGCTGCCAGGGCCGAGGTTCGCGGGTGTGACCGACTGTTGTTTACGCGTGCCCGTTGGCGGGCACTCCGCTCCCATGCCTGACCAGCGCTCTGTTCCTCGCGGCGAGCCGTCCCGGGGCGGCCCGCACCGTCGGAGGTGGCAGCTGGAGGAGGTCGCCGTCACCGACCCGGAGGGCATGCGCCGCTCGATCGCGGGCACGGCGGTCGGCAACTTCATGGAGTGGTACGACTTCGGGGTCTATGCCTACTTGGCGACCGTCATCTCCCGGGTCTTCTTCCCCAGCCACGGCTCCGGTGCGGCGACCCTCCTAGGCACGTTCGGGATCCTGGCCGCCTCCTTCGCGGTGCGCCCGCTGGGCGGTTTCGTCCTCGGCCCACTGGGCGACCGGATCGGGCGCCGCAAGGTGCTGACGGTCACGATCACACTGATGGCCATCGCCACCACCGCAACGGGGTTGCTGCCCAGCTACACGGGCCACAGCTTCTGGGGCGTCGGCATCGGCTTCTGGGCGGTGGTCCTGCTGCTGGTCACCCGGCTGCTGCAAGGCTTCTCCACCGGGGGCGAGTACGTCGGGGCGATGACCTACATCGACGAGCACTCCCCGGACCGTCGTCGCGGCCTGATGGGCGGGTTCCTGCCCGTCGGCACCCTGGCCGGCTATGTGTGCGGAGCGGCCCTGGTCACCGGTCTCACCGCGGGACTGTCCGACGGCGCGATGCTGTCCTGGGGTTGGCGGATCCCCTTCCTGCTCGGCGCCCCGCTCGGGCTGATCGCGTTGTACATGCGACTGCGACTGGAGGAGACGCCGGCCTTCGAGAAGCTCTCCAACGAGGAGAAGGCCGGAGCCGAGGGAGGCGCCCAGCAGTTCCGGCAGACGATCATCGAGCAGTGGCCGCGGCTGCTGGTGTGCATGGGGTTGGTCTTGACGTTCAACGTCACCAACTACATGCTGAGCGGCTATCTGCCCACCTATCTCACCCAGGTCGTCAAAGTCGCATCCACGCCGTCGCTGGCCATCGTCACCGTGGTGTTGCTGATCCTGGCGCTCGTCGTGGTCTTCGTGGCGCGCCTGTCCGACAAGATCGGACGCAAGCCGATCATGTGGGTCGGCTGCGGGCTGCTCATCGTCGCCTCGGTTCCGGCGGCCCTGCTGATGCGCTTCGGCGGAAGCTATCCGCTGGTCTTCCTCGGTGTCCTCCTCGTCGGGATCATGCTGCTGTGCTTCAACAGCACGGAGCCCTCGACGCTGCCCGCGCTGTTCCCCACCCACGTGCGCTACGGCGCGGTCGCGGTGGCGTTCAACATCTCCGTGTCGGCCTTCGGCGGCACGACACCGCTGATCGCGCAAGGATTCATCTCGGCGACCGGAGACGCGATGATCCCGGCCTACATCCTGATCGCCGCCGGGATCGTCGGGGTCGTCTGCGTGTTCTTCACCCCCGAACCCGCTCGCCGGCGGTTGCCTGGATCGGGTCCGGCGGTAGCCACCGACGAGCAGGCCAGGCACGTGGCCGAGGCGGGCACCATCGAGGATCCCCACACCCCGGAGAGCGGCATCACCGAGACGGAGCCCGGTACGGAGTCGCCGGTGCGCGCGTCCGGCGAATGACCCGCCGGCGCTCCGTGATCGCCGGCCCGGGCGGGTAGATGTGCGCGGGGGTGGGGCGGCAGGCTAGACTGGTGTCGACCGACCAGAGTGGGTCGGCCGTCTGTGCGGCCCGGGTGGTTCATCCGGGACGCGCGGCAGGTCGAAACCGCACCGGTCCGACAAGCGGAGTTCGTCTCCCACCCGCATCGACGGTAGTCACGTCGTCGGGTTCGGTCTGCGGGAAGCGGCGCTGTGGCCGTTGCCCGTGCCGGTGTCGCCACGGCCTAGCAGCCTGGCGGCTCCGGGTGTCGGCCTCCGCTTGGGTGTGACGCGGAGGCCTTTTGGTTTCTCGAGGCTCTCTCGGTGCGCCCGACGTCAGGTCACCCCGGCATACCACCCCCCAGGAGGACCCATCAGCACAGACTTGCGAATCAACGACCGGATCCGGGTCGCCGAGGTCCGGCTCGTCGGGCCGAACGGCGAGACCGTCGGAATCGTGCCCACCGGTGACGCCCTGCGTCTCGCCCAGGAGGCCGATCTCGATCTCGTCGAGGTGGCCCCGACCGCACGGCCACCGGTCTGCAAGCTCATGGACTACGGCAAGTTCAAGTACGAGAACGCACAGAAGGCCCGAGAGGCGCGCCGCAACCAGACGAACGTGGTCATCAAGGAGATGAAGCTTCGTCCCAAGATCGACCAGCACGACTACGAGACCAAGAAGGGTCACGTGGTCCGGTTCCTCAAGCAGGGCGACAAGGTCAAGATCACGATCATGTTCCGAGGCCGTGAGCAGCACCGTCCCGAGCTGGGCTTCCGGCTCTTGCAGCGGCTCTCCCAAGACGTCGAGGAGCTCGGGTTCGTGGAGTCCGCGCCGAAGCAGGACGGCCGCAACATGATCATGGTGCTCGGACCGCACAAGAAGAAGGCAGAGGCCAAGGCAGAGGTCAAGGCGGCCAAGGCCGAGCGGGCCGCCGAGCGCCAGGCCGAGCGGGACGCCGAGCATGCGGAGCGGACAGCCATCGCGCCGACCGCGCCGGAGGACCGCAAGCCCCGCCGGCGCTCGGAGAGCCTAGACCCGGACATGTGAGAACGACTGCCGACACACCACCAGACCGCCGACCCGCGCGGACCAGCCGTGCGGACCTACGACGAAGGACCATCCCATGCCGAAGAACAAGACCCACTCGGGTGCCAGCAAGCGCGTGAAGACCACCAGCACGGGGAAGCTCAGGCGCCTGCAGGCGGGCAGGAAGGCGGGCGCGGCGTTCGCGTCGACGCCGTTGCGGGGGCGCAAGCACCGCCGTCGTCACACCGGCACCGTGGACGTCGCCGCGAGCGACACCAAGCGCCTGAAGAAGATGCTCGGCCGATAAGACTCAACAAGCGGCGAACATTCCCACCCGAACCTTCCAGCATCAAGGAGTTTGCAAGTGGCACGCGTGAAGCGGGCGGTCAACGCCCAGAAGAAGCGTCGGACGACCCTGGAGCGCGCCTCCGGCTACCGCGGACAGCGGTCCCGGCTCTACCGCAAGGCCAAGGAGCAGGTCACCCACTCGCTGGTCTACAGCTACCGTGATCGCCGTGCCCGCAAGGGCGAGTTCCGCAAGCTGTGGATCCAGCGGATCAACGCCGCGGCTCGCGCCAACGGGATGACCTACAACCGGTTCATCCAGGGCCTGAAGGGCGCCGGCGTCGAGGTGGACCGCAAGATCCTCGCCGATCTGGCCGTCAACGACGCAGCCGCGTTTGCCGCGCTGGTCGCCACCGCCAAGACCGGGCTGCCCGAGGATGTCAACGCCCCGCGTACGGAGGCGGCGTCCGCCTGAGCGTCCCCGCGAGACCCGCCGGCCGACCGGCTTCCCTCACCGTCCGCAGCGGCCGGGTCAAGGCCGCCCGCCGGCTGCTTCGCCGATCCGCGAGAGCCGAGCGGCGGCTGTTCCTGGCCGAAGGACCGCGGGCGGTCCGGGAGGCGCTCGCTGTTCCCGGGTGCGTGCGCGAGGTCTTCTTGTCGTCGGCGGCTCTTGGTGCACACGCGAACCTGGTGGACGAGTGCCGGGCATGTGAGATCCCCTGGCACGCCGTCGAAGACGCCGCGCTCGGCTCGCTTTCCGAGACCGTCACCCCCCAGGGCGTGGTGGCGGTCTGCGAGTTCCTGGACGTCGACGTGTCGGCGATCCTCGAGTCCCGGCCTCGTCTGCTCGCGGCGTGCGCCTCGGTGCGCGATCCCGGCAACGCCGGCACCGTGATCCGCTGCGCCGACGCGGCGGGCGCACAGGGGGTCGTGATGGCGGGCGAGTCCGTGGACGCCTACAACGGGAAGGCGGTGCGCGCCTCCGCCGGCTCGCTGTTCCACCTTCCGCTCGCGGTCGAGGCGGATCCGGCGGATGTCGTACGCCGTGCGGGGGAGGCAGGGCTCCTGGTCCTGGCGACCTCGTCCGACGGGGAGCTCGACCTCGACGACGCGGTCGACGACCGGCTGCTCGCCCGCCCCACGGCGTGGCTGTTCGGCAACGAGGCACACGGTCTCGCGCCAGAGCTGGCCGGCCTCGCGGATCATCGCGTGCGGATTCCGATCCACGGCCGGGCCGAGTCCCTGAACCTGGCGACCGCCGCGGCGGTCTGCCTCTACGCCAGCGCCCGCTCTCACCGCGGCTGGGCGTGACTGGTCGACATCAGGCCCACAGCCGCGCTCGCGCAGGCAGCCCCGTCGCCGGAAGGACTAGCCTGAGCGCCATGGTCGAGACGCAGCCGTTGGACCTGGTGCCCGACGGCGTCGTGATCGCCGACGCCGACGGGGTGGTCAGCTGCCTGAACATCGCTGCCGAGCAGTTGCTGCGCACGCGCACAGGGGAGGGCAAGCACCTCTCGGACGTCGTCGCCCTGCAGGACCGCGCGGGCAACGACTGGTTCGGCTGCGTGACGCCATACGACGGGCTGAACACGCGGCGACGACTGACCGAGCAGGCGTGGTACCTCGCCGACGGGACCGAGCTCCTGGTCGTCGCCTCAATCGTCCGGCCGAGCCCCCGCGAACCGGTCGAGCAGGTCGTGGTCTCGCTGCGGGACGCGCACTCGAGGGCACGGCTGGACCGGGAGCGCTCCGACCTGGTCGCCACCGTCGCACACGAGCTCCGCTCGCCGCTCACCGGAGTCAAGGGCTTCGTGGCGACTCTGCTCTCGAAGTGGGACCGGCTCAACGACGAGCAGAAGAAGCTCATGCTCGAGACAGTGAACGTCGACGCCGACCGGCTGACCCGGCTGATCGCCGAGCTGCTGGACGTGGCGCGCATCGACACCGGCCGGCTCTCGCTCTTCCCGCGACCGCTCGATCTCGCGCCCGCTGTGGAGCAGGTCCTCGCCTCGGTGCGCGCCGGCACCGGCCGGGAGATCAGCTTCGACGTCGACGGAGATCTCCCGCCCGTGCAGGCGGACCCGGACAAGTTCGCGCAGGTGGTCACCAACCTCGTCGACAACGCGGTACGGCACGGCGAGGGCGCGGTCGCGCTGACCGCCGCCGTCGCGGAGGGCTCACCTGCCGGGGTGCTCCTGCACGTCGACGACGAGGGCGACGGGATCGACCCGCAGATTCGCAGCCGGGTGTTCACCAAGTTCTGGAAGCACGGCAGCCGGGCCGGCACCGGGCTGGGCATGTACGTCATCCACGGCCTGGTGCGCGCCCACGGCGGCACCGTCGAGATCGGCGACGCGCCCGGCGGAGGTGCCCGGGTCACCACCCGCTGGCCGGCGTATGAGGATCCGACCTGACGCGGATGCAGCGAAACCGGCTCGCAGGGCGGTGCGGGCTCTTCCTAGACTGCCTCCAGCACAGACGTGATGTCCGAGGAACCCGGAAAGGCGGCCATGTCGGGACCGAACGCGAGCTACGACCCGGTGCAGGTGACGCCGTTGGGTGCAGAGCAGGTCGCGCAGATGCGCGCCGACGCCCTCGAAGCCATCGCCGCCGCCGCCGACCTGGACGCGCTCACGCAGGTACGCCGTGCCCATCTCGGCGACCGGTCGCCGCTCGCACTGGCCAACCGGGAGATCGGCGCACTGCCGCCGCAGGCCCGCAAGGACGCCGGCCAACGCGTCGGCCGGGCCCGCGGCGAGGTCCAGTCCGCTCTGGATGAACGGCAGGCCGTCCTGGAGGCCGAGCGCGAGGCCAGGATGCTGGTCGAAGAGACCGTCGACGTCACGCTGCCGTCGGACCGGGGCCCGCGCGGAGCACGGCACCCTCTGACCACTCTCTCCGAACGGATCGCCGACGTGTTCGTGGCGATGGGATGGGAGGTCGCCGAGGGCCCCGAGCTCGACGCCGAGTGGCTGAACTTCGACGCCCTCAACCTCGGCCCCGACCACCCGGCGCGCACGCTGCAGGACACCTTGTGGGTGCAGCCCGCCGACGCGCACCTGGTGCTGCGCACGCACACCTCCCCGGTCCAGGCCCGCACGATGCTCACGCGGACCCCGCCGATCCACGTGATCTGCCCGGGCCGGGTGTTCCGCGCCGACGAGTACGACGCCACCCACAGCCCGGTCTTCCACCAGGTCGAGGGGCTCGTCGTCGACAAGGGCATCTCGATGGCCCACCTGAAGGGCACCCTCGACCACTTCGCCCGGGCGATGTTCGGCGCCGACAGCACCACCCGGTTCCGGCCGTCGTACTTCCCGTTCACCGAGCCCAGCGCGGAGGTCGACCTGGCCTGCTTCGTCTGTGGCGGCACCGGGGCGAGCAGCATCAGTGATACGGGCACGTGTCGCACGTGCAAGGGCGAGGGCTGGATCGAGTGGGGCGGCTGCGGGGTGGTGAACCCGCGGGTGCTGGCCGCGTGCGGCATCGACGCGGAGACCTACTCCGGCTTCGCCTTCGGGATGGGCATCGACCGGACGCTGATGTTCCGGCACGGTATCGAGGACCTGCGCGACCTGTTCGAGGGCGACGTCCGGTTCACCACGGCGTTCGGGACGGGGCTCTGATGAGGGCGCCGCTGTCGTGGGTGCGTGAGTACGTCGACCTGCCGGCCGACGTCTCCGCCGAGGAGGTCGCCCGCCGGCTCACCGCACTGGGCCTCAAGCTGGAGGCGCTCGAGCATCCCGGCGCCGAGATGTCCGGGCCGCTGGTCGTGGGCCGTGTGCTCACCATGGAGCCGGAGACGCACTCCAACGGCAAGACGGTCAACTGGTGCACCGTCGACGTCTCGGACGCGAACGGAACAGGTGAGCCTCAAGGCATCGTCTGCGGCGCGCACAACTTCGCGGTCGGCGACCTGGTCGTCGTCGTGCTCCCCGGAGGGGTGCTGCCGGGCCCGCACGGGGCGATCGAGATCGGCGCCCGCAAGACCTACGGGCACCTGTCGGCCGGGATGATCTGCTCGGCCCGGGAGCTGGGGCTGGGTGAGGATCAGGCCGGGATCGTCGTACTCCCGTCCGATGCGGGCAAGCCGGGCGACGACGCCTTCGCCCTGCTGCACCTGCGTGACGACGTCATCGAGATGGAGATCAACCCCGATCGCGCCTACGCGCTGAGCATCCGGGGCGTGGCGCGCGAGGTGGCGACCGCCTTCGACGTGGACTTCCGGGACCCCGCCGAACGCAGCGTGCCGACTCCGAACGCGGCCGGCTACCCGGTGCGTGTCGAGGACCCCGCGGGGTGCCCGGTGTTCGTCACCCGCACCGTCACCGGCTTCGATCCGTCGGCTCCCTCGCCGGCGTGGATGGCGCGGCGGGTGCAGCTGGCCGGGATGCGGTCGATCTCGCTGGCCGTCGACGTCACCAACTACGTCATGCTCGAGCTCGGCAACCCGATCCACGGCTATGACGCCGACCGGCTCAGCGGCCCCATCGTGGTCCGCCGGGCACGGCAAGGGGAGCGGCTGACCACCCTGGACGGCACCGACAGGGCGCTCGCCACCGAGGACCTGCTGATCACCGACGACAGCGGGCCGATCGGGCTGGCCGGCGTGATGGGCGGGCAGACCACCGAGCTGTCCGGCGACACCAGCACCGTGGTGATCGAGGCCGCGCACTTCGACGCGGTGTCGATCTTCCGGACCGCACGCAGGCACAAGCTGCCGACCGAGGGCGCCAAGCGCTGGGAGCGCGGCGTCGACCCGCTTCTACCGGCGTACGCCGCCGACCGGGTCGCCGAGCTGCTGGTCGCCCACGGAGGCGGCCGGATCGAGGAGGGCGTGACCTACGTCGGGGCGCCACCTGCGCCGATCGAGATCACCGCTCCGGCAGACCTCGCCGCCCGGGTCAGCGGTGTGCCCGTCGAGGGGGGCACTGCGGTCGACGCGCTGCGCCGGGTCGGCTGCACAGTCCGCGCCGACGACGACGTGCTGACCGTCCTCCCCCCGGCCTGGCGGCCCGACCTGACCGACCCCTACGACCTGGTCGAGGAGGTCGTCCGGCTGGTGGGCTACGACCAGGTGCCGTCCGTGCTCCCCGCCGCCCCCGCCGGGCGCGGTCTGACCAGGGACCAGCGGCTGCGCCGACGCGTCGGGTTCGCACTGGCCGGGCTGGGCCTGGTCGAGGTCAAGTCGTTCCCGTTCGTGGGTCCGGAGGACCTGGACGCGCTGGGTCTGGCCGAGGACGACGTACGCCGTGCGACGATCGCGCTGGCCAACCCGCTCTCCACCGAGCAACCCGCACTGACCACCACGCTGCTGCCGGGGCTGCTCCGGGCCGCGGCACGCAACGTCGGCCGCGGTGCCGCGGACGTGCACCTGTTCGAGACGGCCGCTGTCTTCGTGCCCTCGCCCGACGGGGCGAAGGCACCGATCCTGGGCGTCGACTGGCGTCCCGACCAGGCGGACCTTGACAAGCTGCTGGCGGCCATCCCCGAGCAGCCTCACATCCTGTCAGTGGTGATGACCGGCCGGCTGCAACCGTCAGGGTGGTGGGGCGCCGGCCGTGCCGCTATGTGGTCGGATGCCGTGCAGGTCGTCCGTGAGGTGGCGCGGGTGCTCGGTGTCGACGTCGAGGTCTCCGCGGCCTCGCGTGCACCGTGGCATCCCGGTCGTTGTGCGCAGATGCGCATAGGGGACCTCGTGATCGGGCACGCCGGAGAGCTGCACCCGGGCGTGTGCGCGCGCTACGACGTACCGCCCCGCACCTGCGCGGTCGAGGTGGACCTCGGCGCCCTGCTGGCCGCCGCCCCCGACGTGGTGCGCGCCGCGTCCTTCTCGAGCTATCCGGTCGCGAAGGAGGACGTGGCGCTGCTCGTCGACGCCTCGTTGCCGGCCGCGGCCGTCGGGACCACGCTGCGTGAGGGCGCAGGCGAGCTGTGCGAGTCGGTGCGGCTGTTCGACCTCTACACCGGCGACCAGGTGCCGGAGGGCAAGAAGTCGCTGGCGTTCGCCCTGCGCTTCCGGGCTCCCGACCGCACGCTGACCGAGGCCGAGACGGGCGCCGCCCGCGACGCCGCGGTTGCTCTCGCCGTCGAGCGCCACGGAGCAGTCCAGCGCGCATGACGACTCCGGCGGCCGAACCCGACCTGGTCCTCCTCGACGGAGTCAGGTGGCGGGGGGCCGAGATAGCCGGAGTCCGGCCGCGGGCGCTGCTGGCGGCGCTGGTTCTGCAGACCGGCGCTGTGGGCGGTGAGCGGCTGGTCGACCAGGTATGGGCCGGAGAGCCCCCGGCCCACCCGACCAAGGCTTTGCAAGTGCTGGTCTCCCGACTGCGAACCCTGACCACCCCGGACATCGTGGAGCGGACCGGCGGCGGCTACCGGCTGGGCCTCTCACCGGTGGCGGTGGACGCTCTGGCGCTGCGTTCGGATGCCGGAGCGGCGCTGGCTGCCTGGCACGGCGGGGACGTGCTCCGCGCGCGGGAGATCGCCGCCCGGGCCGCGACCATCACGGTGACACCCGGGAGCGGGGACGGTCCATTGGCCGAGCTGCTCGCGGCCGGCCGCCGCGACGTGTCGGATGCCGCCCGGGTGCTCGGACTGGCAGCGAGCGCGTGCGGCGACCACTCCGAGGCGTTGCCGCTGCTGGAGCAGGCTCTGGCGGCCCGTCCCGACGACGAGACCCTGCTCGAGGCGCTGCTCCGCAGCCAGGCGGCGACCCGCGGCACCGCGAGTGCGTTGGACCGCTACGAGATCTACCGCCGCGACCTGCGCGGGCGACTCGGCAGCGACCCGGGCGAGCCGCTGCGCACCCTGCACGCCGAGCTGCTGGCCCAGGACTCGCCTGTGCGTGCCGGGGTGCTGTTCGAGCACAACACGCTGGTCGGACGCAGGGCGGACCTAGCCACGCTGGCCGCGATGCTGCGGACCTCCCGGGTCGTCTCCATCGTCGGGGCCGGGGGGTTGGGCAAGACCAGGTTGGCGCACGCAGTCGCCAGGCGGGCCGAGCAGCCGGCGGTCCACTTCGTCGAGCTGGCCGGCGTCACGTCGCCGGACGGCGTGGCGGTGGAGGTCGCCACGGCCCTGGGGGTGCGCGACTCGCTGAGCAGTCTCCGCTCCCAGACTCCGGCGCACCGTGCCGACCTGCGTGCCCGCCTCATCGAGGCGCTGTCCGGTGTGCCCACGCTGCTGATCCTGGACAACTGCGAGCACGTGCTGGACGGGGCCGCCGACCTGGTCGCGGTGCTGGCGGGGACCACCCGGCGACTCACCGTGCTCACCACCACCCGGGCGCCGCTGGGCGTGGCTGCGGAGCGGGTCTACCCGCTGCCCGAGCTCGGCGAGGACGACGCGACCGAGCTGTTCTGCGAGCGCGCGACCGCCGCCCGTCCCAGCGCCCGGCTGGACGAGGCGGCGGTGCGGGAGCTGGTCCGTCGCCTGGACGGCCTGCCGTTGGCGCTGGAGCTGGCGGCGGCCAAGGTCAGGGTGATGAGTGTGGAGGACATCGCGCGGCGCCTGGAGAACCGGTTCGAGCTGCTCCGCGGCGGCGACCGGGCCGCGCCGGAGCGGCACCAGACCCTGCTTGCGGTCATCGACTGGAGCTGGAACCTGCTCGACGAGCGCGGCCGGCGAGCGCTGCGCTGGCTGTCGGTGTTCCGGGACGGCTTCTCCCTCGACGGCGCGTCCGCGGTGCTCGGCGAGGGGCCCGCGGCGCTGGATGCCGTGCAGGACCTGGTGCAGCAGTCTCTGCTCACCGTTCACGAGCGGGACGGACGGGTCCGCTACCGGCTGCTGGAGACCGTGCGGGAGTTCGGGCGGATGCAGCTGGTCGACGCCGGTGAGGACGCGCAAGCGGACCAGGCGCTGCAGCGATGGGCGGTGGCGTTCGCGCTCGAGACCTGCGACCGGCTGTTCACCCCCGACCAGGTCCGGACGATGGACCGGGTCCGGGAGGAGGAGGGCAACCTCGCCGACGTGCTGCACCGGGCGCTGGACGCGCACCGGCCCGACGTCGTGGTCGCCCTCATGGCGACGCTGGGCGGCTACTGGTCCATCGAGGGGAACCACTTCCGGGTGCTCTCGCTCAGTCCCGCCGTTGAGGAGGTGGTGCTCGACTACCAGCCGCCACCGGAGCTGCTCGACCAGACGCGCGCGGTGCTCACCGCGCTCGCCGCCAACGCCACCGTCGTCTCCGGGGACAGCGACGGCCCGGCGGTGCGGAAGCTGCGCCTGGTCGGGACCGATGCCGCCGACCCGCGGATCGCCGCCACCGCCCGTCTGATGCTGGCAATGGCCGACGCGGAGGGGATCGAGGATCTCGGCGCGCTGCGCGACAGCGACGACCCGGTGCTCGCCCGGCTGGCCGGACAGTGGTACAGCCACGCGCTGGAGAACGGTGGCGACGTCGAGGCCGGGATAGTCGCGGCGCGCAGGTCCCTGGAGCTGTGCGACGACCGGGACGGCCCGTGGACCCGCGCAGCGATCCACGGCATCCTGGCCTCGTTGGCGATGGAGGTCGGGGACAGAGTGGAGGCCCGGCGGCACGCCGGGCTGGCGCTGGGCCCGCTCCAGCAGCTGCATGCAACCGACGACGTACGCCAGCTGAAGGCCCAGCTCGCGGTGTGCGACCTTGCGGACGGCGACCTCGACTCCGCCGCACGCTGGCTGGCGGAGGTGGACCGGGAGGAGAGCCGCGGCTCCGGCTGGGGCGGGACCCTGGCCGGGGGCACCGGTCGCGCGGAGCTGGCTCTGGCCCGCGGCGACGTCGCGTCCGGCCTGCGGCTCTACCGCGAGGCGGCCGCGGCGCTGAACGACGTCCCGGTGCCGGTGGTGGAGGAGATGCGTGGGCTGGAGCCGTGGGTGCTCTACCCCGACGCGGCGGTGCTGGCCACCCACGTGGTGCACGGTGCGCTGGCCGAGGTCCCCGACCTGCCTGCAGGGCTCGCCACCCGCATCCACACCATGCTCACCGGGGGAAGCCCCTTCCTGGACTACCCCGTCGCCGGGGCGGTTCTCTATGCGCTCGGGCTGTGGCAGCTGTCGGTAGCGGGCGTGCCGGACCAGGTCGAGGCAGCCGTGCGGCTGCTGGCGATCGCCGAAAGGTTCTCCTACAGCCGGATGCTGCCCGCGCTGGCGTGGGCGCACGCGGCCGGCGCGATCGAGTCGCGCGACCCCGCGGCGCTGGAGCGGCAACGGGCCGCCGTCGCCGGGGTGGATCGCGCCGAGCTCCGCGACGAAGCCGCCCGCCTCGTCTCGGAGCCCGCCAGCCGCTGAGCTACATCTTGCGCTTGTAGGCCAGCACCGACAGCGGCGCGAACACCGCGACCACCACTGCGCAGGCCAGCAGTGACCAGAGCACCTGGTCGGTGAGCGCCCCCTGGTTGGCCAGCGCCCGTGTCGCCTGGACGACGTGCGAGACCGGGTTCACCCTGACGAAGGCGGCCAGCCAGTCCGGCAGGGTGTCGGCGGGGACGAACGCGTTGGACAGGAACGTCAGCGGGAACATGATCATCATCGAGATGCCCTGGACGGCCTGGGCGCTGCGCGCGATCGTGCCGAGGAAGGTGAAGATCCACGCCAGCGACCAGCCGCAGACGACCACGAGCAGCCCGCCGGCCACGACCCCGAGCACGCCGCCGCCGGGGCGGTAGCCCATGAGCACGCCGGTCGCGAAGGTGAGCGTGGTGGCGATGACGTAGCGCAGGATGTCGGCCACCATCGGACCCGCCAGCGGCGCGATGCGGGCTATCGGGAGCGACTTGAAGCGGTCGAAGACGCCCTTGTCCATGTCCTCGCGCAGCTGGGTGCCGGTGGCGATGCACGCGGTCAGCACCGTCTGGGCAAGGATCCCGGGGATCAGCAGCGGCAGGTAGCGCTGCACGTCCCCGGAGATGGCGCCGCCGAAGATGTAGGCGAACATCGCGGTGAACAGCAGCGGCTGGAGGGTGACGTCGAAGAACTGCTCGGGGTTGCGGCGCATCTTCTTGGTGGCGCGCCAGGCCATCGACAGCGTCTGAGCGAGTGTCTCCCGCAGCCCCAGGTGAGGTCTCGGGGTCGGGAATGTCGCGCCGATGGGGGCGTCGAGGGTGCGGGCGGTCACTGGGCTGCCTCCAGCTCGGTCGGTTGGCTGTCCCGGTCCGCGTCGGTTCCGGGGTCGTCGGTGTCTGTCTCCGCGGGGCGTCCGGTCAGGGCCAGGAACACCTCGTCCAGGGAGGGGCGGGAGACGTTGACCGAGGACACCGAGACCCCGCTCTGCCGCAACGCGATCAGCACGTCGGCGGCCCGGTCGGCATCGGGCAAGGGCACACTGAGCCCGGCCCGTTCCGGGTCGGTGGCCACGCTCTGCCCGGCCACCCGGGCCACCAGCGCCGCCGCGTCGCCGAGATCGGCGGCATCGCGCAGGCGGAGATGCAGGCTGGAGCCGCCGATGGAGGACTTGAGGTCGTCGGGCGTCCCCTCGGCGACCTTGTGGCCGTGGTCGATGACCGCGACCCGGTCCGCGAGCCGGTCGGCCTCGTCGAGATACTGGGTCGTCAGCAAGACGGTGCAGCCATCGGCGACGAGTCCGTGGATCGTGTCCCACATCTGCCCCCGGGTCCGGGGATCCAGACCGGTGGTCGGCTCGTCCAGGAAGATCAGCGGGGGGCGGCTGATGAGGCTGGCGGTCAGGTCGAGCCGGCGGCGCATGCCGCCGGAGAACTTGGCCAGCTGCCGGTCTGCGGCGTCCTCGAGCCCGAACTGCTCGATGAGCCGGATCGCGGTGGCCCTCGCCGCCCGGCCACCGATGCCCTGCAACCGGGCGAACAGGTACAGGTTCTCACGCGCGGTGAGGCCTTCGTCGACGGAGGCGTACTGGCCGGTGACCCCGAGCAGCTGGCGCACCTGGTGCGGGGCTCGTTGCACGTCGTACCCGAAGATGCTCGCGGTGCCGGCGTCGATCGGCAGCAGCGTGGCAAGCATCCGCAGCGCGGTGGTCTTGCCGGCGCCGTTGGGGCCGAGTACGCCGAAGATCTCGCCTCGGCGGACGGTCAGGTCGATCCCGTCGACGGCGCGGTTGTCGCCGAACAGCTTGACCAGGCCGCGGGCATCGACGGCGAGCTCGTGGCTCCCTCGTGTGCCTCGCGTTGTGGTGTGAGGTGTCATGTCCGAGAGTCTGGGCGCCGGCGGTTTCACGGCGGCTTCACCGCGCCTTCACGCGCTTTGCAGAATGTATGCACGATGTCGTATGGTTATGCGCATGACGTACAGGGTCGCGGTCGCGGGTGCGAGCGGCTACGCCGGCGGCGAGGTGCTGCGCCTGCTTCTCGGCCACCCGGACATCGAGATCTGCGCGGTGACGGCAGGGTCGAACGCCGGCAGACCGCTCGGCGCGGTGCAGCCCCACCTGCTTCCGCTTGTCGAACGCACGCTGGAGGAGACCACGCCCGAGGTCCTTGCGGGCCACGACGCGGTCGTGCTCGCCCTGCCGCACGGTGAGTCCGCGCGCGTCGCCGAGCAGCTGCCCGAGCAGGTGCTCGTGATCGACTGCGGCGCGGACTTCCGACTCACCGACCCTGAGCAGTGGCGGCGGGTCTACGGCGGACCGCACGCCGGGTCCTGGCCCTACGGTCTTCCCGAGCTGCCCGGCCAGCGCGAGAAGCTGGCCGGCGCGACCCGCATCGCCGTCCCCGGCTGCTATCCGACGGTCTCGACACTGGCGATCGCTCCCGCGGTCCGGGCGGGACTGGTTGACGCGAGCCAGCTGGTGGTCGTCGCCGCGTCCGGCGCGAGCGGAGCCGGCCGGTCGGCCAAGCCGCACCTGATCGGCTCCGAGGTGATGGGCGGCGCCAGCGCCTACTCCGTGGGAGGGACGCACCGGCACACCCCCGAGATCGTGCAGAACCTGCGGATGCTCACCGACGACGACGTGCGGGTGAGCTTCACCCCGATGATGGTGCCGATGCCGCGGGGGATCCTGGCCACGGTGTCCGCGCCGACCGGAGTCGGTTCCGACGAGGCCTACGCGACCTACCTGAAGGCCTGTGCCGACGAGCCGTTCGTCCACCTCCTCCCCGAGGGGCAGTGGCCGCAGACCAAGGCGGTGACCGGCTCCAACGCCGTGCACCTTCAGGTCACCGTCGACGAGTCCGCCGGCCGGCTGGTCGCGGTGGGCGCGGTCGACAACCTGGCCAAGGGCACGGGCGGTGCCGCGGTGCAGTGCCTGAACCTCGCGCTCGGGTTGCCCGAGGCCACCGGGCTGACCACGGTGGGCCTGGCTCCATGAGCGTCACCGCCGCGAAGGGGTTCCGGGCGTCCGGGATCGTCGCCGGGCTCAAGTCCTCGGGTGGCCGGGACATGGCGCTGGTGGTCAACGACGGGCCGGAGCATGCCTGCGCTTGCGTGTTCACCTCGAACCGGTGCAAGGCGAACCCCGTGCTGTGGAGCGAGCAGGTCGTCAAGGACGGCAGGGCGCGCGCTGTCGTGCTGAACTCGGGTGGCGCGAACTGCTACACGGGCGCCGAGGGGTTCGCCACCACCCACGCCGCCGCCGAGCGCGTCGCCGAGGGGCTGGGGATAGGTGCGGGCGACGTGGTCGTCTGCTCGACCGGGCTGATCGGGCTGCGCAACGACCGGGAGACCGTGCTCGCAGGGATCGCCAAAGCGCTGGCGGAGTTGTCCGCCGACACGGACGGCGGTCCCGACGCCGCCGCCGCGATCATGACCACGGACACCGTCAGCAAGCAGGTCGTGGTCTCCACGGGCTCGACCGGCGGCACGACCTGGACCGTGGGCGGGATGGCCAAGGGCGCGGGAATGCTCGCGCCGCAGCTGGCCACCATGCTGGTGGTGCTCACCACCGACGCCCACGCGGAGCCGGCGGTGCTCGACCGTGCGTTGCGCGCGGCCACCGCGGTGAGCTTCGACCGGCTCGACTCCGACGGCTGCATGTCCACCAACGACACGGTGTGCCTGCTCGCCAGCGGAGCGTCCGGGGCCGTGCCCACCGAACCCGAGCTCACCGACGCGCTGACCGACGCGTGCACCGGGCTGGCCATGCAGCTGCTCGCCGACGCCGAGGGCGCCGATCACGAGATCGCGATCACCGTGCGTGGCGCCGCGACCGAGATGGACGCCGTCGAGGTCGGACGGTCGGTGGCCCGCAGCAACCTGTTCAAGGCGGCTGTGTTCGGCAAGGACCCGAACTGGGGCCGTGTGCTCGCCTCGATCGGCACCACCAACGCCCGCTTCGACCCCGCCGACCTGGACGTCGCGATGAACGGGGTCTGGGTCTGCAAGGCCTCCGAGCCGCACGAGCCTGCCGAGAACGTCGACCTGTCCGGCCGCGAGGTGAGCGTCACGATCGACCTGAAGAGCGGCACCAGTCGCGCGACCGTGTGGACCAACGACCTCACGCATGCCTACGTCCACGAGAACTCCGCCTACTCCAGCTGAGAGCCGATGACTGCGCGATGACCCAGACCCGCAACACTTCGCTGAGCGAGAAGCACGCCCGTGCACTCGGCAAGGCGGCCGTGCTCACCGAGGCCCTGCCCTGGCTCGAGCAGTTCCACGGCAAGACCGTGGTGATCAAGTACGGCGGCAACGCGATGGTCGACGACGACCTCAAGCGGGCCTTCGCCGAGGACATCGTGTTCCTGCGGTACGCCGGGCTCCATCCCGTGGTCGTGCACGGCGGAGGGCCGCAGATCTCGCAGATGCTCGGCCGTCTCGGCATCGACAGCGAGTTCAAGGCCGGCCTGCGGGTGACCAGCCCCGAAGCGATGGACGTGGTGCGGATGGTGCTGGTCGGCCAGGTGGGCCGGGAGCTGGTGGGCCTGCTCAACCAGCACGGACCCCTGGCGGTCGGTCTGTCGGGCGAGGACGCGGGCCTGTTCACCGCCGAGAAGGCCAACGCGCTCGTCGACGGCGAGCCGGTCGACCTCGGGCTGGTCGGCGACGTCGTCAAGGTGCGGCCGGAAGCGGTGCTCGACCTGGTCGCCGCCGGACGGATCCCGGTGGTCGCCGGGGTGGCTCCCGACGCGCACGGCCAGGTGCACAACGTGAACGCCGACACCGCGGCGGGCGCGCTGGCAGCCGCCCTGGACGCCGAGAAGCTGCTGGTGCTCACCGACGTGGAGGGCCTCTACCTCGACTGGCCGAGCAGCGAGAATGTCGTGGGACAGATCGAGGCCGACGAGCTCTCCGCGATGATGCCGACCCTGGCGTCGGGCATGGTGCCCAAGATGCAGGCCTGCCTGGACGCGGTCCGCTCCGGGGTTCCTCGCGCCAGCATCATCGACGGCCGCGTCCCGCACTCACTGCTGCTGGAGATCTTCACCGACGAGGGCGTGGGCACGATGGTGCTTCCCAGCCGCCCCGTTTCGACCGGCGACCTGATCCTGGAGGACCCCGCATGAGCACCCCACGAAACCACTCGCTGCGCTCGCGCTTCCGCGGGGACCCCGCATGAGCACCCCACGAAACCACTCGCTGCGCTCGCGCTTCCGCGGGGACCCCGCATGACCGGAACGGCTAGCGAGAATGCCAAGCAGAGGTACGCCGCCTCGCTGATGAACGCCTTCGGCCCGCCGAAGCTGGTGCTCGCGCGTGGCGAAGGGGCCTACGTGTGGGACGTCGACGGCAACCGCTACCTGGACCTGCTCGGGGGCATCGCGGTCAACGCGCTCGGACACGCCCATCCTGCGCTCGTCGGCGCGGTGAACGACCAGCTCAGCACTCTCGGCCACGTGTCGAACTTCTTCGCGACAGAACCGCAGATCGCTCTCGCCGAGCGGTTGCTGGAGATGGTCTCTTCAAGGCTGGGTGGGGTGGCGGGGAAGGGTCTGGGTGGGGTGGCGGGGGACGGTCTGGGTGGGGTGGCGGGGGACGGCAGAGTGTTCTTCGCCAACTCCGGCACCGAGGCGAACGAGGCGGCGTTCAAGCTGACCCGCCGCACCGGCCGCACCCACCTCGTGGCGATGGAGGGAAGCTTCCACGGTCGGTCGATGGGCGCGCTGGCGCTGACCGCGAAGGCCGCCTACCGCGAGCCCTTCGAACCGCTTCCCGGGTACGTCGACTTCGTGCCCTACGGCGATGCCGACGCCCTGGCTGCCGCCGTCACCGACGACACCGCTGCGGTGGTGGTCGAGCCGATCCAGGGCGAGGCAGGCGTGGTCATCCCGCCCCCGGACTTCCTGCCGGAAGCCCGGCGGATCTGCACCGAGCACGGCGCGCTGCTGTGGCTCGACGAGGTGCAGACGGGCATGGGGCGCACGGGCGCCTGGCTCGCCCACTCGGCCTCCGGAGTGAGTCCCGACATCGTCACGCTCGCCAAGGGCCTGGCCGGCGGCATCCCGATCGGCGCCTGTATCGCCACCGGCCCCTCCGCCGACCTGCTTCAGCCGGGCAACCACGGCACCACGTTCGGCGGCAACCCGGTCGCTGCAGCCGCGGCCCTGGCGGTGATCGACACGATCGAGAAGGGCGACCTGCTCGCGCGCGCCGTCGACGTGGGGGCGCGGCTGGGGGCCGGGCTGGCCGAGCGGCGGGTCACCGGCATCCGCGTCGCCGGCCTGCTGATCGGTATCGACCTGGACGCGGACGTGGCCGCGAAGGTGGTGCCCGCGGCACAGGAGAGGGGCTTCATCGTCAACATGTGCGCGCCGAACCGGATCCGTCTCGCGCCGCCGCTGATCCTCACCGACGAGCAGGCCGACCTGTTCCTCTCGGCCTGGCCCGGGATCCTGGACGCCGCCTATGCGGCCGGCGAGGGTGCACGCCAGTGACACGCCACTTCCTGCGTGACGACGACCTGAGCCCTGCCGAGCAGGCCGAGGTGCTGTCGCTTGCGGTGACCCTCAAGCGTGACCGCTTCTCCCGGCAGATCTCCGGTGGCTCGCTCGCCGGACCCCGCACCGTGGCGCTGCTGTTCGACAAGCCGACGCTGCGCACGCAGGTCTCGTTCACCACTGGGATCGCCGAGCTCGGCGGCTTCCCGTTGCTGATCGACGGCACGCTCGCGAAGGTCGGCGTACGCGAGTCGGTCGCCGACACCGCGCGAGTGCTGGGCAGGCAGGTCAGCGCGATCGTGTGGCGCACCTTCGACCAGGGCCGCATCGAGGAGATGGCCCGCTACGCCGGCGTGCCGGTGGTCAATGCGCTCACCGACCAGTTCCACCCCTGCCAGCTGCTCGCGGACCTGCAGACGATCGCAGAGCATCGCGGCGGCGTCGACCGGCTGACCGGACTCAGGGCCGCGTTCCTGGGGGACTCCGCCTCGAACATGAGCCACTCCTACCTGCTCGCCGGGGCCACCGCAGGGATGCACGTGCGGGTGAGCGGCCCGTCCGGATTCCGACCCGACCAGGACGTGCTCGACCGGGCCGCCGAGATCGGCCACGACACCGGCGGGTCGGCCACCTACCTGGAGGACCCGCGCGAGGCCGTGTCCGGCGCCGACGTCGTGGTCACCGACACCTGGGTGTCGATGGGCAAGGAGTCGGAGGCGGACGCGCGGCCGGCCACGATGGCGCCGTACGCCGTCACCGACGACCTGCTGTCCGGCGCGGATGCCGACGCGATCGTGCTGCACTGCCTGCCGGCCTACCGCGGCAAGGAGATCACCGCAGAGGTCATCGACGGTCCGCGCAGTGTCGTGTGGGACGAGGCCGAGAACCGGCTGCACGCCCAGAAGGCCCTGCTCACCTGGCTGCTCGCCCATCAGGACGGTGCGCCCTGACCGCCGTACCCACCACCAAGGGCGCCCGGCACCAGCGGATCGTCGACCTGCTCACCCGCCACCAGGTGCGCTCGCAGGCCGAGCTCGCCGAGCTGCTCGCGCAGTCCGGGCTGCACGTCACCCAGGCGACCCTCTCGCGCGACCTGGTCGAGCTCGAGGCGGTGAAGGTGCGGGTCGGGGCAGGTGCGCTGGTGTACGCCGTACCCACCGAGGGAGCCGACCGCACGCCGCGCGTGGCCGACAACTCCGCCGCCGAGACCCGGCTGACCCGGCTGCTCGGCGAGCTGCTGGTCTCCGCAGATGCCTCGGGCAACCTGGCGCTGCTGCGCACCCCGCCCGGCGCGGCACAGTTCCTCGCCTCCGCATTCGACCGGACCGAGTGCGACGACGTGCTCGGCACAGTCGCCGGCGACGACACGGTCCTGGTGATCAGCCGACGACCCGACGGCGGGCCCGACCTGGCGCGGCGCTTCGTGGCGCTGGCGAACAAGGTGCACCCCTTGCCCGCCGGGGAGCCGACCAGCACCACACCCTGACACCGCGGACGCACCGCACCTTCTAAGGAGCCTGATGAGCAAGGTCCTGACCTCCCTGCCGGTCGGACGACGCGTGGGCATCGCGTTCTCCGGTGGCCTGGACACCTCGGTGGCCGTGGCGTGGATGCGCGCGCGCGGCGCCGTGCCCTGCACCTACACCGCCGACATCGGCCAGTACGACGAGCCCGACGTCTCCGGTGTGCCCGCCCGGGCCCTGGAGTACGGCGCCGAGCTCGCCCGTGCGGTGGACTGCCGCCGGATGCTGGTCGAGGAGGGCCTCGCGGCGCTGGCCTGCGGCGCCTTCCACATCCGCTCCGGCGGGCGTGCCTACTTCAACACCACGCCGATCGGCCGCGCGGTGACCGGCACGCTGCTGGTGCGTGCCATGCACGAGGACGGCGTGGACGTCTGGGGCGACGGATCGACGTTCAAGGGCAACGACATCGAGCGGTTCTACCGCTACGGGCTGCTGGCCAACCCCGATCTGCTGATCTACAAGCCCTGGCTGGATGCCGAGTTCGTCGAGGAGCTCGGCGGCCGCACCGAGATGAGCCAGTGGCTCGTCCAGCGGGGGCTGCCCTACCGGCACAGCCAGGAGAAGGCCTACTCCACCGACGCGAACATCTGGGGCGCCACCCACGAGGCGAAGACGCTGGAGCACCTCGACGTCTCGCTGGAGTCGGTCGACCCGATCATGGGGGTCCGGTTCTGGGACCCCGACGTGCCGATCGACGCCGAGGACGTGACGATCGGGTTCGAGAACGGCCGGCCGGTGACCGTGGACGGCAAGAGGTACGACGACCCCGTCGAGCTGGTGCACACCGTCAACGAGATCGGCGGCCGGCACGGGCTGGGCATGTCGGACCAGATCGAGAACCGGGTGATCGAGGCCAAGTCCCGGGGCGTCTACGAGGCACCCGGGATGGCGCTGCTGTGGATCGTCTACGAGCGGCTGCTCAACGCGATCCACAACGAGGACACCATCGCTAACTACCACGCTGAGGGGCGCCGGCTGGGCCGGTTGCTCTACGAGGGACGCTGGCTGGACCCGCAGGCGCTGATGGCGCGCGAGTCGATCCAGCGCTGGATCGCCTCCCTGGTGACCGGCGAGGTGACGCTGCGGCTGCGTCGGGGGGAGGACTACACAGTCGTGCGAACCGCGGGCCCTGCCTTCTCCTACCACCCCGACAAGCTGTCGATGGAGCGCACCGAGAACGCCGCGTTCGGTCCCACGGACCGGATCGGCCAGCTGACCCTGCGCAATCTCGACATCGCCGACTCGCGCTCCAAGCTCGAGTCCTACGCCGCCCAGCCGCAGGACCAGGGGCACGTCCTCGTCGAGCACGGCAACCTGCTCGGAGTGCTGGAGGCCGGCGGCTACGGGCGGATCGCCCGCAACCCGGCGGCTGAGGGCGAAGCCGATGAAACCGCTCTGGACAACGCCGCGATGGAAGCCGGCAACGACTGATGGCCACCCACCGTTTACCAGGGTGCCATGGGAATCTGCCGCTGCCCGCGGTGAACTCCCCATGGGGAGTTCCCGTTTACCAGGGGACCATGGTAATCGGCCGCGGGAGAGGGCGACGATGACCACCCACGAGGGCAGCCTGTGGGGAGGACGGTTCGCGGGCGGACCGTCCGCCGCCTTGGCCGCACTGTCGCGCTCTACCCACTTCGACTGGCGGCTGGCTCCCTACGACCTGGCCGGGTCCGTCGCCCACGCCGGCGTGCTGCATGCCGCCGGCCTGATCGACGACCGGCAGAGTGCCGGCCTGTTGGAGGCGCTGTCGACGCTGCGACAGGACGTCGCCGCCGGCCGAGTGCTGCCCGCACCGGACGACGAGGACGTGCACGGCGCGCTCGAACGGTTGCTGATCGAGCGGGTCGGCCCGGAGCTCGGGGGCCGGCTGCGGGCCGGACGCTCCCGCAACGACCAGGTCGCCACCATGCTGCGGATGTACCTGCGCGACCAGGCCGACGCGCTCAGCGGACTCGTGCTCGACCTGGCCGTGGCGCTCGCCGGCCAGGCGGAGGCCCATCTGGGAGCGATCATGCCCGGCCGCACCCACCTCCAGCACGCCCAGCCGGTGCTGGTGTCCCACCATCTGCTGGCCCACGCATGGCCGCTGGTGCGCGACGTACGGCGGCTGCGTGACTGGGCGTCGCGCAACGACGAGTCGCCGTACGGCAGCGGTGCCCTCGCCGGGTCCAGCCTGGGGCTCGACCCGGACCGGGTGGCCGCCGACCTCGGCTTCACCGGGTCCAGCGCGAACTCGATCGATGGCACCGCCGCCCGCGACTTCGTCGCCGAGTTCTGCTTCGTGACCGCGATGATCGGCGTGGACCTGTCCCGGCTCGCCGAGGAGATCTGCCTGTGGGCAACCCGGGAGTTCGGGTTCGTGCAGCTCGACGACGCCTACTCGACCGGCTCCAGCATCATGCCGCAGAAGAAGAACCCGGACGTCGCGGAGCTGGCGCGCGGCAAGGCCGGCCGACTCGTCGGAGACCTGACCGGGCTGCTGACCACGTTGAAGGGACTGCCGCTGGCCTACAACCGGGACCTGCAGGAGGACAAGGAGCCCGCCTTCGACGCGGTCGACACCCTGACCGTCCTGCTCCCCGCGGTCACGGGCATGGTCGCCACGATGCGGCTGGACACCGACCGGATGGCCGAGCTTGCGCCGCAGGGCTTCACCCTGGCCACCGACGTCGCCGAGTGGCTGGTGCGCGCCCGTGTCCCGTTCCGGGAGGCTCACGAGATCGCCGGTGAGGCCGTACGCCGCTGCGAGGAGCTCGGCTGTGCGCTCGCCGACCTCGCCGATGAGCAGCTGGCCGAGATCGACAGCCGCTTGACGCCGGACGTGCGCGAGGTGCTCACCGTCGAAGGGTCCGTCGCCGCTCGTGACGCCCGCGGAGGCACGGCCCCCGAGCGGGTGAGCGAGCAGCTCGCCGAGCTGCGGACCGCGATGGCGGAGCTTCGTGGCCGCTGAACGGCTGGCCGATCTGCTGGCTCGGCCTGTCCTCGAGGTGGCCCCGCGGCTGCTCGGCGCGACCCTCACGCTCAACGGCGTGTCGGTGCGGCTGACCGAGGTCGAGGCGTACGACGGAGCCAACGACCCGGGCTCGCACGCGTACCGGGGCCGCACTGCCCGCAATGCGGTGATGTTCGGGCCGGCAGGCCACCTCTACGTCTACTTCGCCTACGGGATGCACTTCTGCTGCAACGTGGCCTGCGGGCCCGAGGGCACCGCGTCCGCGGTCCTGCTCAGGGCCGGGCGGGTGATCGACGGCACCGACGCCGCACAAGCCCGCAGACGACGCGACCCGGGCCGGCGGGTGCCGGACCGCGACCTGGCCCGCGGCCCCGCCCGACTGTGCCAAGCGCTGGGCATCGACCGGTCCTGCGACGGCCTGGACCTCGCCAAGCGGCTGGTGCCGTCGCCAGTCCCGCTGGAGACCTCGGCGATCTCTTCCGGGCCGAGAGTCGGCCTGCGCGCCGCCGCAGACCGGCCGTGGCGATTCTGGCAGACCGGTGAGCCCACGGTCTCGCGCTACGTCGCCGCAAAGCCTCGTCGACGCGCCACCGGTTGAGCCCCGCCGTGGACGGACCTGCGGTGTCGCGCAGACAGGGATTCTTGCATTTGCCAGCGCAACGCGGGCTCAGGTGATTACATCGGTGCCAGCTTTGCAGCCACCGAATCAACTGGGGGATCGCTCGATGAAGCGTCTAGTCGCCACCGTGGCCGCCACGTTGCTCGCCGGCACCGGCCTGGCCGTCGTCGGCACGTCTGCGAGCCAAGCAAGCACCCGTGTCGTTCACGTGCGACTGCGTACGGCGATCCGGCACCTCCCGGTCGCCCACGAGACCCGTCGCGGATACGACCGGGACAAGTTCCGGCTATGGATCGACGCGGACGGTGACTGCCGCGACACCCGTGACGAGGTTCTCGCGCAAGAGTCACTGGTGAACGTTCACGGCTGCAACGTCACTCGAGGGAAGTGGCGCAGCTATTACGACCACGTGACGACGCGTCGGTCCTCGACCTTCGACATCGACCACCTGGTGCCTCTGGCGGAGGCGTGGGACTCGGGTGCGAACCGGTGGACGGCGGGCACCCGCACCCGGTATGCCAACGACCTCGGAGATCGGCGCACGCTGGTCGCTGTGAGCGCCCACGCGAACCGTTCGAAGGGCGACCGTGACCCCGCCGACTGGATGCCTCACTTCGGCAAGTGCAAGTACACGGCTCAGTGGACGGCGGTCAAGATCCGCTGGCACCTGACGGTGAACCGCGCTGAGAAGCGCGCCCTTGCGGACCGCGCTTCACACTGCAAGAACGTCAGGCTCACTGTGCGGAAGGCCCGTGTCAGCAGGCATCGCAGCGGCGGCTCAGGAGGTGGCGGTGGCGGGACCAGCGGAAGCTGCGAGCCCGGATACTCGCCGTGCCTGCCTGTGGTCTCCGACCTCGACTGCGGGCAGATTCCCGACAGCAAGAAGCCGATCCACGTGACGGGATCGGACCCGTACCGGCTGGACTCGGACGGTGACGGCCTCGGCTGCGAAAGCTAGCGCCGGGTCAGCAGGGCTGCGAGGAAGCGGGCGTAGCGTCTGCGCTGTGGACCTGACGACCGAGCAGCTGCACGAGCTGATGCCGTACGCCGGGACGCTCGGCATCGAGCTGACCGAGGCGACGCCCGACCAGGTCGTGGGCACGATGACCTGGCAGGAGCGGCTGACCACCTCCGGCGGCATCCTGCACGGTGGCGCGCTGATGAGCCTCGCCGACAGCATCGGCGCGCTGTGCGCCTTCCTCAACCTCCCCGACGGAGCCCGCACTGCGACGAGCTCCTCGAACACGGTGTTCCTGCGGGCCGCACGGGACGGTCTGGTCACCGCGACCGCCCGCCCGCTGCACGTCGGGCGCAGCACGATCGCCGTCGAGACCCAGGTGACCGACGGCCAGGGCAGGCCGCTGGTCCGCACCACCCAGTCCCAGGCCGTGCTCACCTGATCCTCGCGCTGAGGCCGCCGGTAGGGTCGGTCCGGTGCAACCCCTCCACGAGTCCACGACCCGCGCCCTGCACCGGATCGCCGCCGGCCGGCAGAGCAAGCACCGCGTGCCCGGCCTCTACGCCGGCCTCGTCCGGGAGGGCTCCCTGGTCTGGGGTGAGGGCATCGGGGCCGCCCACCTGGACTGCCCCGGGGTCCCGCCAGGTCCGGACGACCAGTTCCTGGTCGCCTCCAACACCAAGACGTTCACCGCCACCCTGGTCATGCAGCTGCGCGACGAGGGCCGGCTGAGCCTCGACGACACGCTCGACCAGCACATCCCCGAGGTGCAGCAGCGCGGACTCACGATCCGCCAGTGCCTGGCCCACGTCTCGGGAATGCAGCGGGAGCCGGTCGGCGACGTCTGGGAGACGATGGTGAACCCGGATCGTGACGAGCTGGTCGCCGGCTTCAACGAGGCCGAGCGGGTGCACAAGCCGCACCACCTGTGGCACTACTCCAACCTGGTCTTCTCCATGCTCGGCGAGATGGTCGCCCGGCTCGACGGCCGCAACTGGTACGAAGCTCTGCGCGCCCGCATCCTCGACCCGCTGGAGATGAGCCGGACCACTCTCGGGTTCGACGGCCCGCACGTGCAGCCCTACTACGTGCCGCCCTACACCGACGTGCCGAAGGTCGAGCCGGTCCTCGATCTGTTGGCGCTCGCACCGTGCGGAGGGCTGGCCAGCACCTGTGAGGACATGGCTCGCTGGTCCGGGTTCGTCGCCGATCCGCCGGCCGAGGTGCTGAGCCCGGACACTCTGGCCGAGATGTGCGAGCCGCAGACCATGATCGACCGGGAGCGCTGGACCGGCGCCTTCGGCCTCGGCTTCATGCTGCTCCGCTCGGGCAACCGCACCTACGCGGGGCACACCGGCGGCATGCCCGGCCAGATCACCGGCCTGTTCACGGAGCGCAGCACCGGTACGGGCGCCGTCGTGCTGATGAACACCTCGGCCGCCCCCGACCCGGCCGTGTTCGCGGTCGAGCTGGCCGACCACACCGACGAGCACGACCCGGCCGATCCGCCGGTGTGGCGGCCCGGCACCGCCGTGCCGGACGATCTCGCCGACCTGGTCGGGCCCTGGTTCTCGGAGGGCAACCTGTTCGTGTTCTCTGTCCGGCAGGGCCGCCTGGAGGCACGCCTGGAGGGGTTGGCCGAGCACAAGCCGTCCTCGGTGTTCGAGCCGGTCGGTGAGGACCTCTACCGCACGGTCCGCGGCCGGGAGAACGGCGAGCTGCTGCGCGTGACCCGCGACGCGGACGGCCGGGTCGTGAAGATGAACTGGGCGACCTACCTGGTCACCCGCAAACCGCTTGCGTTCGGCGAGCGCCCGTAGGGCAGGCTTGGGCCCATGAACAGCACAGGCATCGACGCAGGTCTCCTCGACGACCTCGAGTGGCGCGGCCTCGTCGCCGAGGCAACCGACCGGCAGGCCCTGCGCGAAGCGCTGACATCGGGAAGCGTGCGGTTCTACGTCGGCTTCGACCCCACGTCGCCGAGTCTGCACATGGGCCACCTGATCCAGATCCTCACCGCTCGCCGGTTCCAGGAGGCCGGGCACACGCCGTACGCCCTGGTCGGCGGGTCGACCGGGCTGATCGGCGACCCGCGGGAGGTCGGTGAGCGCACCTTGAACTCGCTGGAGACCGTCAAGGGCTGGGTGGAGACGACGAGAGCCCAGATCGAGCCGTTCCTCGACTTCGAGGGGCCCAACGCCGCCACGATGGTCAACAACTACGACTGGACTGCGAGCCTGTCCACGCTGGACTTCCTGCGCGACATCGGCAAGCACTTCCCGGTCAACCGGATGCTCTCCCGCGACGTGGTCAAGCGCCGGCTCGACTCCGGGATCAGCTACACGGAGTTCTCCTACGTCCTTCTCCAGTCGCTGGACTACCTGAACCTGTTCCGCGACTACGGCGTCACGCTGCAGTTCGGCGGCTCCGACCAGTGGGGCAACCTCACCGCCGGCGTCGAGCTGATCCGACGGGTCGAGGGGGCACGCGTGCATGCGCTGGTCACCCCCTTGCTGACCAAGTCCGACGGGACGAAGTACGGCAGCAGCGAAGGTGGCGCGCTGTGGCTGGATCCGGACCTGCTCTCGCCGTACGTCTTCCACCAGTTCTGGCTGAACGTCGAGGACGAGAAGGTGGGCGAGCTTCTCCGCGCGTTCACTTTCCTGGACCACGACCGCATCGAGGGTCTGGAGACCCAGACCCGGGAGCAGCCGTTCCTGCGTGCCGGCCAGAAGGCGCTCGCCGACGAGGTCACGACGCTGGTGCACGGCGCCGAGCAGACCGCCCACGCCAAGGCCGCCGCGGCCGCACTGTTCGGGACCGGAGAACTGGCAGCACTCGATCCGGCGACCCTGACGGCGGCGCTGCGCGAGGCCGGCAGCGTGCACGCGGCACCGGACACGCCGTTCGTGGACCTGCTGGTCGCCTCGGGGCTGGCCCGCAGCAAGGGGGAGGCCCGTCGGACGATCGGCGAGGGCGGCGCCTACCTCAACAACGAGCGGGTCGCCGACGTCGACCTGGTACCGGGCGCGCACGACGTCGTGGCCGGGCGCTGGCTGGTGCTGCGCCGCGGGAAGAAGAACCTGGCAGGCGTCGAGGTCGGCCCCGAGGTCGATTGAGCGATGGGCAGCTCGCCCCGGCCCGGGGACCGGTTCCTGGACACGCTGCTCGACACCGCGCGCGCCCGGCTGCCCGAGCCGGTGTTCCGCTACTACGTGCAGGGCTCGCGCGACGGCGTCTCCGCGATCGAGGCGGTCGCTGCCTGGGACCGGTTCAGGTTCCTTCCCCGGGTACTCCGCGACGTGACCACTGTGGACACCACGACCAGCCTGCTGGGCACGCCGCTGGCCACGCCGTACGCCGTCGCCCCCACCACCCAGCAGCGGGCCGCCCACCCCGAGGGCGAGATCGCGATGGCTGCCGCCGTGGCCGCTGCCGGGTCGCTGATGGTGGTCTCCAGCAACGCCGGCAGCCGTTTCGAGGACATCGCGGCCACGGGCGTGCCCTGGTGGCTGCAGGTCTACGTGACCACGGAGCGGGCCCGGTGCCTGTTCCTGCTGGAGCACGCGGTCGCCGCGGGGGCCCGCGCCGTGGTGCTCACTGCCGACACCCCGGTCGTGGGCACCAAGTACGACGAGGGCGAGACGATCTGGGAGGCCACCGATCCCGGGCTGCTGCGGGTGAACTTCGAGGCGGACCCGAACGAGCTCGGCGACGCCGGCGCGGCCAAGGCCACCGACCTGAGCGTCGACGACATCGACTGGCTCGCGACGACGACGGGGCTGCCGGTGGTGGTCAAGGGAGTGCTCCGCTCCGACGAGGCGCGCCGCTGTGTGCGGGCGGGCGCCTCCGCCGTCTGGGTGTCCAACCACGGCGGGCGCCAGCTCGACTACGCGGCGGCCACCGCGCACTGCCTGGAGGACGTCGCAGCCGCCGTCGGCGACACCGCGGAGGTCTACGTCGACGGCGGCATCCGCTGCGGACGGCACGCGCTGGCGGCGCTGGCGCTGGGCGCGCGTGCGGCCTTCCTGGGCCGGCTGCCGCTGTATGCCCTGGCCGCGGACGGACGCGACGGGGTGGCCGTCATGTTCGAGGCTCTCGATGAGCAGCTGGTGGAGGCGATGCGGCTGGCCGGCTGTCCCTCGACCGGGTCGGTGCCCCGCGACCTGCTGATGTGAGCGGCACCACTCGGCGCCGATTTGCGTTCGGACAAGACGCTCCGTAGTGTTCCCTCTTGTCGCCAGGGAGCGGCGGGACGCAAGGCCTTCAAGGCCGGGCGGCCGGCCCCCGGCGGACGCGAGAACCTGAGTTGACGAGGCCGGTCTCGACCGGTAAGTTTGACCGGGTTGCCCCCCAGAACTCCTCGACCGGCGTTGCTGGGGTGCGCGCTCGATTCTTGAGAACTCAACAGTGTGCCAAAAGTCGACGAAGTAATCTGTAACGCCCGTCGGCAGGTTGCGAGCCCATCCATGCACGACCGGGTGGGACCTCGGTATCTGTCAACGGTTCCTTTGGTAAGACAGTCGTCATGCGCCAGCGCGTGGCGGCTCTTGCCGGGAGAGACATCCGATCTGGTGATGACACCGCCCGCGAGGGCGGCCATCGAAAGATTTCAACGGAGAGTTTGATCCTGGCTCAGGACGAACGCTGGCGGCGTGCTTAACACATGCAAGTCGAGCGGTAAGGCCCCTTCGGGGGTACACGAGCGGCGAACGGGTGAGTAACACGTGAGCAATCTGCCCTTCACACGGGGATAACCTCGGGAAACCGAAGCTAATACCCGATACGACCACCTCAGGCCTCTGACGGTGGTGGAAAGTTCCGGCGGTGAAGGATGAGCTCGCGGCCTATCAGCTTGTTGGTGGGGTAACGGCCCACCAAGGCGACGACGGGTAGCCGGCCTGAGAGGGTGACCGGCCACACTGGGACTGAGACACGGCCCAGACTCCTACGGGAGGCAGCAGTGGGGAATATTGGACAATGGGCGAAAGCCTGATCCAGCAACGCCGCGTGAGGGATGACGGCCTTCGGGTTGTAAACCTCTTTCAGC
>DASSKK010000039.1:0-3161 GCA_035690495.1 Nocardioidaceae bacterium | reverse complement strand
CCCCCTCTGCTAAGCAGTCCCGCACGGCCGTGCGGTAGATCGCCTCGATCTCCGCCGCGCTCAGGCCCGCATCACGTGCCGACCGCGGCCACTGCGCCATCGACCGGCGAAACCTCGCCTGCGCCGCCGGGTCGGTCCGCGGCAGCTGCCCCACGATGAACGTGCCCATCCCGGGCCGGGCCCGGACCAACCCCTCGCGCTCGAGATCCGGGTAAGCCTTCAAGACCGTGTTCGGGTTGATCGCCAGCGACGCGACCACCTGCTGCGCCGTCGGCAACCGGTCCTGGCTTCACTCCACGCGGCGACGTAGGGGTCGACCTTGCTCCGATCGAACGCCCCAACCGTCAGGGTGCCAACGCTAACCACCAGGTACGCCCGCTTGTCCGGGCTCGCCTACGTCGATGCCATCAGCATCCGCCTCGGCTGCTCGCCACGGACGGTGACCGATACGGCGGTCAGGCTGCTCGGTGCCGGTACGCCGTCGGTGTCGTCCGGGAGCATCTGCAACGGTCGGGATGCCGCGTCGTTCGATGCCTGCGCGAACGTCCGTACCGCTGGCAGGTCATAGGCGTAGACCAGGGTGCTGCCCACCTGCACCTGCACGTACGGCGAGATCGTCCATCCAATGGTGTCAACAGCGGCTGAAAACTGACCCCCTGGCTGCGGTCGAAAACTGACCCCCTGTCGGTTGTGTGATCGATTGTCTAGCGGGTCATGCGATGGCGAGATGAGCGAGGTGCTGGTGTGCAGCGTCGATGCTCGCAGCGGTTCGGTCGGCGTGGCAGGCAGCGTCGATGAGCGCCTTAGTCGCTGCGGTGACGATCTCGCCGACGCAGACGTCGTTGTCCGACCGCAGCGTTGTGGTGGCGTGTTCGTTCACCAGCCACCGGGCAAGCTGGCCGAGTAGTTGCGGTATGCGTTGCGCGGTAGTGGTCAGGTCGGCGAGCAGGCAACACATCTCGGCCGGGTCGGTGAACGCGTCGGGGTGACGAGTGTGGTGGTTGAGCTCACGCACCGCCTCGGCGGCCTGCTCGCCGAGGCGCGGCACGGCACTCATTCCTCGCCTGCCGCGGCGTTGGGGACGCGGCCGAGGTCGCGGTTCTTGAGCCGGTAGCTGTCGCCTTTGAGCGCGATGACCTCAGCGTGGTGGACGAGGCGGTCGATCATGGCGGCGGCGACGACATCATCGCCGAAGACCTCGCCCCAGCGGCCGAACACCTTGTTGCTCGTGACGATCAAGCTCGCCCGCTCATACCGGCTCGAGACCAACTGGAAGAACAGGTTGGCCGCTTCGGGTTCGAACGGGATGTAGCCAACCTCGTCGACGACAAGGCAGGGGTAGCGGCCGAGGCGGACGAGCTCGTCCTGCAGCCGGCCGGCATGGTGGGCGGCAGCGAGCCGGTCGACCCACTGGCTGGCGGTGGCGAACAGGACGCGGTGCCCGGCCTGGCAGGCCCGGATCGCCAATCCGGTCGCGAGATGGGTCTTGCCGGTGCCCGGCGGGCCGAGGAACACGACGTTGTCCTTGCCGGTGACGAAGTCCAGCGTGCCGAGGTGGGCGATGACCTCGCGCTTGAGCCCGCGGGCGTGGTCGAAGTCGAACTCCTCAATGCTCTTGCGGGCCGGGAACCGGGCGGCGCGGACGCGGCCCTCGCCGCCGTGGTTCTCCCGCGCCGCCACCTCCCGCTGCAGGCAGGCGACGAGGAACTCCTCATGCGTCCAGTTCTCCGCGCGGGCCCGTTCGCCGAGCCGCTCCACCGCGTCGCGCAGCGTCGGTGCTTTCAACGCCCGGGTGAGGTAGGCGATCTCGGCGACGGTGTCCCGAGCTGGCGTCTTCGCCGCGGTGCGTGCCGTCATCACGCCACCGTCTCGTCAGCATCGTCGATGCCGCTGACGCCCAGCGCGGTGTCGTAGTCATCCAGACAGCGGATCTCGACCTGCGGCTCGGGCGCCGGGCGCACCACGGCTATGCGGTCACGGCGCAGCTGCTTGGCCGCGGTCTCGTGTTCGGGCAGCGTCATGCTCTGGTGCTTGGCCCAGAGCCGCTCGTGGTCGGCCACGACCCGGCCCTCGCAGAACGCGCGGACCCGGTCGAGATCGGTGACCACCTCGACGCGGCGGCCGATCACCGACGGGTGCACGGAGTAGTCGTTGCCGTCGACGCGGACGTAGAAGTCGCGTGGCAACCGCCCCGACCAACGCCACCCCGTGGCCGGCGCGAGCGGCGGCAGCGGCAGCATCGCCGCGGTGTCCGCGGCGACCCGCTCGAGCGGCGCGCACCCCAACGCCCGGCGCCGACGCTGGTTCACCACGTCCAGCCAGGCCTGCAGCTGGGCGTTGAAGTCGGCCGGGCCGGTGAAGGTGCGGCCAGGCAGGAACGCCCGCTCGAGGTAGTCGTGGGCCCGCTCGATGATGCCCTTGGCCTCTGGGTCCCGGGGCCGCAGCACCAGCACCTTCGTACCGAGCGTGCCGCGAAACTCATGACACTGCGGGGTCAGCTTGTTGCGGCCGCCGGCGTACTCACCGACCGCGCCCTCGCCGTCCCACACCAGCGTGCGCGGCACCGCTCCCAACCGGGACAGGTGCTGCCACCAACCGGCGTAGAGGTCCTCGGCGGTGCGGGTCGGGATCAGCCGCGCGAACAACATCCGCGAGTACGCCGCCACCATCGTCAGCACCGGCAGCTGCTTAGCGGTGCGGACCTGGCCGAACCCCACCGGCAGGCGGATGTCGGGAAACCAGAAGTCGTTCTGCGCGATGTCGCCGGCGACGTAGACAGTGCGCGAGGCCGGGTCCGGCGGCAGATAGACCGGCCGCAACTCCCGCACCCGCGCCGACAGCACCGTCATCCCCCTGTCCCAACCGATCCGCTCGGCGATCACTGTGGCCGGCATCGTCGGGAAGTCCTTGAGCAGCTGCCGGATTCGCGGCTCGTAGCCATCCACGACCGACCCGACCGCGGGGCGCTCGTACTTCGGCGACGCAGCCGCGGCCAGCTTCGCCTTCACCGTGTTCTTCGAGATCCCCATCAGCCGGGCGATCTCCTTGATCGCCAGCCCCTCGGCAAAGTGCAGCCGGCGGATCTCAGCCCAGTCCTCCACGTGCAACATCCCCTTCTCCTCCAGCTCGGTTGCGAGCCAGAGTCTCGAAGGGGGGTCAGT
>DASSKK010000038.1:0-19694 GCA_035690495.1 Nocardioidaceae bacterium | reverse complement strand
GGGACGTCGGTATCGCGCGGATGGCGGTGAGCGGTGCCGACCCCGGTCAGCATGGTGTCCCGGGTATGCAACCGGGCGGTGGCTCGGGTCTGCCCGTCGTGCTCGTCCAGATGGAGGGTCATTCTCCACTCGTCGATGTGGTCCATGGTCGCGCCTTCCGTGCTGGTGGCTGCTTCACTGCTCGCTGTGTTCGACTTTCCGTCCGGGCCGGCGGCCGAGCCAGTGGCTTTGGTCCCGGGCCTGGCCGGCCGACCGGTCCCGAGTAACATCTCGATTTCTGCTCGGCACCACACCAAACCGTCCACATCCGGCCCGCGCTGACTAGGCTGGTACCTGTGCAGCGACGTATCTTCGGCATCGAGAACGAATACGGTGTCACCTGCACATTCGAGGGCCAGCGCCGGCTCAGCCCGGACGAGGTGGCCCGCTACCTGTTCCGCCGCGTGGTCTCGTGGGGCCGCTCGTCCAACGTCTTCTTGAAGAACGGGGCGCGGCTGTACCTGGACGTCGGCAGCCACCCGGAGTACGCCACGCCCGAGTGCGACTCGCTCACCGAACTGGTGGCGCACGACAAGGCAGGCGAGCGGATCCTCGAGGGCCTGGTCATCGACGCCGAGAAGCGGCTGCACGACGAAGGCATCGCCGGTGACATCTACCTGTTCAAGAACAACACCGACTCGGCCGGCAACTCCTACGGCTGCCACGAGAACTTCCTGGTCGGGCGGCACGGCGAGTTCAGCCGGCTTGCCGACGTGCTGATCCCGTTCCTGGTCACCAGGCAGTTGATCTGTGGCGCGGGCAAGGTGCTGCAGACGCCGCGCGGTGCCGTGTACTGCGTCAGCCAGCGCGCCGAGCACATCTGGGAAGGCGTGTCGTCGGCGACCACGCGCAGCCGGCCGATCATCAACACACGGGACGAGCCGCACGCCGACGCCGAGAAGTACCGCCGGCTGCACGTGATCGTCGGTGACAGCAACATGAGCGAGACGACGACGCTGCTCAAGGTGGCCAGCTGCGACCTGGTGCTGCGGATGATCGAGGAGGGCGTGGTGATGCGCGACCTCACGATGGAGAACCCGATCCGCGCCATCCGGGAGATCTCCCACGACATGACCGGGAGGCGCAAGGTGCGGCTGGCCAACGGTCGCGAGGCGAGCGCGCTCGATGTGCAGGGGGAGTACCTCGCCCGGGCGCGGGACTTCGTGGATCGTCGCGAGCTGCACGACCCGCTGATCGACCGCACGCTCGACCTGTGGGAGCGCGCCCTGAAGGCCGTGGAGTCCGAGGATCTCGGCCTCGTGGAGCGGGAGATCGACTGGGTGATCAAGTGGAAGCTGATCGAGCGCTACCGGACCACCCACGGGCTGCCGCTGTCCCACCCGCGGATCGCCCAGCTGGATCTGGCCTACCACGACATCCACCGCGGGCGTGGGCTGTTCTACCTTCTGCAGCGACGGGGCGCGGTCGAACGCGTCGTCGACGACCTGCGCATCTTCGAGGCCAAGTCGGTGCCGCCGCAGACCACCCGCGCGCGGTTGCGTGGGGAGTTCATCAAGCGCGCCCAGGAGAGACGACGCGACTTCACTGTGGACTGGGTGCACCTCAAGCTCAACGACCAGGCTCAGCGCACCGTGCTCTGCAAGGACCCGTTCCGCTCCCATGACGAACGCGTGCACAAGCTCATCGAAGGTATGTGACCTGCTGCCGTAGTCGTTTGCGCCGTTGGCTATGTTGTCGATGTTGTCAATTTGTCAGTCGCATAATAGCCGCCTTCCCCCAACAGTCACCTCGAGGTGCCCCTGTGCCGAAGCTGTCCCGACGTCTGATTGTCATGGTCGCCGTGGGCCTGTTGTTGTTCGGCGTCGCGGGGTGCGGCAGCGGCGCCGACAAGGGATCCGGCGACGGTCCATCGGTGGACGTGGGTACGCCCATCAAGGGGCTCACCGTGACCGGCAAGGTCGGCACCGCCCCCACGGTGAAGGTCGACGCGCCGCTGAAGGTCAGCAAGCCTGAGACGCACGTCGCCGTGGTCGGCAACGGCCATCCCGTGCAGGCGGGCAAGACTGCGCTGCTCAACCTCTACCTGGTCGACGGCACCACCGGCAAGAAGGCCGCCTCCACCTACGACAGCGGCTTCGCCACCCAGGTGACGATGGACCAGCAGCACATGTTCAAGACGCTGCTCGAGGCGCTGGTCGGGAAGCCCCGGGGGAGCCGGGTGGTCTTCGCAGCTCCGGTCAAGGACGTCTACGGCAGCAAGGGGGCCACGCAGTACGGCCTGAAGCCGAAGGACAGCGTCGTGTTCATCACCGACATCATGTCCGTGCCACCGACGAAGATCATCGACGGCCCTCACGGCAAGCAGGTCACTGCTCCCGCCGACGCGCCGAAGGTGATCGAGAAGGGCGGCAACGTGACCGGCTTCGACTGGTCGAACACCCCGAAGAACCCGCCCAAGAAGCTCACCGTCATCCCGCTGGTCAAGGGCGACGGTCCCGTCGCACGCGACCAGAGCATCGTGGCCTTCGACTACTTCGGCGAGGTCTGGCACGGCAAGAAGGCGTTCGACGAGTCCTACACCAAGAAGCCGATCCCGTTCGGTGTCGGCGTCCACCAGCTGATCCCCGCCTGGGACAAGACCATCCCGGGGCTGCATCTGGGCAGCCGGGTGCTGATCATCGCTCCCCCCGAGGACGCCTACGGGTCCCAGGCGCGCCCGGGCATCCCCGCCAACTCGACGCTGGTGTTCGTCGTCGACGTCGTCGGCGTGGACGACTGATCCGCCGACCGGCCTCGGGGCGGTGGGGGGGGCGACCAGTGGGGACGAGCGGTGTTAGGTTCGCCCGCGTGACCGCGCGCAAGTCCGAGCGTCTGCTCAATCTGCTGATCACGCTGCTGGTGGCCCGAAGCTATGTCACCAAGGAGCGGATCCGCTCGGTCGTCGAGCAGTATCGCGAGGCCGGTGACGAGGCGTTCGAGAAGATGTTCGAGCGCGACAAGGACGAGCTGAGATCCCTCGGCGTGCCGATCGAGGTGGGCCATCTGGACCCCGCCTTCGAGGCCGAGCCCGGTTATCGGGTGGAGCGCTCCGCCTTCGAGCTGCCCGACATCACCCTCGAGCCCGAGGAGGCGGCCGTGATCGGTCTGGCGGCCCGGGTGTGGCAGCACGCCGGGATGGCCGAGGTCACCTCCGACGCCCTGGTGAAGCTGAAGTCCGCCGGCGTGGACGTGGACCGGTCGGCCCTGCACGTCGTACAACCTCAGCTCACTGCCGACGAACCGGCCTTCGAACCGTTCTGGGAGGCGGTGCGGACCAGGACTGCGGTCAGCTTCGACTACAGATCCTCCGCGTCGGCACTCTCGACACCTCGGCACCTCGAACCGTGGGGCGTGGTCTCCTACCACGGTCGGTGGTACGTCGTGGGCCACGACCGGGACCGCGACGCGCCGCGGCTCTTCCGGCTCTCCCGTGTCAGCGGAGCGGTGACACTCGACCGCAAGCGCGGGACCTTCACGGTGCCCGCGGGCACCGACGTGCGTGCCCTCACCCAGGCGCTCGCTCCCAGGCGGGCCGACCTCGCCGCGGTCGTCCTCGCCCGCGCCGGGGGCGCGCAGGGGCTGCGCCGGCACGCTATCGCCGCCGCGGACAGTGACACCGCCCCCACGGGTTGGGACCGGCTGACGGTCTCCTACGCGGACCCGGCCGGGCTGGCCGACGAGGTGCTCGGGTACGGCGCGGACGTCATCGTCGAGCAGCCCGACGAGGTACGCGCCCTGGTGATCGAACGCCTGCGCGCCGCCGCGGGCGCGGAGGAGGCATCGTGAGCGGTGCACGCGAGCAGGTTGGGCGGCTGCTGGCGCTCGTGCCGTACATCCAGGCCAGGAACGAGGTGCCGCTGGCCCAGGCGGCTGCGGACTTCGGAGTGAGCCCGGAGCAGATCGTCAAGGACCTCAACGTTCTGTGGTACTGCGGCCTGCCCGGTCTCGGCATGGGTGATCTGATCGACGTCGACATGGACGCCTTGGAGGAGGGCGGGATGATCCATGTCTCCAACGCCGATTACCTGCGCCGGCCACTGCGCCTGGACAGCGCGGAGGCGTCGGCACTGATCGTCGCGCTCCGCGCCCTGCGCGAGGCCGGCGACGACGCGGTGCGCTCGATCGTGGACCGGGCGCTCGCCAAGCTCGAGGCCGCGGCTGGCGACGGGGCAGCGCTTGCGGCGAGGGTGGACGTCCGTCTGCCGGAGGGGGAGTCACGGGTGGCCCAGCTGCGGGGACAGCTCCAGAGCGCTCTTGACGCAGGGCGTCAGATCCACCTCGAGTACTACGTGCCGGCCCGTGACGAGACCACCAGCCGTGTCGTCGACCCGGTCCAGCTGGTGAGCGCCGAGGGGCACAGCTACCTCGATGCCTGGTGCCACCTGGCCGAGGGCCAGCGGTTGTTCCGGGTGGACCGGATCAGCGCGGTCGACGTACTGCCTTCCGCGGTCGATGGGCATCCCGATCTGCAGCCGCGCGACCTCTCCGAAGGCCTGTTCCGCGCCTCGCCTGACGACCTGCAGGTGAGGCTGCTGCTCGAGCCGGAGGCACGCTGGGTCGCCGAGTACTACCCGGTCGAGCACACGGAAGAGGACGCGGAAGGACGGCTGCGCGTAAGGATGCGTGTCGCCGACCCGGCCTGGCTGACCCGGCTGCTGCTACGGCTCGGGTCGACGGTGCACGTGGAGGAGCCTGCCGCCGCCGCACAGGGGGTGCGCGAGGCGGCACACCAGGCACTGCGCGGATACCAGGCGTGAGCGCGTAGGATTGCCGACGTACCCGACGACGTGAAGAGGTTCCGATGAGCCAGGCAACAGTTCCCCTCGTGGCAGGCCTGGGGTGGCCCGAGATCGCCATCATCCTGGTCATCTTGGTGCTCCTGTTCGGAGCCAAGAAGCTGCCCGAGCTGGCCCGCGGTGGTGGGCGTGCGCTGCGCATCTTCAAGGCTGAGACGCACGGTCTGATGGGCGACGACGACGAGGAGGGCTCCGCCAAGACGGACGCGCAGCGTGAGATCGACGCACACAACCGTCAGGAGACGGCCCAGCGCTTCGAGCAGCCCGGAGCTGAAGCTGCCCCGCAGCCGGCATCGGAGGCCGAGTCGCGCCCGGAAGCACGACGCGACACCGACGCCTGACCCTCTTCGCGTAGAGCCGACTGCCGATGTCCACCTCCGCTGTGCTGCGGATGTTCCGGGTCCGTCCGGAGACGCCGATGCCACCGGACGGCCGGATGGCGCTGGCCGACCATCTGCGTGAGCTGCGAGGCCGGATCCTTCGGGTGGTTGCCCTCCTGGTGGTGGCGACCGTGGTCGCACTGTTCTTCTACGACCAGCTGTTCGGGCTGATCCTGCGGCCCTACAACGAGGCACGGAGCATGCTGGGGTCCTCGGTGCGCACCAAGCCGGTGATCACCGGCGCAGGTACCGCTCTGCTGCTTCAGCTCAAGATCTGCGCACTGGCGGCTGTGGTGGTGGCAAGCCCGTACTGGCTCTACCAGATCTGGGCCTTCATCCTTCCGGGACTGCATCCGAACGAGAAGCGTTGGACGCGTGCGTTCGCGGCGATCGCCGGGCCACTGTTCGTGGTCGGTGTGGGGATCGGCTACTACGTGCTCCCCAAGGGCCTCTCGGTGTTGATCGGCTTCACCCCCGCACACGTGCAGAACCTGCTGGAGTTCAACGACTACTTCACGTTCTTCACCAGGATGCTGCTGGTCTTCGGGGTCGCCTTCGAGGTGCCATTGTTCGTGGTGCTCCTCAACCTGGCCGGTGTGGTCTCGGGCAGGACATTGGCCAAGTACCGGCCCTGGATCGTGGTCGGCGTGTTCGTGTTCGCCGCGGTGGCGACGCCGTCCACCGACCCGTTCTCGATGCTGATGCTGGCGATCCCGATGGTCCTGCTGTTCATGGTCTCCGAGCTCATCGCCCGTCTCGTGGATCGCCGGCGGCGCCGTGCGGACGAACTGGCCGACTACGACGACGACGAGATCTCGCCGCTGGAGTCGCGTGACGACGACTACCGGGTGTCGGACCTGTCGGAGGAGGACGACTGAGTCGTGGCCGGGGAGGCGGGGGGTGACGAGGGGGAGGAGTCACCCCGCGAGATCGACGCCTTCGACCTGCCCGACTGGGTGGGCACGGACCACGTCACCTGGACCGCGATGAGCAGCGTGCACGCCGGCGCCCACGTGCAGGGCCGCCTCGAGGGGACCGCAGACGAGCGAGACGGTCTGCCTTGCGATCTGCTCGCGGTCGACCGGGCCTATCCACGCCCCGTCCTGGACGAGAAGTGGCGCACGCGTGCACACCAGGCCTGGACGCACGGCCAGGTGCTGCTCGTCGAGTACGACGCCCAGCTCACGCTGGCGGTGCCGGGCACCGGGTTCACCGCCGACGCGGTGCTCGAGGCGGTCGGCCGGCTCGCGAAGGCCGTCGGCGCGGCACCCGACACGTTCGTGGTCGCGCTCCGCCTCTGAGCCGAGTCGGCGCGTCTGCAGGTCGCACTCCGGTCGACTCGGCGCGTCTGCATGCACACTCGCCGACTCGGTGACTACGCGGGGTGGCGAGCCAGGTCGAGCAGGTCGTCGAAGATGACGTCCAGCTTGCTGTTCAACGACAGGTGGCCCTCGTCGTCGTACAGGTGCACCCGCGCACCCGCGACGTGACCCGCAAGCCACTTGCCGTGCGCGAACGGAACCATCCGGTCCTGGGCGCCCTGCCACACCGAGACCGGCACGTCGATCCGGGCGAGATCGAAGCCCCACGGCTGCGTGAACGCCAGGTCGTCGTCGGCCCAGCCGTCGATGCCGCGCAGACAGGCACGGCGGAACGAGGCGACGGTGCGAGCCGCGAAGTCGCCGGTCGCATAGGCCTTGTCCACCGGCGAGACCAGTCCGCCGAGGGCGTCGGCGATCTCGTCGGCGCTGACCGCCGTCATCCGGGCCGCCTCCTTGCGGAGGTAGGGCTCGAGCTCCGCACGCCCTGACAGCGCCGCACCGAACTCGACGTGGTTCTCCGGACCCATTCCCGCGAGGAAGTCGAGCTTGCCTCCGGTGTCGTAGGGAGCCACGCCGGCTCCGGTTGCCGCAGCCAGGCATCGCCGCGGGAGCCGCGCCGCGCACGCCAGCGAGTGCGGTCCACCACCCGACCAGCCCAGCGTCACGAACTCGTCCCGGCCCAGGTCGTCGAGGAGTGCGGCGATGTCGTCGGCGACGTCGGCCACGATGCGGCCGGGACGGGCGTCGGACTCGCCGTACCCCGCACGGCTGTAGAGCACCAGCGCCAGCCCGCGCTGCTCTGCGGCTGCTGACGCCTTCGGGTACGGCACTCCCGATCCCGGCGTTCCGTGGTGGAACACCAGGGGCAGACCGTCCGGATCGCCCTCGACGAGGTACTCCAGGACCCGGCCGTCCGCGAGTTTCACCTGCCGGTACGCAGCGTTCGTAGGATTCGCCATGCTCGCAGCGTAGACGACCGCGTGGCGCGCCGATGTCGTGCCGCTATCCTCCGATCGTGTCACGACGGATCGCCTTGCTGACCAATCCGACCGCCGGCGGCGGCCGGGGGCGACGCGTCGCGGCGGTCGCGACACCTCGCCTGCGAGCAGCGGGCTTCCAGGTCGATGACCTCGTCGGCGCGGATGCGGAGGAGGCCAGGGAGATGGCCGAGGCGGCCGTGGCCGACGGCGTGGAGTCGTTGGTGGTCTGCGGCGGTGACGGTCTGGTGCACCTGGCCGCGCAGGCGCTGGCACACTCGAACGTCAACCTGGGGATCATTCCGTGCGGCAGCGGCAACGACGTGGCCCGCTACCTGGGCCTGCCCCGCGGTGATCCGGGCGCTGCCGCAGATGTCGTGATCGGCTCGCGGGTACGCCGCATCGACCTGGCGCGCTGTGGTGCGACGCACTTCGTCACCGTGCTCGCCGCAGGCTTCGACGCACTCGTCAACGAGCGCGCGAACGCGATGACCTGGCCGAGGGGGCAGATGCGCTACAACCTCGCCACTCTCGCCGAGCTGCGGGTCTCCCGTCCCCGGCCCTACACGCTGGTGATGGACGGGCAGGAGCTCCGCACCGACGCCACGCTCGTGGCGGTCGGCAACGGTCCGTCGTACGGCGGCGGCCTGCGGATGACGGAGGGCGCGGACTTCACCGACGGCCTGCTCGACGTGGTGGTGATCCGGCCACTGAGCCGAGCCAGGCTGGTGGCGGCCTATCCGCGGCTGTTCCGGGGCACCCACGTGACCCTCCCGGAGTACGCGCACTTCCGCGCCAGGTCGGTAACGGTGGCTGCGCCCGGCGTCGTCGCCTACGCCGACGGGGAGCGGATCGGCGCGCTACCGTTGACAGTCGACGTCGCCCCCCACAGTCTGCGAGTGCTCGTCCCCTGATGTCCCCGTCACCGGTGCAGAGCTTCCGCGCCCTCTACGACTTCGACCTCGACGACTTCCAGCTGCGTGCCTGTGCCGCGCTGGAGGCGGGTGACGGGGTGCTCGTCGCAGCACCCACGGGGTCGGGGAAGACGCTCGTCGGCGAGTTTGCCGTCCATCTGGCTCTGGCGCAGGGTCGCAAGTGCTTCTACACCACGCCGATCAAGGCGCTGTCGAACCAGAAGTACGCCGACCTGGTGGCGCGCTACGGCGCCGACCGGGTGGGCCTGCTCACCGGTGACAACTCCGTCAACGGCGAGGCACCCGTGGTGGTGATGACGACCGAGGTCCTGCGCAACATGCTCTACGCCGGGTCCCCGACCTTGCAGGGGCTGGGCTTCGCCGTGATGGACGAGGTGCACTACCTGGCCGACCGGTTCCGCGGTGCGGTGTGGGAGGAGGTGATCATCCACCTCCCCGAGTCGGTGGCGCTGGTGTCGCTGTCGGCCACGGTGTCCAACGCCGAGGAGTTCGGGGAGTGGCTCGGCACCGTGCGCGGCAACACGACGACGATCGTGGAGGAGCGCCGCCCGGTGCCTTTGTTCCAGCACGTGCTCGTAGGCCGGCGGATGTACGACCTGTTCGCCTCCCCGGTGGTTGAGGAGCGGAGGAGCGAAGCGGGGGAGCATCTCGAAGCCACCGCCCGCGTCAACCCCGAGCTGACGCGCATCTCCCGCGACGACCGGGGTCCGTCACGCGGAAGGGACCGGGGTGGCCGGCGTGGCCGGGGGGCGCCGGGCGGCTACCGCCGGCGTACGACGGGCCTGCCGACCCGGTTCGACGTGGTGGACAGGCTCGACGCCCAGGGGCTGCTGCCGGCGATCGTGTTCATCTTCAGCCGGATCGGCTGCGATGCCGCGGTCACGCAGTGCCTGAACGCCCACCTGCGGCTGACCGACCCCGACGAGCGCAGCGAGATCCGCGCATTCGTCGAGCAGAAGTGCGCCGAGATCCCTGAGGAGGACCTGCAGGTGCTCGGCTACCACGACTTTCTCGACGGCATCGCCCGCGGCATCGCGGCGCACCACGCCGGAATGCTGCCGACGTTCAAGGAGTGCGTGGAGCAGCTGTTCGCGCGCGGGCTGTGCAAGGTCGTGTTCGCCACCGAGACCCTCGCGCTGGGGATCAACATGCCGGCGCGCTCGGTGGTCATCGAGAACCTGTCGAAGTGGAACGGCGAGACGCACGCCGACCTCACACCGGGGGAGTACACCCAGCTCACCGGGCGGGCCGGACGCCGCGGCATCGACGTCGAGGGGCACGGCATCGTGCTGTGGCGGCCGGGGCTCGACCCGAGAGCGGTCGCCGGGCTGGCCTCCACCCGGACCTACCCGTTGCGGTCGTCGTTCCGGCCCTCGTACAACATGGCGGTCAACCTCGTGCACCAGGTCGGCCGAGCCACCGCGCGCGAGCTGCTGGAGTCGTCGTTCGCCCAGTTCCAGGCGGACAAGGCGGTCGTCGGGCTGGCCCGGCAGCTGCACTCCGCGCAGGAGGCGCTCGAGGGGTACGCCGAGGCCGCCACCTGCGAGCGCGGGGACTTCATGGAGTACGCCCGCCTGCGCCGCGGCCTCTCCGACGTGGAAGCGGGAGCGGCGAAGTCACGCAGAGCCGATGCTCGTGCGGAGATCGCCGCCTCCTTGGAGGTGCTGCGGGCCGGAGACGTGATCGACGTGCCCGCCGGCCGGTTCGCGGGGATCGCGGTCGTCGTGGACCCCGGGGTGCGCTCGGACCGAGACGGTCCGAGGCCGTACGTCGTCACCGCCGGACGGCAGGCCCGCAGGCTGTCGATGTCGGACTTCCCCGAACCCGTGCGGGCCTTCACCACGCTGCGGGTGCCGAAGGGGTTCAACGCCCGCAACCCCCAGGCACGCCGCGACCTCGCCTCCGCGCTGCGCTCGAAGACCCACGGACTGACGCCGCCCCCACCGCCGCTGGTTGAGGCGCGAGCGAAGCGAGCCCTTCGAGACACTCGCTCCGCTCGCTCCTCAGGAACCACCTCGAAACCGAGGGGTGATGGAGCCTCTGAGGCGGAGATCACCCGGCTGCGCGGCCAGATCCGGGCGCATCCCTGCCATGGGTGCCCCGACCGCGAGGACCACGCGCGGTGGGCGGAGCGCTACCTGAAGCTGGACCGGGACACCCAGGGCCTGCGACGGCGCATCGAGCAGCGCACCCACACGATCGCACGGCAGTTCGACCGGGTGTGCGAGGTGCTCGAGGCGCTCGGCTACCTCGACGGCGAGACGGTGACGGCCACCGGACAACGGCTGATGCGGATCTACACCGAGATGGACCTGGTCGCCGCGGAGGCGCTGCGGCACCGCCTGTGGGAGGAGCTGTCGGCCGGCGAGCTGGCTGCCGTGCTCTCCGCGCTGGTCTACGAGTCGCGTCGGCCGGACGATGCGGGTCCGGCGCGCCTGCCGGGTGGCCGGGCACGTGCGGCGCTCGAGCAGGTGTCGGCGCTGTGGTCCGACCTCGACGCGCTCGAGCGCGAGCACAAGCTCAGCTTCCTGCGCGAGCCCGACCTCGGCTTCGCGTGGGCCGCCTACCGGTGGGCCGAGGGCGCGGCGCTGGACCAGGTTCTCGACGAGAGCGATCTGGCCGCGGGCGACTTCGTCCGCTGGGTCAAGCAGCTGCTCGACCTCACCGACCAGGTGGCCGACGCGGCGGGTGACACGCCGCTGCGGGCGACGGCACGGCGTACCTCGAAGGCGCTGCGGCGCGGCGTGGTGGCCTACTCATCGGTCTCGGACTGACGCGGCTCGATGCGCTCGACCCCCGGGAAGTACGTCGCGAAGCGCCCCGAATCCCTGGTGAGGAGTCTGTAGCCGCGCACGGCGGCATGTGCGCCGACGTAGAAGTATGGGAGAGGGGAGTGGCGCTCACCGCCCCTCCGACGGTAGGCGAGGAATGCCCTGCCGGCCAGGAACCCCGCCTGGAAAGGCAGTGCCTCACGTTCGAACTCGGCCACCGGGAGTGCCGCGTCCACCGCCTCCACGGTGTCGAAGCCGGTGGAGACCTCGGCATACACGATCGGGTTGATCACCAAGATGCCGGCGTCGGCCGCCTGCGCCAGTGCCTGCGCGGACCAGGGCGCCCATCTCTGGTCGTCGGTGAGCACGTCGAGTAGGACGTTGGCGTCGACGAGCGTGGCGACAGGCTCACCCTCCACTGAGCAGGGCCATCAGCTCGTCGGTGGTCAGCGTCGTGTCGGCGCGCCCTCGCATGCGCGCGACGACTCGCTGTCCCCTGCTCTCGCCGGCCCCGGCTGGGACGATGCGCAGCTCACCGTCACTGTCGACGACCTCGACCTCATCGCCCTCGCGGAGCCCGTGTTTGTGGCGCAACCAGGCAGGGATGGTGACCTGGCCCTTACTGTTCAGGCGCATAGCAGCTCCCACGTATTACGGATACCACGTAATACTACCCCCGAAGTCACGCCCGACGCTCGCCGGTCACCGAGCGGTTCTCGTACGGCGTGGACAGCACGATCGTCGTCCGGGTGGCCACGTTCGCGGCGGCCCGGATCCGCGCGAGCAGGTCCTCCAGGTCGGTGGGGGTGGCCACCCGGACCTTGAGGATGTAGGACTCCTCGCCGGCCACCGACCAGCAGCTCTCGATCTCGGGGATCCCCGCCAGCCGCTCGGGTGAGTCGTCGGGCTGGGAGGGATCGATGGGCCGGATCGACATGAACGCGGTCAGCGGCAGGCCGAGCTGCTCGTAGTCGACGGTGGCGCCGTACCCCTTGATCAGGCCGCGCTGCTCGAGCCGCTTGACCCGCTGGTGCACCGCCGAGGTGGACAGACCCGTCGCCCTGCCGAGGTCGGTGTAGGACATCCGGCCGTCAGCCGCCAACAGGCCCAGGATCCGCCGGTCGAGGTCTTCCACGCAGGTCAGGGTATCGGCATGGGAGACTGCCGCCGGTGAGCACACGGCTGATGCTGCTGGACACCGCCAGCATGTACTTCCGCGCCTTCTACGGCGTGCCCGACTCGATCAAGGCGCCCGACGGCACTCCCGTCAACGCCGTGCGCGGCCTGCTCGACTTCATCGCCCGGCTGGTGGCCGAGTACCGGCCGAGCCACCTGGCCTGCTGCTGGGACAACGACTGGCGCCCGCAGTGGCGGGTCGCGCTGATCCCGTCGTACAAGGCCCACCGCGTGGAGTACGTCGTGGCGTCCGGCCCGGATGTGGAGCAGGTCCCGGACCCGCTCGAGACACAGGTGCCGATCATCCTCGACGTGCTCGGCGCCCTAGGGATCGCGGTCGTGGGTGCCGACGGTTACGAGGCCGACGACGTGATCGGCACGCTCGCCACAGACGCGGGCATGCCGGTCGACGTGGTCACCGGGGACCGCGACCTCTTCCAGCTCGTCGATGACACGCGCGAGGTGCGCGTGCTCTACATCGCTCGCGGGGTCGGCAGGCACGAACGTGTGACCAATGCGGTCGTGCGGGAGAAGTACGGCATCGACGGCGCGCAGTACGCCGACTTCGCGGCGCTGCGGGGCGACCCGTCCGACGGGCTGCCCGGGGTCTCCGGAGTGGGCGAGAAGACCGCCGCGACGCTGCTGCAGCGTTTTGCGACGATGGCCGGGCTGCGCGCCGCGGCCGACGACCCGGACTCGGACCTCGCGCCGGGGCCCCGCCGCAAGATCCGGGAGGCGGCGGACTACCTCGAGGTCGCACCCGAGGTCGTCGCCGTCGCCCGCGATCTCGACCTGGGACGCCCGGACCTCACGCTGCCGCACACACCGGCCGACCCCGACCGGCTGGTGGAGCTGTCCGACCGGTGGAACATCGAGAGCCCCCTCGCTCGGGTCGTCGACGCCCTGACTCGTTGACTTGGGCCGCCGGTCTCATCGAGTGGCGATAGCTGGTGCATAGCCCGCGGCTCGGGGGCGATCTACCCGCGGCTCGGCGTCAGGAGGGAGGCCTCCCGGGACGCCTTGGCGCGCCTCTCAGCCTCGGCCAGCGAGTCACCGGCGTGCTCGCGCCACCAGGCCTGGCCGGCCTCGGGAAGGGTGTGGATCGGGTCGTAGTACTCGTAGGCCCGCGTCATCGCGTCGGGGTCGTCGGCCTCGATCGAGGTGCGGTAGTTCTTCGTCCAGTAGGAGATACCGCGTTGCCGGTCATAAGACGCGTTCTGGTGCACCCACCGCTTGCCGACGAACGGCACGTCGCAGACGATCCGGGGGGTCGCGAAACCGGGGAGATAGCCCATCATCTGGTGCTGCAGGTGCTGCGCGTGCGCGACCGACACCCGCCAGTGCTCGCTGAACGGGATCATGTCGCACATGTAGAAGTAGTAGGGCATGATCTGCGCACCGTCGAGCAGCCCGAAGCACAGGTCGAGGAGAGAAGCCGCGTCGGCGTTGACGCCGCTGAGCAGCACGCCTTGGTTGCGGACGTCACGGATGCCGGTCTCCAGCATCGCCTTCGTGGCGCGCGCCACCATCGGCGTCACCGAGTTCGCGTGGTTGACGTGGGTGTGGATGGCGATCGCCACACCCCGCTGGTTGGCAACTCTCGCTACTCGCTCCATGCCGGCGCGTACGTCGTCCTGAAGCCAGTGCTGCGGAAGGCCCATCAACGCCTTGGTGGCCAGCCGGATGTCCCGGATGTTCTCGATGTCCAGCAGCTGGGTCAAGAACTCCTCGAGCCGCCTGAACGGCATGTTCGCCACGTCGCCACCGGACACCACCACGTCGCGGACCTGCGGAGTGGCGCGCAGGTAGTCGAGCATCTGCGCGTGCCGGTCCACGGGCTTGCCGGCGAACTTCAGCTTGTCGATGGTCGGCGTCGAGTTGCCCACCAGGTCCATCCGGGTGCAGTGCCCGCAGTACTGCGGGCAGGTGGGCAGCAGCTCGGCGAGCACCTTGGTCGGGTACCGGTGGGTGAGCCCCTCGGCGACCCACATGTCCTGCTCGTGCAGCGAGTCGCGGGTGGCGTGCGGGTGGGAGGGCCAGTCCGTGCGACGGTCGGAGAACACGGGCAGCATGTAGCGGCGCACCGGGTCGGCGTACATCGCCTCAGTCAGCGAACCTGCACCGCTCGGGACCACGCGCGGAGCCATCGTGTTCATCATCTGCGGCGGCACCAGCATCGACATCGTCGCCCGCTTAGCCTGGTCGCGCTCGAGGTCGGCGTAGAGGCGCTCGTCGACGAGGTCGCCCCACAGCGCGCGCAGCTGCTTGAGGTTCTTCACGCAGTGCGCTCTCTGCCACTGCACCGAGGCCCAATCCTCGGCCGTGACGTGCCGCCAGCCGGGGAAGCGCGTCCAGTCCGGCTCGACCAGCTCCACCCTGCGGTAGGGGTAGGGCTGTCCGCTCTCGAGTCCGAGGGCGGGACCGGCGGTGTCGCGGCTCATCACGGCTCCTTGGCTGCGTAGTGTGCGGCGGGGTGGTTTGTTACCGTTCCCCTTTCATGCCAGAGTACGCAAAGAATCTTCGGCATGTCGAATGACTGGCCGTAAGATTTGCGTTGACGTCTCGTTATTGGTGGAGGACAACCCGTGACCGAGGGCAGCCGAGCACCGGGAAGCCCGATCGGCCTGCACCGGGTCCTGTCGCCTGCCGGCGTGCTGCCGCAGGCGGCCTCGAGGCTGGACGCGCGCCGCGACCTTTGGCCGGACGAGGTGCGGGTGCGGGTCTCGATGCTCAACCTCGACGCCGCGTCCTACCGGCAGCTCGAGCGCACCCATACCGGTGCCGACGGCACCGTCGACGGGGCGGCGATCCGTGCCGCAGTGCTCGACATCGTGGCCGCCCGCGGCAAGATGCAGAACCCCGAGACGGGGTCCGGCGGCATGCTGGTCGGAACAGTCGAGGAGGTGGGGGAGGAGTCGCCCCTGGGGCTGCGGGTCGGTGAGCGGGTCGCCACCCTGGTCTCGCTCACCTTGACACCGCTGGTGATCGAGGACGGGCTGCACGAGTGGGACGGCCTGGGTGAGCGGGTGCCCGCCGACGGGTACGCCGTGCTGTTCGGCCGGTCCATCGCTGCGGTGATTCCCGAGGACCTGCCCACGGAGCTGTCGCTGTCCGTCCTCGACGTCTGTGGAGCTCCGGCACTCACGGCGCGCGTGGTGGGGGGCTACGCAGGTGGGTCCTCGGGGCCGGGGCCGGTGGTGGCGGTGATCGGGGGAGCGGGGAAGTCGGGGTCGCTGTCGCTGGCGGCGGCGCGGGCCGCGGGGGCGGGCCGGACGATCGGCGTGGTGCCGAACGAGAACGAGGCCGGTCTTCTCCGGGAGGCGGCACTCGCCGACGAGGTGGTGGTCGCGGACGCCCGGGACCCGGTGGCGCTCTCCGACGCCGTACGCACAGCCGGTGGACCGGCCGACGTCACGGTGGTGTGCGTGGACGTGCCCGGCTGCGAGGGAGGGGCGATCCTGTCGACCGCCGGGTCAGGAACCGTGGTGTTCTTCTCGATGGCGACCTCGTTCAGCGCCGCGGCACTCGGCGCCGAGGGCCTGGCCGCGGACGTCACCATGCTGGTCGGCAACGGGTACGTCCCAGGGCACAGCGACTACGCGATCGACCTGCTGCGCACCAACCCCGGCGTGCGGGGGCTGTTCGAGCGCCGCCTCGACCACCGGGGAACAATGACGTCATGAGCAGACTCCTGCTGCGCGGCGGCCACGTGCACACCCCGGCAGCCGGCGACGCCACTGCGGTGGCGGTGCGGGACGGCAAGGTGTTGTGGGTCGGGGATGAGGATGGCGCCGACCACTACGTGGACAACGCCGACCGTGTCGTCGACGTCGGCGGGCGCCTGGTCACGCCGGCGTTCGTCGACGCGCACACCCACCTCGCCCAGACCGGGTTCGCCTACGCGGGCGTGGACCTGACCACGCCGGCCAGCCGCGCCGAGGCGCTGGAGTCGATCGCGTCGTACTGCCACACAGCTACCGACCCGGTGGTTCTCGGCCACGGCTGGGACGAGACTGTGTGGCCCGAGAGCCAGCCGTTCACCCGGGAGGAGCTGGACCGGGCAAGCGACGGCAGACCTGCGTTCCTGACCCGGGTCGACGCGCACAGCGCGGTGGTCTCCACCGCGTTCCTGGACGCGTGTCCCGAGGTCGTCCACGCCGAGGGCTACCACCCGAGCGGGCGGGTGGAGCGCGATGCGCACCACGCCGCGCGGGCGGGAGTGTTCCGGCTGCTGCCGCTGTCCGCCCGTGAGGACGCGATCCTGCGGGCCCTCAGCCGGGCGGCGTCGATGGGGATCGGCATGGTGCACGAGCTCGCCGCACCCCAGATCTGCCCGCCGGAGGACCTGGAGATCGCCCGCCGCCTCACCGAGTCCGCACCGCTTCCCGAGGTGGTCGGCTACTGGGGGGAGCTCGGGGCGGTCGACCAGGCACGAGAGCTGGGTTGCACAGGCGCCGCCGGGGACCTGTGTGTGGACGGCTCGCTCGGCTCCCACTCCTCGGCCCTGTTCGAGGCGTACGCCGACGACCCCGGGACCGGACACCTCTACCTCGACGCCGAGCAGGTCAGCGACCACGTGGTCGCCTGCACGCGGGCCGGCCTGCAGGCAGGCTTCCACGTGATCGGCGACAGGGCGGTGGCCGAGGTCGTCGAGGGCTACTCCCGCGCGGTGAAGGTCCTGGGCGCCGACGCCGTGGTGGCCGGACGACACCGGCTCGAGCACGTCGAGATGGTCGACCCCGCACAGATGGACGTGCTGGTCGACCTGGGCGTCGCCGTCAGCATGCAGCCGGTGTTCGACCAGCAGTGGGGCGGCGCCGCGGCGATGTATGCCGAGCGGCTCGGCTCCGCCCGGGCCCGGCCGATGAACGCGTTCGCGTCGTGGGTGCGGGCCGGTGCCAGGCTCGCGTTCGGCTCGGACAGCCCGGTCACCGAGCTGGGGGGTTGGGCTGCCTGCCGCGCGGCAGTCTGGCACCGGACCGAGTCGGAGCGCATCCCTGCGAGCGCCGCCTTCGAGGCGCACACCCGCGGGGGCTGGCACGCCGCCCGGCGCGACGGAGGAGTCCTGGTTGCCGGTGCGCCCGCCAGCCTGGCCGTGTGGGAGGTGCCGGACGGTGCGACGACGCGGGCCCCAGCGGCGCTCCCCGAGCTGCGACCGGACCTGGACCTGCCGACGTGCGTGCTCACGATGGTGCGCGGGAGCTTCGCCTACGACCAGGGAGGACTGTGATGGCCTCGACAGGCTCGACCGGTGGGGGCGCGGCCCGGAGGTTTCGAGGCTCCCTTCGAGGCTCGCAGGCTCGCACCTCAGGACATGCGCAAGCTCGCACCTCAACCACCGCAGGGAAGCTCGACCTCGACCCGGCGGCCGTGCGCACGGCGCGGTCGCTGGCGCGCAAGGCCGGCCGGCCGATCGTGACCATGGCCCTCAAGCACACCACGGTGTCGGTCGAGAGGGCGACGCTGCGGCTGGGCGGGCTGGCCGGGGCCGACCCGGACGGGATCCCGTGGGTGAACCGGCTGCTGGACGCCGTGCGGGGCGATGTCGACCTCGGCCACGGCGTCGCGCTGCCGGTATGGGACGCGCTGGTCCGAGGTGAGGCGGACGACCTGGCCACACTCGCGGAGAAGGCGTCCGCGGCGTCGGTGCGGTTCCGGATGCCGGAGGGGCGCGACCTGGTGCGTGCCCGCGCGGCGGCCAGGAAGCAGGTGGGGACGGGCGTACGCCTGATGGACAGGCGTCGACGCGAGCGGGACCGGCTGGTGAAGAAGTACGGCGACCCGGAGCAGACGCCGTGGATCTACCTGATCGTGGCCACCGGCGACATCTACGAGGACATCCCGCAGGCGCAGCAGGCCGCTCGCGAGGGGGCCGACGTGATCGCGGTGATCCGCTCCACGGGGCAGTCGCTGCTCGACTACGTGCCGGAGGGGGCGACCCGGGAGGGGTTCGCCGGAACGTACGCCACCCAGGAGAACTTCCGGCTGATGCGGGCAGCCCTGGACGAGTCGAGCAAGGAGCTCGGGCGCTACGTGCGGCTGACCAACTACGCCTCCGGGCTGTGCATGCCGGAGATCGCGGCGCTGGCCGGCATGGAGCGGCTGGACATGATGCTGAACGACTCGATGTACGGGATCCTGTTCCGCGACATCAACCCCGTGCGGACCTTCGTGGACCAGCGGTTCAGCAGACAGGTGCACGCCCGCGCGGGCATCATCATCAACACCGGCGAGGACAACTACCTCACCACCGCCGACGCGGTGGAGGCCGCGCACACGGTGACCGTCTCCCAGCTGCTGAACGAGTACTTCGCCAAGGAGGCAGGCCTGGCCGACTGGCAGCTCGGCCTCGGGCACGCCTTCGAGATCGACCCGGACATCGCCGACTCGTTCCGGATGGAGCTGGCGCACGCGATGCTCGCGCGTGAGCTGTTCCCGAAGGCGCCGCTGAAGTGGATGCCGCCGACCCGGCACATGACCGGCGACGTGTTCCGTGGCTACCTGCTCGACGCCTTCTTCAACCTCGCGGGAACGATGACCGGGCAGTCGATCCTGCTGGTCGGGATGATGACCGAGGCGGTGGTGACGCCGTGGCTCTCCGATCGGGACCTGGCGCTGCAGAACGTCCGCTACGTGCTCAACGCGGCCGGCAACCTGCACCGCGACTTCCGGCCGGAGCCGGACGGGTTCATCGTGCAGCGGTCCCGCCAGGTGCTGGCCGAGAGCATCGAGCTGTTGGAGAGGATCGTCGAAGACGGGTCACGCCGGGCGAGGGGAACGCGACCCACGGCGGGGCTGCTCGAGGCGATCGCCGACGGCACGTTCGGGCTGATGAAGCGTCCGGCCGATGCGGGCCGCGGCCTGGACGGCGTCGCGAGAAAGGCCCCCGGCTACTACAACCCGGCCACCGAGATCCTGGAGGCGAAGTGAGCGGCAACATCGTCCGGCCCTACGGCGACACCACGGGCGACGGGATGGTCCAGGTGTCCTTCACGCTGCCCGTCCCGCACTCGAAGGTCGCGGAGGGGGCGGCGGTTCAGCTGGCCGCCAAGATGGGCATCGACCCGGCGATGGTGGTGCACGCCAAGGCGATGGGGCCCGACTTCACGTTCTTCGTGGTCTACGGGCGGGTCAACCACCTCGTCGACCTGTCCAAGGTGGAGGTCGTCGAGCGCGACTACCCGCTGCTGGCCCCCAAGGAGGCCAACCTCGCGATCCGCAAGGGCCTGCGCCGCCGGCTCGTCGTGGTGGGCGGCTGCATCGGCACCGACGCCCACACCGTCGGCATCGACGCGATC
>DASSKK010000037.1:0-11480 GCA_035690495.1 Nocardioidaceae bacterium | reverse complement strand
TACCGAGGACCGGGCCGATCGCGATCGCTCCAGTGTGGTGGGTATGGATCTGTTCAGTTATGCAGCAGGAGCGGCCATCCCCGCGGCATGGCGGGGACGACCGCTCCTACTGAAGTCTCATCGGCGAAGGCCGAGCCGTTCCACGATCGAGCGGTAACGGTTGATCTCGTTCTTCTGCAGGTAGTTCAGCAGTCGACGACGCTGACCCACCAGCAGCAGCAGACCACGACGGGTGTGGTGGTCGTGCTTGTGCTCCTTGAGGTGCTCGGTCAGGTGCGAGATCCGGTGGGAGAGCAGCGCGACCTGCACCTCCGGCGAGCCGGTGTCGCCCTCGGACGTGGCGTACTCGGCGATGATCGTCTTCTTGGTCTCTGCGTCGGTGCCAGTAGCCACGCGCAGCTCCTCTCGGTGATGTCGTTGCGCGGCGCGCCGGGGCCTGTTCACCCGGGCACTCTCGATCCGCGGCCGTTGCACGGCAACCGCGCAAGGCTATCAGCGTGCGGGCCGTTCTCCCCAATCGACAGCTCGGACTCCAGGTACCTACACATGCTAGTGTATGTGTATGCCCGTGATGGAGCGTCGCCTGCAGCTGCTGCTCGACCAGGACCGCTACCGGCTCGTCGCCGAGGAGGCCCGCCGGACCGGACGCAGCGTGGCCGCGGTGATCCGCGAGGCGATCGACCTGCGGTTCAGCTCCGATGCCGACCGGCGTGCTTCCGCGGCTCGTCGCTTCTTGGAGATGTCGAAGAACAGCGTGGGCGAGGATCCGTTCGATCTGGAGGAGTTCAAGGCATCCCTCGATGAGGAGATGGACCATCGCGCGGATCCTCTGGGGCTGGAACGGCCGTGACTCGTCTGTTCGTCGACAGCAATGTCCTGCTCTACGCATACGGGGGTCGACATCTCCTGCGCGACGCATGCCGCGGCCTGGTGGAGCGCGCGACGGATCATCAGATCACCCTCCATGTGAGCGTCGAGGCGATCCAGGAGTTCCTGCATCACCGGATGCGCATGGATCCGCGCGAGGCTGCTGTCGATGCAACCCGCACCATGTACGACCTATGTGTGCGCCATCCCTTCGACGACTCGGTGCTCCGCCGGGCCATGGACCTGGCCGCGGTCACCTCTCTCCGAGGACGTGACGCCGTGCACGCCGCCACCGCGCTCGAGCACGGATTCGGCGCGATCGTGAGCGGCGATCCCGACTTCAACGAGATTCCCGGCCTGCGTCGCCTGGACCCCACCGCCCTCTGACGCGTCGGCCGGCTCCCCGAGCCGAGCCCTTCGGGGCCACGCCGGACGCCCTCAGCGCCCGAGCACCTTCCGGGTCTCCTCGACGTCGCGCTTCATCGTCTCGACCAGTGCCTCCACCGAGTCGAAGCGCTCCATGACGCGGATCCGGGCCACGAACCCGATCTCGACTTCTGCGCCGTACAGCTCGAGGTCGGTGCGGTCCAGGACGTAGGCCTCGACGGACCGTGCACGCTCTCCCGCGAACGTCGGGCTGGTGCCCACGCTGATCGCCGCAGGTAGGTCCTCGGGCTCCGGTTGGTCGCAACGGCGCAGCCAGCCGGCGTACACGCCGTCGGCCGGAACCGCGAACCCGGCCTCGGCGGGCACGTTCGCGGTCGGGAAGCCGAGCTCCCGCCCGCGCCTGTCGCCCTCCACCACCACTCCGCGCAGGTCGAACGGGCGGCCGAGCGCCTCGGCAGCCGCCGCGACGTCGCCCGCGGCCAGCCACTCCCGCACAGAGCTCGACGACCACGGCCGCGCGTCCCCGTCCAACGGCACCGGCTCCACCACGAAGTCGTGCCGGGGGCCGAGCTCACGGAGGGTTCCGACGTCGCCGGCGGCCTTGGCGCCGAACCGGAAGTTCTCCCCCACCACGACCGCGGCGGCGTGCAGCCGCTCGACCACGATCTCGGTGACGAACCGCTCCGGCGGCCAGGAGGCCATCCCGCGGTCGAAGGCGAGCACAACCACCTCGTCGGCGCCGGCCTGCTCCAGCAGGCGGACGCGCTCTTCGACATCGGTCAGCATCGGCGGTGCGTGGTCGGGCCGGAGCACCTTCATCGGGTGCGGGTCGAAGGTCACCGCCGCCACGCGGTCCACGCCCAGCCGGCCGGCGACCTCGCGTGCCCGGTGCAGCACAAGGCGGTGGCCGCGGTGGACGCCGTCGAAGTTCCCGATGGTCACCACGCTCCGCACGCGCACATGCTCGCACAACGACGATTCAATGGGCGGGGAGGTGGGGGACGATCGGCGGGGAGGTGGGGGACGATCTACGCGGTGGCGGGGGGCGACGCCGCGAAGACCGCGACCGGCGCGGCAACCGGGCCGCGTTGCTCGTAGAGCGCCAGGAAGCCACCCGTCGCGTCGAGCATCGCCACCGGCCCCGACTCGGGCAGCTCGACCGCTAGTTTGCGGCCGAAGCCGACGTCGCGGGCCTGAGCCGCATCGAGCATGTACGTCGCGAAGCAGCGCCTGGCCACCTGGGCCATCGTGACCATGTCGAAGTGCTCGGTGATGTCATGGAGGGGTGTGGCCTCAGCGAGCGCGAACGGTCCCACCGCGGTGCGGCGCAGCGCAGTCAGATGGCCGCCGACCCCGAGCACCTCGCCGAGGTCGCGGCCGATCGCGCGCACGTAGGTCCCCGATGAGCAGCGCACCGACACGTCGACGTCGAGACAGTCGTCGGCCGGCCGCACACGGTGAAGTTCCAACGAGTGCACGGTGACCGGGCGTGCCGCCAGCTCCACCTTCTCGCCGGCGCGCACCCGTCGGTAGGCGCGTTCGCCGTCGACCTTGACCGCCGAGACCGACGACGGCACCTGCTGGAGATCGCCGACGAAAGTCGCGGCTGAGGCGGCGACCTCGGCCACGTCGAGACGGGCGGCCGAAATCGTGGCGACGACCTCGCCCTCCGCGTCGTCGGTGCTGGTGGCCACACCGAGCCGCACCGTGGCGTCGTACGCCTTCTCGGTCAGCATCAGGTGACCGAGCAGCCGGGTGGCGCGCCCGACGCCGAGCACCAGGACTCCGGTGGCCATCGGGTCGAGCGTCCCGGCGTGGCCCACCTTGCGGGTGCCGAGGGCGCGCCGGACCTGGGCCACCACGTCGTGCGAGGTGAGTCCGGCCGGCTTGTCGACCACGACGACCCCGTCGACCAGGGAGCTGTCCACCGGGGCTCCCGCTACTCGGCGGGGTCGGCGGGGTCGTCGCCCTCGTGCTGCTTGCGGTAGGGGTCGGCGTCTCCCGCGTACGACGCACCGGCCGAGGACGAGGCGACTTCGGCGTCCGAGGCGCGGGCGCGCGCCAGCAGCTCGTCGATGTGACGGGCAGTGTCCGGCAGCGCGTCGTGCACGAACTCCAAGGTGGGCACATGTCGCATTCCGAGGGCCTTGCCCACCTCGGAGCGGATCAGCCCCTTCGCGGACTCGAGCGCGACGGCGCTGGCGGCCAGCTCGTCGTCCTCACCGAGCACCGTGTAGAACACCGACGCATGCTGGGTGTCGCCGGTGACCCGGACGTCGGTGATCGTCACGAAGCCGAGGCGCGGGTCCTTGACCCGTCTCTCGAGCATCTGCGCGACGACCACCTGGATCCGGTCCGCCACCTTGCGGACCCGAGGGTTGCTCACTGTCTCTCCTGGTGCATTCACTGGCTCGTACGTCGCGGCCGTTTACCAGGGTCCCCCTGGTTTCTGCCCCTCCCCATGGGGAACTCACCGTGGAGAGGGGCAGATTACCTGGGCACCATGGTAAACAGCCGGGTCAGGTGCGGGCGATCTCCCGCATCTCGAAGGTCTCCACCACGTCACCGGTCTTGATGTCGTTGTAGCCCTTGAGCACCAGACCGCACTCGAAGCCCTCGCGGACCTCGGAGACGTCGTCCTTCTCGCGACGCAGCGAGCCAAGGTCGAGGTTGTCGGCCACCACGGCACTGTCACGGAGCAACCTGGCCTTCGCGTTGCGGCGGATCACCCCGCTGGTGACCATGCATCCGGCGATGTTGCCGATCTTCGACGAACGGAAGATCTCGCGGATCTCGGCCTGGCCGAGCGAGACCTCCTCGAACTCCGGCTTCAGCATGCCCTTGAGCGCGGCCTCGATCTCGTCGATCGCGGCGTAGATCACCGAGTAGTAGCGGATCTCCACGCCTTCGCGATCGGCGAGCTCGGTCGCCTTGCCCTGCGGGCGGACGTTGAAGCCGATGATGATCGCATCGCTCGCGGCGGCCAGCATCACGTTGGTCTCGGTGATCGCACCGACACCGCGGTCGATGACCCGCAGGCTGACCTCCTCGCCGACGTCGATCTTGCTCAGCGAGTCCTCCAGCGCCTCGACCGAGCCGGACACGTCGCCCTTGAGGATCAGGTTGAGCTCCTGGCTCTCGCCCTTCTCCATGGAGGCCATGAAGTCCTCGAGGGTACGGCGACCGCGCCGCTGCGCCTGCAGGGCCGCGCGTTCGCGCGCCTCGCGCTTCTCGGCAATCTGACGGGCCACCCGGTCGTCGTCGACGACCAGGAAGTTCTGCCCGGCGCCGGGCACCGCGGACAGGCCGAGCACCATCGCCGGACGCGACGGATCTGCCTCCTCGATGTCCTCGCCGAACTCGTCGAGCATCGCCCGGACGCGTCCGAACGCCGGGCCGGCCACGATCGAGTCCCCGACGTGCAGCGTGCCGCGCTGCACGAGCACCGTGGCGACCGGGCCGCGACCACGGTCCAGGTGTGCCTCGACGACCAGGCCCTGGGCGTCCTGGTCGGGGTTGGCCCGCAGGTCCAAGGAGGCGTCGGCGGTGAGCACGATGGCCTCGAGCAGCTTGTCCAGGTTCAGCTCGTTCTTCGCCGAGACGTCGACGAACATCGTGTCGCCGCCGTACTCCTCGGGGACGAGGCCGTACTCGGTGAGCTGGCCGCGGACCTTGGTCGGGTCCGCCTCGGGCTTGTCGATCTTGTTGACCGCCACGACGATGGGCACGCCCGCGGCCTTGGCGTGGTTGAGCGCCTCCACCGTCTGCGGCATCACGCCGTCGTCGGCGGCGACCACGAGTACGGCGATGTCGGAGGACTGGGAGCCACGCGCACGCATCGCGGTGAACGCCTCGTGACCGGGCGTGTCGATGAACGTGATGCGGCGCTCATCGCCGTCCACGTCGGTGGCCACCTGGTAGGCACCGATGTGCTGGGTGATGCCTCCGGTCTCCTTGGCGGCCACGTTGGCGCTGCGCAGCGCGTCGAGCAGCCTGGTCTTCCCGTGGTCGACGTGACCCATCACGGTGACGACCGGCGGCCGCGCCGCCATGTCGGCCTCGTCGCCCTCGTCACTGCCGAACTCGAGGTCGAAGGACTCCAGCAGCTCCCGGTCCTCGTCCTCGGGGGAGACGACCTGGACGTCGTAGTTCAGCTCCTCGCCGAGCAGCTGCAGGGTCGCGTCGTTGACCGACTCGGTCGCAGTGACCATCTCGCCGAGGTGGAACAGCATCTGCACCAGCGAGGCCGGCTCGACGTTGATCTTCTCCGCGAAGTCGGTCAGGGACGCGCCGCGGGCCAGGCGCACGGTCTCGCCGTTGCCCTTGCGGACCCGCACGCCGCCGATCGTCGGCGCCTCCATGTTGTCGAACTCCTGGCGGCGCTGCCGCTTGGACTTGCGACCACGCCGCGACGGGCCACCGGGACGGCCGAACGCGCCCTGGGTGGAGCCGCGGCCGCCGGGACGACCGCCACGGCCGCCGAAGCCTCCGCGTCCGCCGCCGGGACCACCGCCGGGACCACCGCGGCCGGGGGCGCCTGCGCGGCCACCACCCGGGCCACCACGTCCGGGCGCACCGGGACGGGTGCGGCCCCCGGGTCCCGCGCCGAAGGCCGCCGGGGACTTCGGCATCATCGCCGGGTTCGGGCGCGGCATGCCGGAACGCCCGGGCAGTCCGCCGGTGCGCCCGGGCCCGCCTTCGCGGCCGGATGGGCGTGGCGGGCGGTCGCCCTGGGCGTCCCCACTTCGGGCGGCGGGGCGGCGTCCCATGCCCTGGGTGGAGGAGAACGGGTTGTTGCCCGGTCGAGGTGCGCCCGGACGCGCACCCGGCCTGCCGCCTGGCCTCGGAGCCGGCTTGCCAGCCGGCTGGCCGTCGCGCGCAGCCGGAGCCTCCTCCTGCGCCGGCTTCGGTGCGGCCGGAGCCGGCCGTGGACCAGGCACGGGGCTCGAGGGGTCTGCGGACTCCGGGGCCGGAGCAGCCGGCTCCGCGGGAGCCGGGGTGCCGCCCTGAGTGGCGGCGACGGTCTCGCTCTCGGCCGGGGCCGGCTTCTCCGCCTCCGGTGCGGCCGTCTTCGCCGCGCCCTTCTCGGGGGCCTTGTCGGCGGTCTTCTTGGAGGCCTTCTTCGCTGTCGTCTTCTTGGCGGCGCCGTTGGAGGCAGACGCCTTCAGCTGCTCGCCGTACTCGTCGGTGAACCGCTTGACGACAGGGGGTTCTACGGTCGAGGACGCCGACTTGACGAACTCGCCCATCTCCTTGAGCTTGGCCAGAACGACCTTGCTCTCGACTCCGAGCTCTTTGGCGAGCTCGTGGACTCGGACCTTAGCCACGCTTCTCCTTCTGGTCCGAGCCCTGGCTGGATCGGACCGCTAGCTGGTGTGCACGCTCATCGGGAAGTACTCATCGAGTGCTCATGAGCTGCTGCTCCGTTTCTCTTCGACCCCGTCCGGGGTCACGGTCGGTTGTGCGTCCTGCTCGGCACGTGCTGCCACGTAGTCCTCCACGGCCCCGGTGTCCAGCCTTCCCCCGGCCCGAAGGGCCCGGGGAAAGGCTCGACGACGGAGCGCGAGATCCAGACACTCGGGCGTGGGGTGCAGATGCGCACCCCGTCCCGGTGCCCTGCCCGACGGGTCGGCGACGACCATCGGGCCGGTACCTCGGTCCACGGCGACCACTCGCAACAGCTCGTGCTTGGCGGACCGATGCCGACAGCCGATGCAGGTGCGCACAGGCTGGGAACGCGATCTCACCGTCGGTCAGTCTAGCGGCCCGGGCCGAGAAGACCGAAACCCGACCGGCCCGAGGCCCCGAGAAAGGGCTCAGCCCGCGTCGGGCTCGTCCGGTGCCGCCTCGTCGGACCTGATGTCGATGCGCCAGCCGGTCAGCCGTGCGGCCAACCGGGCGTTCTGGCCCTCCTTGCCGATCGCCAGCGACAGCTGGTAGTCCGGCACGACCACACGCGCCGACCGGGTCTCCCGGTCGACGACCTCCACGCTGGTGACCCGCGCCGGCGACAGGGCGTGGGCGACCATCTCTGCGGGGTCGTCGGAGAAGTCGACGATGTCGATCTTCTCCCCGTGCAGCTCGTTCATCACGTTGCGGACCCGCTGGCCCATCGGACCGATGCACGAGCCCTTGGCGTTGACCCCGGGCACCTGGGAGCGAACGGCGATCTTGGTGCGATGCCCCGCCTCCCTGGCGATCGCGCAGATCTCGACGGTGCCGTCGGCGATCTCGGGCACCTCGAGGGCGAACAGCTTCTTGACCAGGTTGGGGTGCGAGCGCGACAGCATCACCTGCGGGCCGCGCATACCCTTGCGCACACTGACCACCAGGCACTTGATCCGGTCGCCGTGCTGGTAGCGCTCACCGGGCACCCGTTCGGCGCTGGGCAGCAGCGCCTCCAGCCTGCCGAGGTCGACCATCACGTCGTGCGGGTCTCGTCCCTGCTGGATCACGCCGGAGATGATGTCGCCCTCCTTGCCGGAGAACTCGCCGAACTTGATGTCGTCCTCGGCGTCGCGCAGACGCTGCAACATGATCTGCTTGGCGGTCGTCGCGGCGATCCGTCCGAAGCCGACCGGAGTGTCGTCGTACTCCCCGGTCTTCTCGCCGTCCTCGTCGGTCTCGGGGGCGTAGACGGTGACGTGTCCGCTCTTGCGGTCCAGCTCGACACGGGCGTCGGGGTGCGCGCCGGGGGTCTTGTGGTAGGCGGTGAGCAGGGCCTGCTCGATGGCCTCGACGAGGATGTCGAAGGAGATCTCCTTCTCACGCTCGAGCGAGCGCAGGATCGTCATGTCGATGTCCACGGCTCACGACTCCTTCCGGTTGAACTCGATCTGGACCCTGGCCTTGGCCACCGACGAGTACGCGAGCTCGTGCCGGTCGCCGTCGACGTCGAGGACGGCGTGATGATCATCGCAGCTCTCCAGCCTGCCGGTCAGCGAGCTGCCGTCGGTGCGGGCCACCTTGACCAGCCGGCCGCGGTTCCGCCGCCAGTGCCGGGGCAGCACGAGAGGGCGCTCCACGCCGGGAGAGGTGACTTCGAGGGTGTACGGCTGCTCGCCCATCACGTCGCTGGTGTCGAGCAGCGCCGAGACCTGCTTGGTCGCTGCGGCGATGTCGTCGAGGGTGACGCCGCCGTCCCTGTCGACGGCGATCCGCACCAGCCGCCGCTTTCCGGCGGGAGTGATCTCAACAGCTTCGACGTCGAGACCGGCGGCGGCGAGAGGGCCGGTCAATACCTCGGCAAGTCGGTCCCGGGTCAGATCCGTGTTCACGGGCATCCTCCTCGCTGTGCTGTTGTGGTGCGGCCACCCTAGTACACCGGCCCCGCCCCGGCGGACGGCTCGATAGGCTCAGCTGGTGCCTGCTCCCGACGACCCCTCCGGCCCGCCCGGCAGGCTGTCTCGTCGTACGGCGCTGGCCGCCGCCGTCGGGGTGACCGCGCTCACCGCCGGATGCAAGCTGCACGGGATCGACATCCGCAGCGACCGGACGCCGCACCCGACTCCGAGCCCCACCCCCGACCTGGCCCCGGACGTGCTCGTCGCCGCAACCGTGCTGGACCACGAGCAGGCGGTGCTGGACCGCATCGACGCCACGGTCGCCGCCCATCCTCGTCTGGTCGACCGGCTGGCGTCGGCACGAGCGGGGCACCGCGCGCACGTCCAGCTGCTCACCAAGGCGGTACCCACTCCGGCCCGGCCCGGTGCTTCGCCGTCGGCATCGCCGTCCCCATCTCCGACCAGCATCTTGACGCCGCCACTGTCGGCCACACCGTCCGCCTCGCCGTCGGCGTACGCCTCGCCGACGGCCGTGCCCCATGACCCGCACAAGGCGCTGCGCTCCCTCGGCCGGCTGGAGGAGCAGCTCGCGATGGACGACAAGCGCAGCGCGTTCGCCGCGCAGAGCGGGTCCTTCGCCCGGGTGCTGGCCAGCATGGGTGCCGCGGCCGCGCAGCAGTCGGCGGTCCTGGCCGGTCGCGACCGCTCATGAGCAGCAAGGTCCACGCGCTGCAGCAGGCCCTGGGCGCCGAGCACGCCGCGTTGTACGTCTACGACGTGGTGGGCGGCCGGCTCTCGGTGTCGGCCCACCCCGGCCTGGCCCGGCGGGTCGCCGCGGCGTACACCACCCACCGGGGCCGCCGCGACCAGCTCACCGCGATGGTGCGGTCGGCGCACGCGCAGCCGGTGGCGGCCGAGATCAGCTACCAGCTGCCGACCCCGTGCCGGACCACCCCCGAGCTCGAGCGGGCGGCCCTGCTCACCGAGCAGCGGTGCGCGCAGGTGTACGCCGCACTCGTGGGCGCCAGCTCGCAAGCGACTCGGCAGTACGCCATCGATGCCCTGGCGGACACCGCGGTCCGCGAGCTGGGCTTCGGCGGCATCCCGGCGGCGTTCCCCGGCCTGCCGGAGATGTGAGCCGGCCTCACAGCACCTTGGACAGGAAGCTCCGGGTCCGCTCGTGCTGCGGGTTGGCGAGCACCTCGCGGGGGTTGCCCGACTCGACGATGACGCCCTCGTCCATGAACACCAGCGAGTCGCCGACCTCGCGGGCGAACCCCATCTCGTGGGTGACCACGATCATCGTCATCCCGGAGTCGGCGAGCTCACGCATCACGTCGAGCACCTCGCCGACCAGCTCCGGGTCCAGCGCGGAGGTCGGCTCGTCGAAGAGCATCAGCTTCGGCTGCATCGCCAGGGCACGGGCGATCGCGACACGCTGTTTCTGCCCGCCGGACAGCTGGGAGGGGTAGGCGTCGACCTTGTCGCCGAGCCCGACCCGGTCCAGGAGCTCCCGGCCGCGCCGGTCGGCCTCTGCCTTGCGCACCCGCACGACCCGGATGGGGGCCTCCACGACGTTGCCGAGGGCGGTCATGTGCGGGAACAGGTTGAAGTGCTGGAAGACCATGCCGATCTCGCGACGCTTGGCGGCGACCTCGCGGTCCGGCAGCTCGTGCAGTCGTCCGCCCCGTTCCCGGTAGCCGACCAGCTCGCCGTCGACCCACAGCCGTCCGGCGTTGATCTGCTCGAGGTGGTTGATGCAGCGCAGGAACGTCGACTTGCCGGAGCCCGAGGGCCCGATGATGCACATCACCTCGCCGGTCTCGACCTGCAGGTCGATGCCCTTGAGCACCTCGAGGCGGCCGAACCGCTTGTGCACGCGCTCGGCCCGCACCATCGGAGGTGTGCGGGTGCGGGAGTCCGACTGGATCGGCTCCGTCACGCTCACCGGTGACCTCCTGCCGGTCCGCGGTATGTCGTCATGTCCGCCTCGTCGGCCGCCAACCCGGGCGCTCCCCCGGGCGGTCGTCCGGTGAGCAGTCCCCGGATCCGCTGCAACGGCGTCGGCGGCAGCTCACGTGAGGAGCCGCGGGCGTAATAGCGCTCGACGTAGTACTGACCTACGGTGAGCACCGAGGTGAGGATCAGGTACCAGAGGCTGGCCGCGATCAGCAGCGGGATCGTCTGGTAGTTGCGGGAGTAGATCAGCTGCGCGGCATAGAGCAGGTCGAGATAGGCGATGATGCTGACCAAGGAGGTGTTCTTCAGCATCGAGATCGTCTCGTTGCCGGTCGGCGGGATGATCACCCGCATCGCCTGCGGCAGGATCACCCGGCGCATCATCAAGCTTCGACCCATGCCGAGGGCCGACGCTGCCTCGACCTGTCCCTCGTCGACCGAGAGGATGCCGGCGCGCACGATCTCGGCCATGTAGGCGGCCTCGTTCAGGCCGAGGCCCAGGAACGCGGCCAGCAGCGGCGGCACAATCGTGTTCGCGTCGTAGCTGGCGAACGTCGGACCGAACGGTATGCCGAACGAGATGCCGTTGTGGGATGCGGGGAACAAGTAGCTCAGGTTGCCCCAGAACGCCAGCTGGACGAGCAGCGGCGTGCCCCGGAAGAACCAGATGAACAGCCAGCTGAAGGTGGACAGCAGCGGGTTCCGTGACAGCCGCATCACCGCCAGCAGGACGCCACCGATGATGCCCATCGCCATGGCCCCGAGGGTGAGTTCGATCGTGAGGACGACGCCGTCGAGGATCGGGCCGCTGAACAGGTAGTCGCCGACGGTGCCCCAGCCGAAGCGGGTTTCGGTGGCATTGCCGCGCTTGACCCGGGCGAACACCAGCGCGTGCACCATCATCGCGACCAGCACGAGCAGGATCGCGCCGGCGATCCACCGGCCGGGGTGCCGGACCGGTACGGCCTTGAGCTGCGTCGTCTG
>DASSKK010000036.1:0-41011 GCA_035690495.1 Nocardioidaceae bacterium | reverse complement strand
GGGGCGATGGCCACGTTCGACAACACCCGCCCCCTGGTCGCCGCGATGGCGGTGGGCTGCGCCAAGGCGGCCCTCGACCTCACCCGCGACCTGCTCGCCCAGGCCGGGGTCGAGGTCGACTACGACCGGCCCGCTGTCGTCCAGACCGCCGCGGTGGCGAAGTTCCTGCAGATGGAGGCCGACTGGGAGGGCGCCCGCCTGCTGATGCTCCAGGCGGCCTGGATGGCCGACAACCGGCAGGCCAACGCGATGGAGGCCTCGATGGCCAAGGCGAAGGCCGGCCGGATGGCCTCCGACGTCACCTTGTCGTGCGTCGAGCTGTGCGGGTCGGTCGGCTACAGCGAGGGCGAGCTGCTGGAGAAGTGGGCCCGCGACTCCAAGATCCTCGACATCTTCGAGGGCACCCAGCAGATCCAGAAGCTGATCGTGGCGCGCCGGCTGCTCGGCAAGACGTCGGCAGAGCTGAAGTAGGGGCCGGCAGACGCCCGGAGAGGGTAGCGAGGTTCACGATCACCGGCCTACGGGCACTATGGGGGACATGACCGTTCCGATCCTGACCCTGAACAACGGCATCGAGATCCCGCAGCTCGGCTTCGGCGTCTTCCAAGTGCCGCCCGACGAGACCCAGAAGGCGGTCGCGAAGGCGCTCGAGGTCGGCTACCGGCACATCGACACCGCGAAGCTCTACGGCAACGAGGCCGGGGTCGCCGCGGCGATCGCGGACTCCGGACTCGACCGTGACGCGGTGTTCGTGACCTCCAAGGTGTGGAACGACGACCAGGGGTACGACGAGACGCTGCGGGCGTTCGACGCCAGCATGCAGCGCCTCGGCTTCGACGTACTCGACCTCTACCTCATCCACTGGCCGCGCCCGCGTGCCGGTCTCGCCGCAGACACCTGGCGGGCGATGGAGCGGCTCTACCGCGACGGCCGCATCCGCGCGATCGGCGTGTCCAACTTCGAGCCCGACCATCTACGCGAGCTGATGAAGACCGCCGAGGTGACGCCCGCGATCAACCAGGTGGAGCTGCACCCCTACCTGCAGCAGCGCGAGGTGCGTGCGACCAACGAGGAGTTCGGTCTCGCCACCGAGGCCTGGGCGCCGCTTGCCAAGGGCGGTGAGCTGCTCAGCGACAAGGCGGTCACCGGCCTTGCCGAGAAGTACGACGTGACCCCTGCCCAGGTGGTGTTGCGTTGGCACCTGCAGCTCGGCACCGTGGTGATCCCCAAGTCGGTGACTCCCTCGCGGATCGAGGAGAACTTCGACCTGTTCGACTTCGAGCTCGCCGACGACGACATGGCGACGATGTCCGACCTGGACCGCAACGAGCGCACCGGTCCGGACCCGAACCAGCTCGGCTGAGCGCCGTGCCACGACGCACCCGCGACCGGGAGGGGCTGATCGTCGAGGTTCTCGAGGAGGCATTCGCCGACCTGATGGCGGCGGACCAGCGGGCGTTCCGTGCCAAGTTCCGGAAGATGGCTGCGGACCCGTTCGCGTTCTACCGCGGATCCGCCTGCCTGTTCTACGCCGACGTCACCTCTGTCGACGACGAGTGGGCCGACGACCGCACCAGTCAGGTGTGGATCCACGGCGACCTGCACGCGGAGAACTTCGGCACGTACATGAACTCGCAGGGCAGGCTCGTCTTCGACGTGAACGACTTCGACGAGGCCTACCTGGGCCACTACACCTGGGACTTGCGCCGATTCGTGGCGTCGCTGGCCCTCCTCGGCTGGCAGAAGGCGCTGCCGGAGGACGACGTACGTGCCCTGGTCGGCAAGTACCTCCGTGCCTATTGCACCCAGGTCAGCCACTACACCGAGGTCGTCGACGACGACTTCGCGCTCCGGCTGGACAACACCGACGGACCCGTCCACGACGTGCTGGTCACCGCGCGGGGCGCCAGCCGGGTCGAGATGCTCGACGCGCTCACGCGGTTCGAGGGAGATGTGCGCGTGTTCGCCGAGGACGCCGGCGTGCGCAGGCTTGGCAAGGGCGAGCGTCATGACGTGGAACGGGCCTTCGGCGCCTACCTGGACACGATCCCGGAGTCCAAGCGGTTCGACCGGGAGCTGTTCTACGAGGTTCGTGACGTGGTCGGCAAGGCCGGCTTCGGGATCGGAAGCGCGGGGCTGCCGGCGTACAACGTCCTCGTGGAGGGCTACAGCCAGTCGCTGGACAACGACGTGGTGCTGTCGATGAAGCAGGCGAACGTGCCCGCGGTCAGCCGCTTCGTGGACTCCGACCGGGTGGAGCGGTACTTCGAGCACGAAGGCCACCGGACGGTGGTCAGCCAGCGTGCCCTTCAGGTGCACACCGACCCGCTGCTCGGCTACACCAGCCTCGGCGGTGTGGGGTACGTCGTGGCCGAGATCTCGCCGTACGAGGCCGACCTCGACTGGGGCGAGCTCACCGAGCCCGACGACATCGCCGCCGTGGTCGCCGCTCTCGGGCGGGCCACCGCCAAGGTGCACTGCGCCTCGGACGAGGACAGCGAGCAGGACCTGGTGGACTTCTCGACCGAGGAAGCGATCTCCGCGGTGCTGCAGGGGCGGCGCAGGGTGTTCGTGGCCGACCTGACGGACTTCGCGTTCGACTACGCGCGGCAGGTGCGCGAGGACCATGCGCTGTTCGTGGACGCGTTCCGCTCCGGCCGGATCGGCGGTGTCAGCGCCCGCTGACCAAATCCGCCCCCGCACTCGGCCGGGCGAGCAGCAGGCCCGGCTCCGGCCAGCCGCGACGCGCGAACGCCTCGAGGACCGCTCGTTCGACCGCGCTGCGGGATTCCCGCTCGACCAGGGCGATGGCCGAGCCGCCGAACCCGCCGCCGGTCATCCGAGCACCGAGGGCTCCGGCCGCCAGGGCAGCCTCGACCGTGACGTCGAGCTCGGTACAGGAGACCTCGAAGTCATCGCGCAACGAGGCGTGCGAGGCGGTCAGCAGCTCACCAAGGCCGGCGAAGTCTGCCGTCGTGAGACGTGCGACCGCATCGTCGACACGCGTCATCTCGGTGAGCACGTGCCGGACCCGCCGCCGGACCCGCTCGTCGCTCAGCAGCCGCAATGCCGCGGAGCGGTGGGCGACGTCCCGCAGCAGAGGTACGCCGAGCGCGGCAGCAGCCTGTTCGCAGTCGCGGCGACGCGAGCCGTAGCCGCCGTCGTCGAGCGAGTGCGACGCCTTGGTGTCCACGACCAGGATCTCCGCGTCACCGTCCGGCCAGGGGATCTGGCGCCGTGACCAGTCCCGGCAGTCGAGCTGCATCAGGTGCCCGGCCCGCGCGAACAGCGCGGTCATCTGGTCCATGCCACCGGTCGCCGCGCCGGCCACCTCGTTCTCGGCACGCACGCACGCGCGAACGACCCTTTCACGCAAGGGTGTGTCGTCGGTGAGCCCGGCTGTGCCGCAGGCGGCGAGCGCCACCGAGCAGATCAGCGCCGCCGAGCTGGACAGGCCCGCCCCGATCGGCACCCGGCTGTCGATCAGCACGTCGAGCCCGCCGACGGGGATCCCGTCCTCGCGCAGCGCCCAGACCGCGCCCGCGGCGTACCGTGCCCATCCGTGGATGCGGCCGGGCCCGATGGCGTCGAGGCGAGCCTCGAAGGACTCTTCCTGCTGGGCGCTGGCCATGCGGAGGACTCCGTCCGGGCGAGGGCCGGCCGCGGCGTACGTCGCCTGCTCGAGGGCCATCGGGAGGACGCAGCCGCCGTTGTAGTCCAGGTGCTCGCCGATCACGTTCACCCGGCCCGGTGCCCTGTAGATCGTGGTCGGTGCGTGCCCGAACCGTGCGGCAAAGCCGGCATGCATCTCCGGCTCGATCGCCGTGTGCTCGGGCGGGGGACCGTCGACGGCATGCATCGGCTCAGCCTACGGACGCCGCTGGGGATGACTGCCGGGTGGGACGATGGGCAGTGCGCAGCCATCCGGCCAGGGCAGCACGCCGAACCATCAGCGAACCCAATCAATGGGAGCCGGTCCAGAGAGGGGCACGATGACGCTGACCTCACCCAGGGAGGAGTCCGGCATGCCCGCGCCCGCATCCGCTGGCACAGGAGTGGCTGAGCAGTTGGCCGCGGTCGCCGCTCCGCTGTTCGCCGGCCGCCTCCCGGTGCGGATCCGCGCCTGGGACGGCAGTGTCGCCGGACCGGCCGACGCGCCCACGGTGGTCGTCAACCACCCCGCGGCGCTGCGCCGGCTCGTCTACCACCCCGGCGAGCTGGGGCTGGCGCAGGCCTACGTCACCAAGGAGATAGACGTCGAGGGCGACCTGCTCGAGGGGTTCCGCCGCGTGTGGGCGGCCGTCCGCGACCATGGCGCCTCGAAGCCGGGGCTGGCAGCCCTTCGCGACGGGCTGCGCACCGCCGCACGCCTGGGTGCGCTCGGGCGCCCACCCGCACCGCCGGCCAGCCAGGCCCGGCTTCGCGGCCGGCTGCACTCGATGCGGCGCGACCGGGACGCCATCGCCCACCACTACGACCTGTCCAACGACTTCTACTCGCTGATCCTCGATCCGAGCATGGCCTACTCGTGCGCCTACTTCACCAGCGACGAGCCCGGCTACACCGTGGAGGACGCACAGCGCGACAAGCTCGACCTGGTCTGCCGCAAGCTCGGCCTCGACCAAGCTCCGGCGGGGCATCGGCACCTGGACATCGGGTGCGGCTGGGGGTCGCTGTCGCTGTACGCGGCGCAGGAGTACGGCGTGCGAGTCGTGGCCGTCACGATCGCCGCGGAGCAGAAGGAGTTCGTCGACCGGCGCGTCGCCGAGCGAGGACTCGACGACCTGGTCGAGGTGCGGCTCCAGGACTACCGTGACGTCTCCGACGGCCCGTTCGACACGATCTCCTCGATCGAGATGGGCGAGCACGTCGGGAAGCGGAACTACCCGCGCTTCGCGGCCGGCATCCAGCGGTTGCTGCGCCCAGGCGGACGGGCACTGATCCAGCAGATGTCGCGGACGACCCGTCCGGGTGGCGGCCCCTTCATCGAGGCCTTCATCGCCCCGGACATGCACATGCGGCCGGTGGGGGAGACGCTGAACCTGCTCGAGCAGGCAGGTCTCGAAGTGCGTGACGTGCACGCGTTGCGGGAGCACTACGTGCGCACCGTCGACGCGTGGTACGCGACGTTCTGGGAGAACTGGGACCAGGTCGTCGCGCTGGTCGGGGAGGAGGTCGCGCGGGTCTGGCGGCTCTACCTGGTCGGCGGAGCCTTGGCGTTCGAGGAGGGACGCATGGGGGTCGACCAGATCCTGCTGGCGCGGCCCCTGCCGCACGGGTCGAGCGGGCTGCCCGCGGAGCGCACCGCATGAGCACGGACTTCGACTGGGTCGCATTCGGCACGGCACTGCCGTGGACGGTCCTGACGGTGCTCGTCGTCCTCGGTGCGACGTTCGCAGTGGCCGTGCGCCTGGGCAAGCACGCAGTCGTCGACGTGGCGTGGGGCCTCGGGTTCGTTGCGGTCGCGATCGCGTCGTACCTCCTCGGCGCCGAGCGCGGCGATCCCGCCCGCCGCGTGCTGGTGCTCGTGCTCACCGCCGTCTGGGGGTTGCGGCTGGCGGCGCACATCGGCCGCCGCAACCGCGGCCATGGCGAGGACTCCCGTTACCAGGCTCTGCTCGCGAAGGCGCCGGGCAGCCGCACGGCGTACGCCGCCCGTCGCATCTACCTCCCCCAGGGCCTTGCCCTCTGGTTCATCTCGCTTCCGATCCAGGTGGCGGCGTTCGAACCTTCCTCCCTGAACGTCGTCGCCTGGGTCGGTTGTGCCGTGTGGCTGCTCGGCTTCGCCTTCGAGGCGGTCGGGGACGCGCAGCTGCACCGGTTCCGCACCGACCCCGGCTCGAAGGGCAAGGTGCTCGACACCGGGCTGTGGCGCTACACGCGGCACCCCAACTACTTCGGCGACGCGTCCGTGTGGTGGGGGATCTCACTGGTGGCGTTCGGCGCCTGGCCCGGGATCCTCACCGTCCTGTCCCCGCTCCTGATGACCTGGCTGCTGGCCCGCGGCACGGGCAAGCCGCTCTTGGAGAAGGGGATGGCCGAGCGGCGCCCGGGATATGCCGACTACGTACGACGTACAAGCGGCTTCGTGCCGCTGCCGCCGAGAGGATGACCGTGCACCGGACCGGGCGTTGGACGCCCTGAACTAGCTGTAGCATCGTTGTCTCGTGCGCTTCTTGAACGAGTCCCCGCCGCCCTACGACCTCACCTACGACGACGTCTTCATGGTGCCGCGCCGGTCCGACGTGGGCTCCCGCTCCGACGTCGACCTGTCGAGTGCAGACGGCACCGGGGGGACCCTCCCGCTGGTGGTGTCGAACATGACCGCGGTGGCCGGGCGCCGGATGGCCGAGACGGTGGCACGTCGGGGCGCCATCGCGGTGCTTCCCCAAGACATCCCGCTGACTGTGGTCCGCGAGGTCGTGTCGTGGGTGAAGTCCCGGGACCTGGTCGTGGACACCCCGATCACCCTCGACCCGCATCAGACGGTGGGCGAGGTCCTCGCCTTGTTGCCGAAGAGGGCGCACGGCGCGGGGTTCGTGGTCGATGAGGGACGCCTCGTCGGGGTCGTCACGGCGAGTGACTGCGCAGGCACCGACCGCTTCGCCCAGGCGCACCAGGTGATGACCCGCGACCCGTTGACGTTGCCGGCCGGCGTCGAGCCCCGGGTCGCGTTCGAGACGCTCGACTCGGCACGACGTCGCGTAGCGCCCGTGGCCGACGAGGCAGGACGGCTGGTCGGCGTGCTCACCCGCACCGCCGCGTTGCGCTCGGCCCTCTACAAGCCGGCGGTCGACCACACCGGTCGACTGTGCGTCGGTGGGGCGATCGGCGTCAACGGCGACGTCGCAGCCAAGGCAGCGGCGCTGCTGGACGGTGGGGTCGACGCGCTCGTGGTCGACACCGCGCACGGCCACCAGGACCGGATGCTCGACGCGCTGAAGGCGGTCCGCTCGGTCGACCCTCACGTGCCGGTCGTCGCCGGCAACGTTGTCTCGGCGGACGGCGTGCGCGAGCTCGTCGCCGCCGGTGCCGACATCGTCAAGGTCGGAGTCGGCCCGGGCGCGATGTGCACCACGCGGATGATGACCGGGGTGGGGCGTCCGCAGTTCTCGGCCGTGCTCGAGTGCGCCGCCGCTGCCCGCGAGCTCGGTCGCAACGTGTGGGCCGACGGAGGTGTGCGCTACCCGCGCGACGTGGCGCTGGCGCTCGCGGCCGGCGCCTCCTCGGTGATGATCGGCTCCTGGTTCGCCGGCACCTACGAGTCTCCGGGCGACCTGCACGAGGATGCGGACGGGCGTGCCTTCAAGGAGTCCTTCGGGATGGCCTCGGCGCGTGCGGTCGCCCAGCGCACCAGCACGGAGACGGCGTTCGACCGTGCTCGCAAAGGGCTCTACGAGGAGGGCATCAGCTCCAGCCGGATGTACCTCGACCCGGACCGCCCCGGCGTGGAGGACCTGCTCGACGAGATCTGCGCAGGTGTCCGGTCGGCGTGCACCTACGCGGGCGCCCGCACCGTGCCGGAGCTGCACGAGCGGGCGGTGATCGGCGTCCAGTCAGCTGCCGGCTTCCATGAGGGCAGGCCGCTGCCGTCCGGGTGGTAGCCGCTCCGGGTCCGCGTCAGTTCGGGTAGCTGCCGGGACGGCGTACGAAGTTCTGCACCGCGAGGAACTCGCGGGCCTGGTCGTCCCAGGTGATCGCCACACCGGTGGTCGTGGGATGCCGCGACAAGATGTTGTGCCTGTGCTCTGGCGAGTGCATCCACAGGGTGACCAGCCGGGCGGGGCGGATCGTGGCGGGGAACTTCGCGATGTTCTCCGAGGCGTACGGCGCGTCGCAGCGGGACAGCAGGTGGTACAGGTTGCTGTGCTGGAACTGGTCGCGGACCGCCAGGTGCTGGGCCCAGTCGGTGGCGAACCCGTTCACGCAACGGTTCCAGCTGACGCGATGACGACCATGGGCGACCCGGCGCCGGTTGATCAGCTTGAACACCTGGGCGGCGAACGCCCCCTCACGGGCCTGCAGGCTCATCGTCGTGTTGGTGAGATCGGTCCTGGCCAGGTGTTCGCGGTCCTGGGCGTGTGCGGCTCCGGTCTGGAGCGTGAGCGGATTGAGCAGGGCACCAGCGGCCAGCAAGGCGGCCGCACGCACGCCGGAGCGAGTCCATCGCACCATGTGACCCCTCCCAAGGCCATAGGTAACACTGGGTTGCACGTTAGAAGGGCAGCGCGATGCACGTGACCGTTTTGCGGGAGACTTTACCTTTGGGGCTGCAGCGGACGACGAGCAAGCACTCCTGGTGCGACGATCTCGGAGCGCATCAGACTGGTGTCCGAGGGGGGACTTGAACCCCCACCCTCTAATACGAGGACTAGCACCTCAAGCTAGCGCGTCTACCTATTCCGCCACCCGGACAAGGGCCTTGCGATGGTTGCCCGCACGTCTCGCTCGGAGCCGTGAGTGCGGCGGCAAGCCTAGCAAAGCAGCGCCGCGGAAGCCGCATCGGAGCCAGGGACCACGCGTGACCGGGCGGCGCTGCTGTCACGGATGTCAGGATGGGCAGATGAGCACCGCACACAGCGAATCGGGACGCTACGATCCGGCGGCCGAGGTGGTGGACATCTGCCGGGACCTGATCCGGATGGACACCACCAACTACGGGGACGGCAGCGGCCCGGGGGAGCGCAAGGCTGCAGAGCATGTCGCGACGCTCCTCGACGAGGTGGGCATCGAGTCCGAGCTGTTCGAGGGTGCGCCGGGCCGGACCAACGTGGTCGCGCGGTGGGGCGGGGAGTCGTCGGGTTCGACCGATGCGCCGTTGCTGCTGCACGGCCACCTCGACGTGGTGCCGGCTGACGCCGCCGACTGGCAGGTGGACCCGTTCTCGGGTGAGATCCGCGACGGCTACCTGTGGGGTCGGGGTGCGGTCGACATGAAGGACTTCGACGCGATGCTCCTCTCGATCGTGCGGGCGCGCACACGTGCGGAGGCCGTCCCGGAGCGGCCGATCGTGCTCTGCTTCACCGCGGACGAGGAGGCCGGCGGCCACCAGGGCGCCGAGCAGATCGTGGTCCAACGGCCCGATCTGCTCGAGGGCTGTGAGGAGGGCATCGGCGAGGTCGGCGGCTTCAGCGCGACCGTGCGCGGCCAGCGGATGTATCTCATCGAGGCTGCCGAGAAGGGAATGGCCTGGATGCGGCTGACCGCCACGGGCAGCGCGGGCCACGGCTCGATGCGGCATCCCGACAACGCGGTGACGCGGCTCAGCGAGGCGGTGGCCCGGATCGGCCGCCATGAGTGGCCGGTGCGGCTGACCCCGGCGATGCGCACTCTGCTGGCATCGGTCGGCGAGATCGCCGGAAGCGAGGCGACTCCGGAGAACGCCGAGGCGCTCGTGCAGGAGTTCGGCTCGGCCGCCCGGATGATCGGTGCGGTGATCCGCAACACCGTCAACCCGACGATGCTGCAGGCCGGCTACAAGGTGAACGTGGTGCCGGGGGAGGCCAGCGCACATGTCGACGGCCGTTTTCTCCCGGGCTACGAGGACGAGTTCTTCGAGACCCTTGCGGATCTGGTCGGCGAGGGGATCGAGATCGAGTACGTCAGCAGGCAGCACGCCTTGGAGACGTCGTACGACGGTCATCTGGTGGACGCGATGACCGCGAGCCTGGTCGCTGAGGACCCGGACGCCAGGGTGGCGCCGTTCTTGATGTCCGGTGGCACCGACGCGAAGCACTGGAAGAAGCTGGACGTGCGCTGTTTCGGCTTCACCCCGCTGCGGTTGCCCGCGGACCTCGACTTCACCGCGCTGTTCCACGGGGTCGACGAGCGCGTGCCGACCGACGCGCTCGAGTTCGGCGCCCGGGTCTTCGACCGCTTCCTGGACCGCGTCTGACCCACGCTCAGGGCACGCGGCGGATGATCTTGCGACGCAGGACCACCTTGCGGGTCCCGTCGGAGAACATCCGCAGCCGGTCCAGCTCCCATCCGCCGTGCTCGGCCCGCTCGGTCAGCAGCCGGGTGACGACGTTGCGCGAGAGGTCCCGAGAGATCGTCAGCTTCTCGAACTGGTACTCCACTCCGGGGCTCAGCACCTGCCTGCGTGGCGTGGTGCTGAGCGGCGCACGGGACATGACGACATGGTGGCACGCCGGGTCAACCCGGACGAGGGGCTCAGGGCAGGATTCTCAGCTTGCCTCCGGGTCGGAGACGTCCTCGAGCGCCGAGACGATCTGATCCGGCAGCTCACGGCCCTCGGCGGCCAGCGAGCCGCGCAGCTGGGCGGCGGTGCGTGCTCCCACGATCGGCGCCACCACGCCCGGCCGGTCGCGCACCCAGGCGAGGGCCACCTCGAGCGGCGACCACTCGAGACCATCGGCCGCACGCGCCACCGCCTCCACGATCCGCGAGTGCCGCTCGCCGAGATAGCCCCCGACGAACGAGGCGAAGTGCGAGGAGGCCGCCCTGGAGTCGGCGGGCGTCCCGGTGCGGTACTTCCCGGTGAGCACCCCCCGGCCCAGCGGCGACCACGGCAGCACCCCCATGCCCATCGCCCCGGCGGCGGGGATCACCTCGGCCTCGGCTGTCCGATTGAGAAGCGAGTACTCGACCTGGGTGGACGCGAGCACCGCCCGGTTCGGGACGGCCCGCTGCCAGGTGCCGGCCTGGGCGCACTGCCAGCCCGTGTAGTTCGAGACCCCGACGTACGCCGCGCGTCCGCTGCTGACCGCGTAGTCCAGCGCGGACAGCGTCTCCTCGACCGGAGTGTCGTCGACCCAGGTGTGCACCTGCCACAGGTCCACGTGGTCCACGCCGAGACGTCGCAGAGACGCGTCGAGGGTGGCGATCAGGTGGCCCCGGGAGGCGTCGACCAGTCTGGTGCCGCCGGCCCGGGAGACGCCGGCCTTGGTGGCGATCACGACGTCGTCGCGCGCCACCACGTCGCCGATCATCGCGCCGACGAGCTCCTCGGAAGCGCCGTCGGCATAGCCCGCGGCGGTGTCCAGCAGCGTCCCGCCTGCCTCGGTGAACGCGACCAGCTGGTCACGGGCCTCGTGCTCGTCGGTGTCGCGCCCCCAGGTGAGGGTGCCGAGCCCCAACCGGGACACTTTCAGGCCGGTGCGTCCCAGGTAGCGCTGCTGCATGGAACCACACGCTAGACGGACCGATATCGGTACGCCGGGCGGCTCACCGGTGACGCGTGAGACGTCTCGATATCGGTATGCTCGGCGATCGATCGGTCCCGGAGCCGCTGGGCACGACCAAGGGAGCGCGGTGAACTATCTGCAGGCGGTGATCCTCGGGATCGTCGAGGGGCTCACCGAGTTCCTCCCGGTCTCCAGCACGGGTCACCTGACGATCACCGAGAAGCTGCTCGGCCTCTCGGTCGACGACCCAGCGGTCACCGGCTTCACCGCGGTCATCCAGATGGGCGCGATCGTCGCGGTCATCGTCTACTTCTGGCGTGACATCTGGCGGATCGCCCGTGCCTGGCTGCTCGGCCTGTTCAAGCCGGAGTACCGCGGCCGCTTCGACCACCGGATGGGCTGGTTCGTGATCGCCGGCACGATCCCGATCGGGGTGGTCGGGTTCGTGTTCAAGGACTTCATCACCAATGGCCTGCGCTCGCTGTGGGTGGTGGCCGTCGCCCTGATCGTGTGGAGCGCGGTGATGGTGTACGCCGAGCGCGTCGCTCGCCGGCACCGTCCCGAGACCTCGCTGACCATCCAGGACGCCCTGGTCGTCGGACTCGTCCAGTGCGTGGCGCTGGTACCCGGCGTATCCCGGTCCGGCGCGACGATCTCGGCCGGGCTGCTGCGCGGTCTGGACCGGGTGGCCGCGACGCGGCTGTCCTTCTTCCTTTCGATCCCCGCGCTGCTTGCCGCCGGCCTCTTCGAGCTCAAGGCCGCGCTCGGCGGCAGCATCGGGGCCGGGCCGACCCTCGTCGGCACGCTGGTCAGCTTCGTGGTCGCCTACGCGTCGATCGCGTGGCTGCTGCGGTTCGTCGCCCGGCACTCGATCGCCGCCTTCGCGCCGTACCGGGTCGCCCTCGGGGCAGCGCTGCTGGTCGTGCTGTCCCTCGGGCTGATGACCGCCACCTGAGCTAGAGCCAGCCGGACCTCTTGAACAGTCGCCAGAGCAGCAACGACAGCACCGCCATCACGCCGAGGGCATAGAAGTAGCCGAACTGCCAATGCAGCTCCGGGATGTCGGTGAAGTTCATCCCGTAGATGCCCGCGATCAGCGTCCCGGCGGCGCCGATCGCCACCCAAGCGGAGATCTTGCGCATGTCCTCGTTCTGCTCGACGCTGATCCGGGCCAGGTGCGCGTCGAAGGCGGTCGACAGCAGCCCGTCCAGCGACTCCACGCTGTCGCCGACCCGGATCACGTGGTCGGCCACGTCGCGGAAGAACGGCACCGCCTCCTGGGTGATCAGCGGGACCGAGCCGGTCGCGAACCGGTGCATCGGCTCGCGCAGCGGGTTGACCGCCCGCCGCACCTCGGCCAGCTCGCGCTTGAGGATGTAGATCCGCTGCGAGTCGTGGGTGCGGGCCGGCGAGAACACCGACGCCTCCACCTCGTCGACGTCGATCTCCAGCTGCCGGGTCACCTCCTCGTAGCCGTCCACGACCCGGTCGCAGACGGCGTACACGACCGCGGAGGGGCCGTGCCCCAGCACCGCTGCGCGCCGTTCCAGGTCGAGTCTGGCGGTGTGCAGTTCCGTGCCCTGGCCGTGCCGGACGCTGACGACGAAGTCCCGGCCCAGGAAGATGTTGATCTCGCCGGTCTCGACCGCGTCCTGCTCGTCGACGTACCACAGCGTCTTGAGCACCAGAAAGACGGACTCGTCGTAGCGCTCCAGCTTGGGTCGCTGATGGGCGTGTACGGCGTCCTCGACGGCCAGCGGGTGGAGGTCGAACACGGCGGCGACGCGGCCCAGCTCGGCCTGGTCGGGGTCGTGCAGTCCCACCCAGACGAAGTCGCCGGGCCGGTCCACCCCCTCCCGCATCGCCTCCAGGTCGTCGGGCGCGCAGTCCATCGCGACCCGCCCCCCGTCGCGGTAGAGCGCACTGTCCACGATCATGCGGCTCAGGGTACGACCACTACCCTTCGATTCATGGCAACGCTGATCCTGGCCCGGCACGGTCGCACCACGGCGAACTCGTCCGGTGTGCTCGCCGGGCGCAGCAAGGGCGTGCACCTCGACGACCACGGGCGTGCCCAGGCGCAGACGGCGGGGGAGCGGCTGGCGGAGCTCCCGCTGGCGGCGATCGTGTCCAGCCCGCTGGAGCGGTGCCGGGAGACGGCGCGCGCGATCGCCTCGGTTGCCGCCCAGGACGGCGCCCGGCCGTCGGTGCGCACCGACCGCGGCCTGCTCGAGTGCGACTACGGCAGCTGGACGGGTCAGGAGCTCAAGAAGCTCGTCAAGGAGCCGCTGTGGAAGACCGTGCAGGCCCACCCTGCGGCAGCGGTGTTCCCGGACGGGGAGGCGATGGCAGCGATGGCCGCACGTGCCGTGTCCGCGGTGCGGCGCTGGGACGCCCGCATCGAAGCCGAGCACGGCCCGGACGCGATCTGGCTCGCCGTCAGCCACGGGGACGTGATCAAGTCGATCCTCGCCGACGCGCTCGGCATCCACCTCGACTCCTTCCAGCGGATCGTCGTCGACCCCGCGTCGTTGTCGGTGGTCCGCTACACCCCGCTGCGTCCGTTCGTGGTGGCCACCAACAGCACCGCCGGGTCGCTGAAGCACCTCAAGCCGCCGCGTCGTCGGCGTCGCCGCCACGCCGACAGCGACGCGGCGGTGGGCGGCGGAGTGGGCGGGGGAGCGGTCACCGCATAGGCTCGCGACCATGGCTTCGGTGATCCACAGGTTCGACCCGCCGGAACGATTCGTGGCGGGGACCGTGGGCCCCCCTGGGCAACGGACCTTCTTCCTGCAGGCCCGCACCGGCGCCCGTGTCACGAGCATCGCGCTCGAGAAGCAGCAGGTGACCGTGCTCGCCCAGCGGATCGACGAGCTGCTCGACGAGCTGCTGAAGGCCGACACCGGCGCCTCGATCCCGGCGGTGATGCCGACCGCGCTGGAGGACTCCGAGCCGCTCGAGCAGCCGATAGTCGAGGAGTTCCGGGCGGGCACCATGACGCTCTCGTGGGACGCCGAGGACGAGCGCATCGTGGTCGAGGTCTTCCCGTTCACCGAGGCGGCCGTGGTCGAGCCTGGGACTCCCGAGGAGGAGGTCGACGAGCCCGAGCCCGAGGAGATCCTGCTGGTGCGGCTGCCGGCGGGTCAGGCGCGCGCGTTCAGCGCCCGTGCCCAGGCCGTGGTGGGCGCAGGGCGTCCGCCGTGCCCGTTCTGCGGCGGACCCATGGACCCCGAAGGCCACCTGTGCCCGCGCGCGAACGGCTTCCGGCGTACCTCGCTGAACCCCGAGCAATGACCTCTCCGACCGCTGCACCGCTCGACGAGTCGGTGGTCCTCGGGGAGGGCGACCTGGAGCTGACCGGCCGGATCGTGACGGCGTCGAACGCGACGTTCTACGGCACGACCACGCTTGCCGGCAGCAGCGTCGAGTGCGTCTACAAGCCCGTCGTGGGGGAGCGTCCGCTGTGGGACTTCCCCGACGGCACGCTGGCCCGCCGGGAGGTCGCGGCGTACGCCGTGTCCGAGGCACTCGGCTGGGGCGTGGTGCCGCCCACGCTGCTGCGCGACGGACCGGCCGGGCCAGGCATGGTGCAGGCCTGGCGGGAGCCCGACCCGGGCCAGTCGCCCGTCGACGTGCGCGCGGCCGGACGGCTGCCGGACGGCTACCTGCACGTGCTCGACGCCGTCGACGGGGCGGACCGGCCGGTGGTGCTGGTGCACGAGGACTCCGCGGAGCTGCGCAGGATGGCGGTCTTCGACATCCTGGTCAACAACGCCGACCGCAAGGGCGGTCACGTGCTGGCGATGCCCGACGGGCACCGGCACGGCGTCGACCACGGGGTCTGCTTCCATGTCGACCACAAGCTGCGGACCGTGCTGTGGGGCTGGTCCGGTCGGACACTGGACCCGCATGACGTCACCGCGTTGCAGGCGCTGCTCGCCCGGCTGTCCGACCCCGCCGGCGAGCTCCCGCAGGTCCTCGGGGCGCTGCTCGAGCCCGACGAGGTGGACGCACTGCGCAACAGAGGTGCCGGGCTGGTCGCCGCGGGTCGGATGCCGGCACCGTCGATGCACCGGCCGATGATCCCGTGGCCACCGTTCTGACTGGGTCGCGCTCCCGGTTACCCTGTGCGGCATGCGCGCCTGGCCGAGCCCCGATCTTCCCGCGCTCGACCCCTCGACGGCCGCGTCCGCCGTCCGCGTCTACGACGAGGCGAGCGGCGGCCTGCAGGCCACGACGCCCGGCGAGGCGGGTGCGCGGATGTACGTGTGCGGCATCACGCCGTACGACGCGACCCACCTCGGACACGCCGCCACCTTTCTCGCCTTCGACCTGCTGAACCGCGCCTGGCGGGACGCCGGCCACGCGGTGAGCTACGTGCAGAACGTCACCGACGTCGATGACCCGCTGCTCGAGCGCGCCGAGGCGACGGGAGAGCCCTGGCAGCAGCTCGCGGAGCGGGAGACCCAGCTTCTCCGCGACGACATGGAGGCGCTGCGGGTGTTGCCGCCGGAGAGCTTCGTCGGGGCCGTCGAGTCCGTCCCGCTGGTGGTAGACCTCGTCCAACGCCTGCGCGAGCGGGGGGCCGTCTACGACGTCGACGGCGACCTGTACTTCGCCGTCCGCTCCGACCCGCGGTTCGGGCAGGTGTCCCACCTCGACGAGCAGACGATGGTGCGGCTGTTCGCGGAGCGGGGCGGGGACCCGGACCGGCCGGGCAAGAAGGACCCGCTGGACTGCCTGCTGTGGCGGGCTGCCCGTCCTGGTGAGCCGTCCTGGGACACCGACCTCGGCCCGGGCCGGCCGGGGTGGCACGTCGAGTGCGCCTCGATCGCCCTGGAGTACCTCGGCGCCGGCTTCGACGTCCAGGGGGGAGGCTCGGACCTGGTGTTCCCGCACCATGAGATGAGCGCCTCCGAGGCGCAATCGGCCCTGGACGGCACCCCCTTCGCGCGCGCCTACGTCTATGCGGGGATGGTCGGCCTCGACGGAGAGAAGATGTCGAAGTCGAAGGGCAACCTCGTCCTGGTGTCCACGCTTCGCGAGGCGGGGCACGAGCCGATGGCCATCCGCCTCGCACTCCTCGCCCACCACTACCGCTCGGACTGGGAGTGGACCGGCGCCGACCTCGCGTCGGCGGAGCAGCGGCTGGATCGCTGGGCGTCCTCGCTCGGCAGGGCAGACGCGGAGCAGGCCCGCGCCTTGCGCACCTCGGTGCGGACCGTGCTGGCCGACGACCTGGACGCCCCCGCAGCGCTGGCAGCCGTGGACGCGTGCGCGGAAGCCGCGGCGGTCGGCGACGGCTCGGGGGCCGCCTCGGTCCGCGAGACCGTCGACGCCCTTCTCGGCGTCGTGTGGTGAGTGTCGAGGAGGTCGCCTCCCGGCTCCGCGCTGCCGGATGCGTCTTCGCCGAGGACGAGGCCGCGCTCATCCTCGCCGAGGCCCACGACGGGGCCGAGGCCGAGGAGATGGTCGGCCGACGGGTCGACGGCACTCCGCTGGAGCACATCCTCGGCTGGGCCGAGTTCTGCGGCCTGCGCGTCCGGGTGGCGCCGGGAGTGTTCGTGCCACGACGACGTACCCAGCTGCTCGCGCGCCGAGCCGTCGAGCTCCTCCGGCCGTCCGGGATCGTCGTCGAGCTGTGCTCCGGCGCGGCCGCCGTGTCCGTCGCGATCGCCACCGCACGGCCCGGCTCCGAGGTGTTCGCCGCCGACCTCGACCCGGTCGCAGTGCGCTGCGCCCGCGACAACCTGGTCGACCTCGGCGGGCACGTCTTCGAAGGGGACCTGTACGACGCCCTCCCCGGCCGACTGCGTGGGCACGTCGACATGCTGGTCGCCAACGCTCCCTACGTCCCCACCGACGCCGTCGCGCTGATGCCGCCGGAGGCACGCGACCACGAGCCGCGCCTCGCCCTCGACGGAGGTCCGGACGGCCTCGACGTCGCGGGCCGGATCGTCGCGGACGCCGCCGACTGGCTCGCGCCGACCGGCACGCTCCTGGTCGAGACCGGCACGCGACAGGTCGCTGAGCTGGTTCGCCGCACGACGTACTCGGGACTCATCGCGCGGGCTCTCACCGACGACGAGCTCGACGCCACCGCCCTGGAGGCGTCGCCTACTGGTCGGACTGGCGGCGCTTGAGGTAGCGCTCGAACTCCCGGGCGATCGCCTCGCCGCTGGCCTCGGGCAGCTCCGCGGTGTCGCGGCTCTCCTCGAGCGCGCGCACGTACGCGCCGATCTCCTCGTCCTCCTCGGCCAGCTCGTCGACTCCGCGCTCCCAGGCGCGGGACTCCTCGGGAAGGTCGGCGAGCGGGATGCTGATCTGGAGCAGGTCCTCGATCTGCCCGATCAGCGCCAGCGTCGCCTTCGGGCACGGCGGCTGGGCGACGTAGTGCGGCACCGCGGCCCAGAACGACACGGCCGGCATGTCGCGCTGGGTGCAGGCGTCCTGGAAGACCCCGACGATGCCGGTCGGGCCCTCGTAGTTCGACTGCTCCAGCTTGAGCCGGTCGGCGAGATCGGGCTCGCTCGCCGTGCCGGTCACCGGAGTGGGACGGGTGTGCGGGGTGTCGGCCAGCAACGCTCCCAGCGTCACCACCAGCTCGGCGCCCAGCTGCTCGGAGGCCGCGATGAGCTCGGCGCAGAACTGCCGCCAGCGCATGTTCGGCTCGATGCCGCGCAGCAGGATCACGTCACGCAGCGCGCCCGGGGGCGAGCACACCGACAGATGGGTCGACGGCCAGGTGACCCGGCGCATGCCCTCCTCGTTGGTGCCCACCACCGGCCGGTTCACCTGGAAGTCGTAGAACTCCTCGGGATCGATGGCCGCCACCACCCGGGCCTGCCACACGGACCCGAGGTGATCGACCACCGACGAGGCCGCGTCCGCGGCGTCGTTCCAGCCCTCGAATGCGGCGATCAGGACAGGAGAGCGCAACTCGGGCACCTCGTCGATCTCGATCACGGGCCCACCCTAACCTTCCCGACCGCAGCCCACACTGTGAGACGTGGGTGTCAGCATCCGGACCCGGCGGCCACGCCGCGTCGCCGTCCCCCTAGGCTGGCTGTCACCGCGCCCGCCGACCCTGCCCAAACGATCGTTCGAGGTACCAGTGCCAGACACCCCACGGGTCGGTCCCGATCTGACCGAGGAGATCGCCCGGGCCCTGCACGAGCGGATCCTGGTGCTGGACGGCGCCATGGGGACGTTGATCCAGGGGCACGGGCTCGCCGCCACCGACTACCACGGGCAGGTGTTCGCCGACCATACGCACGAGCTCCAGGGCGACGCGGACGTGCTCGCACTGACCCGGCCGGACGTGATCCGCGACATTCATCGCACCTACCTGGACGCCGGTGCGGACATCATCACCACGGACACGTTCACCGCCTCACGGATCTCGCAGCGCGACTACGGCCTCGAGGACGACTGCTACCGGATCAACCGGGCCGCCGCCGAGCTCGCCGCGGAGACCGCGCGTGAGGCCAGCACTCCCGAGCGGAGGAGGTACGTCGCCGGGTCGCTGGGACCGACCAACCGAACGGCGTCGATCTCACCGGACGTCAACGACCCGGGCGCGCGCAACGTGGGGTTCGACGACCTGGTGGAGGCCTACCTCGAGCAGGCCCGTGGCCTTGTCGACGGCGGCGCCGACCTGCTCCTCGTCGAGACGATCTTCGACACGCTGAACGCGAAGGCCGCCATCTTCGCGCTCGAGAGGCTCTTCGAGGAGCACGGCCGGCGGTGGCCGGTGATGATCTCCGGGACGATCACCGACGCGAGCGGACGCACCCTGTCCGGGCAGACCACGGAAGCGTTCTGGAACTCGGTGCGCCACGTCCGCCCACTCGCCGTGGGGCTCAACTGTGCCCTGGGCGCCGCGGATCTGCGTCCCTACCTCGCCGAGCTGTCACGGCTCGCCGACTGCTTCGTCTCCTGCCATCCCAACGCGGGGCTGCCGAACGCGTTCGGCGAGTACGACGAGACCCCCGACCACATGGCGGAGGTGCTCGGCGGTTTCGCGGCCGACGGCCTGCTCAACATCGTGGGCGGCTGCTGCGGGACCACCCCGAAGCACATCGGCGCGATCGCTGCGGCGATCACCGGCAGCACACCGCGCGGCGTACCCGAGCGCAGTCCCGCGATGCGGCTGTCCGGCCTCGAGCCGTTGACGATCACCGAGGAGTCGCTGTTCGTCAACGTGGGCGAGCGGACCAACATCACCGGATCGGCCCGGTTCCGGCGACTGATCAAGGACGGCGACTACCCGAGCGCGCTCACGGTCGCGCGCCAGCAGGTCGAGGCGGGCGCGCAGCTGATCGACATCAACATGGACGAGGGGATGATCGACGGCGTCGCCGCGATGGACCGGTTCGTCAAGCTGGTCGCCAGCGAACCCGACATCTGCCGGGTCCCGCTGATGATCGACTCCTCCAAGTGGGAGGTCATCGAGGCAGGTCTCAAGTGCGTGCAGGGAAAGTCGATCGTGAACTCCATCTCCCTCAAGGAGGGCGAGCAGAAGTTCCTCGCGCAGGCTCGGCTGTGTCGCAGGTACGGCGCTGCCGTGGTGGTGATGGCCTTCGACGAGGACGGGCAGGCAGACAGCGTCCAGCGGCGCGAGGCGGTCTGCGACCGGGCGTACCGCCTTCTCGTCGAGGAGGTCGGCTTCGACCCGCACGACATCGTCTTCGACCCGAACATCTTCGCGATCGGCACCGGGATCGAGGAGCACTCGAACTACGGTGTGGACTACATCGAGGCCACCCGGTGGATCAAGCAGAACCTCCCGGGGGTGCTCGTCTCGGGCGGAGTCTCGAACGTGTCGTTCTCCTTCCGTGGCAACAACCCGGTCCGTGAGGCGATCCACGCGGTCTTCTTGTTCCATGCGATCGCCGCCGGCATGGACATGGGGATCGTCAACGCCGGCGCGCTCGGCGTCTACGACCAGATCGACCCGGAGCTGCGTGAGGCCGTCGAGGACGTCGTGCTCAACCGGCGCGCCGACGCGACCGACCGGTTGCTCGAGCTCGCCCCCAGGTTCGCCGGGACCGCGACCGGGTCCGCCAGAGGCGAGGCCGACGAGACATGGCGGCAGCTCCCCGTCGAGGAGCGGATCACCCATGCGCTCGTCAATGGCCTCGACGAGTTCGCAGAGCAGGACGCCGAGGAGATCCGCGCGCAGGTCACCGGTGCCGGCCGGCGCACCATCGAGGTGATCGAGGGGCCCCTGATGGACGGCATGGGGGTGGTCGGCGACCTGTTCGGCGCGGGCAGGATGTTCCTGCCGCAGGTCGTGAAGTCGGCGCGCGTGATGAAGAAGGCCGTCGCCTACCTGATTCCGTTCATCGAACGCGAAAAACAGAGCGAAGGGGATCCTTCATCTCCTTCCTCCGCCCCGACCAAGAAGGGCACGATCGTGATGGCCACGGTCAAGGGGGACGTGCACGACATAGGCAAGAACATCGTCGGCGTCGTCCTCGGATGCAACAACTACGAGGTGGTCGACCTCGGGGTGATGGTGCCCGCGCAGAAGATCATCGACACCGCGCGTGAGGTCGATGCGGACCTGATCGGCCTGTCGGGGCTGATCACCCCGTCCCTGGACGAGATGGTCGGCTTCGCAGCCGAGCTGGAGCGGCAGGGATTCGATCTGCCGCTGCTGATCGGGGGCGCCACCACCTCGCGGGCGCACACCGCGGTGAAGATCGATCCCGCCTACCACGGCCCGGTGGTGTGGGTGAAGGACGCCTCCCGCTCGGTGCCCACCGCCTCGGCGCTGCTCTCCGAGGGCCGGCGGGCCGACCTGCTCGCCGAGGTGAAGGCCGACTACGACGCGCTCCGGGAGAGGCACGCGGCGAAGCTCAACGAACGACCGATGCTCACCGTCGACCAGGCGCGCGCGAACCGCACCGTGGTGGAGTGGGACGGCTACATCCCGCCACGGCCCCGCGTCCTGGCACAGCAGGCCCGTGACGTGTGGTCGCACCGTCCCGGCGAGCGCGCCAGCGACGCCGACCCGCACTTCGTCAAGACGTTCGCGGACTATCCGCTCGAGGAGCTGCGCCGATACATCGACTGGCAGCCCTTCTTCAACGCCTGGGAGATGAAGGGGAAGTTCCCCGACATCTTGCACCATCCCGGGCAAGGGGAAGCCGCGCGCCGTCTGTTCGACGACGCGCAAGCGATGCTGGACCGCGTCGTCGGGGAGCGCTGGCTGCGCGCCAAGGCAGTGATCGGGCTGTTCCCGGCCAACCGCGTCGGCGCCGACGACATCGCCGTCTACCGGGACGAGTCGCGCACCGAGACGCTCACCACACTGTGCACGCTGCGCCAGCAGGGCGAACACCGCCCGGGCGTGCCTAACCGCGCGCTCGCCGACTTCGTGGCGCCGGCCGAGAGCGCGCTGCGGGACTACGTGGGCGCGTTCGCGGTCACCGCCGGCCTGGGCAGCCAGGAGAAGATCGCCGAGTTCAAGGCGGGACTGGACGACTACAGCGCGATCCTGCTGGAGTCGATCGCCGACCGGCTGGCCGAAGCGCTCGCCGAGCGGATGCACGAACGGGTGCGCACGGAGTTCTGGGGGTACGGTGCCGACGAGCGACTGGCCAACGACGACCTGCTCGCCGAGCGCTACGTCGGGATCCGCCCGGCTCCGGGCTATCCGGCCTGCCCGGACCACACCGAGAAGCAGAAGCTGTGGCAGCTGCTCGACGTCGAGGCGAACACCGGCATCGAGCTCACCGACTCGATGGCGATGTGGCCGGGATCGTCGGTCAGCGGCTGGTACTTCTCGCACCCGCAGTCCCAGTACTTCGTCGTCGGGCGGCTGGCTCGCGATCAGGTGGAGGACTACGCAGAGCGCAAGCAGATGGACCTCGCCGAGACGGAGCGCTGGCTGGCGGCGAACCTCGCCTACGAGCCCGGAGACTGAGAGGTCGCCCGGCGGGAATCGTTGCCAGATCGCGACCCCGTAGCGGCCGAGGAGCAGTGGCGACGCCGCAGCGGAGAACGATAGGGTCTCTCGAACTGCTCCCGCAACCGGCGGGAGACGGAGAGCGAGAGGTGCATCTTGAACCGCAGACGAGGACTTCTCGCCGCCTTCAGCGCCGTGGCCATGGTGGGTACCTTGGCCGCCTGCGGCGGTTCGGGCGGTGGGAACGGGGGAACCGGTGACAACGGCGGGGGAGCGTCGGACCAGAGCTGGATCCTGGGCACGACCGAGACAGTGACCGCCATGGACCCCGCGGGATCCTACGACTTCGGCTCGTGGGAGATGCAGTACAACATCTTCGAGCAGCTGATGAGGGTCCCGGCCGGACAGAGCGAGCCGGTCCCGGATGCGGCCAAGTCGTGCAGCTACGACGACCCGCAGACGATCACCTGCAAGCTGCGCCCGGGGCTGAAGTTCTCCAACGGCGACAAGCTGACCTCCTCCGACGTGAAGTACTCCTTCCAGCGCAACATCGAGATCGCCGACCCCAACGGATCCTCGGTGCTGCTCGGGTCGATCACCGACAGCTCGGACGCCAACCACCCCAAGCTGGGCGACGGCGCCATCGAGACGCCGGACGACACCACGGTGATCTTCCACCTCAACAAGCCGGACACCACCTTCATGAAGATCCTCACCTCGGCGACGTCCTCGATCGTCGACGAGGACGTGTTCCCGGCCGACAAGCTGCTCGCCGACAGCAAGGTGATCGGCTCGGGGCCCTACAAGCTGGCCCAGTACAAGGCCGGTGAGCAGGCCGTGCTCACCGCCAACCCGAACTACAGCGGCCCGCGCACGCCGAAGACCAAGCAGGTCTTCGTGCAGTACTTCAGCGACCCCGCCCCGCTGAAGACCGCCATCGACAGCGGCCAGATCGACATCGCCTGGCGCACGCTGAGCCCGACCGACCTGGCCGATCTGGAGAAGAACGACAACGTCAGCGTCGATCGCGGCCAGGGCTCTGAGTTCCGCTACTGGGTGTGGCAGTTCGGCACCAAGGTCGGCAAGCAGAAGGCGATCCGGCAGGCCGTGGCCAACATCATCGACCGGGACGCGATCGCCAAGAACGCCTACGACGGCACGGTCAAGCCCACCTACTCGATCGTCCCGCCCGGGTTCAGCGGGCACATCCCGGCGTTCAAGACCAAGTACGGCGCTCAGCCGGACGTGGCCGCGGCCAAGCAGCTGCTGAAGGATGCCCACATCAAGACGCCGATCTCGATCACGCTCGGCTACACACCCACCCACTACGGGCCGAACACGGTCGACGAGGCCAACGAGCTCGCGGGCCAGCTGAACGACACCGGCCTGTTCAAGGCGCAGGTCCAGGACGCCGAGTGGGAGCAGTACCAGACGCTCTACAAGAAGGGCGCCTACGACCTGTACATCCTCGGCTGGTACCCCGACTTCCTGGACGCCGACAACTACCTGTCGCCGTTCCTCCGGGACGGCGGGTTCTACGGCAACAACTACTCGAACCCGACGGTGAACAAGCTCCTCGACAAGGAGCTCGGCGAGACCGACAAGGCGGCCAGGGAGAAGATCATCGAGCAGCTGCAGAAGATCGTCGCCGAGGACGTGCCGCTGATCCCGTCCTGGAACGGCCAGAACGTGGCCGTCGCCGGCAAGGACATGAGCGGTGTCGAGCAGACCCTCGACCCGACGTACATCTTCCGGATCTGGACGATCAGCAAGAACGGCTGACACGCGAGACGGGGGAGGATGCGCCGGGTGCGTATCCTCCCCCGTGGCGTGCGCGGACATCGCGCGTCGGGTGACCTGATGCTCGGAGAGGGACTGCATGAGTGCGGACAGGGGTTCGCTGCCCCGCTACATCGTCCAGCGGATCCTGCTGGTGATCCCGATGATCTGGCTGGCACTGACCATTGTCTTCCTGCTGTTGCGCGTGGCGCCCGGCGACCCCGTCTCGGCCGCCGTGGGCGGCAAGCTCGACGCTGCGGCGCTGGCCTCGCGCCGGCACTCCCTCGGCCTCGACCGGCCACTGATCGTGCAGTACTGGGACTACATCAAGGACGTCGCGACCTTCAACTTCGGTCAGACCATCAGCGACAACCGGCCGATCATCGACGTGATCCGCGACAACGGCGGCGCCACCCTGACGCTGACGTTGGGCGCCTTCCTGTTCGCGCTGGTGTTCGGGATCCCGCTGGGCCTGCTCGCGGGCCGCTACCGGGACACCGCAGCGGACGCGGTGATCCGGGTCTTCGGCGTGGTGAGCTACGCGGCCCCGATCTTCTGGACCGGGCTGCTCGCGGTGATCCTGATCGCGCCGACCGGCTGGCCCACCTACGACATCGCCAGCCCGGTGACGAAGTTCGAGGTGCACCCGGTCACGCACATCCTGCTCGTCGACGCGGCCCTGTCCGGCAATGCGGATGCCTTCTGGGATGTCTTGCAGCACCACGTGCTGCCGTGCCTCACGCTGGGGCTGCTGCTCTCGGGGGTGTTCATCCGGCTGGTGCGGGTCAACCTGCTGCATAGTCTGCAGGGCGACTACGTGGAGGCCGCCAGAGCCCGCGGGATCGCCGAGCGACACGTGATCAGGCGCCACGCCTTCCGCAACGCGCTGGTGCCGGTGATCACGATCATCGGCCTCCAGGTGGCGCTGACCATGTCCGGCGCCGTGCTCACCGAGCGCACCTTCAACTGGCCCGGTCTGGGCAACCAGCTGGTCAAGTACCTCGTCGCCCGCGACTACTCCGCGGTCCAGGGGCTGGTGACGTTCTTCGCGATCGTCGTGGTGATCGTCAGCGTGTTCATCGACATCCTCAACGCCGTCATCGACCCGCGCGTGCGGTACTGAGGGGGCTGCGATGTTCAAGACCCTGACCTCGCCGATCCGCAACACCAGCGGAATGGCCCGCTGGATCCTGCTCGCCGGGCTGATCATCACCGCGGCGTTCGTGATCATGGCGATCTTCGCGCCCTGGATCGCTCCGTACGGCTTCGCGCAGAACAGCAGCGACGGGATGCGCTTCCCGAAGATGGGCCCGCCGTCCGCGGCGCACCCGCTGGGAACCAACGACCAGTTCTTCGACATCCTCTCCCGGGTGATCTGGGGCGCCCGCACCGAGGTCACCGTGGTAGTGCTCTCGGTGCTGTTCGCGGTGAGCGTCGGGATGCCGCTCGGGCTGCTGTCCGGGTTCCTCGGCGGTTGGGCCGACCGGCTGATGGTCTTCGTCATGGACGTGCTCTACTCGTTCCCGTCGCTGCTGCTGGCGATCGTGTTCGCGTTCCTGCTGCGCGGACCGCTGGGCGGCGGCACGTTCGCGGCCGCGCTGGCGCTCACGGCGATCTACATCCCGCAGTACTTCCGCGTGGTGAGAAGTACGACGGCCAGCGCACGCGAGGCGACCTACGTCGAAGCGGCGAGAGCGATCGGGGCTCGGAACGGCACGATCATGGGCCGCTACCTGTTCGGCAACGTGATCCAGTCGGTGCCGGTGATCGGCACGCTGAACGCCGCAGACGCGATCAGCACGCTGGCGGCCCTGGGATTCATCGGGCTCGGCATCCAGCCGACCGATGCCGCCGAGTGGGGCTACGACCTGTCCCGCGCTCTCGACGACGCCCAGTCGGGCATCTGGTGGACGACCCTGTTCCCCGGCCTCGCGATCGTCCTGCTGGTGACCGGGCTGACCCTGGTCGGCGAGGGACTGAACGAGACCGTGAACCCGACGTTGCGAAAGCGGCGGTTCCGCAAGGTCCGGATGCCCGCCAACGAACCGACGTCCGCGCTCGTCGAGGGAGAAGTATGAACACCCCACGAAACCACTCCCTTCGAGACGCTCGCTTCGCTCGCTCCTCAGGACAAGCGCTTCGCTCGCGCTTCCGCGGGGACCCCGCGTGAGCACTCCACAAGACCAGCCGGTGGTCGACGCCCGTGACCTGAGGATCTGGTACGGCAGCGAGCGGGGCCCGGTCAAGGCAGTCGACGGGGTGTCGTTCTCGATCCGCAAGGGCGAGATCCTCGGCCTGGTGGGAGAGTCGGGCTGCGGCAAGTCCACCCTGGGACGCGGCCTGCTGGGTCTGCTGCCGGCCGGAGCGGAGATGGACGGCCAGCTGCATTTCCAGGGCACGGACCTGCTGTCCCTGCCCCGCAAGGAGATGTTCGCCAGACGAGGCACCGAGCTGGCGATGATCTTCCAGGAGCCGTTGACCCGGCTGAACCCGCTGATGCGGATCTCCGCGCACTTCGAGGAGACCCTCAAGACCCACGAGCGCGGCATCGGCAAGACCGAGATCCGGCACCGGGCCCTCGAGGTGCTCCGGGTGATGGGCATCCCGCCGACGCGCTACCGCTCCTACCCGCACGAGTTCTCCGGAGGCATGCGGCAGCGGCTGATGATCGCCCTGGCGCTCGTGCTGCGGCCGGCGTTCGTGGTCGCCGACGAGCCGACCACCGCGCTCGACGTACTCGTCGAGGCGCAGATCATCAGGATCCTGCACGACCTGCGCCGTGAGTTCGACACCTCGCTGCTGCTGATCACCCACAACCTGGGGATCATCGCGGAGGCGTGCGACCGGGTCGCGGTGATGTACGCCGGGGAGATCGTCGAGATCGGCGACGCCCGCGACGTGTTCGCCGATCCCCAGCACCCGTACACCCGCGAGCTGCTGCGCTCGACGATCTCGTTGGGCACCACCGGGCTCAACTACATTCCCGGGGCACCGCCGGACCTGGTCGAGCCGCCGTCCGGCTGCCACTTCCACCCACGCTGCCCCGACGCGATGAACATCTGCGCCGGCAGACACCCCCTGAAGCGGCAGATGCCCAACGGCGTGCTCACCCAGTGCTGGGCCGCCGATCTGCGGCACGGCCTGGCCGGCTCGGCGACTGCGCTGACCTCCGAGCAGACCGCGCCGCTGACACGAGAGGAGTTCTCGGTTGCCGACGAAGCCTGAGCAGGTCGCCGATCCGGTTTCCGCGGAAGACCAGACGCTGGTGGAGCTATCCGACCTGGAGGTGCATTTCGAGCTGCGCGGCAGCACCTTCTCGCGGCTGCTCGGCCTCGACACCGGCACCGTCAAGGCGGTCGACGGGGTCGACCTGTCGATCCGCCGGGGCGAGGTGCTGGGCGTCGTCGGGGAGTCCGGCAGCGGCAAGACCACGCTCGGCCGCGCGCTGCTGGGCCTGGTCGGCGCCACGCACGGGAGCATCACCTACCGGCCGCGAGCAGAGAACGGCACGGTCCGGGAGCAGGTGGTGTCCAGGCTGCGCGGGCGTGAGCTGCGACGGCTCCGCACCGATCTGCAGATGGTCTTCCAGGACCCGCACGCCGCGCTGAACCCGTCGATGACCATTGCCACCGGCGTCGGGCATCCGTTGAAGATCCACGGCATCGCATCCGGGGCCGACCTGCGGCGCCTCGTCGCGGAGTCCCTCGAGCGGGTAGGGCTCAGTCCGGCCGAGCAGTTCCTCGACAAGTACCCCTCAGACCTGTCCGGTGGCCAGAAGCAGCGCGCGGTGATCGCGCGCGCGATCATCTTGGACCCCCAGGTGCTGGTGGCGGACGAGCCGGTCTCGATGCTGGACATGAGCGTGCGGGCCAAGATCCTCGAGCTGATGCTCGGCCTAAAGCGGGATCTCGGGCTGACCTACGTCTACATCACGCACGACCTGGCGACCGCGAAGTTCTTCTGCGACCGGATCGCGATCATGTACCTCGGCCGGGTCGTGGAGATCGGACCGTCGGAGGAGATCTTCGCCGACCCGAAGCACCCCTACACCAAGGCCCTGCTCAAGGCGATCCCCGAGCCGGACCCGGCCAAGCTGGTGCCGCGCGACCTGCCCCGCGGCGAGATCCCCGACGCCGCCTCGCCCCCGTTGGGCTGCTCCTTCCACCCACGCTGCCCCGAGGCCGTCGCCGAGTGCGGCTGGGAGTCACGGGACCTGCGTGCCCTGCTGGAGGAGCACTGGACGCGGCAGGATCCCGACGTCTACGAGAAGGAACGTGGCCTGGTCGGCAACCTGGACCGGTTGGAGACCCCGGCCAAGCAGGTGACGCTGGGCGCCCGCGGCTCCGCGTCGCGCGTGAAAGCGCTGCTGGACCGGGTGCGCTCGGAGAATCCCGACGAGCCGATGTGGAAGGGCGTGGACGACATGACCGAGGAGGCCGACGGCGTACGAGTGGAGTTCCACCCTGGTGTCGACCCGCTGCTGCGACCTGCCGGGACCGCTGCGGAGGTCGCCTGCGTGCTGCACCCCGCGCCGGTCACGACGGAGCCCTCGCGTCCGGAGAACCACGACCGCTCCTAGCGGTGGGTGGACCAGTCCTCGCCCAACGGCATCCCGCCGTGCCCCGTGCTCGTAGTAGTCGGTGACATTCGCGGCGATCCACAGACCGCCGCGCGCCAACCGGAGAGGGAATGGGGCGGCATGAACCGGATGAGGATACGCGCGGCAGTAGCCGCGGCAGTGGCGGCCGTGGCCGCCTCGACCACGCTGATCACGATCCCCGCGGCGTCCGCACACGACCGCGAGGTGCAACATCGCGGATCGTGCAGCCGGCACACGGACTGGAAGCTGAAGGTCAAGCGCGACGACCGGCGGCTCGAGGTGGAGGCCGAGGTGGACAGCAACCGCAACGGACAGGCGTGGAAGTGGCGGATCAGGCACGACGGCCACGTCGCCGCCCGCGGTACGCGGCGGACACTGCCTCCGAGCGGCTCCTTCGAGGTGCATCGCCGCCTGGCGAACCACCGGGGTGCCGACACGATCGTGTTCCGAGCCCGGAACCCGCGCTCCGGCGAGGTCTGCCGCGCGAGCATCCGCTTCTAGGCAGGTGAATCCCTTCGTCCGTGTGGTGCGTATGTAGCACCGACGGGTTCGTCCGGACCCGAAGGACAAGGGAGGCACATCAGATGCAAGCGCCAACGTCCACCCGTGCACATCGGTTCCGCCTGGCCACCGCGCTCGCCGGCACAGGCCTGCTCGTGGCAGCGTGCGGTGGCACGTCGGCCGGTTCCACCACAGCGTCGGGCGGCTCGCAGGGTGGCTCCGGTGACGCCCAGGCAGCCGCCAGCGGCTCCACCGCGGTGACCGTCGAGACGCACATGGGCCCGATGGGCACCTACCTCACCGACGGCGACGGCAACACCCTCTACGTGTTCGCCAAGGACAAGGGCGGCACGTCGACCTGCACCGCCACCTGCGCGCACTTCTGGCCACCGTTGACCACCACGTCGGCGCCGCAGGCGAGCGGTCAGGTGCAGTCCGGCGCGCTGGGCACGTCGAAGCGCGACGACGGAACCAAGCAGGTCACCTACCACGGGCACCCCCTGTACCACTTCCTCGAGGACAAGTCGCCGGGGGACACCAAGGGCCAGGGCAAGAACCTGGAAGGCGGACTGTGGTGGGTGGTGGCTCCCTCGGGCAACGCCATCACCAAGAAGGGCAACGCCCAGAGCAGCCCGACCAGCGGCAGCGACGCCGGCGGCTCCTGGTCGTGACCGGGCCTGAGTCGGGCGCAGCGACCCGCGAGGTGCTCGACTCGACCGCGAGCCTTTCCTCGGGGGCTGCCTTAGGGGAGCCCCCTGCCGGTCCGCCGGACGGGACGAACGCGACGCTGCCGTTCGCGGCGTTCCTCGGGGTCGCGGTCGCCGCGATCGGTGGCCCGCTGGCTCTGACGGCCGTCTACGTCCCGGCCGTGGTGGCAGACGTCGCCGGCTCCGCGGGCCTGGTGGCCATCCTCGGTGTCGTCGCGTTCACCGTGCCGGTCGTGATCTGGCTGCGGTACTCGCGCCACGTCGCCGGTCCTGGCGGGCTCACGGCCTTCGTCGAGCAGGCGGCAGGCCACCGGGTAGCGCTTGTGCAGGCTTCGGTGTGGACCCTCAGCTACGGCCTCTACCTGCTGTACACCTCGGCCTATGTCGTGTACGACGTGCTTCCGGCGGTTGTTCCCGGGGTTGCCGCCTACCAACCGGCCCTGGAGCTCCTGCTGCCCGCGGCGATCGCGGCGGTGGTGCTCGCCCCGGGCCGTGTCGGCGTCGCCGTGGTGGGAGCGCTGGCGGCGGCACAGGTTGCGCTGGTCGTGCTTCTCGTCGCGCTCACACTTGGCTCCGATGCGCCGGCCGGCGCGTTCACCACTCCCGTCCCGGCTGGCGAGGCGGCTCTCGCGGCCGGCAACGTCGCCGTGCTCTACGTGTGCGGCAGTCTTCCGCTCTTCCTGGGAGGGGAGGTACGCAGGCGGCACACCGTGCGACGCGGCATCGGTGCGGCGTACGCCTTGGTCGCGGCCCTGGTGGTCCTCGCCGTCGTCCCGTTCGCCTCGAACCCTGCGTTCACCCGGGCGGAGATCCCCGGCATGGCGTTCGCCCGGGTGACCGGCGGTCCGGCCGCCGCCGTCGTGATCGGACTCGGCGTGGCCGCCAGCATCGTCGGAGTGATGATGGTGGAGTTCCTCGCGGTGACCCGGCTGGTGCATGCCATGACCGGGCGCTCGATCCGCTCTGTCGGGCTTGTCCTGGCGACGGTTCTCGTCGCCGCCGGCCCCGTCAGCCTCATCGACCCCGACAGGTTCTACCTCACCCTGCTGCGACCGTCGCTGGTCGCGCTGTGGGTTGCGCAACTGATCGTGGTGGTCGTCTATCCGCGGTTCGCCGCAAGGCATGGCCGGCTTCGCGTCGGCGATCTGGCGTTGAGCGCCGGAGCCGTCGTCGTGATGGGTTTCGGCCTGTACTCCAGCGTGGCGAACCAGGTGGCGACGTGAATCGAAAGGAGACTCCGATGCGCTTGATCGACGAGCTGTCCTACGGAGAGTCAGGCCAGGTTCCTCCCCGCCGATCGGTGAGGCCGGGATATGGCTGGCGCACGCTGCCCGTCCGCATCGCGGGGGCCGGACTCCTGGCCGCGATGGCCTGGATCCACGTCCATCTCTTCGGGCTCGGCTACGGCGACGTCTCGGTGATCGGGCAGTTGTTCCTTCTCAACGGCGTCCTCGGCTCGCTCGCGGCCGCGCTCCTCCTCCTCGCACCCCGCCGGTGGCTCGCCCTCGCCTGCCTGGCCGGTGGGGTGCTGCTGGCGGGCACGCTCGGAGCGCTGCTGCTGACGCTGACCGTCGGCCTGTTCGGCTTCACGGAGACCACCGGGGCGCCGCTCGCCGGCTGGACGCTGGGCGTCGAGTCGGCTGGCGCAATCCTGCTGCTCATCGCGGCCGCGGTCCTTCGCGGCCGGGCGCCACACTAGGTCTGTTCGGCAGCCGTCGCCTCCGGCAGCGGCGGCGGTGTGCCGCCCCACTCGGGGCACAGCGCCTGGTGGGCGCACCAGTCGCACAACGCGCTCCGGCGGGGGCGCCAGTCGCCGTGCTCCTGCGCGCGAGCGATCGCCTCCCAGAGCGCTTGCACCTTGCGCTCGGTGGCCAGCAGGTCGCGCTCGTCGGGCCGGTAGCGCAGCACTTCCCCGCTGCCGAGGTAGATCAGCTGCAACATCGCGGGCACCACGCCGCGAGTGCGCCAGATCACGAGTGCGTAGAACTTCATCTGGAACAGCGCCTTGGCCTCGAACGCCTCCGCGGGGGCCCGGCTGCTCTTATAGTCCACGATTCGGATCTCGCCGGTGGGAGCGATGTCGAGCCGGTCGATGAAGCCGCGCAGCAGCAGCTTGGACTCCAGCAGCGTCTCGACGTACATCTCCCGCTCCGCAGGCTCGAGACGGGTCGGGTCCTCCAAGGTGAAGTAGCGCTCCAGCGAGGTCAGACACGACGCCATCCACTCGCCCGTGTCCGCCGGCGACCCCGCCCCGCCGGCGAACATCTCCGCGACCTCCGGTTGCGCGGCGAGCAGCTGCTCCCAGCAGGGCTGCACCATCTGGGCCGCGCGCTGCGGCGTGCGCTCTGCGGCCGGAAGGTCGAACAGGTCCTCGAGGACCTTGTGGACCAGGGTTCCTCGCATCGCCTCCGGTGAGGGCGGTTCGGGCAGCCGGTCGATGGTGCGGAACCGGTAGAGCAACGGACACGTCATGAAGTCTCCCGCGCGGCTCGGTGACAGCGAGCCGAGCACGGTGACGCCGTCCACCTCGGTGCGACCCTCAGGAACGGCGTGCGAGGCAGGCGGACCGGGGGGTTCGGAGGTCCCCGCGGCCGGGTCGACGTCGTGGCTGCTCATGTCGGCAGACTAGGCGACCGAACCGACATCAGCCCGGCATCCCCGGGGTACGGTGGAGTGGTGACGACTCGTCGAGAGCCCGGCACGTTGCGGATCGGGCAGATCGGCGGCGTGGATGTGCTGGTGCGCTCGTCGTGGCTGCTTGTCGCCGTGCTGATCGCGGTGATGCTCGCTCCGGCGGTAGAGCAGGTGCAACCGGGCATCGGTGAGTGGAAGTACGTCGCCGGCGTCGTCTTCGCCGTCCTGCTCTACCTGTCCGTGCTGCTGCATGAGATGTCGCATGCGTTGATGGCCAAGCGGTACGGGCTGCCGGTGACCTCCATCACGCTGCATTTCCTCGGCGGGTTCACGGCGATCGAGGGCGAGCCGGAGACTCCACGCCGCGAGTTCGGGATCTCCGTGGTCGGACCGCTGACCTCGATCGCGGTCGGCCTGGCGTTCCTGGGGCTGCGTCTGGTCCTGCCAGGTGGACTGATCGGCCTCGCAGTCGATGCCCTCGCCGGTGCGAACCTCGTCGTCGGCGTGCTCAACCTGGTTCCGGGACTTCCGCTGGACGGCGGACGGGTCCTGCGCGCCGCGGTCTGGGCACTGACCGGGAATCCCCACCGCGGCACGATGGTGGCCGGCTGGGGCGGCCGGATCGCGGCGGGTGCCGTGCTGGTCTACCCCTTCGCCCGCACCGCCGTCTCCGGGCAGGTCGATGTCTCCGACTACCTCTTCGCGGTGGTGATCGCCGCCTTCTTGTGGTCCGGAGCGTCTGCGGCCATGGCCGGGGCCCAGGTACGCCGCAGGCTGCCGGCGCTGCAGGCGCGGGGCCTTGCCCGCCGTACCCTGTGTGTGCCGCACGACCTGCCGCTGGCGGAGGCGATCCGGCGAACCCAGGCCGAGCAGGCCGGCAGCGTCGTCGTGCTCGACTCGGCCGAACGGCCGGTCGGGGTCGTCAACGAGGCAGCAGTGCTGGCCACACCGGAGGACCGGCGGCCGTGGCTGCCGGTCAGTTCGGTCTCGCGCACCCTGGAGCCGGGCCTGCGGCTGCCTGCCGACATCTCGGGGGAAGCGCTGATCCGGGCCATGCAGAAGACGCCGGCGACCGAGTACCTCCTGGTCGAGCCGGACGAGAGCATCTACGGGGTCCTGGTCACCGCGGACGTCGACCGCGCCTTCGCCGCCGCTCGATGACAGCCTCGGACTGGTCCGGGGTGCGTCGCGGGCCGTTGGCCGAGGGGGAGTGGGTGCGGCTGACCGACTCGAAGGGGCGCCGGCACAACATCTGCCTGGAGGCGGGTCGGCGGTTCTTCACCAACAAGGGCTCGATCGACCACGACGAGCTGATCGGGCGGGACGAGGGCTTCACGGTCGTCTCGTCCGCCGGCGGCGAGTATCTGGTGTTCCGGCCGCTGCTCAGCGAGTTCGTGGTGTCGATGCCGCGCGGGGCGGCCGTCGTGTATCCCAAGGACGCCGCGCAGATCGTCGCGATGGCCGACGTGTTCCCCGGGGCGCGAGTCGTCGAGGCGGGAGCCGGATCGGGTGCCCTGACGTGCTCGCTGCTGCGCGCCGTCGGGAAGGACGGCTTCGTCGCGTCGTACGAACGCCGCGCGGACTTCGCAGAGATCGCCGAGAAGAACGTCACGCAGTTCTTCGGTGGGACGCACCCTGCCTGGCGGCTGGAGGTCGCCGACCTCGCCGACTCGCTGGACGAGACCGGGGTCGACCGGGTGATCCTGGACATGCTCGCCCCCTGGGACTGCGTGGACGCGGCTGCCCGGGCCCTCGCGCCGGGCGGAGTCGTGTGTGCGTACGTCGCGACGACCACCCAGCTCGGCCGGGTCGTGGAGACGCTCCGTGCGCAGGGTGGCTTCACCGAGCCGCAGGCCTGGGAGACCATGGCTCGCGACTGGCACGTCGAGGGCCTGGCCATCCGGCCCGGCCACAAGATGATCGGCCACACGGGCTTCCTGGTGACCGCGCGGCGGATGGCCCACGGGGAGGCCGCCCCGGTCCGGAAGCGCCGTCCCGCGCCGGGTGCGTACGGCGAGGACTACACCGGACCGCGTCCGCCGGGCCTGCCCGCCGGTGTCGAGCAGGAGCGGTACGCCGAGTAGGCAGCAGGGTCTCGGCGGGCCCGGCCGGAGGAGGACGCGTCCAAAACGTGACCGACACAGACGCGATTCGCCCTTCACCTCACCGGCGCCGCGGGTAGGGTCGGCAGTGAGGCCCAGCGGTGCCCAAGGCACCCATATTGGGAGGTGACGGACGTGCCAGCATCGGACAGCGGCTCGACCAGGCCGGGATCGCGGACGCCTGAGGAGCTCGAGAGCCAGGTCGGCTTCCTCGAGGACGAGGTGAACGACCTGCGCCGCAGGCTGTCGGAGAGCCCGATGCACTCGCGGGCGATCGAGCAGCGGCTCGCCGAGACCCAGCGCTCGCTCGCGGGGGTGACCTCGCAGAACGAGCGGCTCGCGCAGACGCTCCGGGAGGCACGTGACCAGATCGTCACTCTCAAGGAGGAGGTCGATCGCCTCGCCCAGCCCCCGGCCGGATTCGGCACCTTCCTGGCCCGCAACGACGACGACTCGATCGACGTGTTCACCGGCGGGCGCAAGCTCCGCGTCAACGTTTCCCCGTCGGTCGACCTGGACGAGCTGCGTCTCGGTCAGGAGGTCATGCTCAACGAGGCGCTGAACGTCGTCGCCGCGCTCGAGTTCGAGCAGATCGGCGAGGTCGTCATGCTCAAAGAGATCCTCGCCGACGCCGACCGGGTGCTGGTGATCGCCAACGCCGACGAGGAACGGGTGGTGCGCCTCGCCGAGCCGCTGCGCGGGGTGCCGCTGCGGGCGGGCGACTCGCTGCTGCTGGACCAGCGGTCCGGCTACGTCTACGAACGCGTGCCCAAGTCCGAGGTCGAGGAGCTGGTCCTCGAAGAGGTTCCCGACATCGACTACGCGAGCATCGGCGGCCTGATCAGGCAGATCGACCAGATCCGCGACGCCGTCGAGCTGCCCTATCTGTACCCCGACATGTTCAAGGAGCACCAGCTCAAGCCGCCGAAGGGCGTGCTCCTCTACGGACCGCCCGGTTGCGGCAAGACGTTGATCGCCAAGGCCGTCGCGAACTCGCTGGCCAAGAAGGTCGCCGCCAAGACCGGCGCCGAGAGCGCTGCGAACGGCGGCAAGGCGGGTAAGTCCTACTTCTTGAACATCAAGGGTCCCGAGCTGCTCAACAAGTACGTCGGCGAGACCGAGCGGCACATCCGGCTGGTGTTCCAGCGGGCTCGGGAGAAGGCGAACGAGGGCACCCCGGTGATCGTCTTCTTCGACGAGATGGACTCCCTGTTCCGCACTCGCGGTTCCGGCGTGTCCTCCGACGTGGAGAACACCATCGTGCCGCAGCTGCTCTCGGAGATCGACGGCGTGGAGGGGCTGGAGAACGTCATCGTGATCGGCGCCTCCAACCGCGAGGACATGATCGATCCGGCGATCCTGCGGCCCGGCCGGCTGGACGTGAAGATCAAGATCGAGCGGCCCGACGCCGAGTCGGCGCGCGACATCTTCTCCAAGTACCTCACCTCGGACCTGCCGCTGCATGCCGACGACCTCGCCGAGTTCGACGGCGACCGGGAAGCGTGCGCAGCCGGAATGATCCAGCGCACCGTGGAGCGGATGTACACCGAGAGCGAGGACAACCGCTTCCTGGAGGTCACCTACGCCAACGGCGACAAGGAGGTCCTCTACTTCAAGGACTTCAACTCCGGCGCGATGATCCAGAACATCGTCGACCGGGCCAAGAAGATGGCGATCAAGGACCTCATCGACAACCAGCAGAAGGGGCTGCGCGTCAACCACCTTCTCCAGGCCTGCGTCGACGAGTTCAAGGAGAACGAGGACCTGCCCAACACGACCAACCCCGATGACTGGGCCCGCATCTCCGGCAAGAAGGGCGAACGGATCGTGTTCATCCGCACGCTCGTCACCGGCAAGCAGGGCACAGAGCCGGGCCGCTCCATCGACACCGTGTCCAACACCGGTCAATACTTGTAGCCTCCGGAGAGGTCACGGGCCGCGCTAGCGTGGCTGGTATGTGGTTCTGGATCGGCCTCGTGCTGGCGTTCCTGCTGGTCGGTGCCACCTGGGCCTGGGCAGCGCGGGGTGTCGAGTCGCGTGCCCACGAGCCGGGCACCACGTTCTTCGACGACGCACCCAAGTAGCACGGCGACCCCGGGCGCGTAGGCTCGACATATGTGTGTGCGCCGGGTGATGGGGACCGAGACGGAGTTCGGCATCTCCGTCCAGGGACAGCCCACGGCCAACCCGATGGTGGCGTCCTCGCAGGTGGTCAACGCCTACGCGAGCGCGACGCTGCGTGCCCGGCGCGCCCGGTGGGACTTCGAGGAGGAGTCCCCACTGCGCGATGCCCGCGGCTTCGACATGTCCCGCGAGGTGGCCGACCCGTCCCAGCTCACCGACGAGGACCTCGGTCTGGCGAACGTGATCCTCACCAACGGGGCGAGGCTGTACGTCGACCACGCCCACCCGGAGTACTCCGCCCCCGAGTGCACCAACCCCCGCGACGCCGTCAAGTGGGACAAGGCAGGGGAGCAGGTGATGCTGGACGCCACCCGGTTCGCCGCGCAGATCCCAGGCGCGGCACCGATCCTGCTCTACAAGAACAACACCGACAACAAGGGCGCCTCCTACGGCGCCCACGAGAACTACCTGATGCGGCGCAGCACCCCGTTCGCAGAGATCGTCAGGTTCCTCACCCCCTTCTTCGTCAGCCGCCAGGTGGTGTGCGGCGCGGGACGCGTCGGCATCGGGCAGGACGGCCGCGACCAGGGCTTCCAGATCAGCCAGCGGGCGGACTACTTCGAGGTCGAGGTCGGCCTGGAGACCACGCTGAAACGCCCGATCATCAACACCCGCGACGAACCGCACGCGGACCCGGAGAAGTACCGCCGACTGCACGTGATCATCGGCGACGCGAACCTGTCGGAGATCTCCTGCTACCTCAAGGTGGGCACGACGGCGCTGGTGTTGGCGATGATCGAGGACAAGTACCTCGCCGCGGATCTTTCGGTGGACCAGCCGGTGCGCGCCCTGCGAGAGGTGTCCCACGATCCCGGACTGGGACGTCTGCTCACGCTCAACGACGGACGCAAGATGACCGCCGTACAACTGCAGATGGAGTATCTGGACCTCGCCAAGAAGTACGTCGAGGACCGGCTGGGCGCCGACGCGGACGAGCAGACCCTCGACGTGCTCGCGCGTTGGGAGTCGGTGCTCGACCGTCTCGAGCGCGACCCGATGTCGTGCGCGAGGGAGCTGGACTGGGTGGCCAAGCTCAACCTGCTCCAGCAGTACCGGGACCGGGACGGCCTGGACTGGGGCGACGCGAAGCTGCACCTGATCGACCTGCAGTACTCCGACGTGCGGCCGGACAAGGGGCTGTACCACCGCCTGGTGCGCGGCGGGCGTTTCGACCGGCTGCTCGACGACGACGAGGTCGCCGACGCGATGCACGTCCCTCCCACCGACACCCGCGCCTACTTCCGCGGCCGGTGCCTGGAGCAGTACTCCGACAAGATCGCGGCCGCTTCCTGGGACTCGGTGATCTTCGACCTGCCCGGTCGTGAGTCGTTGCAACGGGTGCCGACCATCGACCCGCTGCGCGGCAGCCGTGCCCATGTCGGTGAGTTGTTGGACCGTTGTGACACGGCGGAGGCCTTGTTCGAGGCCTTGACTAGGTAGGGTCGAGCTAGCGCCGCTCGAGCCTGTCGAGGCCAAGGAGGCAGTCATGGCACAGGAGCAGAAGCAGCCGAAGAAGTCCAGCGAGACCGACGACGCTCCCGAGGTTGCCCCGAACCCGGACGTGGCCGACCGCAAGGAGCAGCTCGACGAGGACATCGACGCGATCCTCGACGACATCGACGACGTGCTGGAGACCAACGCGGAGGACTTCGTGAAGTCGTTCATCCAGAAAGGCGGGCAGTAAGTGACCGACTCGCGACTGCCGGGCGCCTACCTGCGCCCCGGCACCTCGTCGTTCTCGGAGTTCCTCACCGAGCAGGCCCCGGATCTGCTGCCCTCTCGGAGGGCGCTGGGCGAGGGCAACGCTCACGACCTCGCGCCGCACGGCACCACCATCGTGGCCGCGACCTTTCCCGGGGGCGTGGTGATGGCGGGCGACCGCCGGGCCACGATGGGCAACATCATCGCCCAGCGCGACATCGAGAAGGTGTTCCCCGCCGACGAGTACTCCTGCGTCGGCATCGCCGGGACCGCGGGGCTGGCCGTGGAGATGTTCCGGCTCTTCTCCACCGAGCTGGAGCACTACGAGAAGATCGAGGGAACGACGCTGTCGATGGACGGCAAGTCGAACCGTCTGGCGACGCTGATCAGGTCCAACCTCGGGATGGCCATGCAGGGGCTCGCCGTGGTACCTCTGTTCGCAGGGTACGACCTCGACCAGACGCAGGGCCGGATCTTCTCCTACGACGTGACCGGCGGTCGCTACGAGGAGACCTCGTTCCACTCGGTCGGATCCGGGTCGTTGTTCGCACGCGGATCACTGAAGAAGCTGTATCGCGAGGATCTCGACGCGGATGGCTGCGTGACCGCGGTCGTCCAGGCGTTGTACGACGCTGCCGACGACGACTCGGCCACCGGAGGCCCGGACGTGACCCGACGGATCTTCCCGGTCGTGGCGGTGGTCACCGAGGACGGCTACCGACGTTGGCCCGACTCCGACGTGGCCGACGTGGCCGACCGGGTGATCGCAGCGCGGATGGACCGGCCCGACGGTCCGGCGGCGGCCCTCACGTAGCCCCACCGACGATCGAGCCCGTCGAGATCCCGCCCACCCACCGACACGAGGACCGAACCGATGAGCATGCCGTTCTACGTCTCGCCCGAGCAGCTGATGAAGGACCGGGCGGACTTCGCCCGCAAGGGCATCGGCCGTGGACGGGGCCTGGTGGTCGTCCAGCACAGCGACGGCATCGTGCTGGTCTCGGAGAACCCTCGCAGCCTGCACAAGATCAGTGAGATCTACGACCGTGTCGCGTTCGCTGCGGTTGGCCGCTACAACGAGTTTGAGAACCTCCGGATAGCCGGGGTCCGGCTGGCCGACTTGCGCGGTTACGCCTACGACCGCCGCGACGTCACCGGTCGCGGGCTCGCCAACGCCTATGCGCAGACCCTGGGCACGATCTTCTCCAGCGGCGGCGAGAAGCCCTACGAGGTGGAGATCTTCGTTGCCCAGATCGGCGACAGCGCGGCCGACGACGAGGTGTACCGGATCACGTTCGACGGCCAGATGGTCGACGAGCACGGCTACGCCGTCATGGGTGGCGCGACCGAGGACGTGACGGCGTACTTGAAGGACCACTATTCCGACAGACTCGGGCGCGACGACGCCGTCAGGCTCGCGGTCGACGCGCTGGGCCACGCGGAGAGCCCGGCACGCACGATTCCCGCGAACGAACTCGAGGTGGCCGTGCTGGACCGCACCCGCTCCCAGCAGCGGAAGTTCAAGCGCCTCACCGGCGAACGGCTGCGGGGCATCCTCGGAGACAGGGCCGACGCTCCGCCGGAGCAGCCCGCCTCGTCCGGCGACGGCACGGGCTCGACCGGTGACGACAGCCCCGTCGCGCCGCCCGCGGCCCCGGGCCCGGGGGAGGCACGGCCACCGGCCGATCCCAGCGACCCCCTCGCGTGAGCGAGTCGGCTGCGCGGGGTTGGCCGCTGCGCCTACGCTGAGCACGTGGACCGCCGGATCTTCGGAATCGAGAACGAGTACGGCGTCACCTGCACGTTCCGTGGGCAGCGACGCCTCTCGCCGGACGAGGTTGCACGCTACCTGTTCCGCAAGGTGGTCTCCTGGGGCCGCAGCAGCAACGTGTTCCTGCGCAACGGCGCTCGGCTCTATCTCGACGTCGGCAGCCACCCCGAGTACGCCACACCCGAGTGCGACGACGTCGGGGACCTGGTCGCCCACGACAAGGCCGGCGAACGTGTGCTGGAGGGCCTCCTGATCGACGCCGAGAGGCGGCTGCACGACGAGGGCATCGCCGGGGACGTGTACCTGTTCAAGAACAACACCGACTCGGCGGGCAACTCCTACGGCTGCCACGAGAACTACCTGGTCGGCCGGCACGGCGAGTTCGCCAAGCTGGCCGACGTACTCATCCCTTTCCTGGTGACCCGGCAGATCATCTGCGGGGCGGGCAAGGTGATCCTGACTCCCCGGGGCGCGATGTACTCGGTCAGCCAGCGCGCCGAGCACATCTGGGAGGGCGTCTCGAGCGCCACCACCCGCAGCCGGCCGATCATCAACACCCGCGACGAGCCGCACGCGGACGCCGAACGCTACCGGCGGCTGCACGTGATCGTCGGCGACTCCAACATGAGCGAGACCACCACGATGCTCAAGGTGGCCAGCTGCGACCTGGTGCTGCGGATGATCGAGGAGGGCGTGGTGATGCGCGACCTCACCATGGAGAACCCCATCCGGGCCATCCGGGAGATCGCCCACGACCTCACCGGCCGGCGCAAGGTGCGGCTGGCGAACGGCCGCGAGGCCAGCGTGCTGGAGATCCAGGGCGAGTACCTCAGCCGGGTGCGCGACTTCGTCGACCGTCGCGACCTGCTCACCCCGATGACCACCCGCGCGCTGGACCTGTGGGAGCGGGGCCTGAAGGCGGTCGAGTCCGGTGACCTCGGCCTGGTCGAGCGCGAGATCGACTGGGTGA
>DASSKK010000035.1:0-2737 GCA_035690495.1 Nocardioidaceae bacterium | reverse complement strand
GACCAGATCGGCCGCGTTGCACAGTCCCCCAGTCCAGCGAGCATCCTCGGCGTACCCGGCCGAGTCGACCATCCGGCGGGCACCATCCTCGCCAGCCTGTTCGTCCCGTGCCGGGTGCGCGGCCTTGAACGACCGCCACTTCCCATCGTCGGCGCGGAGCCGCACCGCGACCGAGTGATCGGCGATCTTGCCGCGCAGCTCGTCAGCCTCGCCCGCGAGCCGGTCGGCCTTCTCCTCCAACTCGTGGATACGGGAGGGCTGCCCGGAACGGCGCGGCGGACCACCACGCTCACGGCGGCGCTCGGCGTCCTGGTACAGGTCGTCGATCTCTGCGCGGCACTCGACTAAGTCGGCGCTGACCCGGTCGAATGCGTCGACCAGCTTCCCGGCGACACAGACATCGGCGACCCGCTCCAGCGCGCCAACGTCGGGGGAGGACTGCAGCTCGGACAGGCTCTTGGGCATGGGGGTGACTCCTTCGGCTCGGATGCGGCTCGGATAGGTGATGGAGGGGCGACCGGCTCCGAGCCAGAACCGGCCGCCCCAGTCAGAGGTCAGACCCCGCCGGTCGCGCTGAACGGCTCCTCCACGTAGCCGGTCTCCTGGGTGATCTGCTCCACGGCGAACTCGTCATCGCCGGACGGGACTGCCCACTGGTGGCCGCAGGTCAGGTGATCCACCCGCCACACGTCACCCTGCGCGACCGCCTGCTCGGCGTCGATACCGACGCGGGAGTAGATCCACACCTCGTTGTCCTCGGCCAGCGCGCCCTTGACCTGGTTCGCCGGGTCCGCGGTGTCACCCTGCGGGTCGTGGACGTAGGACAGCGTCGGCGCGGTGAACGTCTTGTTTCCCAGCACCTCGAGCTGCCCGTTCTGGCCCAGCCGGCGCGGGGAGTTGCCCTTGTTCTGCGACCCGGTCGGGGCGTATTGGCCGAGGAAGAACATGGACGCATTCACGCCCGCGCCCAGCTCGGTCGTGGTCGGCGCCAACGGGTCGGCCGGTGCGGCGCTCAGGATGATGGCGTTGCGCTTCCCCTGCGTGGTCACAGCCTCCGGGAAGATCATCTCGGTCATGCGGAGCCCTCCTCAGGCTTCGAGGCGGACGGGGCCGCCGGTTGGGTGGTGGTGCTCGCCGCCCGCTTCCGGGTGGACGCCTTCTTGCGGGCCTTGCGCTTCGGTGCGCTCGGCTTCGGCTCGGACTTCTCCCCACGCGACTCCGCGAGGGAGACGTGGCGGACGGTGACGCGCTCAGGCATCAGGTGCCTCCTTGGTCGGGTCAGAGGACGTAGTAGCGATCGACGGCAAAGAACAGCGGCAGGCCGCCGGGCCGGGTCCACGTCGGGTCCTTGCTCACGATCACCGGCTCGTCCGGGTCGGACAGCCGGATGCGGCATGTCTTGCCGTCCACGGTCAGCGCGTGGCCGTTAAGCAGGCCGCGGACCGCCGCAGCGACCGCCTTACAGCCGTCCAGCGACGAATGGGTGGCCGTGACCGTGAAGTCACTGACATCGGGCCGGTAGCCGCGCCCGAGCCGCTGCGGGCCGGGCTGGTACGGCAGGGCGGAGGAGTAGAGCGCATACGGCAATGGCGCGCTGATCGTCTTGGCGCTGTCGTCGGAGTCGCCCACCGCGCCGACGTGCACGTGCAGGTTGTCCGGGGAGTCCAGCAGCGCCACCACGGCCGCGTCGACCGGGTCAAGGGGATACGTCAGCGCGGTCACTCGGGACCACCGAACACGGAGTCCGCGCCGCCGTCGAGCAGGTGCTGCACCATGATCGGCGTCTCACGGCGCAGCGCCGCGTTCTTGTCGACCACCGGCGCGTTGTTCGACGTGCCGAACGCGAGGATGGCAGCGAGGCCCCACTGCGGGCCGGCGGAGTCCAACTCGCCGATCTCGTAGGCCAGCCCGCCCAGCGAGCGGAACTCCAGCGAGCGCGGGACGCTGGGCGCGTAGTCGTGGCCAGAGAAGTCCTCGCGCATCTTGTTCTTGATCTCCAGCGCGCTGCGCTTCATGGTCCGCGCAGCAGTGCGCTTCATCCGCTCCGGAGCGCGGGAGAGGTCAACCGCCAGCTCGTCGACCTGCGAGGCGTCGATGTGAACACCCATCAGCCGCCTCCCGTCCCGACGACTTCCTTGACCAGCAGCCGCTGCGCGGTCGCCGTGGACTCGTGGTGCGGGCCGACGACACCGAAGATCCGGCCCGGCAGGTTCGGGTTGTTCGCAGCCGTCAGGTAGGTCACCGTCATGCCCGCCTCGATCGACGGGGCATCGGCAGGCACCGAGAGCACCGACTGCTCCACCTGCCACGTCTCCGGGCCCGCGGACGCCTGAAACGGGTTCACCAGCGCCGGGGCCTTGATCTTGCACTTCCCCTCGTAGACCGTGACCGGCGCCGGGTCGTCGTAGGTGCCGGTGGCAGGGTTCCACGGGCCCTGGCCCTCGCCGGGCTTGGTGATCTTGCAGGTGTCGCGCATGCGGGACTCGGCGAGCGCCCGGAGCTCGGCTAGCGCATTGGCGACTTCGGCGCCGAACGTTGTCACGCCGACGCCTCGTCAGTGTCCGGTTCGAAGCTCGGACGAAGCGTGTGGATCGCGCCACTGGTCTGCGCCGGCAGCAGCGCCTCCCACTCCTCGGGTGTCACCGATAGTGGGTCGCTGCTGTCGTCCCGCTCGTGGCGGGTGGTGATCGTCGCGTCATCCACAGAGCGAGTGACGGACGTGGTGCCGGTCGGGTTG
>DASSKK010000034.1:0-31008 GCA_035690495.1 Nocardioidaceae bacterium | reverse complement strand
ACGCACGATCACGAGGGCTGCACAACGGCGGACGCATCCACTGTGGATTGACTAAGCCAAAGGGTCGCCACCGTCCCTTCTGGGAGGACAGCTCACAACGTTGCAAAGCGACTCGGCTATCAATGCACGGCTTATTCTCGGGCGCACAGCACAGACGCGGCAGAGGCTCATAGGCGTGGTCGCCATGCCTAGCAGTGACCCCGGTACATGCAGCTCCCGCATCTGTCTCTCACTTTGCGCTGGGTAGATGCGTCATAGCGGGCGGAACGGACACGCGTCAAACGCCGGCGACGTATGCGGTCAGGAAGTGGACGGCGTGGCGGTCGAGGTTGCCGCGTGCGCGGTCGTAGTGCTCGGTGGTCCGGGGATCGGCATGGCGGGCGAGGATCTGGGCGTCGCGCAGGGGGACTCCGGCGTCGAGGGCGTTGGTGATCGCGCGGTCGATCGGCTTGCCCGAGACCGGACGTAGCACGAGCGGTCCGTCGATACGTTCCCCCCGGCAGGCCTCCAGGACCCGCAGCACCGGGACGGTCAGTGGCATGGTGACTGGCTTGTTGCCCTTCCCGACCAGATGCAGTACCCCTGCCCGCGCAGTGGTCTCGCGGTAGTCCTCGATCCGCACCGCGGCCGCCTCCGAAGCCCGCAGGGCGTTGATCCCTAGCAGGTAAGCCAACGCGCCATGGTGCACGGTGATGGCCTGTGCGAACTGGAGGAACCGGATCAGCTCGAGACGGTCCAGACCCTGGGTGCGGGACTCGTCTTGATGAACCTTCGGCAGTCGGGCGTAGAGGGCGGGGTCGGACGGGATCAGGCCGTCGATGTGGGGCATGGCGGGCTCCTGGCGACCTGCTGAGCATGCCCCAGCGGCGGGTCGCCTCGGTGAGGCACCTTGCCTGACGCTAGGCGGCATACCAGCGCGGCTGGCGGCGGTGTGACGCACTGCGTTGTGTTCCCACGATGGTGCGCGCGCTGGCTAGCCGATGCGGAAGGAGCCGATGACGTCAAGTCCGGACAGGACGCCGACGACGGTCAGCAGCAGGCACGTAGCCGCTGCCGACGCCAGCCAGGGGCGACGGCGCGGAGTTCTGATGCTGGCGACGCCGAGGGCGACCCACAGCATCCCCTCGGCGAGGAACCACGGTTCGTTCAGCAGCAGGTCTTGCAGATCCGCAGCCCGACGGTCGAACGATTGCCACAGTTCGGCAGGGAGCTGGGTGAGATGCACACCGGTGAGGCTAAGCAGGCGGAGTATGCCATCGACGAGGGCGTGCATGCAGCAGCCGACCCCGACGATCCACGCCAGTGTCGGTGCGGCAGGTCGCAGTGACGTCGCGCGGACGAGCATCAGTGGCAACAGCGCGCCAAGAAGCACGATGCCCGCCCCGCCGGCGTTGACGGCGCGGAACTGCGCGTCGGACATGGGCTGGCCGATCATGCCGATCTCGCCGCCGGCGGCGTAATAGGCGCGATAGCACGCGTAACCCAGCCCCCACACCGCCAGGGCTGTCGCGATAGCCCGCTGCGCCCGGTAGGTGGCGGAGTGCTCCGCCACAGCAGTGTCTCCGTCGGAAATGGCCACTGTGTCCCGCTCCCCGAGTCGTCGGCAGTGCCGCCCTACTGTGGCACGCGGGGGCTGTGAAGCGACTGAGAGTTTTGTGCGAACGCACGCGGCCCAGAGCACCTCGTCGGTGCACGACTCGCGGCATGGCCGGGCTCGCCAGGAACTGGAGCGACCTGAGAAGACGCACTCGCTGGCTCAACCGTGTACGTGATGAGGGTGAGGCCGCCGTCCTCGGGCAGCGCGAGGGCCTCACCTGTCAGCTCCAGCTCTCCGGCGACCGGGTGCACCATCTTCTTCGTCGACGTGCGGTGCAGCTTGACGTTGTGGCTCGCCCACCAGGTCCGAACTCCTCGCTCCGGGTGGAGAGCTCGCCGACCAGATCGGTGAGGCCGCGGTCGTAGGGGTTGCGGCCGGCCTCGATGCGCAGGGCTGCGACGGCGCCCCTGGCGACGGCCGTCCACTCGGCGTAGAAGTCCTGCGACCTGGTGTCGAGGAACAGGTAGCGGGCCAGGTTGGGACGGCTGGACTCGTTGGCGTAGAGGTCGAAAAGCAGGGCGCGGCCGAACTTCGCTTACGGCGTCGGGGCGGCGGCTGCACTGTCCGGAGAGCCGATGCCGGCTCAGGCGAGGAGCAGTCCGGCGAGGAGGCCGACGGCATAGGCGAGCTCGGCGGAGCCTGTGCGGGAGAGCACCGGCACCAGCTCGCGGCCCGTCGTACCCGCGAACACCAGCCGCGTCGCCGGCACCGCGGGCACCAGGAAGATCAGCCCAAGAAGCGCCCAGACGCTGGTGACCAGCGCGAGGCCGACCAGTGAAAGCCCGGCCAACGTGATCAAGAGCCCGTAGGCGACCCGGGACCGCTCGTCGCCGAGCACGACGGCCAGGGTGTTCTTGCCGACGGCGCGGTCGGTGGGGATGTCGCGCAGGTTGTTGGCGACCAGGATCGCGCAGGCCAGCGCCCCGACGCCGATGGCGGCGTACCCGGCGGGAAGCAGCCAGCCGGCGACCGTCGAGGCGGCCACCTGGACGTACGCCGTGCCGAGCACCGCGACCAGCCCGAAGAAGACGAACACCATCAGCTCGCCGAGGCCCTGGTAGCCGTAGGGGTGCGAGCCGCCGGTGTAGTACCACGCGGCGAGGATTGCGACCGCGCCGACCACGATCAGCCACCAGGCCGTGCTGGCCGCGAGCACCAGGCCGGCCACGCAGGCGAGGCCGAAGCAGGCGAACGCCGCGGCCTTGACTGTCGCCGCAGCAGCCGCTCCGGACCCGACCAGCCGCAGCGGCCCGACCCGGTCGGTGTCGGTGCCGCGGACGCCGTCGGAGTAGTCGTTGGCGTAGTTCACGCCCACCTGCAGGGCCACCGAGACCACCAGCGCCAGCAGCGCCTTCCACCACACCGCGGCGCCGAGGAACGCCGCGACGCCGGTGCCTGCGAGCACGGGGGAGACCGCCGCCGGAAGGGTGCGCGGGCGGGCTCCCTCGAGCCACTGCGCAGGGGTTGCCATGGTCGGGGATTCTTCCAGGCATAGCGTGAGTGCCCGTGACCAACCCCGCGCCCGCTCGCCCCGTGCGCGGGGAGGCCGAAGAGGTCCTCGCGATGCTCCGCGCCTGGAACGACGCGGCACAGCCGCCCCGTCTGGTCGTGGAGACCTCGGGCAGCACCGGCGAGCCGAAACGGGTTTTGCTCTCGCGCGACGCGATGCGGGCGTCGGCGACCGCGACGCATGCGCGGCTCGGGGGTCCCGGCCGCTGGCTGCTGATGCTCCCGCCGGCGTACGTCGCCGGCCTGCAGGTGCTGTTCCGCTCTGTGCTCGCGGGCACCGAACCCGTCGTGAAGGCCGGCACCCTGGCCGACGCGGCGGCGTCGATGGGCGCCCGAGAAGAAGCGCGCCGCTACGTGTCGGTGGTGCCGACCCAGCTGGCCCGGATCCTCGCGGAGCCACGAGAGCTCGAGGCGCTGCGCTCCTTCGACACCGTGCTGGTCGGCGGTGCGCGCCTCGACGACCGGTTGCGCGAGGCCGCGGCGAGCGCGGGGATCCGGCTGGTCACGACGTACGGGATGAGCGAGACGTGCGGCGGCTGCGTCTACGACGGGCTGCCGCTGGACGGGGTCGCGGTCCGGATCGCCGCGGACCAGCGGGTCTGGCTCGGCGGGCCGGTGCTCTTCGACGGGTACGACGGTCGGCCGGGCCCGACTGCGGAGGTGCTGGTCGACGGCTGGTTCCGCACCCAGGACACGGGCCGAATCGACGACGACGGACGACTGCACGTTCTCGGCCGCGTCGACGACGTACTGATCTCCGGAGGGGTCAACGTCTCCGCCTCGGCGGTGGCCGACCGGCTCCGCGAGCACCCGGCCGTCTCGGCCGTCGAGGTGTTCGGGGTGCCCGACCCGGAGTGGGGGCAGCGAGTGGTCGCGGCGGTGGTGGGCGCGCTTTCCCTCGACGAGGCGCGCGACTGGGTGAGTGCGGTCCACCCGCGCGCCTGGGCGCCGCGCGAGGTCCGCGCGATGGCGGCCCTTCCCCTTCTGCCCAACGGGAAGGTCGATCGCGTGGCCCTGCGGGAGGCGCGGTGAGCAGGGGTCCGGTCGTGGTCGTCTCCGGGCTGCCGGGCGCGGGCAAGACGACGCTGGCCGAGCTGCTCCGCGACGCGCTGCGGCTGCCGCTGCTGAGCCTCGACACGGTCAAGGAGGCGATCGTCGACGGGATGGGGGACGACGCTCCCCAGGACAGGTTCGTGGTACGTCGTGCCGCTCGCGAGGTGGTGATCCGGCAGGCTGCCTCACATCCGGCCGGCTGTGTTGCACTCGAGCGGTACGGCGGTCGCCGCCGGCATGCCGCGCACCTGCCGATGGACGAGGACGCGCAGCAGCGGATCCGTGACGCCGCCCCGCACATCGGGCCGCTGGGGCTCGGGCCGCACTTCGACGTCGACACCTCGATCCCTGTCGTCGGGGATCGCCTGGTACGGCTGGTGGCCTGGCTCGGTGAGATGAGATGACGGCGTACTCGATCCCGATGCGGACCCGGTTCCGGGGGATCACGGTGCGCGAGGGGATGCTGCTGCGCGGCGACGCGGGATGGGGTGAGTTCAGCCCGTTCCTGGAGTACGACGACGCGACGTGCGTGCCCTGGATGCGCGCTGCGCGCGAGGCGGCGGACGAGGGCTGGCCGGCGTCGGTGCGCGAGACGGTGCCGGTCAACGTCACTGTTCCTGCCGTAGGCCCGGAGCAGGCGGCCGCGATCGTCGCCGGCAGCGGCGGATGCCGCACGGCCAAGGTCAAGGTCGCCGAATCAGGCCAGGATCTCCGAGACGAGCAGGCCAGGCTGGAGGCGGTGCGCGACGCGCTTGGCCCGGCAGGTCGGATCCGTGTCGACGCGAACGGGGCCTGGACGATCGAGCAGGCCGTTGCCGCGATCCCGGTGCTGGACCGTGCGGCCGGCGGACTGGAGTACGTCGAGCAGCCGTGCGCCTCGGTGGAGGACCTCGCGGCAGTACGCCGTCTGGTCGACGTCCCGATCGCGGCGGACGAGTCGATCCGGCGTGCGGAGGATCCCTACCGGGTGCGCGACCTGGAGGCCGCCGACGTCGCGGTGCTCAAGGTGCAGCCGCTCGGCGGGGTGCGGGCCTGCCTGCGCATCGCCGAGGAGATCGACCTGCCCGTCGTCGTGTCCAGTGCCCTGGAGACCTCGATCGGCATCGCCGCCGGCGTCGCGCTCGCGGCGGCGCTGCCGGAGCTGCCCTACGCCTGCGGGCTGGCCACGGTCCAGCTGCTACGCGACGACGTCGTGGCCGAGCCTCTGCTGCCCCTCGACGGCGCCCTGCCCGTCGTACGCCCCGACGTCGATCCGGACGCGGTCACGCGGCTGGCTGCCTCCGAACAGAGAGAGGCCGCGTGGCGGGAACGGCTGGCCCGGGTCGAGGCGTTGCGGCAGGATCGACCCTCGTGACGACCTCGCGACCCCCGGCGAACGCCGCCACCGCGCTCGCCTCCACGGTCGTCGACGAGTTGGTGCGCGGCGGCGTCGAGAACCTCGTGCTCGCCCCCGGCTCCCGGTCGGCCGCGCTGGGCTTCGCCGCGTTCGAGCTGGCCGCTGCCGGCCGACTTGCCCTGCACACCCGGATCGACGAGCGCTCCGCGGGATTCCTCGCGCTCGGGCTGGCGAAGACCTCCCGGCGGCCGGTCGCAGTGGTCACCACCTCGGGCACGGCGGTGGCGAACCTGCACCCGGCGGTGCTCGAGGCCTCACATGCGGGCGTGCCGCTGCTGCTGCTCACCGCCGACCGGCCCGCCCGGCTGCGAGGCACCGGCGCCAACCAGACCACCGAGCAGGCAGGCATCTTCGCCGGAGCGGTCCGGCTGGCCGTCGACGTGCCCGCGGGGCACCCAGGCGGCGACGAGCACCGGCAGGTGCGCGGCTGGCGGTCGCTGACCGCGCGTGCGCTGGCGGTCTCGCGCGGTGCGACGGGCTCGGCGCCGGGCCCGGTGCATCTGAACCTCCAGCTCGAGCCGCCGCTGACACCTGACGCGCGGGACGGCTGGACGACCCCGGTCGATGGCCGGGAGCACGAGGCTGCGTGGACGACCACGCCCCGGCCGTCGGCGCCCGAGCCCGAGACTCTCGAGGCGGGTCCGCGGACCGTCGTGGTGGCGGGCGACGACGCCGGCCCGCCGGCCAGGGTCCTCGCCGAGCGCGGCGGCTGGCCGCTGCTCGCCGAGCCGACCAGCGGGTCGCGCACCGGGGAGAACGCGATCCGCACCTACCGGCTGCTGCTGGAGGACCCCGAGCTCGCCGGCCGCATCGAGCGGATCGTGGTGTGCGGGCACCCCACGCTCTCCCGGCCGGTGACGCAGCTGCTGTCCCGCGACGACGTCGAGATCCTCGCCGTCCCCGGCCGCACCGGCTGGACCGATCCCGGCCACGCGGCTTCGCGGGTGCTGTCCGCGGCGACGGCCGAGCAGCCTGCCGACGACGGCTGGCTCGACGAGTGGAGAGCGCGCGACGCGGACGTCGGAAAGCGGCTCGACGCGCTGCTCGCCGACCGCGGCGAGCTGACTCCCCATCTGGTCGCCGGCGCCGTTGCCGCAGTGCTCCCGCCGAACGGCCTGCTGTTCGTCGGTGCGTCCAACCCCGTCCGCGACCTGGACCTGATGGTGCCGCGCTACGAGGTCGGCGCCAGAAGGATGGTGATCGGCAACCGCGGCCTGGCCGGCATCGACGGGTCGGCCTCCACTGCGATCGGTGCGACCCTCGGCCGGCCGCACACGACGCGCGCGTTCGCGCTGCTCGGCGACGTGACGTTCCTGCACGACAGCAACGGTCTGGTCCTCGGTCCCGACGAGGCTCGCCGCGACCTGAGCATCGTCGTGGTCGACGACGACGGCGGATCCGTGTTCGCCTCGCTGGAGCAGGGTGCGCCCGAGCATCGGGCCGCGTACGAGAGGCTGTTCGGCACTCCGCACGGCACCGACCTCGCCGCCCTCTGCGCCGCCACCGGTACGCCGTACCGACGGGTCACCACGCTGCCAGAGCTTCGTGAGGCACTGGACGAGCCTGCCGGGGGCATCGAGGTGATCGACGCCGTCGTACGTCGTGACGACCGGCGCGAGCTCGACGCCGCGATCCGCGGGCTTGTGCGCTGAGCCGAACGGCTGCTCTCACGCCAGGCCGAGGAACACCGCCGCCTCGACGACCGGCTCGTCCTCCACGCCGAGGGGTTGGACGTCTGCCACCGCGAGCCGCGCGGCAGCCCGGTCGAACAGCGTGACGTTCGACCAGGGTGCCTCGAGTGTCGACCACCACCGGAGCCCCAGGGCACGTGGATGCGACAGGAACTGGGCCAGCGCGTACTCCTGCGTGGTCTCACGATGTCCGGTCGCGACCGTCGAGGGCCGCAGGTTCTCGCGCACCAGCACGCCGGGGTCGTCCAGATCGACGAGCTCCCGGCGTGGGGCGCCCTCGTCCAGTTCCAGCCCCGCCAGGGCGAGCGCGCGCCCCGAACGGATCAGCAGGTCCGGCGCGAGGTCGCCGGTGCCGCGGAACGGCGCCAGCGCCTCCGCGACCGCGGACACCGCCCGCTCGGCGAGATACAGACAGCCGTAGTGATCGGGGGCATCGTGCCTTCCGGACCCCTGCAAGTCCCTGGGAACCCAGAGGGGACCGCCGGGCTCGTTGTCGGCGGCAGAGGCGTCCCAGGGCAGGACGCGCCACAGCATCATGGGCGGCTCTGCCGGAGGGTCACGCGAAGCTGCCCGCACGCTCCCGCCCGAGGGCGTCCAGGAGCTCGTGCGCCGACCCGCGCCTCACCAGATCGAGGGGTCGTCGCCCTTGCAAGCCGGGGTTCGACCCCAGCAGCCACCGCTCGGCCGCAGCCGCCGGGTACAGCCGCAGCAGCTCGGCCATCACGAGCTCGAGCAGATCCACGCGTGAGGCGTTCCGTTCGTCGACCCCCTGGCCGCGGCGCCACCGGGTGATCTGCGCCGGACTGACGTCGAGCAGCTCCGCGAGCCGGCGCTGGGAGCCCAGGTCGCGGCTCAGGGCGGTCACCTTCTCCGCGGTCGACACAGGCATGGCATCATGGTAGCGCAACGCAAAACGTTGCGCGAACTTGAGCAAGGCTGATCAAGCCACGGGCATACACACGCCGGGAGGATGGGGACATGACCGCAGCAGTCGACCACTTCACCGGGTTCGTCGACGTCCTCGCCCAGGCGCTGGACGACCACGAGGCCACCGGTGAGGACATCGCTGCCCGGTTGTACGTGTCGCGTTTCCACCTGGACCGGATCGTCTCCTCGGTGGCCGGTGAGCCGCCGGCCGCGTTCCGGCGCCGCATCCTGCTCGAGCGCGCGGCGTACCGCCTGATCACGACCGACCGCACCATCCTCGACGTCGCGGTCGAGGCAGGGTACGGGTCGCACGAGGCGTTCACGCGCGCGTTCACCAAGGCGTACGGCGTCGGGCCGCGCACCTGGCGCGGCAAGCCGAGGCGCATCCAGATCCAGGCGCCCAGCGACGTCCACTTCCACCCACCGGGGAGCCTGCGGCTTCCCGCCCGCACGAAGGTGACCCCCATGGAACTGCTCACCAAGATGATCGAGCACCACATCTGGCTGACCGGGCAGATGATCGACTGCGCCTCGCGGCTGGGCGACGACCGGCTCGACGAGCCGATCGAGCTGAACGTCGATGACGACCGTCAGACGATCCGCTCGCTGCTGTCCCGGCTGGTGGGGCAGATGGCGATGTGGAACGCCGCGGTGGCCAACCGGGAGTACGACTGGTCGGTCGAGGAGCACGAGCCGATCGACTCGATGCGCAGGCGGCTGGCCGACGAGGGCACGACGTACCTCTCGACGATCCGCGAGGTCGCCGAGCAGGGCCGGCTCGACGAGACGTTCGTCGACGCGCTGTGCGAGCCTGCGGAGGTGTTCACCTACGGCGGGATGATCGCCCACGTGCTGACCTTCGCCGCCCACCGGCGCACGCTGGTCGCCCTGGCGCTGGACAAGCACGGGATCAGCGACGTCGGCTGGGGCGATCCGATGCGCTGGGTCGCCGAACCCGCCGGCTAACCGCTTTGATGGGGGCGTGCATGTCGCGTTGACACTTGCCGGCCTGGCTACGGCGGTGATCGTGGTGGTCGCCGTCTGCAGACGGGTCGACCTGCCAGCGCCGCTGGTGCTGGTTGCGGTCGGCGCCGCCGTGTCGTTCCTGCCGTTCATCCCCGAGGTGCACCTGACCGCCGAGGTCGTGCTCGTCGGGCTGCTGCCGCCGCTGCTGTATTCCGCGGCCCTGCAGACCTCGCTGGTCGACTTCAACGCGAACCGTCGCGCGATCCTGCTGCTGTCCGTCGGGCTGGTCGTCTTCACCACCCTCGGCGTGGGCTTCCTCGTGCACCTGCTGCTGCCCAGCCTGAAGTGGTACGGCGCTTTTGCGCTCGGCGCGGTGGTTGCGCCGCCGGACGCCGTGGCCGCGACCACCATCGGGCGGCGCATCGGCCTGCCCAGACGGATCGTGACCGTGCTCGAAGGCGAGTCGCTCCTCAACGACGCGACGGCGCTGGTCGCCCTGCGCACCGCCCTGGGGGCAGCAGTGGCCGCTGTCTCCATCGGCAGGATCGCGCTCGACTTCGTGCAGGCAGCGGTCGGCGGTGTGGTGATCGGCCTGATCGCCTACGTCGTGGCCGGATGGGTCCGCAAGCGGCTCACGGCCCCGGTGCTCGACACCAGCGTGTCGCTGGTGACGCCGTTCCTGACCTACGTAGCGGCCGAGTCCGCGCACGCCTCGGGTGTGCTGGCGGTGGTGGTCGCTGGTCTGCTGCTGGGGCACCGCGCACCGGTGCTGCAGAGCGCCAGCTCCCGGATCGCGGAGCGGCTGAACTGGCGCACGATCGCGTTCCTGCTGGAGAACGCCGTGTTCCTGCTGATCGGGCTGCAGGCCAGGCGCATCGTCGCGGCCGTCGTTGCGAGCGGGATCCCGGCGGGAACGGTGGTGACTCTGTGCGTCCTGACCCTGGTCGCGGTGATCGTGCTGCGGATGGCATGGGTCTTCCCCGCGCGCTACCTGCTGATCCGGCCCGCCCGCGACCAGCAGACCGGCGAGCATCCCTCATGGCGATACACCGCGGTGGTCGGCTGGGCGGGGATGCGCGGCGTGGTCACGCTGGCAGCGGCGTTCGCCATCCCCCGCGAGTTCCCGCACCAAGAGGTACTGGTGCTGATCGCGCTCGTCGTCGCCGCCGGCACGCTGTTCCTGCAGGGCCTGTCGCTGCCCTGGCTGGTGCGTCGCCTCGGTCTGCCCGTTCCCGATCCGCGCGAGGACGCGCTCGCCCGGGCGGCGCTGTTCGAGCGGGCCAGCTCGGCCGGGCTGGAGAGGCTCGCCGACCACAACGAGGACGAGGACCCTTACGACACGCTGGACGAGATCCGCCGCAGGGCCCGCCAGCGGGACACCGCCGCCTGGGAGCGACTCGGCGGCACGGACCCCGAGGAGGAGACACCGAGCGAGGCCTACTCGCGACTGCGGTTGGAGATGCTGGCTGCAGAGCGCGAGAAGGTCCTCGAGATCCGCAGCACGGGCCAGATCCCCCACGAGGTGGTCGAGGGCGTGCTGGCCGCACTCGACGTCGAGGAGTCCATGCTCGACGTACGCAACGAGCGCCGCGCCGAGCTACGCGGCCTCGACCCGGTCAGAGGGGCGGTCGGCAGCCACGCCAGCTGCGAGCACCTGCGCGATGCTCCCGCCCACGCCGAGGCTCCCGAGGACCCGGTCTGCGAGGACTGCGTCCAGCTGGGCTGGACGGCCTGGGTGCACCTGCGGATGTGCCTGGCCTGCGGCCACGTCGGGTGCTGCGACTCCTCGCCGTTCAAGCACGCCTCCGGGCACTTCGAGGAGACAGACCACCCGGTGATCCGCTCCGCCGAGCCCGGCGAGGTATGGCGCTGGTGCTACGTGGACAGCCGCCTCGGCTGATGCTCGGGGCGCGAAAATGCCCGTAGGCCCCGATCTGCGAGGGAAATGGTGCCTACGGACATGACCGTGGCGAACGCCGACCGGACCGCGGGCCGGGACCTATGTCCGCGCGACTCGACCGGGTGGGGTGAGCCGGTCGACGAGCTCGCCGACCGGCAGAGCGGCGAGCCCGTCCGGGTCCAGCAGTACGGCGGTCAGCGCGTCGGCATCCGCGTCGGAAAGCGCGGTCGCCAGGCCGCGGCGCAGCTTGGCCTCCACCATCGGGACAGCCTCGGCGCGACGGCGCGGATGGCCGCGCGCCGTACAACAAGGCAATCACGAGCATGTACTGCAGGCAGTGGTCCCGGTCCGCGTGCCCGGTCAACGGTCCGCGCTTGTCGATGATCCGCACTGCGGCCTCGCGGGTCGCGACCTCGATGTGCTCCACGTCGTCCAGTCGCGGCAACACCCGCAGCCGCACGGAGAGCCCGGCCTCCACGGACGAGTGCCCGTGGTACTCACCCGGGAACCATGGCTTGAGCAAGACGCCCTCGGCCGTCGTGCTGCCCAGCGGTCCCTCGAGGTCGATCGGCTCGCCGTCGAGCAGTGCCTCCTGCAGGCCCCACCCCGGCGTGGTGAGCGGTCGCGCCGGCGCGACAGCGGTTCGCATCGCATGGTCGGCGAGCCACACGCCGCGCGCCACGGCGTCGCCGGCGGCCCAGGACTTGCGCCAGGTGACGTTGGGTGCGTGCCGGAAGACCCGCAGCGGCCCGGCATCGGCGAAGGCGTGCGCGACGGCGGCGGCGACCTGGTCGCGTGCGCCACCGAGCAGCCGGGTCGCCACGGCTGCGGTGGCCACCCGCACGAAGGCGGTGTGATCGAGACCGTGCCGGTTCAACGCGACGCCGTCGGCCAGCGCCCCCTGGATCTCGTAGGCCTGCACCAGTGCAGTCATCAGATCCGTCACGGTGGGGCTCGCACCGGTCGAGCGCGTCAGGTGGTCGCACAGCGGCAGCAGCCCGCCGAGGTTGTCCGAGGGGTGTCCCCATTCCTTGGCCAGCCAGGTGTCGTTGAAGTCGAGCCAACGCACCAAGGTGCCGGTTGCGAACGCCGCGTCCACCGGCGAGGCCGCGAGCCGGGTTCCGAGCACGCGTGCGCCATCGGTGCGACCGGTGGAGTACGGCGGAGCGATCACCTGCATGCACGCGTCGTCGGCCGTGGCCAGCAGCGCGCACGCGATTGCGTCGACCATGGGGAGATGGACCGCACGCCAGTCCGGCAACGGACCGCAGACGTAGTCGGCGAGCTGACTGCCCGCGTCGACCCGTCTCGCCGCAACGCCGACGCAGTCTGGACCATGGCGTGCAACGCGGCCCGCTGCGGATCCGAGGGCACCAGCATCATCGCGAAGCCCAATCGCTCGACCTCGGTCGCGTCGAGGTAGGGCGTGCGGCCCCCGGCGAACATGTTCAGCACCGCCGGTGCCGGCACCTCGGCCGGGATCCGGGACAACTGCTCGACGGTCTCGGGAGCCTCGACGAACACCGCATCGGCGCCGGTCGCCACATAGGCGCGCGCACGGTCCAGTGCAGCCTCGAAGCCTTCGACCGCGATCGCGTCGGTGCGGGCGACCACCACGAAGCCGGGATCGACACGGGCGTCGATCGCCGCAGCGAGCTTGGCGGCCATGTCCGCCGCCGGCCAGCACCGGCACCGAGATGGCGTCGACGACCTCCCGTACCCGGGCCAGAACCTCGGTCATCGTGACCAGGCCGAGGTCAGGCACGCCGGTGCTCCGTGCGATCGCGCCGCCCGACACATAGACCGCCTCGAAGCCCGCGCCCTCGCTGACCGACATCCCGTCGTACACACCGGGAGCGACCAGAAGCTCCGGTGCCGCGAGCAGAGCGCGCAGCCGGCGCCCCGGTGATCCGGCGTCAGGCACGGGCCGCATCCCGGGCCGCGAACGCGTCCGCCGCCGCCACCAACGCTCGCGCCCGGCGCGCCACGGGCTCGTCGACCATCGTGCCCTCGAAGCCGACCGCGCCGACTCCGCCGCGCACGCTCTCGTCGAAGGTGGCGAGCAGCCGCCGTGCTCGTTCCACGTCGTCGGCCGCCGGCGTGAACTCCTCGTTGAGCACCGGCACCTGTGCGGGATGGATCGCGCTGGCACCGACACAGCCCGTGCGACGGGAGAGGCGAGCGATCTGCCGGAAGGCGTCCAGGTCGCGGTAGTCGGAGATCGACCCCGCCAGCCCGAGCGGCCACAGGCCCGCCGCCGTCGCGGCATGAACCACGTGTTGCAACGGACCGGTCATCACATCCGGATCGGGCCTGACCCCGTCGGCGAGCGCGAAGTCCTCACCGCCCAGGGTCAGCCCGCACAGCCGGGCAGAGCACTGCGCGATGGCGCCGGCCCGCAGCAACGCGCCGGGGGACTCGATCATCGCGATCAGCCGGATCCCGCCGACCGGCAGACCGCGCTCGGCTTCGAGCTCACCGAGTGTCTCGTCGATCAGCCGGAGGTGGCCGGGTGAGTCGACCTTCGGCACCGCGAGCGCTCTCACTCCGGGAAGGGCGACCGCCTCCAGGTCGCGGATCGCCAACCGCAAAGGCCGGTTGATCCGGAGGACCACCTCGCATCCCGCCCCGGACAGTCGCCCGACGGCCTCCGGTAGCGCTGCCCGCGCCTTCTCCTTCGCGGTCGCCGCGATGCTGTCCTCCAGATCGAGCTGGCACGCGTCGGCACCGACCGAGGCCGCCTTGGCCACGAACCGCTCCTCGGTCACCGGCACGAAGAGCATCGACCGCCACGGCAGGCCGTCTGCCGAGACGGTCCCGCCCACTGACGCGTTCACGCGACGACCCCGTCCTCGCGCAGCTGCCGGAGAGCGTCGGCGCCGACCAGCGGCTCCAGCACCTCGTCGGTGTGCTCGCCGACCTCGGGGGCGCGCGTCCGCACCGATCCCGGCGTACCTGACAGCCGGGGCACCACCGCGTGCATCTGGACGCGATCCAGCGGTGCGGGCGCAGGACCCTCGACCACGACGCCCCGGGTCTCGAAGAACTCGCTGCCGACCAGTTGGGAGATGTCGCACACGGGAGCGGCCGTCACTCCTGCCGCGTCGAAAGCGGCGATGTTGTCGGCCAACGTCCGGGCGCCGACCGCCGCACCGACCGCCTCGTCGAGCTCGACGACGTGCCGCAGGCGGTGCTCGTTGTCGCGGAACCGCGGATCTTCAAGCAGGTCGGGGCGCCCTATCGCGGTCAACAGCCGCTCGGCCATCACCTGTGTCGACCCGGAGATCGCCAGCCAGCCGTCGTCCTTGGTCCGGTAGACGTTGCGGGGCGCAGCGGTCTGCGACCTGCTGCCGGTCCGCTCGGGCACCCGGCCGGTCACGGCGTACTCGGCCGCGTGCGGTCCCAGGATGGCGAACAGCGGCTCGAACAAGGACAGGTCGATCACCTGGCCACCGGCGTCCTCGCTCTCCACCGCGCGCAGCGCTGCCAGCACCGCGAACGCGCCGTACGTCCCCGCCACCATGTCGGCCATCGACAGCGGCGGCAGCACCGGCTCCCGGTCGGCGAACCCGTTCATCGACGCGAACCCGGACATCGCCTCGACCAGCGTCCCGAACCCGGGTCTCCTCGCCCGCGTCCCGGTCTGGCCCCAGCCAGAGATCCGCGCGATCACCAGCCGAGGGTTGGCCGCCAGCAGCCGCGAAGGCGCCAGACCGAGCCGCTCCAGCGTGCCGGGTTTGAAGCTCTCGACGAACACGTCGCTGTGAGCGGCGAGCTCGAGCAGCACGTCGCGACCTTCGTCGCGGGACAGGTCGAGAGCGACGCTCCGCTTGTTGCGGCCGTAGACCGCCCACCACAGCTCGGCTCCCTCGTGGGTCCAGTGCCGCAGAGGATCGCCGACCCCGGGCCTCTCCACCTTCACGACGTCGGCGCCGAAGTCGGCGAGCAGCATGCTCAGCTGGTTGCCGGCCACCAGGCGCGACAGGTCGAGCACCCTGATTCCGCCCAGAGCGTCTCCGGTCATTTGCTGCCCTGGTCGGCCAGCGGCTCCGCATCCACGCCCTCGAGGTCCTCGGCTCGGTCCGCTCCGCCCTGATCCGCGAACACGAACGTGCCGGCCCGGGGCACCACGACGTACACCAGCTCACCGTCGATCATCTCGTCGGACTCGACGAAGAGCCGCTTCCCGGCGACCTCCACCTCGTACTCATAGCGGGCTCCGGTGTAGGCGCGCACGATGATGCTGGCCGGGAGGACGCCTCCCTCCTCGTCCTGTGGCGGCGTGGTGGCGAGCGCGAGCCGCTCCGAACGTACGCCGACCAGTACCCTCGCGCGCGGCCCGACGGCCGTCTCGGTGGCCACCTGCAGGTGGTGCCCGCCGGCATCCAGCTCGACCCGCACGGTGGCGGCATCTGCGTCCACGACGGTGCCCGCCAGGCTGTTGCACCGGCCGACGAAGTCGGCGACGGCGGCCGAGGCCGGCTGCTCGTAGATCTCCTCGGGGGTGCCGATCTGCAGCATCCGCCCTTCTTGCATCACGGCGATGCGGTCGGACAGCGACAGCGCCTCGGTCTGGTCGTGGGTGACGTAGACCGTGGTGATCCCTATCCGGCGCTGCAGGTCCTTCAACCAGGCGCGGGCCCGTTCACGCAGCTTTGCGTCGAGGTTGGACAGCGGCTCGTCCAGGAGAAGCACCCGGGGGGAGTACACGAGGGCCCGGGCCAGCGCCACCCGCTGCTGCTGCCCACCGGACAGCTGGTGCGGGTAGCGTCCGCGCAGCTGCTCCAGCCCGACCTGGGTGAGCGTCTCGTCGATGATCCGTTCGCGGTCCTTCGACCCGACCTTGCGCAGCTTCAGCGGCAGCGCGAGGTTCTGCGCCACGGTCATGTGCGGCCACAGCGCATAGCTTTGGAACACCACGCCGAGCTCGCGTTCCTCGGGCGGCGTGAAGTGCCGAGTCGCCGTGTCGACGAACGTGGTGTCTCCGACCCGGACGGTGCCTTCGTCGGGCCGTTCCAGGCCGGCGACGCTCATCAGCGTCGTCGACTTGCCGCAGCCGCTGGGGCCGAGCAGGGTGAAGAACTCCCCGTCGGCGACCGTGAAGGACACCCCGCGCAAGGCGGGCTGGCCGTTGAAGCTCTTGGCCAGGTTGCGCACCGTCAGCTCAGGCATCGGTCCTTCCCTTCAACACGACTCCGGCCAGCACGACGAACACGGTGGTGATCGCCACCTGGACGATGGCCAGGGCGGCCACCGACCCGGTGTCGCCGTTCAGCCACAGCTGCAGCATCGTGGTGCCGATCACCTGAGTGTCCGCACTCGCCAGGAACACAGCCGGGGTGAACTCCTTGATCATCTGCACGAACAGCAGCACGAACGCCGCAAGGAACGCCGGGGTGATCAGCCGCACCAGGATCCTGCTGAACGTGAGCCACCAGTCCGCCCCGACCGAGCGGGCGGCGTCGTCCAGCTCCCGGCCGACCTGCATGACCAGCGGAGCCATGGCGCCGAACGCCGACGGCAGCGACCGCACGCCGAAGGCGATGATCAGTGCGACCAGCGTGCCGGTGATGGCGCCGATCCCCGGGACGTAGGCGAACGCCCAGAAGAAGCCGATGCCGAGGATCAGCCCGGGCACCACCTGCGGCGAGAGCGCGGTGATCTCCAACGGACGCCGCAGCCGGAAGCCGGAGCGCCGCGCCACCACCACTGCGACGGCCGCCACGAAGCTGGTCACCACCGCGCCGATCAGCGCGATGATCACGCTGTTCACTATCGAGTCACGGAAGCTCGCGTAGGAGAACACTGTCGCGTAGTTGGTGGACGTGATCACCCGCAGCGGTGACACCAACGGGGTGAATACGGCGGTGATCGAGCGCATCACCAGCCCGAGGATCGGCAGCAGCGGCCCGAAGATCAGGTAGAGCCACGCGAACGCGAAGCCGACCCAGCGCAGCTTCCCGAGATCGAGCCGGCGCGGCCGGGCCGCCTTGCCGCGCACTGCCACGAACCGTTGCGCGTTGCGCAGCAGGCTGGCCTGCAGGATGACCAGCAGTGCCATGAACGCGAGCGTCACCACCGATGCGGAGGCCAGCAGGCCGTAGTCCGGGCGCGAACGCTGCAACCCGTTGATGTAGATGAAGCTGGCGAACAGGTCGATCCCCACCGGCCGGCCGTAGAGCAGCGGCACCGACAGCGTCTCCAAGGACGTCGAGAAGATCAGCAGTGCACCGTAGATCATCGGCGGCCGCAACAGCGGGAGTATGACGGACCGCAGGATGCGCAGCGGTCCGGCACCGCAGGTGCGCGCCGCGTCCTCCAGCGACGGGTCGGCCAGCCGCAAGGCGCCGGAGCAGTACAGGTAGGCGATCGGCACCATCGCGACCGCTTCGGTCACCGCCATGCCGGGGATCGTGTACAGGTTCCACGGCACGATGCCGATCACCGACTTCACGGCGACGCTGACGAAGCCGGCCGGTCCGTACATCAGGATCCAGCCGAATGCCAGGACGAGCGGGGAGATGTACAGCGGCCAGAGCAGCAGCGCGCCGATCGCTCGGCTGCCCGGCATCCGGGTGCGCACCACCAGCACGGCGAGGGCCACCGCGATCACGACCGCGATCACCGTGGTCAGCACCGCGAACTCCAGGCTGTGCAGCACGACCTTGGCGAAGTTGTGCTGCGTGAACAGTCGCACGTAGTTGTCCAGCGTGGTCGCCTTGTGCGCGGCGTAGAGCGGCCGGGTCAGCAGGGACTGGTAGATCGTCGGCACGATCGGCGCGAGCACGAGCACGACGACGACCACGAAGATGCCGGTCTGGATCAGCCCTTCGCGGCCGACGCCGAACACGCGGTGGTAGCGCGGGGGCTTCGGGGTGCCCCCGGTGGCAGGGCCAGGATCGCGGGTCAGCACGGTTGAGCTGGACACGAGGTCCTCCTCGCGTGGGGTCGGACGGCGCGGTCGGTATGGCTGCGTGCGCGGTCAGCCGCGCTGGTAGCCGCTCCAGCGCTTGTTGAACGTGTCCACCGTCGACTTGGAGGGGTTCTCGTAGCCGATGATCAGCACGTTGTCCTTCCCGACCTTGTTGACGATCTTCTGGTAGGTGCGCGGCACGCTCGTGACGTCCGGCCGGTACGGCGTGAAGCCTCCGTTGTAGACCTGCTGCTGACCGGGCTTGGACAAGATGTAGTCCAGCATCAGCTTGGCGGTTGCCGGGTCCGGGGCGGTCTTCGGGATTCCCATCCCGCGCAGGAACATCGGCGTGCCGTCGTCGATGTAGCTCCAGCCGAGCACGGCGCTGCTCTGCTCGACCGCCGGCAGCACCACCGTCGAGGACAGGAAGTACCCCGCGACGTACTCCCCGGACTGCAGCTTCTCCACCATCGGGCCCGACGACGACTCGGGACGGGTGAAGGGGAGCAGGACCTGCAGATTCTTCCAGCCGTCCGGCCGGTCGTTGGTGTAGGTGTAGTCGATCGCGAACCCGAAGCTGGTGGCCGGTACGTCGTAGGTGGTGATCTTGTTCTTGTAGGTGCCCGGGTCCTTCTGGACCAACTTGGCAAGATCGCCGATCCCGGTCGGCACCTGGTTCCCCGTGAGCAGGGACTTGTTCCAGGCCATCAGGATCGGATCGGCGGAGAACGTGTACAGCCCCGGCTTCGGGTTGGCGAAGTCCGGCAGCTTGCCGGTCTCGGGGGACTTGTAGTCCATCGCGTGGCCGCCCTCGGCGAAGCGGACCCAGTTGCCCGGGTCGCCGGAGACCAGGAAGCTGGCCGGTGACTTGTGCGCCGAGGACTCGCTGTAGTAGCGCTCGAACACCTCGGAGCTGTCCAGGTTGTTGGTCGAGACCGACTCCACGAACGGGTACAGCTTCTTGAAGCCGTCGATGATGGGCTTCCAGTTCACCACGTCCATGTTGGAGTACACGGTCAGGTGACCGCTCTCCTTCTTGGCCGCTGCGACGATGTCCTGATAGCTGCTCGGGTAGTACGTCGGGAAGCTCGTCGCCTTTGCGGCGATCTTGGGGGTACCCCCGCCGCCGTTGCCGCAGGCGGCGAGTAGGCCCAGCGCGCCGAGCGATCCGGCGGTGGCTGTGCCGCGCAGGAAGCTGCGGCGGCTGAGTGTCGCGGCCGCCATCCCGCGGTCGCCTGACGAGGTCTTTGCGTGGCTGCTCATGGGTGAGGACGCTACGAACCGTGCTCCCGCGACGTCCATGTTCGGCGCACTGATCGCCCAAGTCGCACACTGCGCGTTCTGCGCCTTCTGCGCCCGGCGGCCACGGGCGGGCCGCGTACTAGGGTTTCCCCCATCCGCATCGTGACCCCTCGGCACACCGTCTGGAGGAGGAGGTCGATGAAGGTTCTTCCCCGCTGGCGCCGGCTGTCCACGCAGATCCTGGTGACCCAGCTCGCGGTGCTGCTCGTGTGCGGCGGTTTCGCGTTCGGGCTGTCGGCGTACTTCATCCGGCACCGGCTCGACGAGAGCTTCGAGCAGCGCGCCCTGTCGGTGGCCACCTCGCTGGCCGGCCTGCCCGTCGTACGCCACGATCTGCGCAGCGGCGACCCGCACAGAGACCTCCAAACCCTCGCCGAGCGGGTGCGCAGGCGCACGCACGTCACTTACGTGGTCATCGCCGATCGGCACGGCATCCGCTACTCGCACCCGGACCCGTGGAAGATCGGCAAGCACGTGAGCACGCCGTTCCATCAGGTGCTCGCCGGACACGACTGGGTCGGCATCCAGACCGGGACACTGGGCCGGTCGGCCCGCGGCAAGTCCCCGGTCTTCGGCGCCGACGGGCAGGTGATCGGCGAGGTCTCGGTGGGAACGTTGGAGTCGCGGGTCAGCCAGCAGCTCGCCGGGCTCCTGCCCACACTCGGGCTCTACCTCGGCCTGGCAATGCTGATCGGCGCGGCCGCATCGCTGGCGCTGGCTGCCCGGATGAAGCGCCGCACCTTCGGCCTCGAGCTCGACGAGATCGCCGACCTGCTGCAGGAGCGTGAGGCGATGCTGCACGGCGTGCGTGAGGGAGTCGTCGCACTCGACAAGTCGGGCCGGGTACGGCTGATGAACGACGAGGCACGCGATCTGCTCGACCTGCACGGCGACGTCGTGGGGTCATCGGTGGAGGAGCTGGTGCCGCCCGGCCGGTTGCGCGAGGTGATCACCGGCGCGGTCGCGACCGAGGATGCCACCGTGGTCAGCGGCCAACGCATGCTGGTGCTCAACCGGATGCCGGTGCGGCTTCGCGACCGACAGGTGGGCGCCGGGTCGAGGAGTGAGCTTGCGAGCCCCGCAGATGCCCGGCGCGAAAAGCAGTACGGCGCGGTGGTCACGATGCGCGACCGCACCGAGCCCGAGGAGCTGCTCCGGCAGCTGGACGCGGCGGCTTCCCTGACCTCGACCCTGCGCGCGCAGACCCACGAGTTCACGAACCGGATGCACACGCTGCTCGGGCTCCTGGAGCTGGAGCGGTACGAGGAGGCCAGCGAGTTCCTCACGCGCGTGTCCGGCGCCCATGCCGCACTGACCGAACGGGTGTCCGACCAGGTTCGCGACCCGGTGCTCGCTGCGCTGGTGATCGCCAAGGTGAGCGCCGCCTCGGAGCGCGGTGTGGTGCTGCAGCTCGACCCGCGCGCTTCGGTTCCGGGCCGGGTCACCGGGCCGGTCGACGCGGTGACCGTGGTGGGCAACCTGATCGACAACGCCATCGACGCCGCGACCAGGGCGGGCCAGCCCGCCGAAACGTGCGGTGAGCCCTGGGTGAGCGTGGATCTGCGCAGCCGGGGGAGCACGCTCGCGGTCACTGTCACCGACAGCGGCCCAGGCGTGCGTGACGAGCACCGGGAGGCGATCTTCACCGACGGGTACAGCACCAAGTCGCAAGCCGCTGGTGCCCGTCGTGGCGTCGGACTGGCGCTGATTGCGCAGACGGTGTCCCGGCGTGGCGGCACCATCCAGGTCGGCGGTCCCGGCGGCCACTTCCACGTGTCGCTGCCGGGCGTGATCGACTCCGAACCTGTCCAGGTCGAGGTCCTGAGGTGATTCGGACCCTCGTCGTCGACGACGACTTCCGGGTGGCCGAGGTGCACGCCCAGTACGTCGCGCAGGTGGACGGCTTCGAGGTGGTCGGGCTGGCGAACTCGCTTGCCGAAGCGCGCGCCGAACTGGCCCGGCTGGAGCCCGACCTCATGCTGCTCGACCTGTATCTGCCAGACGGATCGGGTCTCGACCTGCTGGGTGAGACTCGTGGTGCCGGCGGCGCTTCGACACAGGTGATCGTGGTCACCGCCGCCCGCGACATCGAGAGCGTCCGGATCGCGCTGGCCGGCGGGGCCGCGCAGTACGTCGTGAAGCCGTTCCGGCTGGCTGACCTGCGCCCGCGGCTCGAGGCTGTGCGCGACCTGCATGGGCACCTGTCGCGGCTGGAGGAACCAACCCAGTCCGACATCGATCGCGCCTACCAGATGCTGCGGACCGCGAGCCCGGATCGGCTGCCGAAGAAGATCGCCGAGCCGACGCTCCGGCTGGTCGCCGAGGCGATGCGGGGGCACCCCGATGGGGTCACTGCCGCCGCGCTGGGTGCCGAGCTGGAGATCAGCAGAGCCACCGCACAGCGCTACCTGAGCTACCTCGCCGACACCGGACGCGCCGAGCTGCAGCTCCGCTATCGCTCGCTCGGCCGCCCGGAGCACGTCTATCGGATAGGCGAGATCAGGGCGAGGTGAGGGCGTCGCGGACCGGCACGAACTTGGCCTGCGCCTCGGCGAGCTCGGCGGCCGGGTCCGAGTCGGCGACGATGCCGCAGCCGGCGAACAGCCGGACCGTGTGCCGCCGGTCGAGGTCGAGCTGACCGGACCGCAGCGCGATCCCCCACTCGCCGTCGCCGACGGCGTCCATCCACCCGACCGGTCCGGCATAGCGTCCGCGGTCCATGCCCTCGATCTCGGCGATCAGCGCCTTCGCCGCCTCGGTGGGGGTGCCGCCGACGGCCGCCGACGGGTGCAGCGCCTCGGCGAGGTCCAGCGACGTGGTCGTGCGGGCGTCGCTGTTCTCCGCGACGCCGGCGACGTCGGTGGCCAGATGCATCACGTTCGGAAGGTGTAGGACGAACGGCGACTCGGGCACGTTCATCGACGTGCAGTGCGGAGCGAGCGCCTCGGCGACCGAGCGCACGGCGTACTCGTGCTCCTCGAGGTCCTTGCTGGACCGGGCGAGGGTGGCTGCCAGGGCGAGGTCGTGCGCGTCGTCTCCAGTACGCCGGATCGTGCCGGCCAGCACCCGCGAGGTCACCAGCCCTCGCTCGCGGCGTACCAGCATCTCAGGGGTGGCGCCGAACAGCCCGTCGACGTGGAACGTCCAGCACATCGGGTAGCTGTCGGCGAGCCGCCGCAACGGCCAGCGCACGTCGACCGGCCCGTCGCAGGTCGCGACCAGGTCCCGGGCGAGCACGACCTTCTCCAGCATGCCGTCGTTGATCCGGCGCACCGCCCCGGACACGATCCGCTCCCATTCGGTGCCGCTGGTCGCGCCGTCGGAGAACGTCACCGGCGACGGGCCGTCTCCCGGCTCGACCGGCACCACACGCGGCAGCGACGGCAGGCTTGCCCGGCCGATCGTGGTGACCCAGCACAGGTCGCCGCGCCGTCCGACCACCACCTCGGGGACCACCAGCACGCTGCCGCCGGGGTCGTCGGCGAACGCGAACGACCCGAAGCAGACGAGGCCCGTTCCCGGGTGGCGCACCTCGTCACGCACCACCGCGGACCGGGTCAGCTCGGCCCACCAGCGACGCGCCTGCGCGAACCGCCCGGCTCCGTGGGGGCGGATCACCGCGGCGGTCCCCCAGCCGACCAGACCCTCACCGCGGTGCACCCACGCCGTGATGTCGTGTTCCGGCAGCAACCTCAGCAACGGCCCGGGGTCTTCGAGGGGGAAGGTGTGCGCGACCAGCGCATGACCGGGGAGGGCTTCGCCAGCGCGGGGCGGCGGGGGACGACCCGGGGGCGCGGGAGTCGCGCTCGGCGAGGACTCGGTCACGATTGGCCAGCCTACTTCCGCGGTGCCGATCACCGGCACAGGGCGCTTCCGGACCCGCCTAGGGTGAAGCCGTGACTCGCGCAGACCTGGACAAGCAGCCCGCCGAGGTGTCGGCGATGTTCGATGCGGTGGCGCGTCGCTACGACCTGACCAACGACGTGCTGTCGCTGGGCATGGACCGGCGCTGGCGCACGGCGGTCGTCGACGCGGTGGACCCGCGGCCCGGTGAGCGGGTCCTCGACCTGGCCGCGGGCACGGGCACGTCGAGCCAGCCGTTTGCCGACCGTGGGGCGTACGTCGTGCCGTGCGACTTCTCTCTCGGCATGCTCCGCGTCGGCAAGACCAACAGGCCGCACCTGGGGTTCGCCGCCGGCGACGGCACCAGGCTGCCGTTCGCCGACGGCACGTTCGACGCGTCGACGATCTCCTTCGGGCTGCGCAACATCGTCGACCCCGACGCGGGGCTGCGCGAGCTGCTGCGCGTGACGCGCCCGGGTGGCCGTCTCGTGGTGTGCGAGTTCAGCCACCCGACCTGGGCGCCGTTCCGCACCGTCTACATCGAGTACCTGATGCGTGCGCTCCCGCCGCTCGCCCGCGCGGTGTCCTCCAGCCCGGACGCCTACGTGTACCTCGCCGAGTCCATCAGGGCCTGGCCGGACCAGGGTGGCCTCGCGGAGCGGATCGCCGCGGCCGGCTGGTCGCAGGCCCGGTGGCGCAACCTCACCGGAGGGATCGTCGCGCTGCACCATGCCGTGCGGGATGCCGTGCGGGGCGGTGGGGGACGATCTGATGCGTCCGGGGGCCGCGTACATCGGTATCGGCCAGCCCTCTAGACTGGCCAACGGCCACCTAGTGAACGCATTCACTAAGTCACATGCGGGTGCCCGCACGCGGCAAGCGCGGACGCCCACGTCATAGCCCGAAGCCCCGAGCAGGAGTAGGTGCCGACGATGACCCGGACCACCGCAGACGTGCGGCAGGCCGACGTCATCGTCGTCGGCGCCGGGCCGGCCGGCTCCACCGCGGCCTACCACCTCGCCTCCGCCGGCGTGGACGTCCTGCTCCTGGAGAAGACGGCCTTCCCGCGGGAGAAGGTGTGCGGTGACGGCCTGACTCCCCGAGCCGTCAAGCAGCTGATCTCCCTCGGCCTCGACCTCGACGCGCCCGGCTGGATCGCCAACCGCGGCCTGCGGGTGCGCGGCGGCGGCCACCAGATCGAGCTGCCGTGGCCGGACCTGGCGACGTACCCGAACTACGGGCTGGTCCGGACCCGGATGGACTTCGACGAGATCCTCGCCCGGCACGCCGAGAAGGCCGGCGCACGGCTGATGGAGCGCACGGCGGTCTCCGGCCCCGTCCTCGACGACACGGGCCGGGTGGTCGGAGTGACTGCCCGCCCGGTCGACGACCGCGGGCGGCGCACGGGTGAGCAGACGACGTACCGCGCGCCGGTCGTCATCGCCGCCGACGGCGTCTCGGCACGGATGGCTCTCGCCCTGGGGCTGCACAAGAGGGACGACCGACCGCTCGGAGTGGCGGTGCGCGCCTACTACACCAGCCCGCGTCACGACGACGACTGGATGGAGTCCTGGCTGGAGCTGTGGGACGGGAAGCCGGGGCGCTCGAACCTGCTGCCCGGGTACGGCTGGATCTTCGGGGTCGGCGACGGCACGGCCAACGTCGGGCTGGGCATCCTCAACACGTCCAAGGCGTTCGGCAACGTCGACTACAAGGACCTGCTGCGCCGGTGGCTGGACCAGACGCCTGCCGAGTGGGGCTTCCGCGAGCCGAACCTGGTCGGCACCATCGGCGGCGCGGCGCTGCCGATGGGGTTCAACCGCAAGCCGCACTACACCAGGGGGCTGCTCCTGGTCGGAGACTCCGGTGGCATGGTGAACCCGATGAACGGCGAGGGCATCGCCTACGCGATGGAGTCCGGCGAGATGGCCGCGGACACGATCGTCCAGGCTCTCGGACGCCGGCCCGCCGAGCAGGAGCGCGCTCTGCACGCATACCCGGCGGCCCTGGACGCGGCGTACGGCGGCTACTACACGATCGGCCGCGCGTTCGTGAAGGCGATCGGCAACCCGGCGGTGATGCGCCAGGCCACCCGTCTCGGGCTGCCGCGGCAGAGCCTGATGCGGTTCCTGCTCAAGCTGCTGGCCAACCTGACCGACCCGCGCGGCGGCGACGTGTCCGACCGGCTGATCAACGCGCTCAGCAAGGCAGCGCCGGCGGCGTGAAGACGAGAGAGCAGAAGGGAGCAAGGCGATGCACCTGTACGCACCGGTACTCGCACTGCTGATCATCGCCGCAGGATTCGCGGTCTTCTCGGTGGTCATGAGCAGCCTCGTGGGCCCCAGGCGCTACAACCGGGCGAAGCTCGACTCCTACGAGTGCGGCATCGAGCCGACGCCGCAGGCACTGGGCGGCGGCAAGTTCCCGATCAAGTACTACATCACCGCGATGATGTTCATCGTCTTCGACATCGAGATCGTCTTCCTGTACCCCTGGGCGGTCGCCTTCGACTCGCTCAAGCTGTTCGGGCTCGCGGAGATGGTGCTGTTCATCATCACCGTGTTCGTCGCCTACGCCTATGTATGGAAGCGAGGCGGGTTGGAGTGGGACTGAGAGTCGCGATGCACGCACCTCGCAACTCTCAGAGAGGAGCTGGTGATGGGGATTGAGGAGAAGCTGCCTTCCGGGTTGCTGCTGACGACGGTCGAAGGCGTCGCCGGCTACATGCGCAAGGCGTCCTTCTGGCCGGCGACGTTCGGTCTCGCGTGCTGTGCGATCGAGATGATGACCTCCGGCGGACCGCGCTACGACCTCGCCCGGTTCGGCATGGAGGTGTTCCGCGCCTCGCCGCGCCAGGCGGACCTGATGATCGTCGCCGGACGGGTCAGCCAGAAGATGGCGCCGGTGCTGCGGCAGATCTACGACCAGATGCCCGACCCCAAGTGGGTGCTGTCGATGGGCGTCTGCGCCAGCTCGGGCGGGATGTTCAACAACTACGCCATCGTGCAGGGGGTGGACACGTCGTCCCCGTGGACATGTACCTGCCCGGCTGCCCGCCGCGGCCCGAGATGCTGATCGACGCGATCCTCAAGCTCCACGACCAGGTGCAGCACTCCAAGCTCGGAGTGAACCGGGTCGCCGAGATCGACGAGACCGAGACGAACGCTCTCAACGCGCCGCCCACCTCCGAGATGAAGGGTCTGCTCCGATGAGCCCGAAGGAGCCCGGCGAGTTCCCGGAGGTGACTCCGGGCACCGACCAGGACGCGACCGATCTCACCCCGGAGAACGAGCCTGCCATCCCGCCCGACATCGTCGAGCCCGGTGGGGCCGGCCGCGAGGTGGTCGGCGTCCGGCACGGCATGTTCGGGGTGACGGGCTCCGGCGACACGTCCGGGTACGGTGGCCTGGTCCGCCCGGTGGTGATGCCCAGCGCCAGCCTCCCGCCGTACGGCGGATGGTTCGACGAGGTGGCCGAGGGACTGCACGGCCGGCTCGCCGAACGTGGCGTGAACTCGGCGATCGAGAAGATCGTCGTGCACCGCGGCGAGATCACCTTCTTCGTGCGGCGCGAGGATCTGCCGGTGGTTGCCCAGGTGCTGCGCGACGACGAGAAGCTGCGCTTCGAGTTCTGCTCCGGCGTCTCCGGGGTGCACTACCCCGACGAGGAGGGCCGCGAGCTGCACGCGGTCTACCACCTGCTGTCGATGACGCACAACCGCAGGATCCGGCTCGAGGTGACCTGTCCCGACGCGGACCCGCACATCCCCTCGGTGGTGCCGACGTACCCCACCAACGACTGGCACGAGCGGGAGACCTACGACTTCTTCGGGATCATCTTCGACGGGCACCCCGCGCTGACCCGGATCCAGATGCCCGACGACTGGCCCGGCCACCCCCAGCGCAAGGACTACCCACTCGGCGGCATCCCCGTGGAGTACAAGGGCGCCACCATCCCACCGCCCGACACGCGGAGGTCTTACAACTGATGGTTTCGACAAGCTCAACCAGCGGACCGACGACAAGCTCAACCAGCGGACCGACGCAGGACCCGTACGCGCCGCAGAGCGAGACCAGCCAGGGCAGGGTGTTCACCGTCACCGGCCAGGACTGGGACTCGGTCGTCCAGGGCATCGTCGACTCCGGCGAGGAGGCCCGGGAAGACCGCGTCGTGGTCAACATGGGGCCGCAGCACCCCTCCACCCACGGCGTGCTCCGGCTGATCCTCGAGCTGGAGGGCGAGACCGTCACCGAGGCCCGGTGCGGCATCGGCTACCTGCACACCGGCATCGAGAAGAACATGGAGTACCGGAACTGGACCCAGGGTGTGACGTTCTGCACCCGGGCCGACTACCTCGCCCCGTTCTTCAACGAGATGACCTACTGCCTCGGCGTGGAGAAGCTGCTCGGCATCGACGACGGCCCCGACAGCGTTCCGGAGAAGGCGCAGGTCATGCGGGTGCTGCTGCTGGAGCTGAACCGGATCTCCTCGCACCTGGTCGCGATCGCCACCGGCGGCATGGAGATCGGCGCGCTGACGGTGATGACGATCGGCTTCCGCGAGCGCGAGCTCGTGCTCGACCTCTTCGAGCTGATCACCGGCCTGCGGATGAACCACGCGTTCATCCGGCCCGGCGGTGTCGCCCAGGACATGCCGCCCGGCGCGCTCGACGAGATCCGCGACTTCATCTCGCTGATGAGGAAGCGGCTGCCGGAGTACGCCGCGCTGTGCAACGCGAACCCGATCTTCAAGCGCCGCCTCGAGGGAGTCGGCCACCTCGACCTCGCCGGCTGCATGGCGCTGGGCCTCTCCGGCCCGGTGCTGCGCTCCACCGGCTACCCGTGGGACCTGCGGCGCAACCAGCCGTACTGCGGCTACGAGGACTACGAGTTCGACGTGGTCACCTGGGACACCAGCGACGCCTACGGCCGGTTCCGCATCCGCCTGGAGGAGATGGCCCAGTCGCTGCGCATCGTCGAGCAGTGCGCCGACCGGCTCGCCGACCTCGAGGGGGCGCCGGTGATGGTCGCCGACAAGAAGATCGCGTGGCCCAGCCAGCTGGCGATCGGCAACGACGGCATGGGCAACAGCCTCGACCACATCCGGCACATCATGGGTGAGTCGATGGAGGCGCTGATCCACCACTTCAAGCTGGTGACCGAGGGCTTCCGCGTGCCCGCCGGCCAGGCCTACGTGCCGGTGGAGTCACCACGCGGAGAGCTCGGCGCGCACGTGGTCTCCGACGGCGGCACCCGGCCTTACCGGGCACACTTCCGCGACCCGTCCTTCACCAACCTCCAGGCCACCTCGGTGATGAGCGAGGGCGGCATGGTGGCCGACGTGATCGTGGCCATCGCATCGATCGACCCCGTCATGGGTGGAGTGGACAGGTAATGGTTTCGACAGGCTCAACCAACGGCGGCCCGACCCAGGGCGACAGCGGCGTGCCCGCCGGCGAGCAGCTGGACGACGCGACGCTGGCCGAGCTGCGTGAGATCGCGGCCCGCTACCCGCAGGCACGCTCCGGCCTGCTCCCGATGCTTCATCTGGTGCAGAGCGTCGAGGGTCGCGTCACCGCGCGCGGCATCGAGGCCTGCGCGGACATCCTCGGGCTCTCGGCCGCTGAGGTGTCGGGGGTCGCGACCTTCTACACGATGTACAAGCGGCGGCCGGTCGGCGACTACCACGTCGGGGTCTGCACCAACACGCTCTGCGCGGTGATGGGCGGCGACGCGATCTTCGAAAGGCTCAAGGACCACCTCGACGTCGGCAACGACGAGACCACCGAGGACGGGTCCATCACGCTCGAGCACGTCGAGTGCAACGCCGCCTGCGACTACGCCCCGGTCGTGATGGTCAACTGGGAGTTCATGGACAACCAGACGCCGGAGTCCGCGACTCGGATGGTCGACGACCTGCGCGCCGGCAACGAGGTCCACTCCACCCGCGGCCCGCGGATCTGCACCTGGCGTGAGGCAGAGCGCGTGCTCGCCGGCTACCCCGACGGGCGCGCGGACGAGGGACCGGCCGGCGGTCCGGCCACCATGGCCGGTCTCGAGGTCGCCCGGGAGCACGGTTGGAAGGCGCCGGAGAGCGGCCGCAAGGCGGTCTCGACGGGCTCGACCACACAAGGAAACGGCACGACCGGCAAGCAGGACGGGGAGGACAAGAAGTGACCGACACCCTGACCCCGGTCCTCTCCGCCCACTGGGACCGCGACCGCGCCTGGACGCTGGCGTCGTACGAGCAGACCGGCGGCTACGGCGCGCTGCGCAACGCGCTGGGCATGGAGCAGGACGCGGTGATCGACCTGGTCAAGGAGTCCGGACTCCGCGGCCGCGGCGGCGCAGGCTTCCCGACCGGCATGAAGTGGGGCTTCATCCCGCAGGGCGACGGCAAGCCGCACTACCTCGTGGTCAACGCCGACGAGTCCGAGCCGGGGACGTGCAAGGACATCCCGCTGATGATGGCCAGCCCGCACACCTTGGTCGAGGGCGTGATCATCAGCTCCTACGCCATCCGCGCCAACCATGCGTTCATCTACGTCCGCGGCGAGGTGCTGCACGTCGTACGCCGTCTGCAGCACGCGGTCGAGGAGGCCTACCGGGCCGGACATCTCGGCACGAACATCCACGGCTCCGGCTTCGACCTCGAGCTGACCGTGCACGCCGGCGCCGGCGCCTACATCTGCGGTGAGGAGACCGCGCTGCTCGACTCGCTCGAGGGGCGCCGCGGCCAGCCCCGGCTGCGCCCGCCGTTCCCGGCCGTGGCCGGCCTGTACGCCGCGCCGACGGTGATCAACAACGTCGAGTCGATCGCCTCGGTGCCGTGCATCGTGCAGAACGGCGTGGACTGGTTCGGGTCGATGGGCACCGAGAAGTCCAAGGGCATGACGCTCTACTCGCTGTCCGGGCACGTCACCCGGCCGGGGCAGTACGAAGCGCCGATGGGGATCACCCTTCGCCAGCTGCTCGACCTTGCCGGCGGTGTCCGCGAGGGGCACGAGCTGAAGTTCTGGACGCCCGGTGGGTCCTCGACGCCGATCCTGACCGCCGAGCACCTCGATGTGCCGCTGGACTACGAGGCGGTCGGCGCGGCCGGCTCGATGCTCGGCACGAAGGCGCTGCAGGTCTTCGACGAGACGACCTGTGTCGTCCGGGCGGTGCTGCGGTGGACCGAGTTCTACAAGCACGAGTCCTGCGGCAAGTGCACTCCCTGCCGCGAGGGGACGTGGTGGCTCGTGCAGACCCTGGCCCGGCTGGAGCGCGGCGAGGGCAGTGAACGCGACCTCGAGCTGCTGCTCGACCAGTGCGACAACATCCTGGGCCGTGCGTTCTGCGCGCTCGGCGACGGCGCCACCAGCCCGATCACGTCCTCGATCGAGTACTTCCGCGACGAGTACGTCGCCCACCTCGAGCAGGGCGGCTGCCCGTTCGACCCGGCGGCGTCCACCCTGTTCGCATCCGCAGGAGCGATGGCATGACCGATTCCAAGACCCCTACCGCCGGGCAGACCCGCCCGCGCGGCGGCGACGGCGAGGTGCAGAAGGTCGAGACGGTCACCTTGACCATCGACGGCGTCGAGGTGACGGTGCCCAAGGGCACGCTGGTGATCCGGGCCGCCGAGACGATCGGCGTGCAGATCCCCCGCTTCTGCGACCACCCGCTGCTCGACCCGGTCGGCGCCTGCCGGCAGTGCCTGGTCGAGGTCGCGATGCCCGGGCCCGACGGCGAGATGCGCACGATGATGGGCCCGCCCGGACGGGTGAAGCCGCAGGCCTCCTGCACCCTGGTCGCCTCCGACGGCATGGACGTGAAGACCCAGGTCTCCTCGCCGATCGCCGACAAGGCGCAGCAGGGGATCATGGAGCACCTGCTGATCAACCACCCGCTGGACTGCCCGGTCTGCGAC
>DASSKK010000033.1:0-8952 GCA_035690495.1 Nocardioidaceae bacterium | reverse complement strand
GACCGGAGACGTTCATCACGTCATCGACGCGGCCGAGCAGCCAGAAGTATCCGTCCTCGTCCTTCTTCGCGCCGTCACCCGGGAAGTACATGCCTGGGAAGCGGCTCCAATAGGTCTCCTTGTACCGCTCGGGGTTACCGTAGACGTTCCGCAGCATGGACGGCCACGGCTTGCGGACCACGAGGTAGCCGCCCTCGCCCTTCTTCACCGAATTACCCTGGTCGTCGACGATATCAGCGTCGATTCCCGGCAGCGGGAAGGTCGCCGAGCCCGGCTTGGTGGTGGTGACGCCCGGCAACGGCGAGATCATGATCGCCCCCGTCTCGGTCTGCCACCAGGTATCGACGATCGGCGTCTTCTCGCCGCCGATGTGCTTGTGGTACCAGATCCACGCCTCCGGGTTGATCGGCTCTCCCACCGTCCCGAGCACCCGCAGCGAGCTGAGGTCGTGCTTCTCGGCGTGCTGGTGTCCTTCTTTCATATGCGCGCGAATCGCGGTCGGCGCGGTGTGGAGGATCGTCACCTTGTAGCGCTCGATCATCTCCCACCAGCGGTCGGGCGCCGGATAGGTAGGCGTGCCCTCGTACATGACGCTGGTGGCGCCGTTGGCCAGCGGCCCGTAGACGATGTAGGAGTGCCCGGTGACCCAGCCGATGTCGGCCGCGGTCCAGAACACGTCCTGCTCGGGCTTCAGGTCGAACACCGCCCAGTGCGTGTACGACGTACCGACCAGGTAGCCGCCGGTGGTGTGCAGCACGCCCTTCGGCTTGCCCGTCGTGCCCGAGGAGTACATGACATACAGCGGGTGCTCGGAGTCGAAGGCCTCGCACTCATGCTCGGTGGACTGCTTGTCGACGGTGTCGTGCCACCAGACGTCGCGGCCGTCGGTCCAGTCGACGTCCTGGCCGGTGCGGCGTACGACGAGCACGGTGCGCACGCCGGGGCACTGGGTCAGGGCCTCGTCGACCGCCGGCTTGAGCGCCGACGGCTCGCCCCGCCGGTACCCGCCGTCGGCGGTGATCACGAACTCGACGCCCATGTCCTGGATCCTGTCGACCAGCGCCTGCGCGGAGAAGCCGCCGAACACCACCGAGTGCGGAGCGCCGATCCGGGCGCAGGCCAGCATCGCGAACACCGTCTCGGGGATCATCGGCATGTAGATGGCGACCCGGTCCCCGGTCTTCACCCCCAGCTCGAGCAGCGCGTTCGCGGCCTTGCACACCTCGTCCTTGAGCTGGGAGTAGGTGATGTCGCGGGTGTCGTTCTCGGGCTCGCCGACCCAGTGGTAGGCGATCTTGTCGCCATTGCCGTTCTCGACGTGGCGGTCCACGCAGTTGTAGGCCGCGTTGAGCTTGCCGCCGACGTACCACTTGGCGAACGGGGCGTTGCTCCAGTCCAGCACCTCGGTGAACGGCTCGGCCCAGGTGATCCGCTCGGCCTGCTTGGCCCAGTAGGCCAGCCGGTCCCGGTCGGCCTCCTCGTAGTCGGCAGCGGTGACGTTCGCGTGCGCGGCCATCTCGGCGGGTGGGTCGAAGTGACGCGTTTCGTGCAGCAGGTTCGACAGTGTCTGTTCAGTCATTCTCATTCTCCTTTTTTGCACGCGTCTGGAACGAACGACCCCCGTGGCCCCGAGCCATGGATTTCACTCCATCACTCGGGGCCGGACAGATCAAGAGGCACGGCTCAGGCCCGCGGCCCTACTGGGAGCACGGTGCGCTTGAAGGTGAAGTTCGTGACGGTCGCCCACGACGCGTACCAGGCCGCGAGTGCGGTGGCGATGCCGAGGTAGCCGCCGATGTGGGTGATGCCGTCGGCGGTGGCGAACTCACCGATGGCCAGCAGGATGTAGGTGATCGTCAGAAGCACGAACACGGCAAGAACCGCCGTGTTGGTGCGGGTGGCGGCGACCGTCATGTACCCGGTGAAGATCGCCCACGCGATCAGGTACAGCCCGACCCCCTGGTTGACGTCGCTGCCGGCTCCGGACAGGTCGGTGTGGCCGGTGAGGTACCAGTAAGAGATCCAGAACCCGCCGTACGAGCAGAACGCGGTGGCCCCGAACGTGTTGCCCTTGGCGAACTCCCAGATCCCGGCGGCGAACTGTGCGATGCCGCCGTACGCCAGAGCGAGGCCGAAGACGACCGGTGTCACGGCGATCGGGACGATGTTGGCATTCGCGACGCTGAGCACGAAGGTCGTCAATGCGAAGCCGCCGAGCCCGAGAGCGGCCGGGTCGGCGATGTGCGACCCGGGGGCGAATGCGGTCTGCTGGATTGGCTCCGGTTCCTTGATCGCGGTCATGGGCGCTCCTGCGGTGTGGTGGGGGCCTGCTCGGCCCGGACAGTGGTCAGGCTAGGAAGCGCCGGGGTGGGCGTGAACCTGAGCGGTCGGGTCTGTAGCCGAGCGTGCTCGGTTGAGCGGCGGACGTACGCCGAGCGGTGGGTATCCCGCGACGAGCGGCTAGTGCCGGGTTCCGGCGGCTGAAGCGAACCGGTCGGGCAGACCGAGCCAGAACTCGGCGGCGCGAGCCCACGCGACCGGAGGAGTGCCTCGGCCGCCGGGTTCGGCGAGCAGGTCCCGACGGCCCCGCATGCCCAAGGCGTAGGCCCATGCCTTGTAGAGCCCGTCGCGCACCTCGGCTGTCGTCCCCGACTGATCGGCAACTGCCGAAGCAATTTGGTTTTCTGCCCTTCGCAGTGCCCGGGAGTCGCCCGAGATGTTGCCCAGAGCCCAGGCGGCCTCGACGGCGATCGGCGCGACATGACCGGGAACCGGCGTCGCGAGCGTGGCGAGACCGGCCAGCAGATCTGCCTCCTGGCTCGTCCCCAGGAAGCACAAGACGCCGAGGGCTTCGTGCACGCCTCCCGCGTCTGCCCTGACCAGCGCGTCGCGCAGCTCTGCGGCGTACGCGTGTCCGACTGTGGGCCCGAGGGGGAGCACCATCAGCAGCTGGAGAGCATCGGCTCGTCGCGCGTCGTTGGTCTCGACGGTGACGAACTCCAGCAGCCGGATCAGCTGTCCGTCGCCATCGATCGAGCAGCTCAGCTGGTCTTCGATGCTGGCCTGGATCCGCTTGCGGAGAGCCCGGGAGGCATGCGCTGGGCGTGGTGCGCCCTCATGCAGGATCGAAGCGACGAGAGCCCCGATCCCCTCGCAGTGCAGCTTGGATGCGAGCCTGCGACGGGCATGAGGCTTGAGGGCACGAAGCACGTCGGCTGCGCTGCGACGGACCCGGTAGGGCAGCCCGGTGTCGGCACAGTAGCCGAACGCCAGCTGGGCGACCTCGAGCGCGTCCTCGGGGTTGAGACGCCCCGAGGACAACATGGGCGCAACCGCATATAACGCACCTCGCAACGCGTCGAGGTTTACCGGTCCCCGCACCAGCCGCAGCAGCCCGTCAGGGACCCCTGGGTGGCTGCAGTACTGCAAGAGCGCCGCTGCCTCGCTGTACACGTGTGATTCCTGATCGGTCAAGACTCGTACGCATGCGTCGAACACGTGGCGGGCACCGCTGGCATGTCCTGCCAGACGTGCCGCACACTCGAGCCGTTGAAGATAGCCGAGGCCTGTGCTCAAGGACAGTTCCTGAAGCAGCCGGCGGAGCAACGTCTGCCACTGTTCCGGCAGGAGCAGCACCGCTGGTATCTCACCGACCAGCGCCGACAGCAGATCCCAGCGATCTCCCGAGAGCGGCATGGCGCCGAGACCAGCCTGCACCAGATCGGCGGCTGCCTCCAACGTGTCTTGCCTCCCGGGCCTTCTCACCTGAGGGATCGACGAGATCGGCCGATCTTGCCGGTGCACCAGGTCGAGCGCAGTCAGCAGCGTCCCCTCGGGGTAGTGGCAGACCTGCTCGTAGCGACGCACCAGCTGGAACCAGACGCCGGCGGACCCGTTCTCCCAACGGGTGACCTGGGAACGGTGCACCGGCTGCGCCACGCCCAGCCCGGTCGCAAACGCGGCAGCGGTCCGCACCGCGGGGTCGGCGCAGTAGCGGCGTGCCGAGCGCAGGACCCAAGCCGGCTGCACCAATGACATGGCTCATGTTCTACCGACGACCGGGTGGGGCCGTCACGTGTTGCGCGGATCTGGTCGGCTCGCAACAGCCGTTCCGCCGGGCTCGCAGGGTGTCATCCTTGCGACGGGCTGACGGCCGGTGGCGACGAGCAAGGGAGCGGTGGGATGCGCCGGAATGTGGTGGTGGTGCTTGGGGTGTTGTTGAGCCTGGCATCGGGAGGCGCCGCGGTCGCCGACGTCGTTCCTCTCGGTGGCTACGGGTCGGGCGGTACGACGAGCGTCACCGCAGACTGCCCTCATGGTCTGGTTGTCGCCGTCGAGCCGATGGCGGACGGCGGCGAGGGCGTGTTGGAGTTCTGCTCTCGCCGGCGCGTGCAGGTCACGCGAGTGCTGCCGGACGGCGGCCCCGATTCCGCATTCGGTGACGCTGGGACTGCACGCATCACCCCACCGCGTGGCTGGAGCGGGCAGCCGGACACGGACCCCGAGATGTACGTGCGGCTCCAGCCGGCACCCGACGGCGGCCTGTTCGTCCTCTTCGACTGGTACACGGAATCCAAACGGGCCAAGAACCTGCACGTTGCCGCGGCCCGGCTTGGGCCCGAGGGGGCGCGAAACTCCTCCTTCGGCACGAACGGCTTCGCGCGGCTCGTCGAGCGCCACACGTTCGGCGAGTACTGCATGAACAGCGCCTCCTTGGTCGACCGCGCCGGCCGGCTGCTCGTCCTGACCGAGGGCGAGTACGCCGACCGGGTGAGCCGGTTCACGGTTGCGGGGCGGCTGGACACGTCGTACGGACGCAACGGGCACGCGACCGTGGGCGGACGAGGAAGGACCAGCCCAGGGTTCATCGACGGAGACTGCGTTTGGGCCGGGATCCGCGGGAACAACGTGTACGTCGTGATGTACGGGCAGTACAACTCGAGACCCAACTGGGTCTCCGACCTGCGAGCGGTCATGCGGCTGACTTCGCACGGGCACATCGACCGGAGCTACGGGCGGAACGGCGCGGCTCTGCTGAAGCTCGGCAGGTTCTACCGCGGTTTCGACGCCAACGACGTCCTCGTTCCCGTGCTCGATAGCCGCGGCAGGGTGACGATGCTGATCGGACGCAACAACCGGAGCGGCGCGGAGCGCTGGCTGGACTGGGAGAGGTTGACCCGGCACGGTCACCGCGACGGGCGGTTCGCAGATCGCACGAAGAAGATCTGGCCGAGGGGACACCAGCTGCTCGCCGGTGACGTGGGGCGATGGCGGGGCCACGTCGTGGCGACGTACTGGCGGGGCAAGCCTCTCGGACTTCTCGGTCTGAACGGCAACGGCTCGCGATGGGAAGCCGTGGAGACGGACCCGGTCCCCGACGGACTCAGCGTGGACGACAACGGCCACGGCCTCTTCGACGCGGAATGGGTCTATCCCGACTTCTACGAGGATCCCGAGACGGTGCGCATCACCCCCTACCAGCTGGATACCGACTGACCCGCGGATCCCTCACGCCGCCCGACTCAGCCGGCCCGCTCGGGGTGGTAGCTGCCGCGATCGAGGGCCACCTGCTCGGGGGCGTGCAGACGCACCATCGTCCGCGAGACGTGCGCGGGCATCGCGCCGCGGGTCAGCACCGAGGTGGCGATCATGCTCGCGAACGCGAACGGAACGGTGACCAGTGCGGGCTGGGCGAGCACCGGGCCGAGCCAGCCGTGCGGGTGCACGCCGAACATCGTCATGCCGACGGCTGCCGCCGAGGCGGCGCCGCCGAGCACCAGGCCGACGACCGCGCCGACGGCGGTCAGGCCGCGCCACCAGATGCCGAGCAGCAGCAGCGGGCAGAACGTGGACGCCGCGACCGCGAAGGCAAGCTCGACGGCGTGCGCGACCGCGAGGCCGGTCGAGGCGAGCGTGAGGCCGAGGGTGACCACCGCGCCGAGGGTGCTGGCCAGCCGGAACGCCCGCACGCCGTCGAACCGGCGGGATAGCAGGTCCTGGCTGAGCACGCCGCCGATCGAGACCAGCAGCCCCGAGGACGTGGACAGGAACGCGGCGAACGCGCCGGCCCCCAGCAGCGCGGTGAGCAGGTCGCCGGCCGTGCCGCCGAGCACCCGGCCCGGCAGCTCGAGCACCACCGAGTCGCTGCGGCCGCTGCCGACCAGGTCGACGGCGTAGAGCCGGCCGAGGACGCCGTACAGCGGAGGAAGCAGGTAGAAGCAGGACAGCAGCCCCAGCACCGCCACGGTCGTACGTCGTGCTGCGCGGCCGTCGCGGTTGGTGTAGAAGCGGACGACCACGTGCGGCAGGCCCATCGTGCCCAGGAACGTGGCCAGGATCAGCGAGTAGGTGAGGTACAGGTCGTGCGGCCCGGTCAGCGGCTCGACCCAGCTGCGCACGTCGAGCCGGCCGATCACCTGCCCGTGCCCGCCGCGCCAGGCCACCAGCAGGAACGTGATCGGCAGCAGCATCGCGACCAGCTTCAGCCAGTACTGGAAGGCCTGCACCAACGTGATGCTGCGCATCCCGCCGGAGACGACGATCGCGAGCACGATCAGCGAGACGAGCACCGCGCCCACCCACGACGGGGCGCCGGTCAGCGCGCGGAAGGTCAGCCCGGCACCCTGGAACTGCGGGATCAGGTAGAGCACGCCGATCAGCACCACCAGCCCGCTGGCGACGCGGCGGGCGCCGAGCGACTCGACCCGCAGCTGGGCGAAGTCCGGCAGCGTGTAGGCCCCGGAGCGGCGCAGCGGCGCGGCGACGAACACCAGCAGCACCAGGTACCCCGCGGTCCAGCCGACCCCGTACCACAGCGAGTCGGCGCCGCGGGCGAGCACCAGCCCGGCGACGCCGAGGAACGAGGCCGCCGAGAGGTACTCGCCGCTGATCGCGGAAGCGTTCGCGACCGGGCCGACCAGCCGCGAGGCGACGTAGAAGTCGCTGGTGGTGCGCGAGATCCGCAGCCCGAACGCCCCGATGCCGACGGTCGCCAGCGAGACCAGCACGACCGCGGTCACGCCCGGGAACGGGCTCACGGCTCCTCGGACCTGGCCGAGCGGGAGGGGCTGTTTACCATGCCACCTTGGTAATCTGCCGCTCCCGCGAGGGACGGTTCGACGAGCTCGGCGAACGCGCGCTCGTTGCGCTCGGCCCGGCGCACGTAGATCCACCCGGTCAGCACCAGGAACGGGTAGACGACCGCGCCGAGCAGCAGCCACGGCAGCGGGATCGACAGCACCGTGACCCGCCTCGTCACCGGCGCGACGGTGAACACGACCGGGAGCAGCCCCACGCCGAGGACCAGCAGCATCATGGTGCCGACGGCGAGCCGCAGCTGGCTGCGCATCAGCGAGCGCATGTACACCTCGCCGAGCCGGGTCTGCGCGTCGATCTCGGAGAGCACAGAGGTACGCCGTGACCGTCCGCGAGTCGCGCGCTCACTGGTGACCCGCACCCGGGCGGCGGTCTCCGGCGGGGTGCTCATGGCCTGCTGCTGCGCACGAGCAGGTCGCGCAGCTCTCGGGTGTGCCGCCTGCTGACGGCCAGCTCGGTGCCGCCGACGAGGACGGTGCACCGCCCGTCGTGCATGCGCAGCTCGCTCACGTGTCGCAGCGCCACCAGGAGTGAGCGGTGGATGCGTACGAAGCCGGCGTCGCCCCACTCGTCCTCCAGGGTGCTCAGCGGGACCCTCAGCAAGTGGCTGCTGTCGCGGGTGTGCAGCCGGGCGTAGTCACCCTGGGCCTCGACGTAGCCGACCTCCGAGAGAGGCACGAAGCGCGTGACGCCGCCGAGCTCGACCGCGATCGCGGGGTCGGTGGCGACCGGTGGCCCGCCTTCGTCGACGACACGGCGTACCGCCTCCTCGAGCCGCTCGACCCGCACCGGCTTGAGCACGTAGTCGACGGCGTGCACGTCGAAGGCGTCCACCGCGTGCTCGTCGTGGGCGGTCACGAACACCACTGCCGGCGGCTCCCGGAACCGGGCGAGCACCTTCGCGAGCTCGACGCCGCTGAGCCCGGGCATCGCGATGTCCAGGAAGACAGCGTCGACCTCTTCGTCCTGGAGCAGCCGCAACGCGTCCGCGGAGGAGTCGCTGGTGAGCACCGTGCCGACCCGGTCGTCGCGGCCGAGCAGGAACGCGAGCTCATCGAGCGCCGGGCGCTCGTCGTCGACGACCAGCACCGACAAGGGCGGGCCGTGGCGGGTCATCGCTGGATCATCCGGACACTCCCGGTGAGTACTTCGGCACCCGCACCGTCACCTTGGTGCCCGCCCCCGGTGCCGTCTCCACGACCAGACCGTACTCGTCGCCGTACGTCGTGCGAAGCCTCTCGTCGACGTTGCCGAGCCCGATGGAGTCCATGTCCTCGTCGCCGGCCAGCGCACGACGTACCCGCTCGGGGTCCTCGCCGACGCCGTCATCCTCGACGGAGATCACCGCCTCGCGGTCCGCGTCGTCGGCGATGATCGTGACCCGCCCGACCCCGGGCTTGCGCTCCAGCCCGTGCCGGACGGCGTTCTCGACCAGCGGCTGCAGGGACAGCACCGGCACCTTCACCGGCAGAACCTCCGGCGCGACCCGCAGCGTCACGGTGAGCCGGTCGCCGAAGCGGGCCTTCTCCAGGACCAGGTAGCGCTCGATCGAGCCGAGCTCCTCGGCCAGCGTGGTGAACTCGCCGTGCCGGCGGAAGGAGTGCCGGGTGAACTCCGCGAACTCCAGCAGCAGCTCGCGGGCCCGCTCGGGGTCGGTGCGCACGAACGAGGCGATGGCGGTCAGCGAGTTGTAGACGAAGTGCGGGCTGATCTGCGCGCGGAGTGCGCGGACCTCGGCCTCCATCAGCCGGGTGCGGGAGGCGTCGAGCTCGGCGAGCTCGAGCTGTCCGGAGACCCAGTCGGCGACCTCCTCGGCCGCACGCACCATCCTCGCCGACGCGGACGGCACGAACACCT
>DASSKK010000032.1:0-78776 GCA_035690495.1 Nocardioidaceae bacterium | reverse complement strand
CGGGCTCCGCTAGCGCTCCGCCCTCCTCAACCACCGGGGGGCAGGGGTCGGTGGTTTCGAGACGGGCTCCGCTAGCGCTCCGCCCTCCTCAACCACCGGGGGGCAGGGGTCGGTGGTTTCGAGACGGGCTCCGCTAGCGCTCCGCCCTCCTCAACCACCGGGGGCGCTCCGCCCTCCTCAACCACCGGGGGGGCAGGGGGTCGGTGGTTTCGAGACGGGCTCCGCTAGCGCTCCGCCCTCCTCAACCACCGGTGGGCATAATGAACGACGACCGGTCGGAGTTCGGGCGAGCGGAAGGCGACCATCGATGGACGTGCGGGACGTCGTCCCCGAGCGGGGTCGCGCGCTGTGGGACACAGGGCTGCGTCAGGGCCGGTCGTTCGGCCGCCACGCCGGCGTACGGCTGCGCAGCTCGGTGCGCTCCCGGGTGACCGACCGGGCTTACGTGCCGGGGCTGCTGTCGCTGATCGTGCCCGTCTACAACGTCGAGGACTACCTCGACGAGTGCCTGAACTCGCTGCGTGGCCAGGAGTACCCCCACATCGAGATCATCGTGGTCGACGACGGTACGCCGGACCGCAGCGTCAGCCTGGCCAGGAGGCAACGGCTGCGCGACCCGCGGATCCGCATCGTGCACCGGCCCAACGGCGGGCTGTCGGCCGCCCGGAACACGGGTGTGGAGGCGGCGCGAGGCGAGTTCATCGCGTTCGCGGACTCCGACGACACCGTGCCGCCGCTGGGCTACCGGGCTGCCGTCGAGTCGCTGCTCGTCTCCGGCTCGGACTTCGCGGTCCTGCCCTACCAGCGCCTGCGAGGCGAGCTGATCACCCCCGCCACCAAGTGGATCCGCGACGCGCACCGCGAGGATCGGATCGGCATCACCGTCGAGGACTACCCGTTCGTGATGGTCAACGCGATCATGTGCTCCAAGGTGTGGCGCCGCGACTTCTGGACGGACACCGGGCTGCGCTTCGTCGAGGGCATCATCTACGAGGACCAGCAGGTATCGGCGGAGGCCTACACCAGAGCCCGCGCGTTCGACGTACTCACCGTGCCGGTCTACAACTGGCGCAGCCGCGACGATCGCACGTCGATCTCGCAGAACAAGGCCAAGGTGGCCAACCTGCGGGCGCAGTTCCTGGCCGCCAACGAGTCGATCAAGGTGCTGCGCACCTACGGATCGGAGCGGATCGTCACCGAGCGGCTCACCCAGCTGCTGTGCAACGACATGCCGCAGTTCACCTCCCGGATCCCCGGCTCCGAGGACGGGTTCTGGCAGCTGCTCGGCGAGGAGCTCCCCGAGCTGATCGGCCAGCTGGACCACGAGGAGTACCTCGCGCGGGTCAACGCCCAGCAGAAGGTCCTCAACCACCTGATCATGCACGACCAGCGCGAGGACGCCGAGAGGTTTCTGCGCGACGGAGGCATCTCGCTGCGCACCGTCCGGGTCGGCGAGGACCCGGTGGGCAAGGTGGCCTACCTGCCGCTCTGGCACGACGAGCAGGCGAGGGTGCCCGACGAGTGCTTCCTGCTCTCGGACCGGCAGACCTGGCCTCGTACGTCGATCCGGGCGATCCGTGCCACCTCGGCGACCACGTTCGAGGTGGACGCATGGGCGTTCCTGGACAACGTCGACATCTCCGCGACTCCGCAGCAGGTGACGGCCCGCGCGTTCTGCCCCGGCCTGCCCGACGTCGAGCTGCCGGTGCGGCAGGGCCGCGACGACGCGATCGACGAGTTCTTCGCCGCCGGAAGCGGGCACTGCGACTACCGCAACGGCGCCCTCACCGTCGAGGTCGACCCGACCCGGCTGCAGCCCGGACGCTGGCGGGTCCGGCTGGAGATCACCGTCGGTGGAGCGACCCGGACGGTGACGCTTGCCCGGCCGTGGGTGAGCGGCAGCGCCGCGCTGCGGCACGCGTTCGGTGCCGGCGCGACGCCTCTGGGCGGGCGGCGGGAAAGACCCCTGGGCGGGGGGCGGGAAAGACGCAGCGCGATGGTGTCGGCTTCCAGGGAGAGCCCGCTGCTGATCCGGGTGTACGACGACGGAGTGGTCGTCGACCGGGTACGACTCGAGGACGGCAGGCTCGTCGTCCACGGCCTCGGCCCTGCGCCCGCCGAGATGCGGGTGACCAGCCGTGCCGGCACCGCAGGCACGGCCGGCCGGATCGAGACGGGCGCCGACGCCGAGGAGGGCGGCTGGCAGGCGACGTTCCGGCTCGACCCGTCGGAGATCTCCCACGAGCACGTCGACACCGCGACGATGTGGCTGTTCTCCGCTCGCACGAGCGAGGGAGCGGAGGCGCCGGTGCGGTTCGCGCCGGCAGAGCTGGGCGCCGTGCAGGACGCGATGCTGTCCTGCCGTGCCAGCACGAACCGCGCCGGCGAGCTGATGGTGCGGACCCGCACCGCCGCCGTCCAGGTGACCGAGGCGGCCGTCGACGAGTCCGGCGTCACCGTGCGGCTGCGTGCCTTCGGGCTCGACCTCGACGACTGGCAGGCGCAGTTCGAGTCGCGGCCGGCCACCACCGCCGCGAGCATGACGGTCGAAGAGGACGGCGCGGCAGGGATCGTGCACCTGGCGCAGACCGAGTCCCGTTGGGGCTGGGACGACCAGGTGCTGCTGAGTGCGGCGTACACGCTCGTCCTGCAGCACCGGCGGACCGGCGAGCAGGTGACGCCGCTGGCCACCCCGGAGCTGATCGACCTGTTTCCGCTCGACGTCACCGCCGGGGCGATCCGCGTCAAGGTCCAACTGCACGCGGTCGAGCACCGTGCGCTCTCGGTGGTGGTCGCGCCACCGCTGCGTCCCGACGAGCGCGGGGTTCGCAACCAGCTGCGGCTGCAGGAGCTGGCCAACGCCGGGTCGGCCGACGAGCACTCGGTGTTCTTCCGCACTCTGTACGGCGAGGCGGCCAACGACAACGCGCTTGCGGTGCACCAGGAGCTGGTCGCGCGCCGCAGCGACCTGACGCTCTACTGGGCCGTCACCGACCACTCGGTGGGCGTGCCAGAGGGTGCCGTCCCGCTGCTGGAGGAGAGCCGCGAGTGGCACGAACGGCTCGGCGGGGCTCGCTACGTGATGCTGAACGTCCACCAGCCGATGTGGTACGTCAAGCCCGAGAAGCAGGTGATGGTCGAGACGTTCCACGGCTACCCCTACAAGGGGATGGGACAGAGCTGGTGGGAGCGGAGCGGCCTCGCACTGAGCCGTGTCGCGTCCTTCCTGGACCGCGCCGCGGCGTGGGACTACCTGGTCTCGCCGGCGGGGTACGCCACTCCTGCGCTGCTCAAGGAGTTCTTCGGTCCCGAGGCGGCCGGGAAAGTCACCGTGCTCGAGACCGGCTACCCCCGCAACGACGTGCTGCTCTCCTCCGACGGCGAGGCGGTCCGCGAGCGGGTGCGCTCCGCGCTGGGCATCACCCGTGACCAGGTCGCGGTGCTGTACGCGCCGACGTTCCGCGACTATCTGTCCAACGACGGGATGACGGCGGCCGCGACGGACTTCTTCGATCCTGTGCAGGCGGCCACGGCGCTCGGGCCGTCGTACGTCGTCCTGATGCGCGGGCATGCGTTCAACGCCCGCGCCAACGCGCTGCGGGCCGCGGGCGCGAACGTCGTCGACGTCACCTACTACCCGGACGTGGCCGACCTGATCCTCGCCTCCGACGCGGCGGTGCTGGACTACTCCTCGCTGCGCTTCGACTACGCACTCACCCGCAAGCCGATGGTGTTCCTGGTGCCGGACAACGACGTCTACCACACGCTGCGTCCGGCGATCATGCCGTTCGGGCCGACCGCGCCCGGGCCGCACGTGAACACCACCGGGGAGGCGGTGCAGGCGTTGCGGAGGCTGGAGGCAACGCGTCGCCGGTACGCCGCCGCCGTCGAGAGGTTCATCGCCGACTACTGCGAGCTCGAGGACGGGCATGCCGCCGCTCGGGTCGTCGACGCCGTCTTCGGTGCCGACGGCGGGACCCGCACATGACCGACGTACTTCCCGCCGGTGCCTGCCTGCTGCACATCGGGCCCTACAAGACCGGGTCGAGCGCGATCCAGGACGCGATGCACGCCCACCGGGAGCAGATGCGCGAGCACGGCGTGCTCTATCCCGGAGACGGCCGGCGCGCCGACCGGGCCGGCTGGGCCGTGCTCGGCCGCACCCCGCGCGGTCGCGTGCCGGCACGGATCGAGGAGTGGGAGTCGCTGGTCGAGGAGGTCGACGCAGCGCGGGACATGCGCGTCTGCGTGAGCACCGAGGACTTCGGCAGAGCGGGCCCCCGGTTCGTCAAGCGGATCGCCACCGACCTCGGCGTCGAACGGCTGTACGTGATCGCGGTGGCACGGCGACTCGACGGTCTGCTGCCCTCGCAGTGGCAGCAGCGAGCCCAGTCGCACCACACCGAGAGCTACGACGAGTTCCTGAACGTCGTGCTGGCCGAGCGGCCGAGTCGCACCGCGACGGCCAAGGCGTTCTGGAGCTCCCACGACCTCGGCGCGATGATCGATCGCTGGAGCACCGCGGTCGGATCGGCAGAGCGGGTCATCGTGGTGGTCGCCGACAAGTCCGACCGCGGCCTGCTGCCGCGCACGTTCGAGGATCTGCTCGGGCTGCCGGCAGGGATGCTCGTCGAGGACGCCGTCGGCACGAACCCGTCGTTGTCGCTGAACGGCGTCGAGCTGCTGCGCCGGGTCAATCTCCTGTTCGCCGAGCGCGGCTGGAGCGACGAGGCCTACATGCGCCTGGTGCAACGCGGCATGATCCCTGCGCTCAAGGCGATGAGCCACCATCCCGGGGCCGACCCGCTCGATCTGAAGGTGCCGCCGATGCCGCCGTGGGCCGCCGAGGCAGTGGCCGAGCTCAGCCGGGCGCGCTTCGAGACGCTGACCGGCTCGGGGGTCCGCGTGATCGGCGACCCGGACACCTTGATGGCGTCCCCGGACAGCGACGCGGACGCGGACTACCGACCGGGCTGGATCTCGGTGGACGCCGCCGCGCTCGCGGTGCAGGGTGTCGTCGAAGGAGCGTTCGCGAGCGCGGACAGCGCCCGCAAGCGGCACGCCCGTGCTCTGAAGACGGCTCGACGGGAGACGCGGAAGGCGGTCCGGAACGCGCGCACCGGCACGGCAGGCCCCGGTGTCGCCGTCGCCCAGACCTCCGGTCGCGATCTGGCCAAGGTGATCGCCGGCCGGGCGCTGCGCCGGCTTCGTCGGCCGACCGGCGGCAGTTCGTGAGCGCCGACGCGGACCTGCTCCTGCCCGAGGGCGCGCGGCTGGTCCACATCGGGCCGTTCAAGACCGGCTCGACAGCGATCCAGCAGGCGCTGTGCGACACGCGTCCCCGGCTGGTCGAGCATGGTGTGCTCTATCCCGGCAACGGTCGGCGGCAGATGCGGCCGGGCTGGGCCGTGCTCCAACGCAGCCCGCGCGCACGGTCCACCCCGCCGATCCGCGAGTGGCAGGTGCTGCTGGAGGAGATCGAGGCGTTCGGCCCCGGCCGGGTCTGCCTGAGCACCGAGGACTTCGGGAGCGCAGGTCCCGAGCAGGCCCAGCGGATCGTGGACGACCTCGGCGGGTCGCGCGTGCACGTGGTGGCCGTGACCCGCCGCTTCGACCGGCTGCTGCCGTCGTACTGGCAGGAGCGGGTGAAGTCCTACGACCGGCGCACCTACGACCAGTGGCTGCGCGCCGTGCTCGAGGGCGCGCCGGACGACAACGCCTACCGTTCGTTCTGGGCCTCTCACGACCTCGCAGCGATGCTGTCGCGGTGGCTCCCCGCTGTCGGGCCGGACCGGTTCCACCTGATCGTCGGCGACGAGACCGACCGCGAGCTCCTGCAGCGCACGTTCGAGGCGATGCTCGGCCTGCCCGACGGCCTGCTGCGCGCGGATGCGGGCCCGGCACCGTCGAACCCGTCGCTGACCCTCGGCGGGACCGAGCTGGTGCGCCGGTTCAACGAGCTGTTCGTCGAGCACGACTGGCCCGACCGGATCTACCACCAGCTGATGCAGCGTGGCGCGATCCGGGCCATGGCCGCCGCGCCCCGATCGCCGCACGACCTCCCCATCCCGCAGCTGCCTGCCTGGGCGCGGGAACGTGTCGACGAGCTGGGCCGGAAGCGTCTGGCGACCATCGAGTCCAGCGGCATCTCGATCGTCGGTGACCCCGCTTCGCTTGTCGCCGGTGATTCCGACGTACCCGCCGGCGATGCCGCCACCATGCCCGAGACGGTGCCTCTCGAGCTCGCCGCACGTGCGCTCGAAGGCGCGATCGGCGGTGCCCTGGAGCTGAGGGCCGGCAGGCCCCAGCGACAGCCCGTGTCGCCGACGCTGGACGAGGCAACCGGCCGCGAGTTGCTCCACGCGTTGCTCGCGCGGGTTCGCCGGCGCCTCGCGCGCCAGGACGAACCGTAGGCTCGAGGTCATGAACGAGCTGTTCGCCCCGCCGCACGACTCCTGGCGCCCCGTCTCGCCGGCGCTGGCGGTGCTGCGCCGCACCCTGCTCGGGATCGTCGCCGGGCTGCTGCTCGTCGTGGTGCTGGTGCTCGGGGCACTCGCACCGGTGCCCGCGTGGCTGACCGTGCTGGTCGCCGTACTCATCCTCGCCGGCTTCGCAGCCGGTTGGGTCCTGGTCGGCCGCAACGCCCGCTGGTGGGGGTACGCCGAGCTTGACGAGGAGCTGCACATCAAGCATGGTGCGGTGTTCCGCACGCTGATCGTGGTGCCCTACGGGCGGATGCAGTACGTCGACGTCCACGCGGGCCCGCTCGAGCAGGCCTTCGGAGTCGCAGCCGTGCACCTGCACACGGCCAGCCCGGGCACCAGCGCACGCATCCCGGGGCTGCCCGCCGCCGAGGCGGCGCGCCTGCGCGACCGGCTCACCTCCCTCGGCGAGGCCCAGGCCGCCGGCCTGTGAGGTCGTGTGAGCGCCGGCGAGGGCATGTGAAGGCGCCGTGAACGACGACGTGGCGCAGCGCCCGTACAAGCGGCTCTCCCCGCTGACGCCACTGGTGCGCAGCTTCATCCTGGTGGTCGCCGCCGCGGGTGCGACCTGGCAGGACCTGCTGCGCGGGCAGATCGGTCCGCTGGGCTGGGCGCTGCTGGTGATGCTGGTGGTCGGCGCGGTGTTCGGCACGGCGTCGTGGCTGCGCACCAAGTACTGGATCGAGAACGACGAGCTGCGAGTCGACACCGGCGTGATCAGCCGACAGTCGCGACGGATCCGGGTGGACAGGCTGCAGGGCGTCGACATCGTCCAGCCGTTCGTGGCCCGGCTGTTCGGACTGGCCGAGCTGAAGATGGACGTCGCTGGCGGCGGGCGGGCCGAGGGCTCGCTGGCGTTCCTGCCGCTGGCGGAGGCGCAGGAGCTGCGCGAGGTGCTGCTGGCCCGCCGGGACGCCGTACGCGCCGGTGGGCGACCGGGTGACAGTCCGGCGGTCGTGCCGGTCGTGCCGGTCGCGCCGCGAACGCAGCGCCTCCAGGAGCGACGGATCGCCTCGCTCGACCTCGGGATGCTGCTGGTAGCGATCCTGCTGTCGGGGGAGACGATCGGCGTGGTCGTCTCCGGCGCGTTGTTCCTCGGGCTGTTCATGGTGATCGGCCAGCTCGGCGGTGCGGCGTCCGTGCTGCCGATCGTCGGCGGGTTCGTGCTCGCCCAGTTCCGCAAGCTGTCGGCGTTCTACGGATTCACGCTCACCGAGTCGGCGGCCGGCCTGCAAGTGCGCCGCGGACTGTTCGAGAGGGATGCTCAGACGATCACGCTTCCTCGCGTGCAGGGACTGGTGGTGACCGAGCCATTGCTGTGGCGGCGGCTCGGCTGGGCGCGTCTCGACGTGTCAGTCGCGGGCGCGAAGTCCTCCGACGGGGACGGGAAGCCGTCGGCGTCCACGCTGATGCCTGTCGCCCGTCGCGACCAGGTGCAGTGGCTGGTCAGCTATCTGCTCGCCGGCTCCGGCGCAGGCGCGGACCTGCAGGTCGACCGGATCGCACTCACCGCTCCGCCGGCGCGAGCGCGGTGGATCGCGCCGGTGCGCCGCCGCTACCTCGCCGTCGGGCTCGGCGAGGTGGTCGTCAGCCGGTCGGGCCTGGTCACCCGTCATACCCACGTCGTCCCTCATGCGCGCGTGCAGTCGCTGCGGATCCGGCAGGGGCCCTGGCAGCGGATGCTCGGGCTCGCCGACCTGCACGTGGACAGCCCGCCGGGGCCGGTCCACGCGCACGCTCGCCACCGGGACACCGTCGAGGCCCGCGCACTGCTCGAGGAGGAGACCTCCCTCGCCCGCGCCGCGCGGCACCGGTGAGTGCTGCGGCGTACGTTGGGCAGATGGGCAGCGTTGCGATCCAGCGAGTTCGTGAGTACGTCGCCGACCCTCCGAGCGGCAGAGCGGCGCGGGCCACTGCGACCTACTTGGTCGACCGGGTCTGGCCACGTGGCATCGCCAAGGCCGACCTGGACGTGCCCTGGCTCGAGGACGTGGCGCCGAGCACCGGGCTCCGCAAGTGGTTCGGGCACGACGTCGCACGCTGGGACGGATTCCGCGAGCGGTACGTCGCCGAGCTCGACGAGCGCTTCGAGTCCGACGACCCCGCTGACCTCAGTGACCTGGTGGACGCCGTCCGCGACGGTGATGTGCTGCTCCTGTTCGACGCCAGGGACACCGAGCACAACCAGGCCGTGGTGCTCGCCGACTGGCTGCGCGACCGGCGGAGGCGAACGGAGGAGCCGTAGAGCCGGTATCCGGTCCTCACGCTCCTTCGTCGTCGCCGCGACTGTTCGAGTAGATTGACCGCGCCATGACCGACGCGCCCGCCCGCCTCCTCGACACCGTCGGGGCCGCCACCCGGACCCCCGAGCACACTCAGCCGTGGTCCGAGCTCGGGCTGAAGCCCGACGAGTACGCGAACATCCGCGAGATCCTCGGCCGCCGCCCGACGTCGTCCGAGCTGGCGATGTACTCGGTGATGTGGAGCGAGCACTGCTCCTACAAGTCCTCCAAGGTCCATCTGCGCCAGTTCGGCGAGAACGTGACCGAGCGGATGCGCGACCACCTGATGGTGGGGATGGGCGAGAACGCCGGCGTGGTCGACGTCGGCGAGGGGTACGCCGTCACGTTCAAGGTCGAGTCGCACAACCACCCGTCGTACGTCGAGCCCTACCAGGGAGCCGCGACCGGGGTCGGCGGCATCGTTCGCGACATCCTCGCGATGGGCGCCCGCCCGGTCGCGGTCATGGACTCCCTGCGGTTCGGCCCCCTCGGCGCGCCGGACACCCACCGCGTGCTGCCGGGGATCGTCGCGGGCGTCGGCGGCTACGGCAACTGCCTCGGGTTGCCGAACGTCGGCGGCGAGGCGGTGTTCGACGCGTCGTACTCAGGGAACCCGCTGGTGAACGCGCTCTGCATGGGGGTGATGCGTCACGAGCAGATCCACCTCGCCAAGGCGTCCGGGCAGGGCAACCAGGTGATCTTGTACGGCGCGCGCACCGGCGGGGACGGGATCGGCGGGGTGAGCGTGCTGGCCAGCGAGACGTTCGGGGGCTCGACGGGCTCGACCGGGAGCAGCGCGAAGCGCCCCAGCGTGCAGGTGGGCGACCCGTTCATGGAGAAGCTGCTCATCGAGGCGACGCTGGAGATCTTCGCGGAGCACCTCGTGGTCGGCATCCAGGACCTCGGTGGCGCCGGCCTCTCGTGCGCGACCAGTGAGCTGGCCAGTGCGGGCGACGGAGGCTTGCACGTGTGGCTGAACCGGGTGCCGCTGCGCGACTCCTCGCTGGCCCCCGAGGAGATCCTGATGAGCGAGTCCCAGGAGCGGATGATGGCGGTCGTCGAGCCGCGCCACACCGAGCGTTTCCTGGAGATCTGCGCGAAGTGGGACGTCGAGGCGACCGTGATCGGCGAGGTCACCGACACGGGACGGCTGCGCATCGAGTGGCAAGGCGAGACCGTCGTCGACGTACCGCCACGATCGGTCGCCCACGACGGGCCTGTCTACGAGCGCCCGTTCGCCCGGCCAGCAAGCCAGGACGACGTACAGGCGGACGCGGCCGAGAAGCTGCCGCGACCGGACACCGACGACGACCTGCGTGCCACGCTGCTGGCGCTTGCGGCGGGCGAGAACCTGTGCGACAAGTCCTGGATCACCGACCAGTACGACCGCTACGTGCGCGGCAACACCGTGCTCGCACGCCCCGACCAGTCCGGTATGGTCCGCGTCGACGAGCAGTCCGGCCTCGGCGTCGCGCTGGCGATGACCGGCAACGGCCGGTTCGCCTTCCTGGATCCGTACGCCGGCGCACAGCTCGCGCTCGCCGGGGCCTACCGGCGCGTGGCCGCCGCGGGGGCCAGGCCGCTCGCGGTCAGCGACTGCCTGAACTTCGGATCGCCGGAGGACGAGGGCGTGATGTGGCAGTTCGCCGAGGCCACCCGGGGCCTGGCCGACGCCTGCCGGGCCCTCGGCGTTCCGGTCACCGGCGGCAACGTGAGCCTCTACAACCAGACGGGGAGTACGGCGATCCTGCCGACCCCGGTCGCCGCGGTGCTCGGGGTGATCGACGACGTGGCCCGTCGGGTCCCGTCCGGATTCCCGGGCTTCCCGGGCGACGGGGGCTTCCCGGGGGACGGGGGAGGTCATGGCCTGGGCGTGTACCTGCTCGGCAGCACCGGCGAGGAGCTCTCCGGCAGCGCCTGGTCACAGCTCGCGCACGGCCATCTCGGCGGTCTCCCCCCGGCGGTCGACCTCGAAGCGGAGCGGGTACTGGCCGGCGTCCTGGTCGAGGCCGGCCGCAACGGGCTCGCGGCCTCAGCGCGTTCCCTGGACGTGGGTGGCCTCGCGCAGGCCATCGTCGACTCGTGCCTGCGCCACGACGTCGGCGTGCGCGTCCGGCTTCCCGGGGACCCGTTCGTCGCGCTGTTCAGCGAGTCCGCCGCCCGGGCGGTCGTCACGGTTCCGTCGAGGCACGAGCCGGCGTTCGTCGAGCTGTGCTCGGCCGCAGGCACGGCGTACTCCCGGATCGGGGAGACCACCTCGGCCGGTCCCGATGCGACCCTGGAGGTCGAGGGGACCTTCACGATCCCGCTCGCCGAGCTGCGCACCGCCTGGTCGGCAACCCTGCCCACGGTCTTCCGTCAGATCACCCGGTGATGGCCGGGGAGGGGAGCGACGAGGCCGACTGCACGGTCCTGCCTGCGAGGGTGTGCACGACGGCGGCGTAGCCGGCGAGCGCGATCGCGAACCCGACCGCGGGCAGGTACCTCGTGCCGATGGCGAACCCGGCGCCCTCGACGACGACACCCACGCAGATCGCGGCCACCGCCCATCGGGAGACCCCGAGACGCAGTGTGGCGAGCGCCAGCAGGATCACGCCCACGTCGGCCAGCTCGGAGAGCGGTCCGACGGCGAGGACACCGCCGGAGCTGAGCGGGCCGAGCAGGTCGGCGGCGCGCGCCGGGTCGAGTCCGCGGACCACGAGTGCGCCGGACAGGTGCACCGCGTCGTCGAAGACGATCGCGAACATGCCGAGCACGCCCAGCACTCCGCCCGTTGCGGCCAGGCGTGGTGCTCGCGCGTACGTCGTCAATGCCAGCCACACCACGCCGGCGGTCAGCAGGACCGCCGCGAGCGCGTTGATGCCGAGACCGATCTGCGAGGCTGTCGGGTGTGCGGTGAATGCGGCCGCCTGGTCGGCTGCCCTGTGGGACACCGTGCGCGCGAGAACCATCGAGACCACGCCCAGTAGCGGGCCGAGGACGAGGCAGGCGCTGCCGGTCTTGTTCAGTGAGGTCATGTGACCAGCCTCGGCTGCGACGGCCGTGCGCACTATCCGCTGCGCGACGTAATCAGCTCAACGATCGCCGGAGCGCAGCAGCTTCCAGGTGCGGTGCGTCATCACGCCGGTGACCGGCAGGTCGTGGTCGGCCTGATAGGCCTCGACCGCGTCGGTGGTCTCCTGGGCGAACACGCCGGTGATCGGCAGGTTCACCGTGTGTGCGGCGTCCAGGGTGCGCTGCAGCCGGCGCACAGCGGCTTGCGCGGCGCCGTACTTCAGGATCGGCGTCGGGCCCTGGCTGAGCAGCACCATCCATGTGCGCCGGGACATGTTCGGCCACGCGGACATGTCGTGGTCGGCGCGGAACGTCTTGACCGCGGCGCCGAACGCTTCGTCGAAGTTGCCGTCGATCGGGCCGTCGTACGCATGCTGCTCGGTGAGCAGGCACTGGGCGGCACGCACCAGGTCGCTCTGGTCGCCGAGGTGCACAGGCCGGTAGTTGTCGAAGTCGATCTCCACGCCACCGCAGTGCTGCGGCTCCCGGGGGGCGACCGAGCCGCGGCCGACGTCGAGGAAGTTGTTGTCGATGTTGATGGTCACGCCGCCGTAGGTCTCGTTGTGGCCGCCGCGGTACTGGTGCACCCGCTGGTGGGCGTCCCACGCGTCGGGCCGCACGTAGCGGGACTCCACGGTGGCCTGGTCGTTCCAGTCGGCAACCCACAGCTGGTCGGGCATCGCGATCTCGCCCGGGTCCTGCACGCGTACGTCGTCGAGGGCCTTGATCCCCGAGGCACCGCTGGAGTAGACGCCCGACTTGTAGCCGAGCTTGTGCAGTTTCGTGGTCCACGCCGACAGGAAGTTCAGCGCGGACTCGCGGCAGCGGCGACGGCCGATGTCGAACGCCTCGAGGTCGTACCACAGTGTGCTGCCCTGCGCGATCCCCAGCGCCTGCGCGGCGTCCACGGTCTTGGCCGCCTCGCGATGGCCCTGCGCGCGGGCCCTGCGGTAGGTGCGGTGCGGGTCGGAGCTTATCCGGTGGTCGTCCTTGTAGCGGGGGAACCGCGGGTTGCACGAGGCCTGCGGACCCATCGTGATCGGCAGCAGCCGCCAGTCGTGACGCAGCTGCCGGTCGACCCACTCCGGGGTCAGGTTCGGCTGGTTGCGGCAGCCCCGGGAGTCCCCGGAGATGTAGATGCCGACCGCCCAGTACGGCGAGTTGCGCAGCCAGGTGTGCATCGCTTTCTGCGTCGGCGCCACGCACTGGTCGAACCCGTAGCCGGTGAAGCTGCCCGGCGTGACCCGCTGCGAGGCGAGCGCCGGTCCGGCGGCCAGGCCGACGCTCAGCAGGACCCCGAGTGCGGCGGCCACCGCCGCGCGGACGGCGACGCGCCCGCGGCGAGGCCGTCCACGGCGCGCGTCCCGGCGCGAGTCGCGGCGCGAGGTGTGGCGCGGGCTGGTCTGGCGGTGCGGGCTGGTGGACATCTGCGCGACTCCCCGTGGTCCGGACGATGGGCAGGAGTCACTCTAACCTCAAAGTTCCCAACTGTAACAACCGTTCGGGGGAATTCCCGGTAATGACACGCCGGTAGTTCTCCGAATGTTACTCGCGGGTACGAGGTGGATCGCACGCACCAGATGGATGGGATCCACCGCGTACCCGTCGGTAACCGTCCCGCCGGTCAGCGGCGACCCTTCTGCAGCAGCGTCCAGACGTCGTCGGTGACCACGCCGGTGCGCCGCTGGCCGTGCTCGTGCTGGTAGCGCTTGACCGCCGCGCGCACCTCGCCGTCGAAGATCCCGTCCACCTCGAGGCGCTCCTTGCGGGCCGCGTTCAGACCGCGCTGCAGACGGCGTACCGCATCGTTGGCCCAGCCGTACTTCAGCAGCGGGGTGGACCCGGAGGTGAGCAGCGCCGTCCAGGTGCGACGGTTCATCGTGCCGGTGACCGGCAGGGACGGCTGGTCGTGCTGGAGGCGGCGTACCGCCCGGTAGGTGCCCCGGCCGAACCGGCCGTTGATCTTGCCGTGGTAGTAGCCGGCCTGGCGCAGGAAGCACTGCATGGCCGCGACCAGGTGGTTGCGGTCGCCTCGTTGCAGCGACCAGTAGTTGGGGAAGTCGATCCGCACGCCGCAGTGCCGCGGCTCGCGGCGGGGCCGCGAGCCGCGGCCCACGTCGAGGAAGCTGCTGTCCACGGTGAGTCGTACGCCGCCGTGCGACTCCTCGTGTCCGCCGGCGTACTGGTGCATCCGGGCGTGCGGCATCCATCCCTCGTCGGAGATGTAGGAGGTGTGCACGTTGGCACGGCCGTTCCAGTCGCCGATCCAGATCTGGTCGGGCAGGCCGGTCGAGCCCGGGTGCGCGACGCGGGCGTCGTCGACCATCCGGATCCCGCTGGACGCGCTGGAGTAGAACCCGGAGCGGTAGTCGAGCCGGTGCAGCTGCCGGGTCCAGGCGAAGACGAAGGCGAGCGCCGACTCGCGGCAGCGGGTGTTGCCGATGTCGAAGTTCTCCACGTCCAGCCAGAGTGTGCTCTGCTCGGCGATGCCGTAGGCGCGCGCGGCCGCGACGCTGTCGCGCGCTTCGACGCGCCCCTGGCGGCGTGCGTGCGCATACCCGTCGGCCGGGTCGTCGTCGATCTTGGTCCACCGCTTCTTGCCCGAGCAGGAGGCCTGCCGGCCGACGGTGATCGGGAGGATCCGCCAGCCCTTGCGGGCCTGCTCGGCCACCCACTGCGGAGAAAGGTTCTCCTGCACGTCGCAGAACCGGCTGTCCCCGGCGATGTAGACGCCGACCGCGCCGTACTGCGAGCCGGTGCGCCAGGCGTCCATCTCGTCCTGGGTCGGCGCCTGGCAGCGGTCGAAGGCGTAGCCGGTGAAGTTGCCGGGAGTGACCCGGGTGGTCGGCGTGAACGTGCGGGCGCTGCCGGGCGGGGCGGCCAGGACTGCGGTGGTCGCGAGAGCCGTGAACGAGACCAGCGCCGATGCGAGCGCGCGCGTACGGCGTCGCGCGAACCGGTGGCGAAGCATGCCTTCCCCCGTCGAGTGGTGGCAGCTGTTCCAGCTGGCCGGTGGCCGTCGAGGACAGAGTGCGGCTCACCCTAACCCGAGCGGGCCGGTCTCGCCGGCGTACCGGGCCGACTGCCCGCAATGTTCGATGTTCGGCCGTCCCAGGACGCGGGTAGCAGAAGTGCTACCGTGAGGCCGTGGACACCATCCCGCAGAAGCAGCTGCGCAACCAGGTGGGCGAGGTTCTGCGCCGCGTCGAGGCCGGTGAGACGTTCACGGTCACCGTCGCCGGTCGTCCGGTCGCGGAACTGGCGCCGGCGCGTCGCCGCCGATGGGTCAGCGGCCGGGATCTCGCCGGTGTCTGGCACGGGCCGGCGCCACGGAGTCTCGAAAGCGACCTTGCCCATCTCGATGCTGCGCTGAGCGACCCATTCCGCCGATGAGAGCCGTGCTCGACACTTCGGTGCTCGTCGGCGAGCACGCGCCCGAGGGCGTCGAGGCAGCGGTGAGCGTCGCGTCGATAACCGAGTTGCACTTCGGCGTTCTGGTGGCCGAGGACGACGACGAGCGGGCTCGCCGAGCCGATCGCATGGCCGTCGTCGAGGCAACGTTCGACCCGCTTCCCATCGGCGTCGATGTCGCGCGGGCGTGGGGCCGACTTGCCGCCGCGGTCACCCGGCGCGGGGGCAACCCCCGTCGGCGGCAGATCGACCTTGCGATCGCGGCGACCGCAAACGTCGAAGGGGTGCCGCTGCTCACCCACAACCGCGCGGACTTCGAGATCATCAAGGACCTGGTCGACGCTCGGCAACCGTGAGTGCGCTTTGCGAAGGCCTCAGCGGCGGGCCCATCTCGGGCTGATCATCCGCACCCGCAGCACCCGCTCGCGCTCGCGGGCCTCCTGCTGGTCGCGCTCGCGGCCGAGTAGCAGCTGCGGGAGCGAGACGACCCCGATCGCCCGGGTCGGGTCGGCGCGGTCGACCACCGGCATGGTGGTGATCGCGTTGACGGCCATCAGCTCGGCCACATGGCGCAGGGTCTGGTCGCCGTGGGTGATCACCGGGTCGGTGACCACCAGGTCCTTGACGAGGGTGTCGCCGGCCCCGACGGAGTTGGCCTCGAACAGGGCGCCCCGCTTGACCACCCCGAGCATCTCCCGGGTCGGGCCGACGACCGGGTAGAGCTGCTGGCGCCAGGCGCTGTAGTCGTTCTCCGGTGAGTTGAGAGCGGCGTAGGCATGCGCGACGTCGACGTCGGCTTCGAACTCGACGATGTCGTCGGACATCACCTCGGAGACGAACATGATCTCCAGGGGATCCACGTCGTACTCGCGGGTCAGGTGGTAGCCGCGCCTGGCGATCTTCTCGGTGAGCACCGAGCGCTTCAGCAGCAGCACCGACACGCCGAAGGCGGTGGTGGCGCCGATGATCAGCGGCAGGAGGGCGTCGTACTGGTGGGTCAGCTCGAGCGCGAAGATCACTCCGGTGAACGGCGAGCGCATCACGCCACCGAGCACGCCGGCGAGCGCGATCAGCGCCCAGAAGCCCGCCCCGACGTCGGGGAAGACCTGCGCCTCGAGCGCGCCGAGCGCACCACCGATCATGAACATCGGCGCGAGCACACCGCCCGACGTCCCCGAGCCGAGCGAGAGCGACCAGATCAGCGTCTTGACGATCAGCACGCCGGCGACCAGCCCGAGGCTGATCGAGCCGGTCAGCTCGGCGTCGATGATGTTGTAGCCGACGCCGAGGGCCTCCGGGACGAACAGGCCGCCGATGCCGATGATCAGCCCGCCGATCGCCGGCCACCACATCCAGTGGATCGGCAGCCGACGGAAGACGTCCTCCGACGCATAGACGAGCACGGTCGCGACGATCGCCAGGAACCCGGAGATCAGCCCGGAGACCACGCAGAGCAGGTACGTCGGCCCGGTCACGTGCAGGTGGGCGGTGGACAGGAACAGCGCGCCGGAGCCGAGCAGCGGGAGCCGGACCACGGTCGCCACGCAGACGGCCGCGGCCACCGGGATCAGGCTGCGCGGACGCCACTCGAACAGCAGCAGCTCGACGGCCAGCACCAGCGCGGCGAGCGGGGAGTTGAACGTGGCGGCCATCCCGGCGGTGGCGCCGGCCACCAGCAGCGTCTTGCGCTCGTCGGCGGTCAGGTGCAGGAACTGGGCGAACAGCGACCCGAGCGCGCCGCCGGTCATGATGATCGGGCCCTCCGCGCCGAACGGGCCGCCGGTCCCTATCGCGACCGCGGAGGAGATCGGCTTCAGCACGGCGACCCGGGGCTCGACCTTGCTGCCGCCCATCAGGATCGCCTCGATCGCCTCGGGCATCCCGTGGCCGCGGATCTTCTCCGATCCGTAGCGCGCCAGCAGGCCGATCACCAGCCCGCCGACCGCGGGGGCGAGCAGCACCAGGAACGGGTTGTGGTGGATCGCGCCCGGAGCGACCAGGTGGGTGTCGAAGCGCTGGTAGAACACCGCGTTGGTGATGATCCCGATCAGCCTCAGCAGCGCCCAGGCGACGACCGCGGCAACCGCGCCGATCGGGATCGCCAGCGCGGTGATCAGCACGACCCGGGGCGTGGTGGAGAAGTCGCCGAGATGGCGTACGTCGCGCGTGGGGGCAGCGGCTTCGGGCACAGCAGGTCTCACCTTGCGAGAATCAGGTCGGGTTACGACATATTATGGGGGTCATCGTGCCCAGCGACAAAGACTACGAGAGGCTGCTCGCCTTCCGCACGCGGCTGAGACGGTTCGACCAGTGGAGTCGCGATGCGGCGGCCGAGCGTGGCCTCACGCATGCGCAACACCAGCTATTGCTGGCGATTCGCGGTCATCGCGACCCGGCCGGACCGACCGTCGGCGACCTGGCCGAAGCACTGTTTGTGAAACACCACACAGTCAGCGAGCTCATCGACCGGACCCAGGCTCTCGGATTGGTGGTGCGGGTGCGCGACGAGCACGACAACCGGCGTGTGCACCTGCGGCTGTCGGTCGAGGGCCAGTCGGTCCTGCAGAAGCTCACCGCGGTGCACCTCGACGAGCTGCGGCGGGTGGCCCCACTGCTCGGGGAGCTGTGAGCCATGCCCGCCCGACTGGTCCCCGCCGATCCGCATGACGTCGAGCGCGCGCTGGGCCGGTTCCGGTCCGGCGACGCGGACGGACCCGACCTCCGACTGCTGACCAAGCACCTGCTGGCGCTGCTGGTCGCCAAGGCCCCCGGCCGCGCCGTGGAAGTGCGGGTGCCCCCCTATGCGGCGGTGCAGTGCGTGGCCGGCACCCGGCACACTCGCGGCACCCCACCGGCGGTCGTCGAGGTCGACGCGCCGACGTGGATCTCGCTGGCCGTCGGGGACCTGGACTGGCTCGAGGCGCTCGGGGACGGCAGGCTACGGGTCTCCGGCGAGCGCTCCGACCTGTCGGGCCTGTTGCCGTTGCGCTGACGGCACTGTCCACAGCCATACGGACAGGCACTCGCGGCCTCGGCCGGATGCGGTCACGCCCGGGGGCGCGGCCAGCACGCGCAACTGCCTGTTGGTGTGGCTGTCGTCAGCCGGAGTCTCACCCCCCGTGGTGCCGGTGGCCCTTGTGGTGGTGCCGGTGGCGATGACCCGCGTGGTGGTGCCGGTGATCCTGCCGGTGATGTGCGTGGTGGTGGCGGTGCTTGGCGCGGTGCTCGTGCAGCCGGCCGTGCAGCAGCGCCGACCAGGTCGGGTGCGCGACGACACCCGTCGGCCGGTGCCCGATGTGCGCCTGGTAGTGCCGGACCCGGGCAACCGTGCGCGGCCCGAACCTGCCGGTCACGGCGATCGCGCCCGGCAGAGCCGCGTTCAGAGCCCGCTGCACGCGACGCACCGGCGGGCCGGTCGATCCCCGCTTCAGCACCGGCCTGGTGCCGGAGGCCAGCAACGCGGTCCAGGTGGCCCGGTCGGTGCGCCCGGTCGGACGCAGGTGCCGGTCGCGCTGGAAGCTGCGCACCGCGTGCCGCGTCAGGACGTCGTACGCCGCGGGGGGCCGGTGCGCGTGATCGGCACCCCGGCGGGGGTGCCCGCTCACCTGTAGCAGACAGTTCACGTCGCGCACATGGGCGCCGCGCTGACCACGGTGCAGCGGACGGAAGCCGCGCCGGTCCAGCCGCGGATCGCACGGCGCCTTCGCCTTCCGCGCCTGCCGGGCGCTCGCCGAGACGCCGAAGTCGACCAGGCTCGAGTCGATGTGCATCCGCACGCCGCCGTAGCTGCGGGCGATGTCGAGGGCGTACTGGTGGGCGCGATGGTGCTGCTTCCAGGAAGACGAGCGCACGTAGCCGCCCATGGTAGGGGCCTTCTGGCCGTTGATCCACGCGAACCAGACCCGGTCCGGTGCGGCGTACGCACCCGGCCCGTGGTGCCGCGCCCGGCTCAGCATGGAGATCGCCGACCCGACCGTCGAGTACACCCCCGACCGGTAGCCCTCGCGGTGCAGCTGCCGGGTCCAGGCGGTCAGGAACCGCAGCGCCGAGGCGCGGCACCGGTGGGTGCGAGGGGTGAACGGCTCGATGTCGTAGAAGAGCGTGCTGTTGCCGGGGATCCCGAGAGCGCGGGCCGCGGCGGCGGCGCCGTGCGCCTGCCAGATGCCCTGCTGGTGGGCCCGGGGGAACCGACGACTGTGTCCGGGGCGTGAGTTGATCCGGCGGTGGTAGCCGGTGCAGGAGGCCTGCGGGCCCACCCACAGCGGCAGCAGCTTCCAGCCACGGTCAAGCTGTCGCGCCACCCAGCCGCGGGTCAGGTGCGGCTGACGGCAGGCCCGCAGCGCGCCGCCGATGTAGATGCCCACCCCGCGGTACGGCGAGGTCCTCCGCCAGCGGTCCATCGCGTGCTGCGAGGGCGCGTGGCACGCGTCGAAGGCGAGTCCGCGCCACCGGCCGGCCTGCGGATCGGTGCGCGTGCGGTCCCGCGAGGGCTCCTCGTGCCGGCCGCCGCGGCGGTGCTTGCGCCGGTGCTTGTGCGCGGTCGCGTCTCCGGAGATCTGCTGGGGCAGCCCCGCCAGCGCACGACGACCAGCATGATGCGGCCGCGTGACCGCCTCGAGCGGTGGCTCGGCGAGGATCCGGTCAGCGTGCCCAGCAGGCGCGACGTGGCCGTCGGAGGAGTCGAGGACGAAGGTCGAGCCGAGCGTGACCAACAGCGCAAGGACAACCCCGGCGACCACTCCGACCCGCACCGGGGTCAGCCCCGGCCGGTCTCCCAGGCGGGCAAGGAGCCGCACAGCGGACTCCCGCATCGCGTCGGGTTGGCGCATGGTCGATCTCGTCTCGGCGGGTCTGGCGGGGGACGAATTTGCGACCCTGCGCGGTGCAGGGAGCGGAAAAAGGGTAGGCAACCGGACACTCTCCGCGGGCCGAAACGGCCGAATTCGTGTCCCGTGTCGCATCTGCCCCCTACGCAGCCCCGCCGAAGACGCGCCCCGGCGCGACCGTAGGGTGACGGCCATGAGCCTGACCCCTGAGCAGATCCGCGCCCGTCTCGCCGAGGTCCTCCCGTCGGTGCGCGTCGACCTCGATGCCCTGGTCCGGATCCCGTCGGTCAGCGCGGACCCGGCGCGTGCGGACGACGTCCGTCGCTCCGCGGAGGCGACGGCCGAGCTGTTCCGCCAGGCCGGCTTCGAGGACGTGCAGATCGCCGTGGCGAAGGGGACCGACGGCGGCGCGCCTGCCGTGATCGCCCGCAAGCCGGCGCCGGAGGGCGCGCCGACCGTGCTGCTCTATGCCCATCACGACGTACAGCCGGAAGGCGACCACGCGCTGTGGGACTCGCCGCCCTTCGAGCCGACCGAGCGCGGCGAGCGGCTCTACGGACGCGGCGCCGCCGACGACAAGGCCGGTATCGCCGCGCACCTGGCCGCGATCCGCATCTTCGGCGACGACCTGCCGGTCGGGGTCACGATGTTCGTCGAGGGCGAGGAGGAGGTCGGCTCTGAGACGCTGTCCGACCTGCTCGCCGAGCACCGCGACGAGCTCGCCGCGGACGTGATCGTGATCGCGGACTCGGGCAACTGGGACATCGGCGTCCCGGCGCTGACCACCAGCCTGCGTGGCCTGGTGCGCGCCGACATCGAGGTCCGCACGCTCACCCACGCCGTGCACTCCGGCATGTGGGGCGGTCTCGCCCCGGACGCGCTGATCACCTTGAGCCGGCTGATCGCCAGCCTGCACGACGAGCAGGGCAACGTCGCCGTCGACGGGCTGCACTCCAACTCAGCGGCCGACGTGGTGTATCCCGAGGAGCGGCTGCGCGCCGAGTCCGGCGCCGTGCCGGGGTTGCGGTGGATCGGCTCCGGCAGCATCGTCGAGCGACTGTGGACCAGGCCGTCGCTGAGCATCACCGGCCTCGACGCCCCCAAGGTCGACGGCGCCAGCAACACGCTGGTCCCCTCCGCGCGGGCCAAGATCTCGATGCGGATCGCGCCGGGCGACACCACCGAGAGCGCTCTCGCCTGCCTGCGCCGGCACTTGGAGCAACGCGTGCCGTGGGGCGCGGAGTTCTCCTTCACCGTCGTCGACACCGGCGAGGCCACGCAGATCGACGCGACCGGGACGGCGTACGACGCGGCTCGGGCGGCGTTCCGGGAGGCCTGGGACGGCGTCGACCCGGTGGACATGGGCGTGGGCGGGTCGATCCCGTTCATCGCTGAGTTCCTCGAGTCCTTCCCGCAGGCCGCCGTCCTCGTCACCGGCGTGGAGGACCCGGACACGCGGGCGCACGGGGCCAACGAGGGGCTGCACCTCGCCGAGTTCGAGCGTGTGTGCCTCGCTGAGGCCTTGCTGCTCCACCACCTCGCCTCGTCGTGACCCGCCCCCGGATGATTACCAGGGCGCCATGGTTTTCTTCCGCCTGCCATGGTGAATTCCCCATGGGGGCCGCCGGTTTACCATGGCACCCTGGTAAACCGGCGGACGGTGCAAGCGAGCGACACGCGCACCGACCCGTAGACTGCGCAACGTGACCGCGCGCAAGGGAGACGGCCGGCTGACGCACGACCTCGACCCGCACGAGCGAGCCCCGCAGGACGCCTGCGGTGTGTTCGGGGTGTGGGCGCCCGGCGAGGACGTCGCGAAGCTCACCTACTACGGGCTCTACGCTCTGCAGCACCGCGGCCAGGAGTCGGCCGGGATCGCGGTCGGCAACGGCCACCAGATCCTGGTCTACAAGGACATGGGTCTGGTCTCGCAGGTCTTCGACGAGCCCACCTTGGAGTCGCTGAAGGGGCACCTCGCGGTAGGGCACGCCCGCTACTCGACCACCGGCGCGAGCACCTGGCAGAACGCGCAGCCGACCTTCCGGCCGACCGCCTCGGGGTCGCTGGCGCTGGCCCACAACGGCAACCTCACCAACACGGCTGAGCTGGTCGAACGGGTCTCCCACCTGACTGGCCTCGGTGAGGTGAACCTTGCCAAGAGCGGCCCGGTCGCCACCAACGACACGAGCCTGGTCACCGCGCTGCTCGCGCACCACCCCGACAGCAGCTTGGAGGAGAACGCCACCCGGGTGCTGCCCACCATCAATGGCGCGTTCTCGTTCGTATGGATGGACGACCGCACGTTGTACGCCGCGCGCGACCCGCAGGGCATCCGGCCGCTCGTGCTCGGCCGGCTGGCCCGCGGCTGGGTGGTCGCGTCGGAGACCGCTGCGCTGGACATCGTCGGCGCGTCGTTCATCCGCGAGATCGAGCCTGGCGAGATGGTCGCCGTCGACGAGGACGGCCTGCGCAGCCGCAGCTTCGCCCCGGCCGAGCCCAAGCACTGCCTGTTCGAGTTCGTCTATCTGGCGCGCCCCGACACGCTGATGAACGACCAGCGGGTGCACAGCGTGCGGGTGGAGATAGGCCGGCGGCTCGCCCGGGAGCATCCGGCCGACGCCGACCTGGTGATCCCGGTCCCCGAGTCGGGTACGCCCGCAGCGATCGGGTACGCCGAGGAGTCCGGCATCCCCTATGGGTCCGGGCTGGTGAAGAACTCCTATGTCGGGCGCACCTTCATCCAGCCGTCGCAGACGATCCGCCAGCTCGGCATCCGCCTCAAGCTGAATCCGCTGCGCGACGTGATCGAGGGCAGGCGGCTGGTGGTCGTCGACGACTCGATCGTGCGCGGCAACACCCAGCGTGCGCTGGTCCGGATGCTCCGCGAGGCCGGCGCCCGCGAGGTGCACGTGCGGATCTCCTCGCCACCGGTGAAGTGGCCGTGCTTCTACGGCATCGACTTCGCCTCGCGGGCCGAGCTGATCGCCAACGGGCTGTCCGCGGAGGAGATCTGCCGGTCCATCGACGCCGACTCGCTCGGCTACGTGGACCTCGAGGAGCTGATCGAGGCCACGTCGGTGCCCAAGCAGGACCTGTGCCGTGCCTGCTTCGATGGCATCTACCCGGTGCCGCTGCCGGAGCCGGACCAGCTCGGCAAGCACCTCCTCGAGGTCGATGCCACGATGGGCCTGGAGGTCGCCGCGTCGGAGCCGCTCCAGGTCTCCCTGACTCCCGGCGGAGGCGCCGCCGACGCGCTCGATCGCCCATGACCCCTGAGCCGCCGAACCCCGATTCGTCCGCGGTCACCCCGCGTGAACAGGACGCAATTTCGCGGACGAATCGGGGTTCGTATGAGGCGGCCGGCGTGTCCATCGACGCCGGCGAGAAGGCCGTCGAGCTGATGCGGGTCTGGGTCGAGAAGGCGCGCCGACCGGAGATGGTCGGCGGGATCGGCGGGTTCGCCGGGCTCTACGACGCCACCGCGCTGAAGGCCTACGACCGGCCGCTGCTGGCCAGCTCGGCCGACGGGGTCGGCACCAAGGTCGCGATCGCCCAGGCGATGGACGTCCACCACACGATCGGACTCGACCTGGTCGGCATGCTCGTCGACGACCTGGTGGTGTGCGGCGCCGAGCCGCTGTTCCTCACCGACTACATCGCCACCGGCCGCGTCGTGCCCGAGCGGATCGCCGCGATCGTCCAGGGGATCGCCGAGGGGTGCGTGCAGGCCGGCTGCGCGCTGGTCGGCGGGGAGACCGCCGAGCACCCCGGACTGCTCGGCCCGGACGAGTACGACGTGGCGGGCTCGACCACCGGCGTGGTGGAGGCCGCCGACCTGCTCGGTCCCGGGCGGGTGCAGGCAGGCGACGCGGTCGTCGCGATGGCTTCGAGCGGACTGCACTCCAACGGCTACTCGCTGGTGCGCCGGGTCCTGCTCGCTCCGTCGTCGGAAGGCGGGACCGGCTGGACGCTCGACAGGCACATCGACGTCCTCGGCCGCACGCTCGGCGAGGAGCTGCTGGAGCCGACGGCGATCTACGCCAAGGCGGCCCTCGACCTGGCCCGCACCCCCGGGACGCGCGCGCTGTCCCACGTCACCGGTGGCGGTCTGGCCGCGAACCTGGTGCGGGTGATGCCCGAGGGCCTGGTTGCCACCATCGACCGCGCCACCTGGACCCCGCAGCCGGTGTTCGGACTGGTCGCCGAGGTGGGCGCGGTGGCCGAGCCGGACCTGGAACGCACGCTCAACTGCGGGGTCGGCATGGTCGCGGTCACCGATCCAGGGTCTGCCGACGCCGCCGTCGCGCTGCTGGCCGGGCACGGCGTACGCGCATGGGTGTGTGGCGAGGTCGGCACAGGCAAGGACGACAGGGCGGCCGGGGTGGTCACCCTGGTCGGCCGGCACCCGTCGGCGTGATGCGCGATCCGGTGTGCGGGAATCACCGCGGGCCGGGTACCGTTGGAGCCACGAGAAACCTTTAAGGCAGACCGGACGCACACAGAAAGTGACTCCGGCCAGATGTGCGAGGGGGTCGACCCTATGGGGCGCGGCCGTGCGAAGGCCAAGCAGACCAAGGTTGCCCGCGACCTGAAGTACCGGTCCCACGAGACGGATTTCGGCGCGCTGGCACGAGAGCTGCATGGCGAGGACTCCGACACCGACGAGCTCGATGAAGAGCCTGTGGAGGACGAGCGCGCGAACAGTTGACGCGCGAACAGTCGAGATGCGCCTCGTTGCCCTCAGTGCCCAGGCGCCTGTTCGCTGCCGATCGCAACGAGGCACATCTCAACGAGCAACGAGGCACATCTCAACTGGAGCGCAACTCAACAGCCACGCATCCGCCGCTCGGCGAGCCGGTCCGCGGCGACCGCCGGAGGTACGCCGTCCTCGGTGGCCAGCGCGAACACCCGCTGCGTGGTCTCGAAGATGCCCTCGGCACGCTGTCTGGCCCGCTCGAACGAGAAGCCCTCGAGCTCGTCGGCAACCTGGATGAGCCCCCCGGCGTTGACCACGTAGTCGGGCGCGTAGAGGATCCCGCGGTCGGCGAGCTGCTTGTCCACGCCGTGGTGGGCGAGCTGGTTGTTCGCGGCACCGCACACGATCGCCGCCGACAAGCTCGCCACCACCTGGTCGTCCAGTGCGCCGCCGAGCGCGCAGGGCGCGTAGACGTCGAGCTCGGAGGCGACCAGCGCGTCGGTGTCCGGCACGTGGCGTACGTCGGGATGTTCGGCCTCGACGCCGGCGACGGCCGCGGCATTCACGTCGGTGACCACCACGCGTGCGCCGTCCTCGACCAGGTGCCGCACGAGATGCCGTCCGACCTTCCCGACACCCGCGACGCCGACGGTCCGCCCGGCCAGAGTCGGCTCACCCCAGGTGGCCGCGGCAGCCGCGCGCATGCCCTGGTAGACGCCGTACGCAGTGAGCACCGAGGAGTCCCCGGCCCCTCCGTGCGCGACGGTGCGCCCGGTGACGTAGTCGCACTCCCGGGCGACCACGTCCATGTCCTCGCTGTAGGTGCCGACATCGGCGGCGGTGTAGTAGCGCCCGTGCAGTGACTGCACGAAGCGGCCGTACGCAAGCAGCAGCCCCTCCGACTTGATCGTGGCCGGATCGCCGATGATCACCGCCTTGCCCCCGCCGAGGTCGAGCCCGGCGGCGGCTGCCTTGTAGGCCATCGCCTCGGCGAGGTTGAGCACGTCCTGCAGCGCGTCGCCCTCGTCGGCGTAGGGGTAGAAGCGCGTGCCTCCGAGCGCCGGGCCCAGCGCCGTGGAGTAGATCGCGATGATCGCGCGCAGCCCGGTGGCATCGTCGTTGCAGTAGACCACCTGCTCGTGGCCGCGGGTGCGGGAGAACACGCCCGCTGAGGGTTCCGGGCTGCTGTCCTGGTCGCTCACGCTCCCAGCGTAGACCCGGCTGCGCCGCCGCTCCGGGACGGTCCTGCGGGGCCGGTGGGGGCGGAGAGGTGCAGTTTGACCCGGCCCGAGGCCGTTAGTGACTCATATGAGCCATTGTCACGGTATTTACCCGTGCTCTACCCTGAGGTGTCACACTAAGGGGAGGGTGTCGGAGTGTGGAACCGGCACCGTCGGAACAACTGCGAGGAGGCCCGCTATGAACACGCGGCCACCTGAGTCCGAGCCGTTGCTCACTCCTGCCGAAGTCGCCGCCATGTTCCGGGTGGACCCGAAGACGGTCACCCGGTGGGCGAAGGCCGGCAAGCTGAGCTCGATCAGGACTTTGGGCGGACATCGCCGTTACCGCGAGTCCGAGGTGCGTGACCTGCTCACCGGGATGGTTCCGGAGCAGCGTCGCGGGGGCGAGCGGAGCTGACAAGCTCCCGAGTCCCACATTGGGTCTAGGTTCCGCGGGGGGCATCCGGGGGGCGACTGATCCAAGAACGATTGCCGATTGGGGCCTTGTGGTGCGCCACGAGGCCCCATTCGCGTTTGCAGGGCCGGGCCCGCTCGCCTGCACCCGAGGGCGGCGCGGGAGGACCATCCGCGCTCGCAAGCTCGCGCTCCCGCCAGGCCCGCCACTCCCACGCCGCCCTCCGGTGCCTGCGAGCGACCCCTTCTCGAGCGCCCTGGGGTGCCTCCCGGAGGCCGCTCCGCAGGATCCATTCAGCGCAAAGCGCGGACGTAGCCGACGAGTTGCCGCGCCTCGGACAGTCGTCTCTCCCACGTGACCCCGACACCGAGCAGGAGTGCGCCCGCTGCCCCGATGAGCGCCCAGTGCGGCACGGACTCGCCGTACGGCGCAGCGAACCGCACCAGGAGCGCGGCGCCCACCCCCGCCCCGAACAGGATCGGGGCGCTCCAGCGCATCCGTACCCCGGCCAGCACCAGGGCCAGGCAGGCCAGACCCAGCAGCAGCGGGCGCAGTCCGGTCGAGTCGACCAGCACCCACAGCAGGCTCGGCACGAGGGCAAGGCTGAGACCGGCCGACAGCGGGCTGAGCGTGCTCGCCCGGGGCTGCCGCCACAGGTGGTGCAAGCCGACCACCAGCAGCGCTGCCGCGGACGGCAGGGTGTAGGCCTCCGGCTGGTGCACGCCGATGTCGGCGAGGCGCACCCAGCTGGCCAGGGCGAGCAGAGCCCCGCCCGGCCAGCCGAGCATCCTCCGATCGTTGCGCAGCAACGACATCGCGGTGACCGCCACGCCCGCGACCGTGAGGTAGACGGCTGTCCAGGTCGCCAGCTGGTCCGCGGGCGCGCTCACCACGCCCGCCAGCGCCAGCGGCAGGGCGGCCGCGGCCGCGCCCGTATCCACGCCGGTCCGGGACGCCACCGCAGCGCCGCCTCGCCACCAGATCGCCGGAGCGAGCGGGAGCGCCAGCACGACCGCGGACAGCAGCACCAGTGTCCCGAACGCCACCCAGGTTCCCGGTGCGTCGACGAGCCGGCCGAGCGTCCAGCCGGCGCCGCCGAGCGTCGCCGCGGCGAGCGCACCGGCCACCGTGGAGACTTCGACGCTGCGGGAGCGGAGCTGCACGAGCGATGCTCCGATCGTGACGACCAGCGCCATGGGCAGGGTCAGCCACGTCGCGTGCAGCGACGCCGGGACGGCGAGAGCGGCGAGCACTCCGGCTGACACCAGCGCGGCCTTACCCTCGTCGTACCACCAGCGGACCAGGAAGCCCGCCGCGCTCGCCAGCGGCAGCAGGACCAGCAGCCACACCGGCACGGGGTAGAGCGCGAGCGTGAGCACGAGGCTCACCGCGGATCCTGCCAGCAGAGTCGTCACCCCCGGGGGGCTGCGCAGCCAGCCCAGGTCGTACGCCGTGCCCGGCAGCCGGGTCGCGACGGCGACGCCGGTGCCGGCCAGCGCGACGACGAGCAGCGGCAGCATCCACGGGGAAGGCAGCATCGTCTGGTCCAAGGAGGCGGCGGTCGCCGGCAACCGGTCGGAGACAGGACCGGCCCACGTGGGCACGGCGACCTGCCCGAGCCGCCCCGCGGACTCGGCGACCAGCAGCACGAGACCGGCGGCAGCGCCGACCGTCGCACATCCCTGCACCAGCACGCCCGACCACGCCCAGCGGCGCTTCAGCAGCCAGGCGGACGCGCCGGTGACCACCAGCGCGACCAACGCGACGCCGACCAGCTGGTCGGGCGTGCCGTCGTGCCACGGCAAGGCGAGGACGGCCGCACCGATCAGGTAGCCGACCGCGACCGCACCCACCCGCCACCGAGTCATCCCCCGCCGCCCCCGAGTCGTCCCCCGCCGCCCCTCCCAGGGCAGTCGCCGCAGCGCGCCGATCGCGGCCACCAGCAGGGCAGCGACGACCAGCGGCCAGGCGTTCGCCTCGACCCACAGCCCTCGAAGCGTGGCGTGGTCGATCGCTCTGTCCGCCGCGTAGCCGGTCAGGCCCAGCCAGGCCACCGCGGCCGCTGCGGCAGTGCCCACGGCGGCGACGCGCAGCCGCAGCCGGTAGGCGAGGCCGGTGGCTGCGGCGGCGACCAGCACCGCCAGCACCAGGGCCGGCGCGGTCGGCAGATGGTCGAGCCCGGCCACGCCGGCGCAGGTCACCGCCACGCCGACGGCTGCTCCGGCCTGGGCGCCGACCAGCGGCCTGCCCCCGCCGCGTGTCGTGGTGAACGTGAGTGCGCCTGCGGCGGCCACGACCACGGTCCCGAGCAGCAGCGCGAAGCCCGGACCGGTGATCGGCCCGAACCAGCCTGCGTTGCGCGCACCGAACAGGTCGAGTGCCAGCAGGCCGAGCGTCACCAGCGCGAGCGCCTCGACGGCCCCGCGCAACCCTCGCCGGGCCAGCACCACGCACAGCCCCGCCCCGCCGGCGGTGAACGCGAGCAGGACCGCCGTACGCCCGGCGACGCCGAGCACCGACCAGGTGACCGCGAGGAAGACCAGGGCGGCGACCAGGACGCAGCCGGCGCCGAGCCCGAGCAGCACCTTCTGCACCGAGAGCGCACTCAGCCGAGCTCCGGTGGCCGCGGGGGCCGGCGGCGGCATCAGCAGGGGGACGGCGGGACCGGGCGCAGCCGGCTGCACAGGCCCGGTGGCGCTGGGCTCGGCGGCGGTGTGCGCGGCCGCGGTGCCGGAGCTCGCCCGCAGCTGCCTCAGCAGGTCGTCGGCGACCGAGAGCGTGCTGAACAGCCGGGCGGCCAGGGTGCCGGTCAGGGTGAGCCCGCAAGACGCGCAAGCCGCGTTCTCGGGCTCGATCGTGGCCCGGCAGTCCGGGCAGCGACGCGGATCGGCGTAGCGGATGGTGTCCATAGAAGAATTGCGCCACATCCGCGGGTTCTGCGTGCAGCGTTCGGCCACTCAAACCCGACTGAGTATCCGCACTCAAACCCGATTCGTCCGCGGTTGCGAGGTCCCTGCCCGCGAGGTGACCGCGGACGAATCCCTACAGTGGTCGAATGGTACGTCGACGCCGTCCCCGCTGGGAGGAGCTGAAGCCGCTGCTGCGGCCGCGGCCGTTCGAGCTGAACCCGACCGACCGGAGACTGGCCAGGGCGGTGACGATCTCCGACCTGCGGACGATCGCCAGACGGCGTACGCCCCGGCCCGTCTTCGACTACACCGACGGGGCCGCGGAGGGCGAGATCAGCCTGCGCCGGGCCCGCGACACGTTCGCCGCGCTGGAGTTCCGCCCGCAGATCCTGCAGGACGTCTCCGGCGTGGATCCGTCGGTGCGGCTGCTCGGCGGCCCGTCGCGGCTCCCGTTCGCGCTTGCGCCGACCGGTTTCACCCGGATGATGCAGCACGAGGGGGAGCGCGCCGTGGTCCGCGTCGCCGAGCGTGCCGGCATCTGCTACGCGCTCTCCACGATGGGCACCACCTCGATCGAGGACGTGGCGGCGGCCGGCCCGTCGGCGCGCAAGTGGTTCCAGCTCTACGTGTGGCGCGACCGGTCCGCGGGCGAGGAGCTGATGGCGCGGGCCCGGGAGGCCGGCTACGAGGCGCTGGTGCTCACCGTCGACGTACCCGTGGCCGGCGCGCGGCTGCGCGACGTACGCAACGGCTTCTCGATCCCGCCCGCCCTCACCGCCAAGACGTTCTTCGACATCTCCACCCACCCCGCGTGGTGGGCCAACATGCTCACCACCGAGCCGCTGGAGTTCGCCTCGCTGCGCTCCAGCGGCGGCACTGTCGCGGACCTGATCGATGCGCTCTTCGACCCGTCGATGACGATGGACGACCTGGCGTGGATCCGCTCGAAGTGGGACGGTCCGCTGGTGATCAAGGGCATCCAGACGGTCGCCGACGCGGTCGCGGTCACCGATGCCGGTGCGGACGCGCTGGTGCTGTCCAACCATGGCGGGCGGCAGCTGGACCGGGCCCCGGTGCCCCTGCGGATGCTCCCCGAGGTCGTCGACGCGGTCGGGCACCGGACCGAGGTGCTGCTGGACACCGGGGTGATGAGCGGCGCGGACGTGGTGGCCGGGCTGGCGCTCGGTGCGCGCGCGGTGCTGGTCGGCCGGGCCTACCTCTACGGGCTGATGGCCGGCGGCGAGCGCGGCGTGCAGCGCGCGGTGGAGATCCTCGAAGCGGAGGTACGTCGGACGATGGCGCTGCTGGGTGCGCGGACCGTGGCGGACCTCACCCCCGGGCACGTCCGGCTGCCTGACTGACCACCACGGCCGGTAGCCCGCGAGTGTCTGGTTTGCCGGAAACGGCCACGGCTGCCGGGTTGCTCGCCTAGCCTTCTGCGGTGCTTCCCCTGCCCTTGTTCGCATCGGCCGCCGCAGCTGCGTTCGCCTCCGTGACGCTGGCCGCTCCGGCCGCCCCGGCTCCTCAGCCGGCGCCCGCTCCGGCGACCCGCCACACCGTGCTCGCGAGCCCGGCAGCGCGCACCACGTCTCGGGCCGCCCTGCCCACCGAGTTCCGCATCGCGTCGTTCAATGTGCTCGGCGCCAGCCACACCAGGCACAGCAAGAAGTACGCCTCGGGGAACCGGCGGATGCGCGGCGCCGTCAGGCTCTTGGAGCGCAACGGCGTCGGCGTCGTCGGCCTCCAGGAGCTGCAGGCCGGCCAGCTGCAGCGGTTCGTCGAGCTGACCGGGGGCCGGTACGACGTCTACCCGGGCCTGTCGCTGCGCAGGATCGACTCGGAGAACTCGATCGCCTGGGACTCCACGGTGTGGCAGCCGGTCGAGGAGCACACCGTGCCGATCCCCTACTTCGGGGGACGGTTGCGGCCGATGCCGGCGGTGTTGCTGCGCAACCAGCTCACCGGCATGACCGTCTGGGTCGTCAACGTGCACACGCCCGCCACCAACAGGCACCACCCCGGCCAGGACCGCTGGCGGCGGAAGGCGATCGCTGACATGGCCGCCTTGGCGAGACAGCTGCAGCCCACCGGCATCCCGGTGTTCCTCACCGGCGACTACAACGAGCGTGCGGAGGCCTTCTGCCCGATCACCGGGACGGCGCCGATGATCGCGGCCCGCGGCGGCACGAACGTCGACGGCGTCTGCGACCCGATGCACCCGTGGTACGTCGACTGGGTGTTCGGCTCCCGCGGGGTGGGCTTCACCGACTACGCCGAGATCCGAGGGCGACTCGACCGGCGTACCAGCGACCACCCGATGATCGTCGCGACCGCGCACATCGACCCGGCACTGTTCCCCCAAGCGGTGCTGCCGCTGGCGCCGAGGTAGCCACCGTCGCGATCAGTCGCGGCGACGGGTCCGCATTGCCCGCGTCTGCAGGCCCAGCCGCACCAGCAGCAGCAGCGAGAGCACCACGGCGATGACGAACACGACCAGCGCGATCCGGTTCACCACTGTCGGCGCGTGGTCGGGGGAGCGGGCCAGCAGCGCGGAGGCGAGGATCATCGAGGCCAGGATCAATGCGGCCGCGGTGTTGTTGGCCAGCTTGTGCAGGCCACGCAGGAACTCGTCCTCGTCGAACGCCTTGACCCGCAGCTCGAAGTGACCCTCGCCGATCGCGTCGAAGGCACGGTTCACCCGGCCCGGCAAGGCCTCCACGAACTCCTTGGCCTCGAGCAGGGAGGCCAGCATCGACGCGGGCGAGGGGCGCATCGAGGTGCGCATCAGCTCGGTGGTATGGCGTTGCAGGGCCGACCGGGGCTCGAAGCCGGGATCGAGGGCGCCGCAGACCTGGCCGAGGTTCAACATGGCCTTGCCGAGCATGACCAGCTCCGGATCCATCCTCAGCCCGCACTCCCCGGCCCGGCGCGTGAGCTGCAGCAGTGTCGCCCCGACGTCGTGGTCGGACAGGGACGCGTCCGCGACACGGCCCACGACATCGGTGACGACACGTTCGAAGCCGGCCGCATCGAAGTCCGATAGCGGCTCGCCCATCCCGGTGAGGATCCGGGCCACCTCGTCAGGCCTGCCGTCGGCGAGGGCGAGGAACAGCTTGACGAGGTGGTCGCGATGCACGGGGGAGAGCCGCGCGACCATCCCGATGTCGATCAGTGCCAACTGACCGTCGCCGGTGACCAGCACATTCCCGGGGTGCGGATCGGCATGGAAGATGCCATGCACCAGCACCTGCCGCAGATAGGCGGCGAAGAGCGCGTCGGCGACCCCGGCGCCGTCGAGCTCGAGCATCCCCAAGGGGCCCACGTCGGTCACCTTCTTGCCGTCGACGTACTCCATGGTCAGCACTCGGCTCGTGGTGAAGTCGGGCATCGGCCGGGGAACGACGATCTCTTCGACGTCGTCGAGCATGTCGCCGATCAGGGTCAGGTTGTCGGCCTCGCGGCGGTAGTCGAGCTCGCCGAGCATGGATGTGCGGAACTCCTCGAGCAGCTCCGCGACCGCGAAGCGGCGCCCGGTGCCCGTGTGCGCGTCGGCGAACTCGGCCAGATCGGTGAGCACCTCCATGTCGTCCATGACGGTCTTGCGGATGCCGGGGCGCTGGACCTTGACGACCACTTCGCGGCCGTCCCGCAACGTCGCGCGGTGCACCTGGCCCAGCGACGCGGCCGCCAGCGGCTCCTCGTCGAAGGAGGCGAAGATCCGGCTCGGCCGCGCCCCGAGCTCGTCGCGGACCGTCTGCTGGACCTGGTCGAACCCGAACGGCTCGACATGGTCTTGCAGGCGGGTCAGCGCGCTGGTGTACGCCGGAGCGAGCAGGTCCACGCGCGAGGCGAGCAGCTGGCCCAGCTTCACGAAGGTCGGCCCCATCTCCTCCAGGTCGTCGGTCAGCCGTGCGGCGGCGTCGGGGTCGCCCTCGGCGATCGTCTCGTCGCCGACCACGTCGTCGAGCCCCGAGGAGCGCACCAGGTCGCCGCGGCCGTGCCGCAGCAGCAGCGAGGCGATCTGGCGGTAGCGGGGGAGGTGATGGGGTCGCATCGTGAGCGGCATGGTGGTCCGTGCGTACCCAGCCCCCGGTGCTCCCATGTGTGCGCCTCGACCGGCGCGAAGCGCAGTCTTCTGCGCGGGCGGTGGCAAATGGCTTGCGTGCTGGTAGCGGCCCCGGTCAAGGTCCTTCTCGTGAGCCCCCTCCCTCCGACGCTGTTCCTCACGGTAGGTCTTCCCGGCGCTGGCAAGACCACGCGCGCGAGAGAGCTGGCCGACGAGCTCTCGATCTTGCGGCTTACTCCAGACGACTGGATGGCGCCGCTCTTCGGGCACAACGATGCCCATGGCCGTCGGGACATCCTCGAGGGTCGCATGATCTGGGTCGCGCACGAGGTGCTCCTGAGCGGTTCTTCCGTGATCCTGGACTTCGGCTGCTGGTCCTCAGAGGAGCGCTACGCCATCCGCGCCATTGCCGGCCTCGCGCATGCGAGCTTCACGATGGAGTACGTCGTGGTCCCCGAGCCGGTCCGGCGAGCGCGATGTGACAAGCGGTGGTTGGACACGCCGGAGACCACCTTCGAGATGACGACCGCGGATCACGAACGCTTCGTCGTGCTGTGTCAACCACCAACACAGAGCGAGTTGGCGTACGGCCCGATCCCGGATCCGCCTGAAGGGTGCGGAACGTGGGCCCAATGGGCGAGCCGACGTTGGCCGACTGTGCCGCGCCTGGATCGGTGATCGATTCGCAAACACCGAGCCGCAGGCCAGCACTGACTGGCCTGCGGCTTCGCTCGGTGGGCAGGGGCGGGGTCGAACCGCCGACCTTCCACTTTTCAGGCGGACGCTCGTGCCAACTGAGCTACCTGCCCAAGCCCGGCAGACTCTACAGGAGCCGGCCGGACACCCGGAACCGAGCCGTGGCCTCTACCGACGACCGGCCATGCCGTCCGGCGGTGGATGCCACAGCTGCAGGCGCACGTGCGTGGCGGCGAGCTGGAAGTCCGTGCCCGTCGTAAGCAGGATGTGATCGCCGGCGATTGCGAGCTGGGCGATCAGGGCGTCGACGGAGCCCAGTTGGACGCCGGCGCGCCGACACGACTTAGCGTCGAGCAATCTCCGCCGACGCCGCCTCGGTGATCCGGTCGTCGAGCTCGTTGAGCTGCTGCTGCGCTACGGGGGTGTAGTTGATCCGACCCGTCATAAACGGGCAGCCCACTTGGCCTCGAAGCGGTCTCGCACATCCTCGGCAGGCGTCGCGCGGGAGGGGTCGGCCTTGAGTGCGTCGTAGGCGGCAGCGGCTTCGGCGCAGCGATGACTTCGAAGCCATGTCGAAGGCCTCGTCCGGGTCGACCGATTCGAGCAACCGCAGAGCCATGTACTTGCGCACGTCAGGAGGCAGGGACATCCCAGCCTCGTAGAACTCCGATTCGCTCAACGACACGCCGCTGGTCTATGGCGAGGAGCCGCTGTGGCTCGCGAGTACACGCCTCGTCCTGGGTGGCCCTCCGCGATCAACGGCCCAACCTGCGTCCCGTAAGCCGATCCCTATGTGACTCCGCGGACCGCCGGGTTCTGAGTCGTGTCAGGCGGTCCTGGCGGGCTGCCCGCCGTATCGCTTACGGGCCGCCTCGCCGGAGGTGCCGAGCATCCCGCCGATGGCTGACCAGGACACACCGGCCTTTCGAGCCCCGACCACCGCTTCGGCGATGCGCCGCTCGCTGGCGGCGCGTTCGGTGACCGCCTCCCGGATGGCCTGCAGCGGTGCTGCGTCATGAACATCGGTCGGGTCGTGCTCGGCGAACCGGCGCTCGAGCTCGTCGGCGTGCTCGAGGATCTCCTGCAGGCTGCGGGGCATGGTCATCACCTCAAGTACTTTCGTCGTGCGGTCATCGCGTGGACGATGACCGGGCCGTGGTCTGTGTCGATGAACCCGACTTCGATGATCTGGGCTGATCGGGTGGTTGAACGCGTGGAGGATGTCGTCGTCGGCGACACCGTGTTTGCGGGCGCTGGCGATGATCAGCGGCTCCACGACCTCCAACATACGTTGCCGCGTCCCGCGGTGCAACTTAGGTTGCCAAGCGGCGGCAGTGGCCGTCGCCGGTAGCCGGGGATCCCGCCTCGAGCCGGCCTTCTGCATGGAGGTGCGCTATGAGCGCACTGCTTGTCGGGTACGCCCGATGCTCCACCGATCAACAAGACCTCACCGTCCAACGCGACTCCCTGCTAGGTCTGGGTGTCGAGGCTGAGCGGATCTATGTCGATCACGGCCTGACCGGCACCAACCGCGAGCGTCCCGGTCTGCGCGAGGCGCTCGCAAGCGATGGGCATCTGGGACAGGGGCACCGGCCAGTCAGATCTCCGCGATCACCGATTCACAGGTCCTGCGGATGTCGTTCAAGTGATGCTGACCCTCGTGCATCGCCTGCCGCACCAGCCAGCGTGTCGTGCGCTGCTCACCGGGCAACCGGGTGACGACACGTTCCCATTGATCCGGTCGCACATGGGCGACCTCGTCACGGAACCCTGCGACGTTCGCGGCGAGCTCGTCCGCGACCGCGTCCACGGCGAGCTCGTTGTAGCGGAAGCGACGCGCACGCAGGTCGTTGAGCATCGGCTCCAGCGCGGGCTGATCCTCGGTCCGTGCCCGATGCAACCGGACGGTGTACGTGGCGTACACATCACGCAGGTGGCATACGTACTCCGTGACCGACCAACCCCCGGTGCCGGAGCGGAGCCGGAGGGCCTCTGTCGGCAGGGAGGAGACGGCGTCGCGGACCGCCGCAGGAATCGAGAGGACAACTTCAAGGGCGCTGTCGACGGATACCTTTGCATAGGACAGCCGACAACCCTCGCAAACGTGTTCCTCCCCGGCCAGGGGCGGTAGCGCATCTCGCCTCGTTTCCGCCTCATCGCTCCGATCGGACATGACAGCCATTGTCCGTCAGTTCCGGGGTCTTCGTTGAACCGGATGGCGATCCCTCACGGCCACAAGATCCTTGGGTGGCCCGAGCCCGCGCCGATCCGAGGTCGGGTATTCAGCGCCTGGTCTCGTACCTGGTCAGGAGCACGCCGTCGGGAAACGTCCGGGTCTCCACCAGGTTCAGGTTCACCCAGTTGTCCAGGGCCGTGAAGAACGGCGTGCCGCCGCCCACCAGGACCGGGTGGGTGACGATCGCGTACTCGTCGATCAGCCCGGCCCGCATGGCCGCCGCGGCGAGGGTGGCGCCGCCGACGTCCATGCGACCGCCATCCTCAGTCTTGAGCCGGGTGATCTCGGTGACAGCGTCGCCGCTGACCAGGCGGGCGTTCCAGTCGACCGCGCTGGTCGTCGAGGAGAACACCACCTTCGGCATGTCCCGCCAGCGGCGGGCGAACTCGATCTGCGCCGGTGTGGTGCCAGGCTGCTGGTCGGCGGTCGGCCAGTGGGAGCTCATCGTCTCCCACAGTTTGCGCCCGTACAGCGCCAGGCCCGTCGCCTTCACCCGGTCGGACCACCACTGGAACAGCTCGTCGCTCGGCACGCTCCAGCCGAGGTCGTCGCCGGGCGCGGCGATGTAGCCGTCCAGGCTCAGGTTCATGCCAAAGGTCAGTTTCCGCATGGCGTCAGCCTCCCGTGAGTCCGTATTCGGCGTACAGACCAACACGGCGCGGAAAGACTCATCGGTCGGACCCCACCCGAGGGTCCCCACGTCGCCGGGAAGGCCCCCCGACGCGCTCGTGCTCGGCGGCGAGAGGGCCGCTACTCCGATGAGGTCGCGCACCTTCCAACGCGCAGTGTTCGACGAGGCATTCGCGGCGGGCGGTCTCGGCGGTCTCACTCCGCATGCGCTCCGGCACACCCGACCGTCTCGACACCGTTCACTACTTGCGACCCCGACGGGACTCGAACCCGCGGCCTCCGCCGTGACAGGGCGGCGCGCTAACCAACTGCGCTACGGGGCCAGATGTACTGCAGCGTCTTGCTTCTGCTCGCCTCGCGGCGGGCGGAGGAACTCTAACCCATTCCGGGCCGGCCTTTCGAATCGTGACCCGGCTGTGCACTCCACTGGGCACCCCCAACGGGATTCGAACCCGTGCTACCGCCGTGAAAGGGCGGGGTCCTAGGCCGCTAGACGATGGGGGCATCTCCGGCTGATGTGGCCGTCGGGCACGACTTCCGTCAGCGCACCAGCATAGGGCCCCGCGGAGGCGCCCTCAAATTGCGGCGGTGGGGGAGAATGACCGCGTGGTGGAGATGGCACGCGAGCGGTTCGAGGAGCTCGTCTCCGACGCCCTCGACACCGTGCCCGCCGAGCTGGCCCGGCTGATGGACAACTGCGTGGTGCTCGTCGAGGAGGAGCCGCCCGACGGTGGACGACACCTGCTCGGCCTCTACCACGGCACTCCGCTGACCTCGCGCGGCGAGGGCTACACGATGACGCTTCCGGACCAGATCACGATCTACCGGCTGCCGATCCTGGCGATCTGCTCCTCCGAGAGCGACGTCGTCGAGCAGGTGCGGGTGACAGTGGTCCACGAGATCGCCCACCACTTCGGGATCGACGACACGCGGCTGCACGATCTCGGCTACGGCTGAGCGAACGCGAAGCCGAGCGCGCACAGCACCAGCGACGGTACGACGGTGAGCAGCACGTTCCAGGCGCCCAGCCGCGGTCCCCGGTCGTGGGTCTGCACCAGGAACGAGGAGAACGTCGTCAGCGTCCCGCAGAACCCGGTGCCGAGGAAGGCCTCCCAGCCTCCGGACATGGCCAGCCCCGTGAACCAGCCGAGCAGGAAGGAGCCCGCCACGTTGACCCCGACGGTCCCCCAGGGCAGCCGGTGCGGCGCGTCGAACAGGTGCCCGAGCAGGTAGCGCAGGGGTGCCCCGAGCGCAGCGCCGAGCGCGACGAGCCCCCAGTCGAGGGCGTTCACGCGGTGCTCACAGGTCGCCCTCTTCCTCGTCGAACTCCTCGCGGGCGGACAGGGTGCTGAAACGGTCGGCGAGCGCGACCGCGAGCAGACCTGCGGCGAGCGTCCCGACGACATAGGTCGCGGCCAGCCACACCCGTCCGGCGGCGAGCAGGACACGCGTCTGGTCCGAGAAGGTCGACAGCGTGGTGAAGCCGCCGAGCAGTCCCGTGCCCAGCAGTGGCGGGAGGTAGTGGTGGGCACGGATGGTCGACGCGGCCGGGAGCAGCGCCAGCAGGAAGCAACCCACCACGTTGATCGCGAACGTCGTCCAGCCGAAGCCGTGCGCGGGGTCGGCGAAGACCGTGGAGAGTCCGGCACGGGCCAGGGCACCGGCGGCTCCGCCGAGCGCGACCACTCCGAGAACCGAGACGTGCAGCGGATGTAGAGGGTGCAGCCGCTCGCACCTGTGGTTCACTCGGCGGATTCGACGCCGTAGTCGCCCGACCACGGAGTGGGGTCTTGCCCGTCGCGCTGGCGGGCGAACTCGCCGAGGTACCACTCGCGCAGCGCAGCCTGCTGCGGGGGCGCCTCGACCGAGAGCAGCTTCTGCTCCCGGCAGAACTCGTCAGCGCTGGCGAGCAGCCCACGCAGGCGCTCCATGGTGTCGGGGGCGGAGGCCGGTACGACGTACTCCAGGTCCACGCGGTCCTCGCCGGAGCGGATCGCCTCTTCGAGGCGCTCGATGCCACGCACCTGCCGGCGCTCGGCCTCGACCTGCACGGCCACCTCGGAGATCTCCTGGGCGACCGGGTAGACCGAGCCGTGCACGAGCGAGAGCAGCCGAAGCTCGCGGCGCAGCTCGTCGTACCAGCCGCGATAGGCCGCGAACAGCCGCACGGGCATTCCCAGCAGCCGCACCGTGAGCGTCGGCGGCGGCTCCGACACGTCCGCCAACCGGGCGGCGACCACCTGGTCGAGGTCGAACACGTCGCCGGCCAGCCCGCCCTGTGCGAGCTCGTCGCCGTCGTGCGTGTCGTGCATCGGCTCGAACCACACGACCTTGCCGGCCGAGGACACCTCGGCGCCCCAGGTCGCGGAGTACAACGCGACCAGGCCGAGCCCGCGGCCCACCGTGGAAAGCAGCATGTCCCCTTCGGCCATCTCTGCGTTCACTGCGGGAGGCCTCAGCGACCTGTCGGCGACCTCGACCCGGGGGTGGGTCAGGGTGCCGGCGAGCCGCACGGTGATCGGCGGGGAGGCATGCAGGATCGCGTTGGTCACCAGCTCGGAGACGCCGAGCTCGGCGGCGTCGGCGAGATCGTCGCGGCCCAGGCCGCGCAGCTCCTGCACCACCCAGCTCCGGGCGCGGCCCACGGACTGGGGCTCGGGCTCCAACAGAAGGGGAATGCTCACGACACCGTCCACCCGTGCTCCCCCACCATCAATCGAACGCGGTGTCGCATGGGAAGAGATTAGCGGCTGCACGGCCCCGGGGCGTGTTGGTGAACCCCATGGCCTGCTGCGCGCCGTCTGGGACGGCCGAAGGTTCACCAACGCGCCCTAGCGGTCCACGTGACGCGCCCACGCGAAGCAGAACAGACCGAAGCAGCCGAGCCCGATCGCGATCGCGACCAGGAGCACCGGCCCGAAGGGCTGCTGCTGCACCTTGTGCAGTGCCTGGTCCAACCCTCCGGAGTGCTGCGGATCGTGGGTCACCGCGGCCCACAAGAACAACCCGCCCACCAAGGTGAAGGCCACGGCCTTGGTGACGTACCCGACCCGGCCCAGCCATCGATAGGCCAGTCCGTCCTTGCCGGTGCTGCCTGTGAAGTCGAGGTTCTTCATGAAGTCGTCCGTGCAGCCCCAGTAGCCAAGAACCGCACCGATCACCACGAGCACCACGCCCACGATCGCGACCAACGCCTGGCCCGCCGGCTGGCTCATCAACGTCGCGGTGGTCGAGTCCGTCCCGCTGCTGCTTCCCGAGCCCGACGCGATCCGGAGGGCGCTCGTGCCCAGCGCGGCATAGACGACCGTCTTGCTTCCCGAGGCCAGCCGCAGCAGGGTGCGCATCACGCCGTCCTCGTCGCGGTGGCCGCGCCATGCCTCGGCCGCCTGCCAGAGGGCGAGCGCAAACAGACCGACCGCGACGACGTACAAGATGGCGCGTCCGGGAGTGTTCTGCGCGAGCGTGCGCAAGGCGCCGGTGCCGGAGGCGTTGCCGCCCTGACCGAAGGCGATCCGCCCGGCCAGGTAGGCGACGAGCAGATGCACGAAGCCGTAGGTCACGAGCCCGGCTCCCGCCACCCGGTCGAGCCCGGTGCTCGCCTGCCGGCGTCTCCTGCGACGCAGCCCGAGCGCGCTGCTCAACGTCTCCACATCGTGCTCTTACCCGCGGCGTGCCCTTTCCACCCCGAGCAGCAGGTTCTCGGTGACCTCCATGAGAGCCGGGTGGATCCAGTACTGACCGCGCGCGACGTCGTGCGCCGACTGTCCGAAGCTCATCGCGGCGATCAGCGGCTGGATCAGGTTGGACGCCTGCGGGCCGAGGATGTGCGCACCGAGGATCCGGCCGGTCCCCGGCTCTGCGAGCAGCTTGGCGAAGCCGGTGGTGTCCTCCATCGCCCAGCCGTACGCCGTGCCGGAGTAGGACTGCCGCGCGACGACGTACTCGAGGCCGAGCGCACGCGCCTGCTGCTCCGTCAGCCCCACCTTCGCGACCTGCGGCTCGGTGAAGACCGCACTCGGCACGGCGTGGTGACGGGTGGCGATCATGTCGTCGGGGTACAGCAGGTTGTGCTGGACCACCCGCGCCTCCTCGTTGGCGACGTGTTTGAGCTGGAAGGCGTTGGCGACGTCGCCCAGCGCCCAGACCCTGCGGGCGGTGGTGCGCTGGAACTCGTCGACCACCACCAGCCCGTCCGCGTCGACGTCCACCCCGGCGCGGTCGAGGTCCAGACCGTCGGAGTTCGACGTCCGCCCGGTCGCGACCAGCAGCACGTCGACGTCGAGCACGCTGCCCTCGCTGAGATGCAGCCGCAGCCCGTCGCCGTACTCCTCGACCTTGCGTATCTCGGTGTGCAGCCGGACGTCCCAGCGCTCCCCGGCCAGCTCGGTGAACCGGGCGGAGACCTCCTCGTCCTCGGCGCGCAGCATCGCGTCCGAGCGGACCAGCACACTGACGCGCGTGCCGAAAGATGCGAAAATGTGGGCGAACTCCGATGCCACGAAGCCGCCGCCCACGATCCCCACCCGCGATGGCAGCTCGTCAAGGCGCATGATCGTGTCGCTGCTGTGCACACGGCCGGAGCCGACCGGCGGCAGACCGTCGATGTCCGGCACGATGACCCGGCTGCCTGCCGCGACCACGACGTCGTCGGCGGTGATGGTCTCGCCGCCTCCGGTGTCGATCGTGCGGTCGCCGACGAAGCGGGCATGGGACTCGAACAGCGTGACGTTCGGGTTCTTCTCTGCGCGCCAGGTTCGCCCCGAGGCGCTGATCGGGTCGATGCGTCCGAACACCCGGTCCCGGACGGCCGGCCAGTCGACGCCCTCTACCCGAGCGTGTACGCCGAGCCGGTCACCATGTGCGGCGGCGCTGATCACGTCTGCCGGGTAGACGAACATCTTCGTGGGGATGCACCCGACGTTCAGGCAGGTCCCGCCGAACGTGCCGTGCTCGAGGATCGCCACCGACCGGTCGGCGAAGCGCTCGTCGACGATGGTGTTTCCCGAGCCCGTGCCGATGACGGCGAGGTCGAAGTGGTGCATGCCCTCCATCCTGCCGGGTGTGAGCGAGCAGACGGACCGCGGCATTGTCTTGTGAATGGATTCACAAGAGACTGGAGAGGAAGCGAAAGGGGTGAACAGCAATGACTGAGCCTTCAGGGCGACGACACCAGGTAGTGGTGATCGGCTCGGGATTCGGCGGGCTGTTCGGCACTCAGGCGCTCAGGAACGTGGACGTGGACGTCACGATGGTGGCGCGGACCACCCACCACCTGTTCCAGCCACTGCTCTACCAGGTCGCGACCGGGATCCTCTCCGAGGGCGAGATCGCGCCGCCGACCCGCGAGGTGCTCTCGCGGCAGAGGAACGCCCGGGTGATCCTCGGCAACGTCACCGACATCGACCTCGAAGCACGCACCGTGACCTCCGAGGTGCTCGGGCGAGAGATCCTCACGCCGTACGACTCGCTGATCGTCGCGGCCGGATCGGGGCAGTCCTACTTCGGCAACGACCGGTTCGCGGAGTTCGCGCCCGGCATGAAGAGCATCGACGACGCGCTCGAGCTGCGCGGGCGGATCTTCGGGGCGTTCGAGCTCGCCGAGATCGCCGAGACCGAGGAGGAGATCGAGCGGCTGCTCACGTTCGTGGTGATCGGCGCGGGGCCGACCGGCGTGGAGATGGCAGGGCAGATCGCCGAGCTGTCCCGGCGGACGTTGAAGCGGGACTTCCGCCGCATCAACACCCGGGAGGCACGCGTCGTCCTGGTCGACGCCGCCGCGCAGGTGCTGCCCCCGTTCGGGAAGCGGCTGGGCCGGAGGGCCAAGAAGGACCTCGAGCGGCTCGGTGTCGAGGTGCAGCTCGGGGCGATGGTCGTCGACGTCGACGAACGCGGCCTGGTCGTGCAGGACAAGGACGGCACCCGCCGTCGCATCGCGGCGGTCACCAAGGTGTGGGCCGCCGGCGTGGCGGCGAGCTCACTGGGGGCACGTCTGGCCGAGCAGACCGGCGCTCCGCTGGACCGCGCCGGCCGGATCGGCGTCAACCCCGACCTCACCCTGCCGGGGCATCCGGAGGTGTTCGTGGTCGGCGACATGATCGACCTGGACCACCTGCCGGGTGTCGCCCAGGTGGCCATCCAAGGGGCTCGCTACGCCGCCGAGCAGATCCGCAACCGGCTCGACGGCAAGGCGCCGTCGGCGCCGTTCCACTACTTCGACAAGGGCAGCATGGCCACGATCTCGCGGTTCAGCGCGGTCGCGATGATCGGGCGGCTGCGGCTTTCCGGCTTCGTGGCCTGGCTGCTGTGGCTGGTCGTGCACCTGGTCTACATCACCGGCTTCAAGAACCGGGTCACCGCGGTGCTGCACTGGTCGGTCAGCTTCCTGGGCAGAGGACGCGCGGAGCGCACGGCGACCGAGCAGCAGATCTTCGCGCGAGCCGCCCTCGGCCGGCTGCCCAAGGGGACCTCGGAGCTCGTCCTGCCGCCCGACGAGCCCGACCCCGACCGGGCCCGGCAGCTGGCCGCCCGGCGCGCCGAGCTCGAGGCGCGAGCCGTGGAGGAGGCCCGGCTGTCCGACTCCGGCGAGCGCGGCCTCCCGCCCGAATAGTGGACTGAGTTTTCGGCCGGGGGATGGGTGCATGCATCGCAAGGCGCGTCGACAGAAGAGCGCGAAGTCCCTACTGCGTCGAGCGACGACAACGCCGCGAGGTGCGTGCCCAGGTCCCGGCTACTCGTCGATGGTGTGGACGGCTGCCTCCTCGGCACTGGCCCCTCCACCGTCGATGCCGACGTCCTCGCCGACCATGTCCTTCTCCTGGTCCGGGCCGAGGCCCTCGTCCTCGTCCACCAGACGACCCGACCGCGACTCGCCGACCTCTCCGCCGACGTGCTCGTCCTCCTCGGCGGCGGCGCGGTAGGGATCCGGTTCGGGGTCCTCCTGCGCGATCCGCTGGTCGAGGGTCTCCCCGGTCTCCTCCTCGTAGGCGGTGTTGCCGAACTTCTCGGCAGGCGACCACCGCTCCGGCGCCGAGTACCCCTCGTCGAGCACGTCCTCCGTGCCGCGGTCGACCAGCGTGTCCTCGGACTGCAGCTGGTCCTCGTCGTCGACGCTGTACCCCTCGTAGCCTTCGCTCTGCTCTCCGCTGTTCTGGCTCATGGGCACCAGCCTCTCCCGTGACGCCGGGCAACCCAATGCTACTGGTCCGTAACCTCGTGGGCGCCGCCTCGTTGAGCCTTCGGTAACGGGGCCCCCAAGAGGTGCCTTAGGTCACTGAAAGGGAGCAGTGCGATGAGAGGGATGCCGAGGCGGTCAGGCAGGACGCTGCGGACACGCAGGGCGGGACGGCTGAAGCTGGCCGGCCTCGGCCTGGCCGGGCTGGCCGGTCTCGGGCTGGTCGTGCTGGGCTCCGGCGCGGCGTTCGCCGACGGACCGAATCCGCTCGGCTCCCTGACCGGGCAGAGCGGGCAGGGCGGCGACCCTGCCGGTCAGCTGACGGGCCAGATCGACGACGTGCTCACCCAGGTGCAGAACGCCGCGCCCATGTCGCCCTCGGCACCCTCGGGTCCGACCGGCCCCTCCGGCTCGTCGGGGGCATCGGGCACGTCGTCGGACCAGCTCACCCCGTCGAGCGACGACGACAGTCCCGGGCACGAGACCACCGACCCCAAGCCTCCCGACCACGCCGGCGCGTCCACCGGCCATGTGGCCGCCGGGGGCAACGACGTCGCCGACATCGGGTCCACCAAGGCGACCACACGCGACGACGACAGCACGCACTCCGACTCCACGCTTCTCGCGCTCGGCGGCCAGGAGGTCGCCGGCGCGCACGCGGACTCCCGCAAGGGCTCCCAGCACAGCAGCTTCGGCAACCCGACCGCCCCGCTCTGCGCCGGCAGCAGCGGCCAGGTCTGCCTGTCGGTGCTCTACGCGAACGCCGACGCCACCGACAACGGCAAGGCCTCGGACTCCTCGGCCGACAGCGGCATCGCGTCCGGCTGCCTCGGCGGCACCCAGACCGACCAGTCGGCGCCCTGCGACGGCCCGATCGCGCTGGGAGCGGCAACCTCCAGCAGCCACTCGCACCGCAACCAGCACAACGGCCGGACCAAGGCATCCGCGCAGTCCGACCTGGCCACCGTGTGCCTGACCGCTCCCTCTGGCGGCCTGCCGAGCCTGCCCGGTCTGCCGAGCCTGCCCAGCGCGCCCGGTCTGCCCGGTCTGCCGTCCGGGGGCACCACCGGCTGCGCGCTCGGCGCCACTGCGCTGCACTCGCAGGGGAGCGCCGACTCCGGCAAGCCCGGCACCAAGCCCAGCGCAGACCGCGACTCCTACCTGCTCGGCGTCCAGGCGAACGGCAAGGACCAGGGCCGGGTCGACCAGCCCACCGCGATCGCGATCCAGCCCGGCTGTGTGCCCCCCAGCGCGCTGTGCGCCTACCTCAACCAGGGCGAGACCTATCTCGGCAGGCACCTGGCGGGCACCAGCCAGGACGCCCTCGACGCCACGTTGCTGCCCGGCCAGCCGGTCGAGGTGTCCACCGGACTGGCGCACACCGAGACGCTGGTGCACAACGACGGCGGCGAGCAGACGCCGGCCGTCGAGGGCGACGAGTCGGCCGGTCAGCCCAGCGCCGGCTCCGGCGCGGGTGGCCCGGGCGCTGCTGCTGCCAGTGTGCTCGGCGCCGACCTGACGGCAGGCGGCGTACTCCCCAACACCGGAGGCATCTGGTCCGGCCTGCTCGCGCTCGGACTGTTGGCTCTCGGCGCCGGGTGCCTGTTGGTGGCGGCCGGCTGCCACAGGGGGCGCGGAGTGCCGCAGCCTGCGCACGTCCGCCGCTGACGCGGGCGGGCATCCGATGACCCGGCTACGGCTGCCACTGGCCGCCATCGGCGTGCTCGCGCTGGTCGCCGCCGGGCTCTACGCCTACCTGACGGCGCGCGACACGGTCGGCTCCACAGGTACGGCCCCGACCGCCTCGCACCTGGCGACGACCCGCTACGTCTCGCACCGGGGCGGGTTCAGCGTCCGCGTCCCGCACGGGTACACCAGCACGCGCAACGGGCGCACCACGCGGTTCGCCAACCGGCACAAGACCGTGGTGGTCACCATCGGCCCGGTGGGGTCACCCGCCGGTCGGGCCCGTCGAGACCGGGCCGTGCGCAAGAGCACGGGCAAGGTGCTCGCCGCGATGAGACACGGCTACCGGCGCACCCGGGTGCTCGGTCACCGGCACGACCGGGTCGATGGGCGCAAGTCCCTGATCACCTACGGCAGGGTGCGCACGCACGAGCACCAGGTGCTGCGCTTCGTGGTGGTGGTGGTGCCGGCGAAGCCCAGGGACTACGCGATCACGGTGTTCACCGCCGCGCGGACCGATCCCACGAGCGTGCTTCCCCGGGTCGAGGCGTTCGCGAACAGCTTCCACGTGCGAGGCGCGGCCCACTGACCGCTCGCCTGGCCGCGACACGGCATCATGAGGCGGTGAGCCAGAAGCCGGAGAACACCGTGGTGCTGGGCGACAACATGGAGGTGCTGCCTCACCTCGGCGACGCGACGGTCCAGCTGGCCTACCTCGACCCGCCGTTCAACACCGGCAGCACCCAGACCCGCCGTACGTTGTCGGTCATCTCCGAGGCCAGCACTTCCCCCGCCACCCCGCCCAGCGCTTCCCCCGCCACCCCGCCCAGGGGGGACCGGACCGGCTTCGGCGGCCGGCGCTACCGGACCACGCAGACCGGGCGCCTCGACTACCCGGACGCGTTCGACGACTATCCGGGGTTCCTGCGTCCGCGGCTGGAGCAGGTGCACCGGCTCCTCCACGGCTCCGGCACGCTGTATCTCCACCTCGACTGGCGCGAGGCGCACCGCTGCAAGCTGCTGCTCGACGAGATCTTCGGACCCGAGTGCTTCCTCAACGAGATCGTCTGGGCCTACGACTACGGGGGCCGGGCACGGGACCGCTGGCCGGCCAAGCACGACACGGTCCTGGTCTACGTCAAGACGGCCGGCGCGCACTTCTTCGACCAGGACGCGATCGAGCGGATCCCCTACATGGCACCCGGTCTGGTCACGCCGGAGAAGGCGGCCCGCGGCAAGCTGCCCACCGACGTGTGGTGGCACACGATCGTGGGGACCCGCAGCGCGGAGAAGACCGGCTACCCCACCCAGAAGCCCGAAGGCGTGCTGCGCCGCATCGTCGCGGCATCCTCCCGGCCCGGCGACGTGGTGCTGGACTGCTTCGCAGGCAGCGGTACGACGGGAGCGGTGGCGGCCGCGCTGGGGCGCCGGTTCGTGCTGGTCGACGAGAACCCGGAAGCGGTCCGCGTGATCCGCACCCGGCTGGAGGCCACCCGCGCCGCCGCGCGCACGGCGTACCTCCACCCGGACGGCACCCCGCTGGACCGGACGGACGCCCCGGCCACCACCCCAAGGGACTATTAGCGCGAATCGCCCGCAATCACGCCGCAGGTTTCCTACCCTGGAAGCTGGACAGCACCCGGACGCGGACCGTCTCGGGATTGGGAGGGCACATGCCTGCGGGGACGCTCGCACCCGGCTACGGAACGCACGCGGCCAGGTTGCTCGAGCACGCCTGGGTGCTGCTCGAGCCGCAGGCCGCCGCGTGCGTGGACGCCTTCTACGACCGGCTGTGCATGGATCCGGACGCACGCACCGTCCTGGACCGGCTCACCGACACCGAGCACAGGCACCTGCGGACGCGCCAGCTCGACCACCTTCACGCCCTGCTCGACCCCGCAGCGACCCCCGCGTCGCTGGAGGAGCGCTGCCGCACCGTCGGCCGGATCCACGCGATGGCCGGGGTGGAGATGGACTGGTACGCCGCTTCCGTCTCCGACTACCAGCAGAGCATCTTCGCGATGCTCGACGTGGTCGCCGACCCCGCCGACCGGGCGGGTCTGCGCGAGGCTGTCTCGGCCCGCTTCCTCACCGACGTGCGCGGCGCCCTGCAGGGCTACCGCGACATCGACATGCAGCAGAGCGACGTGATGCTCGAGATCACCTCGACGGTGATGTCGGCACGCACGGTCGCGGACCTGGTTCAAGGCGTGCTGGACGCGCTCGCCCGGCTCGACGGCTACACCGTCGGGTTCTTCGGCCGGCCCGCTCCCGACGGCCGGGTGCGCTTCGAGATGGGCGCGGGCAACGGTGCGGAGGACTTCGTCGGCGCGGTGCTCTCCGGCGACTCGCCTCTGGTCACCGTCGGGGAGGACCAGCCCAGCGGCCGCGGCCCGATCGGCCGGGCCTGGCGCACCGGGCAGATCACCCGCTCGGACTCCTACCTGACCGATCCCAGCACCGTGATGTGGGCTCCACTGGCCCAGCGCTTCGGATGGCGCACCAGCGCCGCCGTCCCCCTGGTCGGGCCGGACGGGCGGACCCGCGCGGCGTTCACCCTCTACGCGCGCTGGCCCGGCTATTTCGGCTACCGGACCCGGCGCACGATGCTGGCCCAGGTCAAGCAGATGGCCGAACGGGCGCTGCTCGAGATCGAGTCCCGCCGCCCGGTCGGCACCGGCTTCCTGGAGTACGCCGAGCGTGAGGCCCACGTCGCGCGGCTGGAGGCGGGCGAGGTGCAGATGCTCTACCAGCCGGTCGTCGCGCTGCCGAGCGGCCGGGTCTCGAAGTTCGAGGCGCTGGCCCGGCTGAGGAGCGAGGACGGCCTGGTCGGCCCGGGGGAGTTCCTCTCGGCGTTCGGCGACGACGAGCTGCTCCGGCTGTTCGAGATCGGGGTCCGCGACTCGCTGCAGGCACTGAACTGCTGGGAGCGGCACGGCGTCCGGGTCGGCGTGTCGGTGAACCTCCCGATCAACGCCGCCCACGACCGCCGCTACGTCCGCCTGGTGCGCGAGCTGCTCGCCGACTCCGGGATAGAGCCGGGGCGACTGACCCTGGAGCTCCTGGAGACCGGGCTGGTGCACGGCGACCTCAAACGCGGACGCAAGAACGCCGACGAGTTCCACGAGCTCGGCGTCCGGCTCGCCCAGGACGACCTCGGATCCGGCCACAGCTCCCTGCTGCGGCTGCGCCACTACGACTTCGACGAGGTCAAGATCGACCAGCACCTGGTCCGGGGCAACGAGATCGCCCCGCGGGCGGCGCTGCACTTCATCCAGCCGGTCACCGACATCGCGCACAGCATGGGTCTGACCGTGGTCGCCGAGGGCCTCGAGGACGACGGCCTGATCGAGGCGTCGGTGCAGCTCGGCGTCGACGAGGGGCAGGGTTACGCGCTGGCGCGGCCGATGCCGGCCGCGCAGGTGCCGGGCTTCGTCTCCGGCTTCACCCTCGACGTCGACCCGGCGATGCCGCGGACGCCGCTGGGGGCGTTGGCGGCGCATGTGTCCTGGGAGCACAAGATCACCGCCCTCGGGCCCGGGCCGCTGCGCGCCGACCTGCTGGGGATCGACAACTGCGTGCTCACCGGCTTCATCGAACGGCACCACGACGCGGACGCCTTGGACCGGGCGCACCGTGCGGTGCATCACGAGGCGGCTCGGGGACGGGGCAGCCGCACCCACCGGCGCGCGTGGCAGCAGCTGGCCACGCTCATCGGTGAAGCCTGAGGCGCCGCCCGCTCGGGCGGTGCGTCGGCCCAGCCACCGGGGAGAGGCGTTGCCCCTGAGACCGACCCTTGCGGTCGCGTGGATGTTCGGCGGCGTCGCGGTGGTCGCCGCGTGCGCGGCCGCGCTCCCGCCGTACGCCTTCCATCCACTCCCGCTCCTCACCGCTGTCCCGCTGCTCTGCTCGACGATCCAGCTGCTGAGCACGTCCGTGCAACGCCACCGCCGCACCTGGGTGGACGCCGCCGCGCCGTGGCTGTTCTTCGTGGTGATCGCCTTGGCCCGGCAGGGCATCGGCGGCGCGGAGTCCGGTCTGGCCGCGCTGGTGGCGCTTCCGCTGCTGTGGTCGGCCCTGTACGGCGAGCGTGTCGACGTGTACGTCGGGGTGGGGCTGACCGCCCTGACGTTCGCGTGCCCGATCCTGCTGGTCGGCGCGCCGTACTATCCGGACGGCCAGTGGCGGCTGGTCGTGATCGCCACCGCCGCGGCGGCAGTGCTCGTGCCGCTCGTGCAGGCGAGCACCCGTCGCGTCCGCCACGTCACCTTCGAGCGGGACCACGAGGAGCAGCGCCACCGCGCACTGTCCGCCCAGCTGCGCAGCATCATGAGCGGGGCCAGTCTCGTCGGACTGATCACCACCGATCCCGACGGGGCCATCACCTCGTTCGGCAAGGGCGCGGAGCTGATGCTCGGCCACCAGCAGGCCGAGATGCTCGGTCGCGACGTGTTCGCCCTGCTGCACGACCCGCGGCAGCTGGTCCACACGGTCAGAGAGCTGCGCCTGGCGCCCGACCAGCCGCTGCTTCCCGCCCTGGCGCGACGGCACGCGCCGAGCCGGGTGTGGACGTTCCGCCGCAGCGACGGCGAGCCGGTCACCGTGCGCTTCGCGATCTCGCCGATGCGCGACGACGCCGACCGGCTGACCGGATACCTGGCGATGGGCGTCGACGTCAGCGAGACCACCCGCACCCGTCGCGAGCTCACCGAGGCCGAGCAGCGCTGGCGGGTCCTGCTCGACCACCTGCCCGACACCACGGTGGTCCTGGTCCAGGAGGGCCGCGGGATCAGCGTGGTCACCGGCGCGGGAGTGCAGGGACACCGGCTACGCGACTCCGCAGGGCGCTGGCTGGCCGAGATCGCGGACTCCGCCGGCCTCTCGCTGGACGCGATGCTCGACGAGGCCTTCGCGGGCCGCGAGGTGCGCTCCTCGTCCGACGCGCTGGTCGACGGGGTCGAGCACGAGCTGCTGGTCAGCCCGTTGCCGCTGCCGGGTCGCCGCAGGCAGGCGTTGCTGCTGGTGCGCAACGTCGGGCGGGACCGGGCCCGCGAGCGGGAGATCGTCGCCGCCCGCGATCGTGCCGAGCGGCTGTTCCAGGACGCACCGCAGGGCATCGCTCTGCTCGACCGGGACGGGGTCGTCGTGCAGGCCAACCCGGCACTGGAGCGGCTGTTCGGCCGCACGGACCTGGTCGGGCTGGTGCTGTCCTCGCTGTCCTACGACGTCGGCGACGGCACCGTGGCCCGCCACGTCTCCGAGCTCGTCTCAGGGGGAGACGGCCGGGCCGAGTCGCAGTGGACGATCCGCGGAGCCCACGGCCAGGAGATCCACGTGGCGCTGACGAGCACGCTGCTGTCGGCGGGACAGGAGGAGCGGACGGCCCACGACGGCCTGGTGCTGGCCCACCTGGTCGACGTGTCGGAGCGCTACCGCTACGAACGCCAGCTCGCCCACCTGGCCGACCACGACCCGCTCACCGGGCTGGCCAACCGACGCTGTTTCGACATCGAGCTGCAACGCCACCTCGACGACTGCCGGAGGTACGGCGCGCGCGGGGCTCTGCTGATGCTCGACCTGGACCACTTCAAGGAGGTCAACGACACGCTGGGCCACGCGGCGGGCGACGAGCTGCTCACCCGCGTGGCGACGCTGCTGCGGACCAGGCTGCGCGACACCGACCTGGTCGCCAGGCTCGGAGGCGACGAGTTCGCCGTACTCCTGCCGCATGCCGACCGCAAGGCCCGCGCCGTGGTCGCCGAGTCGCTGGTCGCCCGGATCCGCGAGGCGACGCAGGCGTACGACGACGCGCGCCGCTATGTGACGGTCAGTCTCGGCGGGGTGCTGGTCGACGCGCACGCGGAGGCCGGCAGCGAGCTGCTCCGCCTCGCGGACGAGGCGCTGTACGAGGCCAAGAACGGCGGCCGCGACCAGGTCCGCTTCGCCCACTGACCCCGCCCCACCTCCGCCGGCCGATTACCATGCCACCCTGGTAATCAGCCACTCCCCACGGGGAATTCCCCATGGGGAGAGCCAGATTCCCGTGGGGAGCAGCCGCGGCCGGACCGGGAGGGGCGGCAGACGCGCCGGCTCAACCGGCGCGGAACCGGCGCAGCCGCAGGCTGTTCGAGACGACGAACACCGAGCTGAACGCCATCGCGGCACCGGCCAGCATCGGGTTGAGCAGGCCGAGCGCGGCGAGCGGCAGGGCGGCGACGTTGTAGGCGAACGCCCAGAACAGGTTGCCCTTGATGGTGGCCAGCGTCCGCCGGGACAGCCGGATGGCGTCGGCGACAGCCAGCAGGTCGCCGCGCACGAGCGTGAGGTCCGAGGCCTCGATCGCGACGTCGGTGCCGGTGCCCATCGCCAGCCCGAGGTCGGCGCGCGCGAGGGCCGCAGCGTCGTTGACGCCGTCGCCGACCATCGCGACCACCCGGCCCTGCTCCTGCAGTCGTGCCACCACGTCGACCTTGTCGGCCGGAAGCACCTCCGCGATCACCGTGTCCGGTCCCGGATCGATGCCGACCTCGGCGGCGACCGCCCCCGCCACCGCCGCGTGGTCTCCGGTGAGCAGCACGGGGGTGAGGCCCAGTCCGCGCAACCGGGAGACCGCCTCGGCCGAGGTGGGCTTGACCGAGTCCGCGACCACGAGTACGCCGCGGGCGCGCCCGTCCCAGCCGACCGCGACCGCGGTGCGGCCCTGCTCGGCTGCTCGCGCGACGGCGGACGTGAGCTCGTCCGGAAGCGGCTGGGAGCGGTCGGCGAGCAGTCGCGGGCGGCCGACGAGCACGGCATGCCCGTCCACGGTCCCGCAGACGCCGAGCCCGTCGATGTTGGCGAAGTCCGCGACGGCGGGGAGCACGCCGGCCCGCTCTGCCGCCGCGTCGGCGATCGCCCGTGCGATGGGGTGCTCCGAGGCGTGCTCCAGCGCGCCGGCGTACCTCAGCACCTCGTCGGCGCTGGCCTCCTCGCCGGATGCGGCGACCACGTCGAGCAGGCTCATCCGGCCGGTGGTGACGGTCCCTGTCTTGTCGAGCACCACGGTGTCCACGCGCCGCGTCGACTCGAGCACCTCGGGTCCCTTGATCAGCACGCCGAGCTGGGCGCCGCGGCCGGTGCCGACCATCAGCGCGGTGGGCGTGGCCAGCCCCAGGGCACAGGGGCACGCGACGATCAGCACGGCCACCGCGGCGGTGAAGGCCGCGCTCGGCCCGCCGCCGACCAGGAGCCAGACGGCCAGTGTGACCACGGCAAGCCCGATCACCACCGGAACGAAGACCCCCGAGACCCGGTCGGCGAGCCGTTGGGCCCGTGCCTTGCCGCTCCGCGCCTCCTCGACCAGCCGGGCCATCTGGGCCAGCTGGGTGTCGGCGCCGACCCGGGTGGCGCGGACCACGATCCGTCCGCCGACGTTCACGGTGGCGCCGGCCACCTGGCCGCCGGGTGCGACCTCGACAGGCACCGACTCGCCGGTCAGCATCGAAGCGTCGATCGCCGACGAGCCTTCCTCGACGACGCCGTCGGTGGCGATCTTCTCCCCGGGGCGGACCACGAACCTGTCCTCGACCTGCAGCCGGTCGACGCCGATGCGCTGCTCCCCGCCGTGAGGTCCGTCGCGGAGCACCGACACCTCCTTGGCCCCGAGCTCGAGCAGCGCGCGCAGCGCGGCGCCGCTCCTCCGCTTGGCGCGGGCCTCGAAGTAGCGTCCGGCCAGCAGGAACGTGGTCACCCCCGCGGCGACCTCGAGGTAGATGTTGCCCGAGCCGTCACTGCGCGTCACGGTCAGCTCGAAGCCGTGGGTCATCCCGGGCATGCCGGCGGTGCCGAGGAACAGGGCGTACAGCGACCAGCCGAAGGCCGCGAGCGTGCCCATGGAGATCAGCGTGTCCATCGTGGTGGCGCCGTGCCGCAGGTTCGTCCAGGTCGCCCGGTGGAACGGCGCGGCCCCCCAGACGACCACCGGCGCGGCCAGCGTCAGCGACAGCCACTGCCAGTAGGTGAACTGCAGCACCGGGACCATCGCCATCGCGATCACCGGCACGCTGAGCACGGCTGAGACGACGAGCCGTTGCAGCAACGCGGCCGCGGGGTCGGGCTCTGACTGCTCGGGTGCGGTGGCGGGCTGCGGCAGCCGCGCGGTGTACCCGGCCCCCTCGACGGTGTGCACCAGCAGGTCGGTGCCGATCCCGGCGGGGTAGCGCACAGCGGCCTTCTCGGTCGCGTAGTTGACGCTCGCGCTGACCCCGTCGAGCTTGTTGAGCTTGCGCTCGATGCGGTGCGCGCAGGACGCGCAGGTCATCCCGCCGATGGCCAGCTCGACCTGCTGGCCGGTCCCGGCCGGCGGGTGGATGCTCGTGCGCGCCACGGACTCGATCCCAGCTCCGGTCGTCTCAGCCTTGGGCCAGCTCGTAGCCGGACTCCTCCACCGCGGTGCGCACGGCGTCCGGTGCGATCTCGCGGTCGCTGCTCACGGTCAGCCGGCCGCTCTCCAGGTCGACCTCGACGCTGGTGACGCCGGGGATCTCGCCGACCTCCTCGCTGACCGAGGCGACGCAGTGGTTGCAGGTCATCCCGCGCACGGTGTAGTCGGCGGTGCTGGTGGTCATGGATGGTTCCTTTCTGGGAGATCGGTCGTCCGGTGTGGCGGGATCCCGTCAGGAGCGCACCAGGCGGGCGATGGCCTCGGAGGCCTCCTGCACCTTCTCGTCGGCTTCGCGGCCTCCTGCCGCGGCGGCGCGGACGACACAGTGGCTCAGGTGCTCGTCGAGCAGGCCGAGTGCGACCGACTGGAGTGCCTTGGTCATCGCAGAGACCTGGGTGAGGATGTCGATGCAGTACTTCTCGTCCTCGACCATCCGCTGCAGTCCGCGGGCCTGGCCCTCGATGCGGCGCAGCCGTCGCAGATAGTCGTCCTTGCGGTGCAGGTACCCGTAGCCGGCTTCCGGCTCGTTCTCGCTCACCGATCGCGCTCCCTTCGCTTGCCTACCCCCGTACGGTATCACGCGAAGAAAGGAGAACTGCCCGGTGGCTGGGGTGAGCCGGCGGGGTGGGGGTCAGCCAGGGCTCAGCCGGCCACCGGCACAGGGTGCACGCCGTGGTCCGGGTCGAGATACAGGCCGTCGTCGAAGAGGATGACGCCGTTGCAGAGCCGGCACCAGCCCTGCTCGGAGTGGTCGGCGACAGTGTGTGCCGTGCAGCAGTTCGCGTCGTGAGCGTCCGGGCACGTCGGGGAGTGTGTGCACATCGTCGTGCTCCTCCACGGATCGAAAAATCGTTCTTCTCCTATGGAACGATACAAACCGCGTGATGTCAGCCGAATCGCCGGTTACAGCTGTGCAACATTCCCCGCCGGCTTCACCCTCGCGGCCAGCCCCCTCGTTCCGATGCGGAGCCTATCCTTCCCAGGTGACTCCGCGCGAAACCTCGAGCACCAGCCATCCCGACATTCGCGCCGTACGCGAGCGGGAGCTCACCGACCGGGTCGTGCGCTCCTTCTCCGCGACGACGGATCCCCGGGTGCGCGAGCTGATGGGAGCGCTGGTGAGGCATCTGCACGCGTTCCTCCGGGAGGTGCGGCTCACAGAGCCGGAGTGGCAGCGGGCGATCGAGTTCCTGACCGACGTCGGCCACCTGACCGACGAGCACCGCCAGGAGTTCGTGCTGCTCTCCGACGTACTCGGCGCCTCGATGCAGACGATCACGGTCAACGACCCGGCCGCTGCCGGGGCCGACGAGCCCGGGGAGGTCACGGCCACCGAGGCGACCGTGCTCGGACCGTTCTTCGTCGAGGGGTCTCCTCGCGTCGCGCTCGGTGCGGACCTGGCAGGCAGCGCGCCGGGTGAGCCGTGCTGGGTCGAGGGCACGGTCACCGACACCGCAGGAGCCCCGGTGCCGGGTGCGCGGATCGAGGTCTGGGAGGCCGACGAGTCGGGTCGGTACGACGTGCAGTATCCCGACGGCCGGGTGGCCGGGCGGGCCCACCTGTTCACCGACGAGGACGGGGGCTACCGGTTCTGGGCGCTCACCCCCACGCCGTACCCGATCCCGCACGACGGCCCGGTCGGTGCACTCCTCGCCGCGACGGGGCGCTCGCCGATGCGGGCGGCGCACCTGCACTTCATGGTCGACGCCGAGGGGTTCCACCGGCTGGTCACGCACATCTTCGTGCGCGGCGACGAGCTGCTGGGCGACGATGCGGTGTTCGGGGTCCGCGAGAGCCTGGTCAAGACGTTCGAGCGACAGCCGTCGGACGCCGCGACTCCCGACGGCCGTGCCCTCGGCGGCCGGGCGTGGTCCCGGGTCCGCTTCGACATCCTCCTGGCCCGTGGGGACGAGTGACGGATACCCGGCCTCGCACGTGCCGCACTTGGGTGGAGTTCTCACACCGAAGCCCACCCAGATGCAGCAGCTGATCGTCCGGGGACGACCCGACGAGTCACCGCGTGGGCCCCGTGGGACTCGAACCCACAACCCGCGGATTAAAAGTCCGCTGCTCTGCCGATTGAGCTAGAGGCCCGGGAGGCCCCCAGTATGCCGGGTGCCGGCCCTGCTCCGCTCCCGCGTTCTCGGGTCAGAGGATCTGCACGGAGCCGCCGCCGGAGCAGCCGGGCAGCGTGTAGCGGGCCGGGAGGCGGTGCTGGTTCACGTCGTGCCCGCGGTTGTCGAGGACCCGCTGCTGCACGACCACCCGCTGCCGACCGGCGTGCCCGATCCAGGCCTGGACGTGGGCGTACCCGTGACGTGGATGGGTGACGAACCACGGGCCCACCCTCTGCCCGACCTTGAGCCGCAGCATCACGGTGCGCACGGACCGGTCGACGGTCAGCCACTCGGTCATCGTGAATCGGCGCAGGTGGCTGCCTCGGCAGTTCCAGTCCTTGCGCCCCCCCGACAGGAACTTGACCGGTGTGTGCGAGGTGGCGTGCCGCAGCGGCAGCCGGGACGGGTTGTCCGAGCCGAACGCGTCGCACAGCCGGATCTGGCCTTGGCGGTTGCGCAGGATCAACGTGGGGTGCATGCGCTCGCCGAAGCGCTGCCACACGCCGTACAGCACTCTCACCTGCCCGCGCTTGCTCGCGAATCCGCGGGTCAGGCAGGACTCGACGGCCTTGCGTCCCCTGGCGGGATGCCCGTCGAGATCCACCACGCCGGCCGCTCGATGGTGGGAAGCCCCGGCGGCCGTCATCGCGGTCCGGTCCGAGCTCGGCACGGTCCCGGCGAGTACGCCGAGCGCGGCGACCGTGGCCACGGCCACGACGGCCGTGCCGAGCCGGCCGATCCGGCCGACCCTGTGCGGCCGTCGGTTGCGTGCGGGCGCACTGCCGCCCACGGTTGTGCCCATCAGCCCCCCTCGAGCCGAAACGGTGCCGGTCTCCGGCAATCCCCCCGGAGGCCCGGGCTCAGGCTAGCGGTTCGAGGGCACCTTGACACCCAGCCGACCGCCTGTGGGCGGCGAGTCTGCGGCGTACACCGTCCGAAAAGGGATGGAATGACCGAATGACGCGACGAGTTGGCGCGCCGTTTGGATCCCGGTATCGGAATGGGGGTTGTTGTTGGTAGGCTCTCGCGCGCAGCAGATGCAAGTTCCAGCAGGTCGACGCCCGCGGAGTTTGTGATCCGACGGCGTTTTCTCTTGAGTTGAGCCACAGCTTTTCGAGGGGGCACGGCGTTTCACCCGCATCTGTCGCGGGGCCGCCGAGGTGGCGGTCCCTCGCCCCGTTTCACTAGGAGTAGACGAGCATGGCTCAGGGCACCGTCAAGTGGTTCAACGCCGAGAAGGGTTTCGGCTTCATCGCGCAGGAGGACGGCGGCGACGACGTCTTCGTGCACTACTCGGCCATCCAGTCTCAGGGCTACAAGACCCTGGACGAGAACCAGAAGGTCGAGTTCGACGTCACGCAGGGCCCGAAGGGTCCGCAGGCGGAGAACGTCCGTCCGCTCTGATCGGATCAGTGCGGTCCGATTCACAGCACGACAGCACAACGAGGGCCCCGGCGGGAGACCGTCGGGGCCCTTGTGTGTCCTCGTGTTTGTCCGAAATGACTATGGGGTAGGAGGCCCTCGAGCGGACACAATGGAGGGGAGAAGACCGGTCCGTGAAGGGGACGAGCAACGATGGCCTACGTTGGGAGCAACACGATGGACGACCAGCTGAACGTCCCCCTCGAGGACGCCGAGCTGCTCGCCGAGGTGGAGCTGACCACCAACCTGATCATCGCGGCCAGCGAGGCCGACCAGACACTGTCGCAGAGCGAGGTCGACACGCTGCTCGGACTGGACCCGGCGAAGATCCCCCACCAGCAGGTCCGGCACGACTGACGCCGCCTGTCGGGCCGGGCCACGGCTCGGAGGCGTCGGAACCGGCCTCGGTTGGGCGGGTCGGTCCGCTTGCCCCTAGCATGTGTGGCGGTTCGTCTGTCCCTCTCCTGTAGGAGCTCGACGTGGCCTTGCGCCTCCGCCCTGCTGACACCACCTTCTACGACCTGTTCGCCCAGTCCGCCACGCATCTGGTGCACGGCGCAGAGCTGCTCGCGGAGATGCTCGGCGATGGCAACGACCGTGAGGCGATCGCACAGAAGATGCGCGACGCCGAGCACGAGGCCGACGAGTCCACCCACGAGATCATCCGGCGGGTCAACAAGACGTTCGTGACGCCGTTCGACCGCGAGGACATCTATGCGCTCGCGTCCGGTCTCGACGACGTGATGGACTTCATGGAGGAGGCCGTCGACCTCGTGCTGCTCTACGAGGTGGAGACGCTTCCCTCGGAGCTCGCCAACCAGGTCGAGGTGATCCAGCGCTGCGCGGCGCTGACCTCCGACGCGATGCCGCGGCTGCGCACGATGCGCGACCTCGAGGAGTACTGGATCGAGATCAACCGGCTGGAGAACGCCGGCGACAAGTCCTACCGCCGGATCCTCGCCAAGCTCTTCGGCGGCAAGTACGAAGCCCTCGAGGTCCTCAAGCTCAAGGACGTCGTCGACTCGCTGGAGGCCGCCATCGACGCGTTCGAGCGGGTCGCGAACATCGTCGAGCAGATCGCGGTCAAGGAGTCCTAGGCCATGACGCTCGCGATCGTCATCGCGGTCGTCGTGATCGCTCTCGCGTTCGACTACACCAACGGCTTCCATGACGCCGCCAACGCCATCGCCACCTCCGTGTCGACCCGCGCACTGACGCCACGCGTCGCACTGACCCTGGCCGCGGTGATGAACTTCGTCGGGGCGTTCCTCGGGCAGAAGGTCGCACACACCGTCAGCGAGGTCATCGACGTCGACAAGATGCAGGTCAACGCCGGCCTGATCGTGGTGGTCGCGGCCCTGCTGGGCGCGATCGTGTGGAACCTGATCACGTGGTACTTCGGGCTGCCGTCCTCCTCCTCGCACGCACTGATCGGCGGCCTGGTCGGGGCGGCGCTGGCCGCCGGCGCCGCGGTCCACTGGGCGACGATCGTCGAGAAGGTCATCATCCCGATGGTGCTCTCCCCGCTGGTCGGCTTCGGGCTCGCGTTCGCGGTGATGCTGGCGATCATGTGGATCTTCCGGCGCCGCAACGCCGGCAGAGTGACGCGGGGCTTCCGCCTCGCCCAGACCGTCTCGTCGGCGGCCATGGCCCTCGGGCACGGCCTGCAGGACGCCCAGAAGACGATGGGCGTGATCTTCCTGGCCCTGCTCACCGCCGGGTTCGAGCCGCAGAACGACACCACGCTCCCGGTGTGGGTGATCGCAGCGGCCGCGAGCGCGATCTCCCTGGGCACCTACTCCGGCGGCTGGCGGATCATGCGCACCCTCGGCCGGCGGATCATCGCGCTGGACCCTCCGCACGCCTTCGCCGCCGAGTCGGTCGGGTCGAGCGTGCTGTACGTCACGGCGTACCTGTTCCAGGCGCCGGTCTCGACGACCCACATCATCACCTCGGCGGTGATGGGCTCGGGCGCCACCCGCCGTGTGTCCGCGGTCCGCTGGGGAGTCGCGCAGAACATCGTCGCGGCGTGGGTGCTCACCTTCCCGGCCGCCGGGGCGGCCGCCGCGGTCGTCTTCTGGATCCTGCGCAACCTCGCCCAACTGCCGTGAGGCGCGCACGCCGGTTAGTCTCACCGGCGTGCCCCGCCGACGTGTCGCCGCTCTCGCGGCCTTCGTCGTGCTGGCCCTGATCGTCGCGGGCCTGCTCGCCTGGCGCGCGGCGCACCGGCGCTCCGACTACGAGTCCGCGCTTGCGCAGCTGCCGCGCTCCACGCTGCGCGTGACGTTCACCGACTGGGCGGACGTGCGGGCGATTGCGGGGGGTACGTCGCTGGGCGCGGCCTCGTCACATAGAGCGGTTTCCGCGTTCGCCACCCGGGCCTACGACCGGGGTCTGACGTCCGGCTCGGCGCTGCACGGTTCGACGTACGCCTTGATGCACCGGTACGGCGTGAGCCCGCTGGACGCGCAGTGGGAGGCGCTCGGCCAGTCCCGGCAAGGACAGGTGGATGTGCTGCGCGTCGACGACGACGTCGACCTGTCCGGGATCGAGCGCGGGCTGCGGACACTCGGGTACACGCCGCCCTCCGCAGGCGCCGGCGTGGGCGGCACCTGGGTCGGCTCCCCGGATGTGGTCGCTCGCATCGACGCGTCGCTCACGCCGATCGAGCAGAACCTGGTGGTGCTGCCCGACAGGCACCTGGTGCTGATGAGCGACGACGCCGACTACGTGACTCGCGCCGCCGGGGTGGTGCGGGGCGACCGGCCCTCCGTGGCCGACGTGGCGGGGGTGTCCTCGCTCGCGGCGCTCGCCGGACAGCCGGCCAGTGCCGTGCAATGGGCCTCGACGTTCGCGTGCGTGGACCTGAGCATGGCCTCCGCCGATCCCGAGTCGCAGCGGGTGGGCGATCACCTGGTGGCGAAGTCGGGTGGGATCAACCCGCTGTCCGGGCTGGTGATGGCGCGCTCGGGAGTCGGGAAGCAGCGGCGGATCCGGGTCGGGATGTACTTCGAGACGTCGGCGGAGGCTTCCGCCAACCTCCAGCCTCGCGTAGATCTCGCCTCCGGGCCGGCGCCCGGCCAGGGGGGCACGTTCGCGGACCGGTTCAGGATCGTCTCGGGCACTGCGGACGGGCAGCAGGTGCTGCTCACGCTCGCTCCCCACCGCGCGGGCGTGCTCTCGGACATCTCCACCGGCCCGGTGCTGTTCGCCACCTGCTGAGGATCCGGGGCCAGGTTCCGGCCACGTGACCGGAAAGTCATCCCTCAGACCCAGCGGTCATGCCCTCAGGCACCAACCCGCGAACAAGGGCGTGCCTACGGACATGACCGCGCGTCGCCTCCGGACAATCGATGCCCCGGCAGTCCACGCGTGATCACGGTCCCCGCGTCAGGTCTCGCTCGGCAAGGATCTCGTCGAGCGTGAGGCCGAGGTCGGACCCGTCCGGTGGGTCGGTGGTCCAGGTTCGCCGACCCGGGGGCAGGAACCGTGCGCGCGCTCGGGCCGCGAGCAGTCGGCCGACGACCCGGTCTGGATGGGGCACATCGGCCCCGGTGACCCGGAAGACCTCGATCTGGTGGTTGCGAAAGTCCTCGTCACGGGCGGCGTCCCGGCTGCGGCGGAGGGCTCCGCTGTGTTCGCCACCGTCGACTTCGCCGACGAGGCCGGCCTCCTCGTCGAGCAGGTCGGCGTACCCGAGCAACCTTCCGCTGGCCTTGTCGTAGACGGCTCGGTTCACCTGCGGTGCGGGCAAGCCGGCCTTCACCTCCCAGATCACCCGCACCCGCGACTCCAGCGGTGAGCGGCTGCTGTCGACCGCGAGATCGAGTGCTTCCCGGGCCACGATCACGCCGACCCAGCCGGCACGCGCGGCCAGGTAGGCACACTCGCGCCCCACCGAGGTGATCTCGGCGGCCGCGGCCATGTCCATGCTGACCACGGCTTCTTGCAGGTCCTCGAAGCTCCCCGGTACGCCGACGCGAGCCGGGTCGCGCGGTCGGCGCATCGCATCGAACACCGCGCGTTCGGCGATCGTGCAGCGGACGCCATCTCGGAGGATCACCTCGTCGGGGTCAAGCCGGTCCTGCAGCCACACCACCCCGTCGCGCGCCCGTCGCCCCTGAGCGGTCACCAGTGGCACCGCCAGCCGGGTTCGCCCGTCGGGAGCGAGGCCGTCGAAGAAGTTGCCGTGCTGGAGCCGCAGGCTTGCCCAGCCGGTCACGGCGCCTCCAGGCGGGAGCAGCACCGCCGCCTCGTGGATGCGCTGCTCGGGCAGGTCGGCATCAAGGTCCGGGGCGGGGACCAGCCAGCCCCCGCCCAACCGGCGCCACCTCTTGCTGCGTGCCTGACCTCGGGTCGGTCCGCGTTCGCCGGTCGGGTCGATGCACACCGGTCGGACCAGCCCGAGAGGAGGTCCGCAGATCGGGTCCCAGACGTGTCGTGATCGTGCCATGGGACGACCCTGCCCCCTGCGCAGCGAGGTTTGAGCGTTCTCCACAGGGCAGTTCCGGCACTTTCCGAGCCGGGGAACGCGGTCATGTCGAGAGGGCTGGGTCTGGGAGCGCAATGGTGCCTGTGGGCGTGACCGCGCAGACGCGCCGACTCGACGGGGTTATGGCGGGTAGGTTCCGGAGTATGACGCGCACCCTGACAGACCGCGCGGAGGAGCTGGCGCTGCATGCGGCGATGGCGCTGCCGGCTCCGGTGCTGCGGCGTGCGGCAGGCCGGCCGGTCGGCCGCGACGGACAGGTGCTCGACGCGCAGACCCAGTGGATGCTGCGACTGCGGCGGTGGGCCGGCTACCCCGGCCCGGAGACACTGCCGGTGGCCGAGGGCCGCCGTGCCGTGGACCGCCAGGCCAGGTTGGTGGGCGGCCACCAACCGGTCGGGTCCGTGTGCGAGCTCAGCGTGCCGGGGGCCGCCGGCCCACTTCCCGCGCGCCTGTACACGCCCCGGTCGGCTGTGCCAGCAGCGGCCGGGAGCCCGCTGCTGGTGTTCTTCCACGGCGGCGGGATGGTCTTCGGCAGCCTCGACAGCCATGACGCGAGCTGCCGGATGGTCGCCGAGCGCGCGCACGTGCCGGTGCTCTCGGTCGCCTACCGGCTCGCTCCGGAGCACCCCTACCCGGCCGGCCTCGACGATGCCTGGGCGGTCTACCAGTGGGTGGCCGAGCACTCCGAGGACCTCGCGGATGCCTCCGGCGTCGCCTTCGGCAGCCCCGCCGTCGGCGGCATCGACCCCCGGCGGATCGCGGTCGGCGGCGACTCGGCGGGTGCGTACCTGGCCGCGGCGGTGGCACTCAAGGCGGCCGAGGCGGGCGTGCCATGCGCCTTCCAGATGCTGGTCTACCCGGTCACGAACATGGCGGACCCCACCTCAAGCCGCGAGATGTTCGGCAAGGGCTACTACCTCACCGACCGGTTCATCGAGCTGAGCCGAAGTGCGTACGTCGGTCAGGCCGACCCGCGCGATCCAGGGGTCTCGTTGGCCTTCACCGAGAAGATCCCTTCAGCCCTCGCGCCCGCACTGGTGGCGACCGCCGGCTTCGACCCGCTGCGCGACGAGGGCGAGGCGTACGCGCGACGCCTCGCCGATGTGGGGGTCGAGGTGCACCTGATCCGGTACCCGGGGCTGATCCACAGCTTCTTCAACCAGGTCGGCGTCGTGCATGCGGCGCGTGCCGCGGTCGCCGAGATCGCCGTACGCCTCGGAGCCGGCTTGGGTGCCGTGCCCTGATCTGCGGAACCCGATCAGTCGCGGGCGTACTGCACGTGGGTGTCGGACGCGCCATGGGTGAATCCCAGCCTGCTGTAGAGCGCCACCGCGGCGGGGTTGTCGGACTCGACGTACAGCAGCACCTGCCGGCATCCCCGCGCGGCCAGATGATGCAGCCCGACCAGTGCCAGCCGCCGGCCGAGCCCGCTGCCCTGGGACGTGGGCGAGATTCCGAGGACGTAGATCTCCCCGATCCCGGACGGGCGCGGGTGGACCTTGGTCCAGTGGAAGCCGACCATCCTTCCCCCTGCCTCCGCGACGAAGAACCCACCCGGGTCGAACCACTGCTCGGACATGCGTTCGTCGAGGTCGTCGCGGGTCATCTGCCCCTGCTCCGGATGGTCGGCGAACGCGGCTGCGTTCAGCGCAAGGAACGCATCCTCGTCCCGGCCCGCCTCGAAGCCGCGCACCGTGGGGCCCCCGCCTTCGGCAGGCGGTTCGGCCGGCGGCAGGTCGTCCAGACTGCGACGCATCACCCACAGCTCACGCGCCCGCGTGAACCCGAACCTCTCCGCGAGCCGGGCTGCCGCGGGGTGGTCGCCGTGCGACCATCCGGTGAGCTGCCCCGGCGCCGGGTCCGGGGTGTCCAGCAGGGCAGTGCACAGCGCGGTGCCCATCCCACGCCCCCGCTCGGTGGGGGCGACGACGACCTCCACCGCAGCGGCGTGCAGCCAGGCGAACCCTGCGGGGCTCGCCGTCCCATCTGCGACGACCATCCGGGTGCCCGCGATGCCGTGCCGCAGCGCCAGCAGGGCGGCTTCGTCGAGGGGCGCTGCGCCGTCCGCGTCGGTGGCCGCCGCCACCACTTCCCGCACCGCTGTCGTCGTACCCGCGTCCCAGTCGTCGGCGTCGAGCCGGCGTACGGCGGGCGGCGTCGGCATCGGGACGGGGGGCGGGGACGGCATGGCGCCCAGCCTAGGGTGCATGCCCCGGCGCCCTCAGGTCACTCAGGCATCGGCGGTCTCACGCTCGCGCGCAGGTGGCAGCACGAAGCGGTACCCGACGTTGCGGACGGTCCCGATCAGCGTCTCGTTCTCGGCGCCCAGCTTGGCGCGCAGCCGCCGCACGTGGACGTCGACGGTGCGGGTCCCGCCGAAGTAGTCGTAGCCCCACACCTCGGAGAGCAGCTGCTCTCGGGAGAACACGCGGCCGGGATGCTGGGCGAGGTACTTCAGCAGCTCGAACTCCTTGAAGGTGAGGTCAAGCGTGCGCCCGCCGATCTTGGCGGTGTACGCCGCGTCGTCGACGACCAGCTCGCCGGAGCGGATCAGGTGCGCCTCCGGGTCGTCGGCGTCCCCGGCGGCCATCCGCGCCACGGCGAGGCGAAGCCGCGCCTCGACCTCGGCGGGGCCCGCGGTGGCCAGCACGACGTCCTGCGCGCCCCAGTCGGCGGCCACCACCGAGAGACCGCCCTCGGTGAGGATCAGCAGCACCGGTGCGTCGCTGCCGGTGGTGCGGATCAGCCGGCACAGGTCACGGGCACGGGCCAGGTCGCCGCACCCGTCCACGAGTACGACGTCGGGCTGGCCGGCCTCCACCAGCGCGGAGCCCTCGGCGGGCAGCACCCGCACCTGGTGGGCGAGCAGCGCGAGCGCAGGCAGCACCTCCACCGACGGTTTGGTGCTGCTCGTCAGCAGCAGCAGGCTGCTCATGGGGTGGCAGGATAGCCGACATGAGCTCCGAGCCGGCCGCGACGACCCAGTCGACCCACTCCCGCGCCCGGGTGGCGGTGACCGTGAGGTACTGGGCGGCGGCCCGGTCGGCTGCGGGGATCGACTCCGAGCACGTCGAGGTGGGCGAGCCCGCGACGCTGGCGACCGTGCTGGCGGCTGTCCGCGGGCTCCATCCGGACCGGCCGGGCCTGCCCGGTGTGCTCGATGTCTGCTCGGCGCTGGTCGGCGACCGTCCCGTCGGCGCCTCGGATCCTTCCGACGTCGCCGTCCACCCCGGCGACACCGTCGAGCTGCTGCCCCCCTTCGCCGGCGGCTGACCCCGGCCGAGTTCGACGCTCTGGGAATGTGAGGGCCCACGCCCGTGGTTGGTCGACTGTGAGCCAAGGAGTCTGGATTCTCGTCGCCGTGCTGGTGCTGGCGACCGGGTTCGGGCTGTATCGCCTCGCGCGGGACGGCCGGTTCCGCGGCACGCGTGCGATCCCGCCGGCGAACCGCGCGCCGAAGCCGGAGTCCTCTGCGCCTGATCTGCCCGAGCAGAACGTGCTCGCGCGGCTCGTCGACGGCCTCGATCTCGGTGAGCGCGCGACGTTGCTGCAGTTCTCCTCCGCGTTCTGCGCTCCGTGTCGCGTCACCCGGCGGGTGCTCGCGCAGGTGGCCGAGGTCGTGCCCGGGGTCAGACACGTGGAGGTGGACGCCGAAGGGCATCTCGACCTGGTCCGCCGCCTGGGGATCACCCGGACCCCGACCACGCTGGTGCTCGACGCCACCGGCCGCGAGGTGGCGCGGGCGGCAGGCGCGCCCCGCAAGGACGACGTCCTCGCCACGCTCGCACGCGCGGTGCCTTCCGCATGAGGTCCCCGCTCACAGCCGCCCGCAGTGTGAGACGTCCGTCCATGATGCGAGACGCGGGTTTCCGGTCACGGCGGTTGACCTTCTACTCTCGAGGCATGTCGTCGACCATGCTGACCCGACGCCGCGCAGTGGACAACTGCCGTGTGCGTTCGGCGCTGTGTCGAATGTCGCGACGAGACGCCAGCTGATCAGACAGCCTCGCCCCGCATCCGGGGCCCACTGAGCCATCGGTTCGTCCGGGCTTCGCGGCGTCTTTCTCCCACCTGTCACGACCCCACGACACCGCTGCATGCGCAGGAGACCCGAATGTCCACCACTGCAACCAGCCACTCGCACCGTGATGCCTACGCCGGCCACCCCGCGGTCGTACCGGTGGGGGGCATCGACCCGCGAGGGCCGCGGTTCGCCGCGACCGTGACCACGCTCGTGCTGGCGGCGGCGCTGCTGCTGGCAGCCAGCGTGCCGTCGGCCACGATCGCGCTCGTCGCGGTCCAGCTGGTGGCGTTCGCGCTCGGCGCCACGCTGGGAGTACGCCGTACGCCGTACTCCTGGCTCTTCAGGCACCTGGTCCGCCCACGACTGGGTGCACCCACGGAGCTCGAGGACGCCAGGCCGCCCCGCTTTGCGCAAGCGGTCGGCCTGGCGTTCGCGGTGCTGGCACTGGCCGGCTTCGCGACCGGCGTCACCCTGCTCGGCGAGGTCGCCGTGGGGCTGGCGCTCGCAGCAGCGTTCCTCAACGCAGCCTTCGGCTACTGCCTGGGCTGCGAGATGTACCTGCGCGGCGTGCGCCTGCGTGCCGTGCTGCAGAACGACCGCTGAGACAGCCCGAACCTTCACACGTTACGGAAGAGAGAGTCACACCATGAGCCGTGAAACCGCACTCGTCACCGCCGACTGGGCAGCCGAGCACCTCGACGACCCGAACGTCGTGCTCGTCGAGGTCGACGAGGACACCACCGCCTACGACAAGGGCCACATCAAGGGCGCCGTCAAGCTGGACTGGACCACCGACCTGCAGGACCAGGTCCGCCGCGACTTCGTCGACAAGGCGCAGTTCGAGTCGCTGCTGTCCAGCCGCGGGGTGTCCAACGACTCGACCGTCGTGCTCTACGGCGGCAACAACAACTGGTTCGCCGCCTACGCCTACTGGTACTTCAAGCTCTACGGCCACCAGGACGTCAAGCTGCTCGACGGCGGCCGCAAGAAGTGGGAGCTGGACAGCCGTGAGCTGACCGACGAGCTCCCGAAGCCCGAGCAGACCAGCTACACCGCCACCGAGCAGGACCAGTCGATCCGCGCCTTCCGCGACGAGGTCGTCGCCTCCATCGGTGCCAAGAACATCGTCGACGTGCGCTCCCCGGACGAGTACGCCGGCCGGCTGCTGGCACCGGCGCACCTGCCGCAGGAGTCCGCGCAGCGCGGGGGTCACGTCCCGACCGCGGCCAACGTGCCGTGGAGCAAGGCCGCCAACGACGACGGCACGTTCAAGTCCGACGACGAGCTGAAGCAGATCTACGCCGACGCCGGGGTCGACTGGGGCAAGGACACCATCGCCTACTGCCGGATCGGCGAGCGTTCGGCGCACACCTGGTTCGCGCTGCACGAGCTGCTCGGCCAGCAGAACGTGAAGAACTACGACGGCTCCTGGACCGAGTACGGCTCGCTGGTCGGCGTGCCGGTCGTCCTCGGCGACGCGGCCGGGGAGGCCTGATGGGCTGCGGAGCACCCGAGGGCGGGGTCGCCCTCGAGGGCGTGGATCTGACGACCCAGTCGGTGATCCACGGTGTGGTACGCCGTGCCGGCGAGCCGGTCGGCACGGCGTACGTCCGGCTGCTGGACCGCACCGGGGAGTTCACCGCGGAGGTGCCCACCTCGGAGAGCGGGGAGTTCCGGTTCTTCGCCGCGCCCGGTGAGTGGACGCTGCGCACCCTGGCCCCGAAGAGCCAACCGGTCGACCAGCCGGTGACCGCCGCTCGCGGACAGGTCGCGGAGGTCGCGGTCGCGCTCTGATGGCGGGCGGGGCCTACCGGGTGGTGGCCGGGGGTGTGCGGGACGGCCTCGTCCTGCGGGCCGGCTGGGCATGCTCCGACTGCCCGGACCGTGCCGGGCCCCGGGGCCACAGCATCCGCACCCGGGTACCCGGACCCGGACCACTGCTGATCTCCAGCCGGCCGCCGTTCGAGCGCACCGCCTGGTGCACGATCGAGAGCCCCTGCCCGCTGGTCGTGACCAGGCCGCCGAAGCCCTGCCCGTTGTCGGCGACCTCGACGAACGCGAGGTCGCCCTGCGGTCCGACGTTCACCTCGACGGCTCCCGCGTCGCCGGCCGCGCGGGCAGCGTTGTCGAGCACGTTGCCCACCGCGCGCCGCAGAGCGACCGGATCGCCGTAGGCGACCGTCTGCTCCGCGGCGCGGACGGCGACGACCACGTCGTGGGTGAGCCTCACGGTGCGCACGCACTGCTCCACCAGCTCGACGAGGTCGACCATCCAGGTCCGGCTGCGCATCGCGTCGAGCTCGGCGGCGATGAGCTGCTCCGCGGAGGTGAGCTCGTCGGCGATCAGCGCGAAGCGCTCCGCCGCGCTGCCGGCGCCGTCTATTTCTTGCACCCTGGCCAGCATCAGCCCCGCGGCCAGGTGCTGGCGCAGGTCGTGGCACAGCCGCACCAGGGCCGAGTCCGAGGTATGACGCGCTGTGGCGTAGTCGTCCTCTTCCCCCACGGTCCCCTCGCCCCCTCGCTCGAGCCGCTGCCCCTGAACCCTTAGAGGACGAGTATTACCCCATTCCGGGCCGGTGCACCGGGGTCGCGCTGCCGGTCTAGACAGGCTGTGGGCATGGGCCCCCGCGCGCTGCGTCATGGCCGGAACGTGACCGTCACCGCCAGCCAGGTGCCGGTCGCCGTCCCGGTCGCCGAGAACGTCCCGGTGCTGGTGGGGAACTGCTGGGCGCGACCGAGGTAGTTGCCGCCCAGCGAGTAGCTGCCGAGGTCGCTCCATCCGGCGCCCCAGACCGGGCTCGTCGTGCCGCCGGTGATCGCGACGGCCCCGAAGGCCAGCTCGGCGGGTGCGGTGGTGACCGGCGTGCTTCCCGAGGAGTACGTCGTACCGCTGCCGGATGCCGCCGCGACCTGGTCCACCGCCACCGCCCCGGCGTACTCGTCGCCGACCAGCCGGTAGCTGCTCGCCGACGGGAAGGACACGTTGATGTGCATGCCCGCGGCAAGCGGGTTCACCGCCACCCCGGACAGCACCGCGAGCCGGTTCCCGGAGCCGTCGGCGACGCTCTCGGCCAGCGCGTAGCTGTTTCCCGCTTCGTCGGAGCCGGTGATCGCCCCGGTCGCGGTCGTCCCGGTCAGGTGCAGCGTCAGCACGACGAGGTCGCCCGCCTGGACGCCCGCTGCCCGGTAGACCGCGATGTTGCCACTGCTGTGTGTGGTCCCGGAGTACTTCGTGGCGATCCGGTTCACGTAGGTCGGCGGCTGCGAAGCCGGTGGCGGAGGCTGCGTTGCGGTGGTGACGGTGACGGTCTGCTGGGCGATGTCGGTCAGCCCGTCGGTGTCGGTGGTGGTGACCTTGGCGGTGTAGCTGCCGGCGTTCGTGTACGTGTGGGTCGCGGTCGCGCCTGCCTGCGGGCCGGTGGTGGTGCCGTCGCCGAAGTCGAAGGTGTAGGTGAGCGCCTGGCCTTGCGGGTCGCTGGATGCGGAGGCGTCGGCGGTGACGGCCAGCGGCGCGGTGCCGGAGGCCGGGGTCACGGTCAGCGCGGCGGTCGGCGGCTGCGAGACCGGTGGCGGGGGCGGCTGGGACGCCGACTGGAACTCGAACGCACCTAGGTCGTCGTACTTGCGGGGACCGGTGGCGTACGTGTTCGGGGTGCCCGGGTCGTCGACGCGTGGGGAGCCGAGGATGTCGGTGGCCGACTCGCTCGGCGCCGCCGAGTCGCCGCGGTCGATGGCCGGAGATCCGGCAGTGAGCTCCAGGTTCCACGCGGAGGCGTTCGCGAACTTCGGGTCTGCCTGTACGCCGTACGCCTCCTGCCCGGTCGCGGCCTGCATCGCGGCCAGCGAGCTGAACCGGGTGCCGAAGGTGTACATCGTCCCTGGTTTGGACAGCCACACCAGGTTGTGGTCGACGGTGGTCGTGGGCGGAGCCGAGTCCCAGATGCCGATGTTGCCGTTGCGTCGGTTGCACGAGATCCCGGCATAGGCGGGATAGACGGCATTGTCGACCGCGACGTTGTTCTCCACCACGTAGTTGCCGGAGGTGCCCTCCACGTTGATCCCGCTGGTGCAGTTGTGGAAGATCGTGTTGCCGATCAGCCGGCCGCCCGTGACGTTCAGGTCGTCGATGCCGTGGTCGCCGTTGTTGTAGCTGACGTTGAGCATCGCGGTGTTGTTGTTGCCGCCGGTGTAGAACTGGATCCCGGAGTCCTCGTTGGAGAACGTCTTGTTGCGCAGCACCAGGTTGCCCGGGCTGATCACGTCGATGCCGTTCGCGCCGCGCTGCCACCCACGGGCGTTGGCCGTCGACACGTTGTCGGAGACGGTGTCCCGAGTGGCGCCGCTGGACAGGTAGATCCCGCTGTCGCTGTTGTCGTGCAGGTAGTTGCCGGTCACCAGCGAGTCGGTGGTGCCCTTCAGGTTGATCCCGACTCCGGTCTCTCCGCGCACCGGCGAGCCGGCACCCATGACCTCGTTCCCGCTCAGCGTGACGAAGCTCCCGCCGCTGACCTGGATGCCCGCGCCGATCGACTCGGACACGACCAGCCCGGAGACCGTCACATAGCTCTTCGACGACAGGCTCACCCCGTTGCCGACTCCCGCCCCCACCACGGGGTGCCGCCCCGGCCAGCTGGTGACCGTCACCCGGTCGGAGGAGCTGCCCGAGGGCGGCTTGACGGTCTCGGCATAGGTGCCGTTGCCGATGTAGAGCGTCACGCCGGGCGTGAGCGAGGAGACGCCTTTGGCGATCGTGCAGTACGGCGTGCTCGACGTGCCCGGCCCGGAGTCGGAGCAGCCCGCGACGGTCTTGTCGACGTAGAAGGCGGTGACAGACGCGGCCGAGGCCGCGGACCCGGGCAGCACCACTATCGAGAGGGCCCCCGCCAGACTCCCGACGATGGTCGCGGTGCGTGCCAGGGCGCCCCGACACAATGGCCCTGCTGCCATCTGGCGAGGGTAGGGCGGTCCGGTGCCGGCGGTCTCATCCAAATGACGTAACCGGCCGCGTCCGTACGGGCGATTGGCGCGACAGATTCGACGGGGTGAGAATGTGACCACCTCGAGCACGCGGGGTTGCAGGGAGCATTTGGGGGGCGCCGGCGGGGGCGGAGCACGGACCCGGGGAGGGTGGGGGTGGTGTGCGATGAGCACCAGTCCTGTGGAGTCTCGGCAGGTGTCGGTGCTGCTCGTCGACGACCACCGGGTGTTCGCCGAGGTGCTCGCCATGCGCCTGAGCTCCGAGGAGAGCGTCGGCGACGTGCAGATGGCGTTCTCGTTGGGCGCTGCGAAGGCGATGGTCAACAAGCACCGGCCCGACATCGTCCTGCTCGACTACGACCTGGCCGGTGAGTGCGGTCTCGACCTGCTGCCAGAGCTCGAGCACATGGTGCCCCGGCCGCACGTCGTGGTGGTCTCGGCGACCTACGACCCTGCGCTGCTGGTGGACGCCTTCCAGTGCGGGGCCGAGGCATGGGTCACCAAGGACGGCGACTTCACGATCCTGCTCGCCGCGATCAACGAGGTGGTCCACGGCCATCTCTACATGCAGCCCGAGCATCTGCGTTCGGTGATCTCCACGCTCGTCGACGCGTCCCGGGCCCCGGCCGCACGCGAGCACAGCTTCGTCGACGACCTGTCGGTCCGCGAGATGGAGGTGCTGCGCTGCCTGGTTGCCGGGATGACCCGCTCGGAGGTGGCCGCCCGGCTCTTCATCTCCACGAACACCGTGCGCACCCACGTTCAGAACCTGCTCAAGCGAGCCAACCTGCACTCGACCCTGGCGCTGGTCGCCGCGGCGAGAGCGCTCGGGATCACCGAGATCGGGGCAGCCGAGGGCCGCCAAGTCCCCATCCAGCGTCCGCGGCCCGGGAAGGCAGACCCGGTCTAGGCCGGCGCCGTCCTGGTCTGGACGAGCGGGAGCGGGTTCGGCAGACTCACCCGCTGTGCCGGGAAGACCCGGCGTGATGTCTGGGGGGCCAGACAAGGATTCGCCCGTGAGTCTCGTGAGACGCCCCGCCCTGCGCTCTTCCCTCCGCCCCGCCCTGGCATCCCTCGCACTGTCCGCCCTGCTGCTCGCCGTACCCGCCTTGCTCGCCCTGGCGGCGCTGCCCGGGGCTGAAGCCTCGGCGGGCACCCGAACCCGCACCTGGCACTACCTCAGCCATCTCGAGGGGTCCCACAAGCCGAAGCGCCTCGGGTTCGACCTGTTCGACATCCACGGCAGCCCGTGGGCGGTCCGTCAGCTGCCACGTGGCGTGAAGGGGCTGGTGTACGTCGGCGAGAAGTGCCCCACCCCGGCCGACGCGGCCTTCCGCAGGACGGTCCGCAAGCTGGCCAAGTACCGCAAGGTGTTCGGCTACTTCCTCTCCGACGAGCCGCACATCGGCGACTGCCCGGGCGGGCCGGCGGCGCTGGCCAGCCGGGCGGACTACGTCCGTCGCGTCACCCACGGCCGGCAGCGGTCGTTCATCGTGCTCGACGACAGCTATCGCGCGTTCCGCCCGCACCGCACCCACGTGGACCTGGTCGGGCTCGACCCTTACCCGTGCTCGGTCGGGAGCGGCGGCTGCAAGTACCACAAGATCGTGGAGAAGTACCGCGCCGCACGGCATGCCGGCATCCCTCGCTCCGCGATCGTGCCGGTCTACCAGGCGTTCGGGCAGGAGAACGTGTCGAGCACCTACTACACGCTGCCCACGCCGGCGCAGGAGCGCCGGATCCTGCAGGTGTGGGCCAAGCACGTCCCGCACCCGGTGATGGACTACGCGCACGGCTGGGGCAACCAGGGGCACTCCGACCCGACCCTGGTCGACTCGCCGCCGCTTCAGCGGGTGTTCGCCGACTGGTTCGCGCGCCACTAGAACGTCACCAGTCGTCCTCATCCGTTACGCGTAGTCGGCGTCGTCCGGCTGTGGGATACCTGCACGTCCCAGGTTCGGTGGACTTCGGCCATGCATGCACACGACGTACTGCGTGATTCCCCCGCCACCCCGCTGCGTGAATCCCCCGCCACTCCGCTGCGTGAATCCCCCGCCACCCCGCCCACTGTGACTGCGCTCGGACACGCCGGGCTGCGGATCGACGCACCCGGTGTCCGGTTGCTCGCCGACCCGTGGATGACCGGCGGGGCGTTCCTGGGTTCGTGGTTCCCGTTCCCCGACAACGCGCACATGCACCGCCCCGACGTCCTCGACGTCGACGTGGTCACGGTCTCGCACGAGCACCTCGACCACCTGGATCTCGACCTGATCGCAGGTCTGCCGGCGCATGTCCCGATCGTGGTGCCGCGGTACCCCTCGCCGATCCTCGAGCGCAGGCTGCGTGCGGCCGGGCGGGATCGTGTGGTCGCCCTCGACGCGTGGGAGCGCTACCCGCTCGGCAACGGAGGCGACGACTGGCTGACCGTCATCCCCGAGCAGTGCCCGATGCGCCATGACGCCGGAGTGCTGATCCATGTCGGCGGACACAGTGTGATGCACACCAACGACGCCCGGATCTCGCTGGCGCAGGTGCGCCGGGCGATGAGCGAGGTCGGCGGCCCGATCGACACGATGTTCGTGCAGATGTCGGGCGCGAGCTGGCACCCGGTCTGCTACGAGTACGACGACGCCGACCGCGCGCGGCTGAACGCGATGAAGCGGGTCGGCAAGTTCAAGGCGGTCACCCGGCTGGTGCGCTCGGCCGCACCGCGGATGGTGCTGCCGTACGCCGGACCGCCGTGCTTCCTCGGCGACGACCTGTTCGAGCACAACTCCCGGCTGGACCGGGAGGGCATCTTCCCCGACCAGGCAGAGTCGCTGGCCTGGCTCGAGCAGTACCTGCCCCGCCAGCGCAGCGCCTACCTGCTGCCCGGCGACCGCCTCGCGCTGCCCGACCTGTCCGTCACCCGCGACGCGCACTGGGAGGGCTTCGACCTGGACGCGCCGGTAGAGCGTCGGCGCCGCTATCTCGAGGAGTACGCCGCGCGCCGGCGCCCCCAGCTCGACGCGATCATCGCCTCCCACCCGGAACCGGCCGCCGACTCCGGGCTCGCCGAGCTGTTCAAGCAGCACTTCGAGTCGCTCGGATCGCTCTCGGCGTACTTCTTGGCCAGGATCGGGCTGACCCTGCGCTTCGAGGTGTCCGGCCCTGCGGGCGGTTGCTGGGACGTCGTCGTCGGCCCCGATCAGATCACCGTGAACCTCGACGGGGGGGACGGGCACGCCGACTACCGGCTGCGGATCGACTCACGCTGGGTCGAGGGGCTGGTGTCCGGCCGGACCCGCTGGGAGGAGCTGATGCTCTCCCTGCGGTTCTCCGCGCGACGCGAGCCCGATCACTACAACGACTACCTGATGGGCTTCCTCAAGCACGCCGACCTGGCCGCACTGCGGGCGGTGGAGGAGTTCGAGGCCGCGCGTGATCCCTACGAGACGTTCGAGCTGCAGCTCGGCGAGCGGCGTGCCCGGGTCAGCCGCTACTGCCCTCACTCCGGTGAGGACCTGTCGGAGACCGCGGTGGTCTCCGGTGGCGTGCTGCGCTGCTTGGGCCACAACTTCGAGTTCGACCTGACCACCGGTGAGTGCGTCAACGCCCGCTGCGACCCGCTCGTGGTCGAGCCCGTGGACGTCGCGGTCGCGGCCACCGCCGGCGCGGCCAGGTAGGCCGCGGCGGCGGCCATGAGCAGCGCCGCCCCGAGATAGGCGCGGCCCATCGTCACCGCCGTACACCCGATCACCGCGGCCGTCGACATCGCGGCCGCGAACCAGGCGACCGGCGCATGCGGCAACCCGAGCTGCACCAGCCGCTGGTAGACGTGCTCGCGATGCGCCGCGTGCCACGAGTAGCCGTCGTTGACCCGGCGCACCAGAGTCAGCCCGGTGTCGAGCAGGTAGACCAGCGTCGGCGCCACGCACAGCAGCACCGGAACGCCGTGCAGCACGGCGTCGAGGACGACCAGCGCGATGGCAGAGCCGAGCACGTAGCTGCCGACGTTGCCCATGAAGACCTTCGCGTGCGGCAGGTTCCACGGCAGGAACGTCAGCGACGAGGCGGCCAGGGCGATCCCGGCCACCGTGATGCCGTCGTGGTGGAAGCCGATCCCCAGCGCCGTGAACCAGACGCCCGCGAGCCCCGCGTGGATCGCCGAGATGCCGTTGATGCCGTCCATGAAGTTGAACGCGTTGGTGTAGCCGGCGAACCAGAAGCTGCCGACCGCGATCCCGAGCACGAGCACCAGCACGCCGCTGTGGCTCGTCAGCAGCAGGCCGGTGACGCTGGCCGCCCCGACCAGCGCCTGCACGACCAGCCGCAGACGCACCGACAGGTCCACCCAGTCGTCCCACATCCCGAGGCCGGCCAGGGCCCCGAGCGGGATCAGCAGCCAGTACGCCGTGGCGTCGCCGGTCAGCTGCTCGCCGGCCACGACGCCGGCGAACAGGCCGGCCACGACGGCCAGCCCTCCGGCGGTCGGGGTGGGGTCGATGTGGGAGGAGCGGTCGTTGGGCACGGCCAGCAGCCGCGGGGTGACACGCAGCCACGGCAGCAGCAGGCGCAGGCACACCGCCGTGACCAGGATCGAGATGGTGGCCACGGCGGTGTCCAACATGGGTTCTCCCTGCCTTGAGTCCGCGTTGAGTTGTCCTTGTTGTTCGGCCGGCCGCAGGTGCGGCCGGCCGAGGCGAGCTAACGGCGTACCCGCACGTAGCCCACTTGCCGGTCCCGGATCCCGAAGGTGTTGAGCGCGATCGCGGTGACCTTGTAGAGGCCGGGGTGGTGGTAACGGCAGGTCGTGGTGCGGTGGTGCCGCATCCACCCGGTCGCGTGGCCGTTGCCGCAGCGGAGCTTGACCGCCACCAGCGGCGAGACCTTGCTGCCGTGTGATCCCCGCGCGGAGGCACGGATCACGTCGGGCCGGACCTGCGACAGGTTCAACCTGGCCACCGGAGGCCGGCCGCGGGTGACCCGGACCCGAGCCCAGTCGACGGCGGTCATTCCGTTGACGTCGGTGACCATGAGCCACACCCGGTGGATGCCGCGGTACCTGAACCGGCAGCTCGCGTGCGGGCTGGTCTTGGGGCCGATCACTCGTTTGCCGCAGCCGAAGGAGTAGCTGTCGATCGCGGCGCCGTTGCCGTGCGAGCCGCTGGCGTCGAGCCGGAACCGCTCACCCTGCCGGACGCGCCCGCCGAGCAGCAGCGCGGTCGGCGCCAGTTCCGTCGTGGGCGGAGGTGTCGTCGTGGGTGGTGGGGTCGTGGTGGGCGGAGGTGTGCCGCCACCGCCGCCGCCACCGCCACCGCCGCCGCTGGGCGGCGGGGTGCTGCCACCGCCGCCACCGCCGCTGGGAGGCGGAGTGGCTGCAGTCACCGTGACTGGCGTGGTCGCTGATGAGCTCAACGGCGGCGTCCCGTCGTCGGTGACAGTCACCGACGCGGTGTAGCTGCCCGCCGTCGCGTACGTGCACGTGGTGGTGGGTGCCGACTGTGGTGTCCCGCCGGTGCTATCCGCAATGTTGCAGTCGAAGGTGTAGCTGACGACTTTGCCGTCGGTGTCGTTGCCTGTGGCGGTGAGGATCACGGGGGTATTCGTGCTGACAGATGCCGGGTCCGCCGATAGTGTCGCCTTCGGCGCCTGATTGGAAGGGGCCACGGTCCCACCCTCGATCGCACCGATGTCCGGCGGTCCGTCCATCGGATTACTGTGCAGGTCGGTGTCGTTCGTAGGCACCGCCCCGTCCGCCGCGTCAATCGCAGGTGACCCGGACATGGGCGCGTAGGATCCGTCGAGCTTGGGATCAACCTGAAGGCCAGTCTTCTCCTGGCTCTGCTTGTCAGAGAGCTCCTTCAGCGTGTCGTAGTTCGTGCCGCTCCACTCGACGACCGGCCGGCTGCTTTGATAGACCAGATCATTGTCGAGGGATGTTCCTGTCTGAGTGGACGCCGTGTCGACTCTGATATCGCCGACATATTGGTTGCCTGTGGTTGGGTCGATGCCGTACGCGTTTCCCATGGCTATGTTGTCGTGCAGGGTCCCCTTCGATCCGGCTCCAGCTTGACTCTCTTCGACGTTGATGCCAGACGAAAAGTTGTGAACGACCGTATTCGAGATGACCGTCGCGCTGCTCGCTTGGCTGATGTCGATGCCATGATCGCCGTTGTCGTGGGCGAGATTGCGCTTGACTGTGACGTTGGTTGAGCCGCCGTACACCTGAATGCCCGAGTCGTTGTTGCCGTAGAGGACGTTGCGCTGCACCGTGACGTCGGATGCGTTGTTGTTGATGTCGATTCCGGGGGAGCATCGCCCGGTGGCACACGGCGTCGTGCCGTCGTTGTCGTGGGAGGTGTTCTGTTCGACAGTGTTCCCGGAGCCGCCCAGAACGGCAATGCCGGCCTTCTTGTTGTGATCGGTCTCGGAATGAGTCACGTCGGTTCCACGGGAACCGTCTAGTTTCACCCCGTAGGAGGCGTTGTTGGTGGCGTGCACATAGTCGACCTTGTTTCCCGAATCTTGCGAATCTTGCGGAGCTTGCTTGACGAGGATGCCGTAGTTCCCGTCCTGCGCGATCAAGTGCGTGATCGTGACGCCGGTCGTGTTGTCGACGCTGACACCGGCGACCGTCTGGTTCTGCACGGTGAATCCGCTGACCCGGACGCCCGTGCCGGTCACGTGGAAGCCGTAGCTGAGGGTGGGGCAGGGGGTGGGGTTGCCCATGGGGTCAAGGCACGTTCGCAGCGAGGGGCTTCCGTCGACGACGGCGCCAGGGGGTCCGCTGAAGATGACGCCGCCTGTCTTCGCGTCGACCTGCTCGGGGTACGTGCCCGCTGCCACTTGCACGGTCTCGCCGGAGACCGCCTTCTTCGCGGCGGCACCGATCGTGCAGTATGGAGTCGCCGCCGAATTGGTGGTTGCGTCCGAGCAGGCCACGCCATTATTCACCTGCAGGGTGGTGGTGGCGGCATGCGCGGCCACGGGAATGAAGCCCACCAGCCCCCCGACGAGGGCAAGGCTCGCCCCCCAGGCCAGCGTGCGTTGGCGTGCCCTCGGCACGACTCGGATCGAAGTAGCCCCTTGTCTCTTCATGTCAGCGCCCTTCCTCGCTGGATGACCCCGGGTCCACGACGGAGCCGGGTCGTCAGCCACGCTAGGAATGGCCACGCTTCGGGGCCTCCCACGATGGGGTGAGCCGTGATACGCCGAATGCCCCACTGACTCCAGGAACCTTCGTCGGTCGAGCCGTCGACCATCTGTCGAGTCGGCTCGTCTGCAGAGTTGTGTCCTCAGGCACCTGATGCAGTCCCAGACACGACCCTGCCGCCTCCTGACGCGGCCGAGACGTCGCTGTCACGGTTGTGTCGGTGGCCTCATCTACAGTGAACGTATGATCGAGAACGGTCCCGAAGGCGACGGTGTCGGGCAGGGTGCTGCCGCCGGCATCGACGGCTTGGACCGCGAGGGTCTGCTCGGGTTCGCCACCGACTGCCGCTCGAACGCTGACCTGTTCGAGGCGCGCCTGCTGGCGGCGGCCGCGCATTGGGCCGACCT
>DASSKK010000031.1:0-6735 GCA_035690495.1 Nocardioidaceae bacterium | reverse complement strand
GGTGGCCGGGACTACCGGATCCGGTTGTCTGTCCCGAGCGCGCCGATCACCGTGTTCCGCGATGAGACCTGGACGCGGCCCGACGGGGGCCCGCTGTTCTACGCATCCGACCGCTTCAACGTCCTGTAGGAGGACCCGATGTCGATTCGACGTGTGAGCCTGCGCGAGTCCCGCGAGGAGGCGCGCAAGCCGACCAAGAAGGCGACCGCCAAGAAGACGGCGGCGAAGCAGGAACCCAGCAACGGCGGCGAGGCCGCCTCGAAGCCTGAGGAGGGCTCAGCATGAGCGTCACATACCCCGAGGCGGTCACGTCCGGCGGCAAGCGGAAGATCATGATCCTCACTACCGCCCCGGCTGACCCGGCAGCCCCGTCTTTGGCGACTGATTTTGCCGCCGGCACCGCCGCGACCATGTACTTCCTGGGCGGGTTCGCGCCCACGGGGACGCAGAACAAGGGCAATGGTCCGAAGCGCGTCGGCGAGTCGTCGCAGCTTCAGGTGCTCGGCACCAAGACCTTCGAGTCGCCGACCCTGACCTACGTGCACGACCCGAAGGCGGACGCCGGCACTGCGAACGCGGTCAAGGATCTGCTGGTTGAGGGCACTGAGGTGTGGATCTACTCCGCGCCTGCCGAGGCCGACGGCGAGACGTTCGCTGCGAACGACCGGGTGCGGCTGGACCACCTGCGCACCGGCTACCAGTGGGAGGTTCCCTCCGGTGACGACGAGTTCGCGATCGAGCAGGTGACGCAGGAGTCGGAGTACGTCGAGCCGCCGATCTACGCGACTGTCGGGGCCTGATCCAAAGACGCGGAGGCGGGTGCCTGGCTGGTCGCCCGCCTCCGCTTTCCATCACCGGCCGACCAGCCACACCAGCCTGAGGAGCCACCCGTGTCGAAGCTGTCTGAACTGAAGTCCTCCCCCGATGTGGGACTGGCGGAGTATCCGGCGGACGTGTGCGTGTCCACGAAGCTGGCCGCCGAGTTGGAGGCCGCCGACAAGGCGCTGTTCGAGGCCGAGCAGAAGGTCATCGATCTGCGCGCCGCGCTTGAGGAAGCCCAGCAGGTCGACGAGGACGCGCCGAGGCGTCCGCGCCGCTCTGGTGAGTCGCCGAACGCTGACCTGAAGCGGCGGCTCAAGGAGGCCGAGGAGCAGGCGGAAGCGGCGGCTCGGGCGTCCGACGAGATCCGGGAGCGGATGCAGCAGCACACGGTCCGGCTCACTTTGCAGGGCAAGCCGTCCGGGGAGTGGCGCTTGTGGGTCGCTGAGCATCCGCCGCGCGACGAGGACGACGACCCGGCAGGGTTCGCGCGAGACGTCCGCCATGCGGGAGTCGGCGCAGGCTCTGGGGTGAAGCCCTTTGCCTTCTGCGACATCGACGCGCTGGTGAACGACCTGCACCTGTGGATCAGCAAGTACGACGGCGAGCCCGCTTCCGATGAGTGGTGGGAGTTCGTGTCCGTCAACGGCGCTCCCGCTCATCTGCGTAACGCCGCCTCCATGGTCGTGCGGATGCATGAGCAGGTGGTGGACCTGGGAAAATCGCGGCTCGCTTGGCGCGCCGACCGGAGGAGCGCGAGCAACTCCAAGTAGCCCGCGACTGGCGAGTCTCTCCGAAGCGGTTCCTTGGGTGGGAGCCGTCGTGGGAGACGGTCTACGAGTACGACGACGCCGGGCGGTTGGTCCGGTCGGTGACGCGGCAACTAGAGCCCGAGTGGGATGAGACCACGCGCCTTCGCGCGGAGGGTTTGGCGCGCTACGAGGCCGAGAGGTGTCCCGGCTGCAACCTGCATTCGTCGATCCTGGCCGACCCTGAGGCAAATCGGTTCACGTTTGAGGAGCGGTTCTGCGAGGTCTGCAAGGGCCAGGACGTCATGGGCCGAGTGATCGCCAGGAACGACGAGAAGGCGAGTAAGTCGCTCCGGGACGCGCCGCCGATCGTTCCTCGGCCCGGTGATGGGCGGCACGTGTATTTGAGGCCGCTGCTGCCGGTCGAGGTCGAGGAGCAGAAGGCTAAGCGGCGGGAACGCCGCTAGCGGTCCCGCAGCCCGACGCGGATGCCTTGGGCGATGGTGCCAACTAGGAACGTGGCGCCGCCGACGATGCTCAGCATGATGCCCGGGAAGACGGTTTCCGGCCCGGCGGCGAGCAGGATTCCAGCGACGAACAGAAGCACCGCCCCGACGGTGATGAGCGGCACCGGCTCAAGGCCGCGCTTCTTCGTGATGTCTACCCCATTCATGCCCGTGACGGTACGCCGCGCGGGCATCCGCTGTCAGTAGAACGGAGGTGGCCGGATGGTCGAGCGCCGCGTGGCAGTGACCGTTGACGCCGACGTAAGCCCCTTCGTTCGAGGACTGACGACCGCTGGGGCTGCCGCCAAAGGCTTCGCCCACGAGCTGGAGTCCGCCGACTCTCGCATGGCGACGCTCGTCCAAACAGGGCTGGCCCTGGCGCCCGCCATGGTGCCTCTGGGTGCTGCTGCTGTTCCGGCGATCGCTGGTCTGACGACACAGCTCGGGCTGGCGGTCGGCGCGGCCGGTGTCGCGGTGCTGGCGTTTCAGGGAGTCGGGGACGCGCTCGAAGCGCTCAACGATTACCAGATCGCACCGACCGACGCGCACTTCGAGAAGCTGCGGCAGACGATGGGTGCGCTCGGGCCTGCTGGTCAAGAGTTCGTCCTCACCTTGCAGGGCCTCCGTCCTGAGTTGCAGAAGCTGCAGGACGTGGCTCAGGCGGGCCTGTTCCCCGGCGTGACGGACGGGATCCACGAGCTGATGCAACTTGCGCCCGAGGCGGCGCAGATCATCAGCACCATCTCGACCACCATGGGCGACCTTGTGCGGTCTGCGGGCGACAACCTGAATGACGCCCGGTGGCGAGACTTCTTCGACTTCCTGAACCGGACTGCCGGGCCGACGCTTACCGCGATGGGCCAGACCCTCGGCAACGTGGTCGAGGGCATCACCAACATGGTCGTGGCGTTCTCTCCGCTCGCAGACGATTTCACGTCCGGGATGCTGCGGATGTCCGAGGCGTTCCGGCAGTGGACGCAGGGACTGAACTCGTCGGAGGGGTTCCAGCACTTCGTCGACTATGTGCGTGAGTCTGGCCCGGCCGCGCTGCACGCCCTTGGTGCCATTGCTCATGCGCTGGTGGCGCTGACCGAAGCCGCCGCGCCTGTGGGCCAGGCCGTACTGCCGGTCATTGAGGCGCTGGCCAATGCCCTCGCAGCGGTCGCATCATCGCCTGCTGGCCCGGTGCTCGTCTCGGCGGCCGCGGGCATGGCGGCCATCTCTCGCGCCGTGGCGCTGTACAAGGTGGCCAACGGCTCTGCGCTCGTCGGAATGCTGATGAAGGTCAGCGGCTCCGGAAGCAAGGCGGCGCTGGGCGCGAAGGCCGCTGCCGTCGGTATCGGCGCGATGGCTCTGTCAATGACGGACCTGGACGAGAAGGCCGGTCTGTCACACACGGCGATGTTCGCGATGATGGGGGCGATGGCTGGCCCGTGGGGCGCGGCGATCGGTGGCGCGGTCGGCTTGACGATGGACTTCGTTCATGCCAACGACGACCTGAGTCAGGCCATTGACCGCGCCAAGGAAGCGATCGGCAGCCAGAGCGCGAGCTATGAGCAGCAGGCCCAGTTGGTCGAGGCCGCGAAGCAGAAGCTTCAAGACCTGAAGTCGGCAACCGACTCCTGGTGGAAGACCGCGTTCACCATCCAGGGCCAGAAGAACGGATGGGAGGGCGTGTTCGGCGCTTCCGACGTCCAGGAGGCCCAGCGCGCGATCAAGGACCTGGAGCGGCAACTCGACAACACGCCTCGCAGCACTGAGACTGCAACTCAGGCGTTCTCGCGGTTCGCCGACGAAGTGAACAACAGCGTTGACGCGATGAGGGCGTTGCGCGAGGAGAACATTCGTTCGCAGTCGGCGGCGATCAACTACCAGGCTGCCCTCGATGACGCGCGTCAGTCGCTGAAGGACAACGGCAAGACTCTCGACATCACTACCGCAGCGGGGCGCGCGAACATGTCCGCCCTGCTCGGGATCGCGTCCGCATGGAACGACCTCAGTGACAAGCAGAAGAACGCCAAGGGCGCGTTCCGGTCAGCAAAGAAGGGGCTCCACGAGCAGGCGATCGCGTTCGGGGCGACCGAGAAGCAGGCACGGCATTACGTGCGGAGACTCCTTGAGATCCCGCCGAAGCGCACGACGAAGATCGAGGCGGATGCGGCTGCTGCCGAGGCCGAGATCCGGCGCCTGAATCTGATGAAGATCGCCGACAAGTCGTTCCACGTCACTGCGGTCTACGGGACGGCGGGCAGCACCTACTCCGAGCGTCCCGCGCTCGGCGGTGGCCGATTCTCCTCCGGTGGCTACACGGGCCCGGGCGGAAAGTACGAGCCCGCCGGCGTCGTGCACCGCGGCGAGGTGGTGTTGCCGCAGGAGGTCGTGCGCAGCGACTGGGACTTCTTGAGGTCGCGGTACGGCTACCTTCCGGGCTTCGCTGGTGGCGGCGTCGTGGGCGCGCCTTTGACCACTGACCAGCGCCTGAACATGCTCCAGCTCGAGCAGCAGCTCCGGCAGTTGCTCCGTGAGCTTGCCAAGCAGGGCAAGGGCAAGGTGGAGGGCCTCACTCGGCGTATCGACCGGGTGCAGGTTCAGCAGCTCCGGCAGGAGCTTCGCCAGGCGCGCCGCCAGCCGCTCATGGACCAGTTGACTGCGCTGCGGGGTATCGGCGGCATGGACATGTCGTCGGCGCTGGGTTTGCAGCCGCACAACCCGGTGACGGCGGCGGTGCGCGACCAGATCACGTCGTTCCGGCAGCAGGTGAAGCAGGCTGGCGGCGAGTGGACGAAGGCGATGCAGCACGCGTCGAAGGGGATGCTGGAGCACGCGCGCAGGATCGACGCGGACAACCGGGCGATCGACCGGGCGACGACGCGGCATGACCGGCTGGCGCAGCACCTCTCGGACCTGACTTCGCTGATGAGCCAGTTGCAGTCGACGATGGCGAACTACAGCGGGCAGGTGGCGGGCAACTTCCTGACCAATCCGTTCGGCCAGGGCGGCCAGTCCACGACGTTCACGCCGACCGTGCAGAACAGCCCGGCGCTGGCTGCGGCGACGGACCAGTTGAACGCGGCGAAGGCTCACCTGTCGTCGTTGCAGTCCGGCGGCGGGGATCTGTTGACGCGGCTGGCGAACGCGGCGCAGGCGTCGAAGGTGGAGCAGACGGTTGCGAGCCTTCAGGCGCAGGTGGACAACCTGTCGCAGCCGGTGACCCGGACCACGGACGCGCTTTCGGCGTTCAAGGACACGCTGGCCGACGACACGAAGCGCGCGCAGGAGATGAACGACGCGCTCAAGACGTTGGCGAGCGAGGGCCTGAACAAGGACTTGTTCAGCCAGTTGGCGGCCTCGGGTGACGTGGGGTTCGCGCAGGAGCTCGCAGCGGCCGGGCAGTCGGCGGTGGACAACATCAACACGCTGTGGAACGCCCGTGCGGCTGCTGCGGCTCAGGTCGCGGCGTACGCGACGCAGACGGTGTACGGGCAGCAGCAGGCGGTGTTGCAGGGCCAGATCCAGCACCAGAACCGGCTCATCGACCATGCGACGGCGACGATGAACCGGCTGGAGGCGAGGGTGGCGAACCTGGGGCAGCGGGTGGAGCACGGCGCTGAGCGCGGTGTGGCGTCTCTGCGCGGCGAGCTGGCCGACATCAAGGCCGAGATCCGTTCGATTCCCAGGAACACGCAGACGGTCCACCGGAAGCGGGGTCGCTGATGCCGATTCTGACCTCGCAGACCACGAACCCGGGCTCGACGGTCGCGCTGGCGGCGTTCTTCTTGAACCTCGCCTCGGACTCCACCGACTTCGTGGCGTTCGAGTACGTGACGCAGACGCAGCCGCAGACGAGCACGGGCCTGAGTGTGCGGGCGATGGCGAACAACCGGCGTCGGGCGGTGCGCACGGGTGGCGTGGACATGTCGGCGTCGTGGTCGCTGGACAAGGTGACCCCGGCGCAGGTGGCGTGGCTGGAGGCGCATGTCGGGGAGACGATGTGTGTCCGTGACGATGTGGGCCGTAAGTGGTTCGGGGTGTACTCGTCGGTGCAGCCGGATGAGGATCTGTACCCGGATCGGCGCGGCGAGGGCAAGTTCACGCTGAACCTTCAGCAGGTCAGCCACTCGCAGGCCGTGTGATGCAGAACCTCGCGCGTGGCGGGCTGAACGCGGATGCCGTTCGGGCGCTGCTGACCGCCGACAACGTGGAGTTCGCGGCGGGGCTGGACCTGCTGGACACGTCCAACACGTTCGTCGCGGACATCTCCGACGACTTCGACGGCGGCTCGATCACGCACGACTCGTTCGCGCAGGTGGCCGGCGACTGTTCGCTGAAGATCACCCGCGAGCTGGTGTGGGGCAAGGACCGGGTGCGGCCGTGGATGACGGTCAGCGACGGCGTGAACACGGTCCGCTTCGACCAGGGCGTGTTCGTGATGACGACGCCGGACGAGAAGCGCGGCGAGGACCCGATCACGTACAGCGTGACGGGCTACGACCTGTGCCACCTGTTGCAGGATGACATCGGCGACACCTACGTGGTGGCGTCGGGGACGACCTACCTGCAAGCGGTCCGCGACGTGCTCACGGCCTCGGGTGTGGGCTCGACGGCGCTGCTGGCTGGCGACATGGGTTCCACGACGCTGCCGTACACGATGGTGTGGGCGC
>DASSKK010000030.1:0-40034 GCA_035690495.1 Nocardioidaceae bacterium | reverse complement strand
TGACGCGGTGCGCGCCTTCGCCGAGCGCCGAGCCGGCTTCATCGAGGGGGAGTTCGCGGGCATCGCCCGGGCGAACCCGGACCTGAGCAGGGCCGAGGTCCTCGCCGAGGTGTTCACCGGCCACGGCTACGCCGCGTCGGTCCGGACGCTGCCGCTGGGCGAGCAGCTGTGCCAGCAGCACTGCCCGGTCTCGCACGTGGCCCACGAGTTCCCGGTGTTGTGCGAGGCGGAGACCGAGGCGATCAGCCGGGTCCTCGACAGCCACGTCCAGCGCCTCGCCACCATCGCCCACGGCGACGGTGTCTGCACGACCTGCATCCCGACCACCGGTTCCGAGGCGCGACCCGCTCGCCCCTCGACCACCGGGACGACAACGAAGGAGACGGTATGACCAGCATCGAAGAACTCAACCCCGAGCTCAAGGGCATCGGGCGGTACGAGTTCGGCTGGGCGGACCCCGACACCGCCGGCGCGACCGCGCAGCGCGGTCTCAACGAGGCGGTCGTGCGCGACATCTCGTCGAAGACGAGCGAGCCGCAGTGGATGCTCGACCTGCGGCTCAAGGGCCTCAAGCTCTTCCACCGCAAGCCCATGCCCACGTGGGGCGGCGAGCTCGACACGATCGACTTCGACAACATCAAGTACTTCGTGCGCTCCACGGAGAAGCAGGCGACCAGCTGGGAAGACCTGCCCGACGACATCAAGAACACCTACGACAAGCTCGGCATCCCCGAGGCCGAGAAGCAGCGCCTCGTGTCCGGTGTCGCGGCGCAGTACGAGTCCGAGGTCGTCTACCACAAGATCCGCGAGGACCTCGAGGAGCAGGGCGTCCTCTTCCTCGACACCGACACCGCGCTGCGCGAGCACGAGGACATCTTCAAGGAGTACTTCGGCACCGTCATCCCGGTCGGTGACAACAAGTTCGCCGCGCTGAACACCTCGGTGTGGTCGGGTGGCTCGTTCATCTACGTGCCGAAGGGCGTGCACGTCGACATCCCGCTGCAGGCCTACTTCCGGATCAACACCGAGAACATGGGTCAGTTCGAGCGGACCCTGATCATCGTCGACGAGGACGCCTACGTGCACTACGTCGAGGGCTGCACCGCGCCGATCTACAGCACCGACTCCCTGCACTCCGCGGTGGTCGAGATCATCGTCAAGAAGGGTGCCCGCTGCCGGTACACCACCATCCAGAACTGGTCGAACAACGTCTACAACCTGGTGACCAAGCGCGCCACGTGCGAGGCGGGCGCGACCATGGAGTGGGTGGACGGCAACATCGGCTCCAAGGTGACGATGAAGTACCCCGCCGTCTACCTGATGGGTGAGCACGCCCGCGGTGAGACGCTCTCGGTGGCGTTCGCAGGCGAGGGCCAGCACCAGGACGCCGGCGCCAAGATGGTGCACTCCGCACCGCACACGTCGAGCTCGATCATCTCCAAGTCGGTCGCTCGCGGAGGCGGGCGTACGTCGTACCGCGGGCTGGTCCAGGTCGATGAGGGCGCCCACCACTCGGCGAGCATCGTCAAGTGCGACGCGCTGCTCGTGGACCAGATCAGCCGCTCGGACACCTACCCGTACGTCGACGTGCGCGAGGACGACGTGTCGATGGCGCACGAGGCGACCGTCTCCAAGGTCAGCGACGACCAGCTCTTCTACCTGATGTCGCGCGGCATGGAGGAGGACGAGGCGATGGCGATGATCGTGCGCGGGTTCATCGAGCCGATCGCCAAGGAGCTGCCGATGGAGTACGCCCTGGAGCTGAACCGGCTGATCGAGCTCCAGATGGAGGGGGCCGTCGGGTGACGCATTGGCTGGCCGGCGGCCGGCGTGCAGATCTCTGCGGTCGCTTGGGCGGCGCGTCGCCCGGCAGTACGGCGATCGGTCGGCTGACGCTGCGGGCGCCGCGGCCAGGCCCTTGACGCTCCCCGCAGAGACCCGCACCCCGGACGCCTCACTGTGCGCCACCCGGAACGACCTGAAAGACGAGATGTGACTGTTACTGACAAGGTTGCTACGCCGAATGTGGCGGACGCTCTGGAGACGAAGGTGGCCAGCCACCTGCATCCGGAGGGCTCGTTCGACGCCGACTTCTTCGAGGTGCCGACCGGCCGCGAGGAGGTCTGGCGGTTCACGCCGCTGAAGCGCCTGCGCGACCTGCACAAGGACGCCGACCTCTCGGGGCAGACCGTCCGGGTCGACGCCGACGTGCCGGAGGGAGTGACGCTCGAGACACTCGAGTCGGACTCGGATCTGCGCGGGATGAGCGGCTACGTGCCCAACGACCGGGTCAGCGCACGCGCGTGGAACCACGCGGGCTCCATCTGGGCCGTCACCGTGCCTGCCGACACCGAGCTCGAGCAGCCGACGATCCTCACTCTCACCGGGACCGGCACCGAGGCTGCCTCAGCCGCACACGCCGTGCTCCACGTCGGCACGCACAGCACCGCGACGATCGTGCTGCGCTACGAGGGATCGGCGACGCTGGCCGAGAACGTCGAGATCGTCGTCGGGGACGGCGCGCAGCTGACGGTGGTCACGGTCATCGACTGGGCCGACGACGCGGTCCACCACACGCACCACCACGCGCGGATCGGCCGGGACGCGTCGCTGAGGCACGTTGCGGTCTCCTTCGGGGGCGACCTGGTCCGGATGAACGCCTCGGTGGCCTACGACGGCCCGGGCGGGGAGGTCGAGATGCTCGGTCTGTACTTCGCGGACGCGCAGCAGCACCTCGAGCACCGGCTGTTCATCGACCACAATGCCCCGAAGACCAAGAGCAACGTGGACTACAAGGGTGCGCTGCAGGGCGAGGGCGCTCACGCGGTGTGGATCGGCGACGTGCTGATCCGCAAGGTCGCCGAGGGCATCGAGACCTACGAGTCCAACCGGAACCTGGTGCTCACCGACGGCTGCCAGGCCGACTCGGTGCCGAACCTCGAGATCGAGACCGGCGAGATCGAGGGGGCCGGACACGCCTCGACCACCGGCAGGTTCGACGACGAGCAGCTGTTCTACCTGCAGTCGCGCGGCATCGCCGAGGACGAGGCCCGCCGGCTCGTCGTACACGGCTTCTTCGCCGGCATCATCCGCCGGATCGGGGTGCCGGCGATCGAGGAGCGGCTGCTGGAGACCGTCGAGGCAGAGCTCACCAAGAACGTCGGTCCGGTAGTGGCGGCCTCGTGAGCTATGTACGCGCGTGCGCCGTCGACGAGGTCCCGCAGAACGGGGCGATCGCGGTGGACATCGAGGGGACTCCGGTCGCAGTGGCGCGCGACGGGAGGGACTTCTACGCGATCTACGACGAGTGCTCGCACGCAGCCATCCCGCTCTCCGAAGGCGACTACGAAGGCACCGAGATCGAGTGCTGGCTGCATGGGTCGCGCTTCGACATGCGCACTGGAAAGCCGATCGGTCCACCGGCGACCGAGGCAGTGCCGATCTACCCGGTGAAGCTGGAGGGCGGCGACGTGCTGGTGGACGTGAAGTCGCCATACTGACCACGGCCGCGAACCATATCGAGCAACACGACTTGAACATCAAGGAGAGAAGACGATGAGCACGCTGGAGATCCGCGACCTGCAGGTCAGTGTCGACACCGGGGCTTCGGGGGAGGGCCCCAAGCAGATCCTCAAGGGGGTCGACCTGACCATCGAGGGCGGCCAGACCCACGCGATCATGGGGCCGAACGGGTCCGGGAAGTCGACGCTGGCGTACTCGATCGCCGGCCACCCGAAGTACACCGTCACCGGCGGGTCGGTGACCCTCGACGGCGCCGACGTGCTCGCGATGCGGCCGGACGAGCGCGCCCGGGCCGGGATGTTCCTCGCCATGCAGTACCCCGTCGAGGTCCCGGGAGTGTCGGTGTCGAACTTCCTGCGCACCGCGAAGACCGCCATCGAGGGCGAGTCGCCCAAGCTGCGCACCTGGGTCAAGGACTTGAACGACGCGATGGGGCGGCTGCGGATGGACACCGCGTTCGCGCAGCGCTCGGTCAACGAGGGGTTCTCCGGAGGTGAGAAGAAGCGCCACGAGATCGTCCAGCTCGAGCTGCTCAACCCGAAGGTCGCGATCCTCGACGAGACCGACTCCGGTCTGGACATCGACGCGCTGAAGGTCGTCTCCGAGGGTGTGAACCGCTACTGCGAGCAGGGCGACCGCGGCGTGCTGCTGATCACCCACTACACACGGATCCTGCGCTACATCACTCCGGACTTCGTGCACGTGTTCGTCGACGGGCGCATCGCCGAGGAGGGCGGGCCCGAGCTCGCCGAGCAGCTCGAAGCCACTGGGTACGACAAGTACGTCAACGCCACCGTCTGACCCGCCACACCAACACGCGAAGGGAGATTGACATGGAAGGGCTGCTGCCGGATCTCGACGTGATCCGCAAGGACTTCCCGATCCTCTCCCGTGTGCTCGCGGACGGGCAGCCACTGGTCTACCTCGACAGCGCGAACACCTCGCAGAAGCCGCAGGTGGTCATCGACGCGATGGTCGACCACCTGGAGCGGCACAACGCGAACATCGCCAGGGCGATGCATCAGCTCGGTGCGGAGTCCACCGAGGCCTACGAGGCGGCACGCGACACGGTGGCGGGGTTCCTCAACGCGCCCTCGCGCGACGAGGTGGTGTTCACCAAGAACGTGTCGGAGGGACTGAACCTGGTGGCGAACACGCTCGCCTGGGGCGGGGTCTCGACGAGCTCGACCGGCGGGGTCGGCGGCAAGGGGGGCAATCTGAAGGTCGACGAGAGCAGCGAAATTCTCATCACCGAGATGGAGCACCACTCCAACATCGTTCCCTGGCAGCTGCTGGCGCAGCGCACCGGCGCGACGCTGCGATGGTTCGGCCTCACCGACGACGGGCATCTGGACCTGTCCAACATCGACGAGCTGATCAACGAGCGGACCAAGGTCGTCGCGCTCACCTGGGTCTCGAACATGCTCGGCACGATCAACCCGGTGCGGATGCTCGCCGACCGCGCGCACCAGGTGGGAGCGATCGTGGTGGTGGACGCGGCGCAGGCCGTGCCGCAGATGCCCGTCGACGTGGTCGCATCCGGGGCCGACTTCCTGGGCTTCACCGGCCACAAGGTCACCGGCCCGACCGGCATCGGCGTGCTGTGGGGCCGCGCGGAACTGCTCGACGCCCTGCCGCCGTTCCTCGGCGGGGGCGAGATGATCGAGACGGTGGCGATGGAGGGCTCGACGTACGCTCCGATCCCGCACAAGTTCGAGGCAGGCACCCCCCCGATCGTGGAGGCCGTCGGGCTCGGCGCCGCGGTGGACTACCTGGCGTCGATCGGCATGGACCGGGTGCGGGCGCACGAGGAGGCGATCACGGCGTACGCCCTCGAAGGGCTGTCGACGGTGTCCGGGCTCACCGTGCTCGGGCCGCGCGAGGCGCGCGAACGCGGCGGAGCGATCTCCTTCGAGCTCGACGGGATCCATCCGCACGACGTGGCCCAGGTACTGGACAGCCGTGGCATCGCCGTCCGCGCCGGACACCACTGCGCCAAGCCCGCGCACAAGCGATTCGGCGTGCAGAGCTCGACGCGCGCGTCGTCGTACCTCTACACCACGCCGGCCGAGATCGACGCATTGGTCGACGGGCTGGAATACACCAAGAAGTACTTCGGAGTAGACCGATGACGACCCAGAACCTGGACTCGCTCTACCAAGAGATCATCTTGGACCACTACAAGAACCCGCACCATCAGGGCCTGCGGGAGCCGTACGAGGCCGAGGTGCACCACGTGAACCCGACCTGCGGCGACGAGGTCACCGTGCGCGTGCACCTGTCGGGCACGGCACAGGATGCCGTCGTCGAGGACGTGTCGTACGACGCCGAGGGCTGCTCGATCAGCCAGGCGGCGACGTCGGTGATGACCGACCTGGTCATCGGCAAGCCGCTGGAGCAGGCGATGGCGGTGCACGACGAGTTCCTCGCGCTGATGCAGGGGCGCGGGAACGTCGAGCCCGACGAGGAGACCCTGGAGGACGGCATCGCGTTCGCCGGCGTCGCCAAGTTCCCGGCACGTGTGAAGTGCGCGCTGCTGTCCTGGATGGCGTGGAAGGACGCGACGGCACAGATAGTGGCCTCGTCGGTCGACTCCTCGCCGGTCGAGCCTGTCGAGACCCCCGCCGAGACCCGAGAGGAGCAGTCATGACCGAAGCACCCTCCGACCTGCCCGAGGTGCCAGAGGCCAGCGGAGCCGGAGGCGGTACCGCGACGCTGACCGTCGACGACGTCACGGAGGCGATGAAGGACGTCGTCGACCCGGAGCTCGGGATCAACGTCGTCGACCTGGGCCTCGTCTACGGAGTCCACCTCGACGAGGGCACGAACGTCGTGCTGGACATGACGCTGACGTCGGCCGCCTGTCCGTTGACCGACGTGATCACCGACCAGACCGAGCAGGCGCTCGAAGGCCTGGTCAACGACGTGACGATCAACTGGGTCTGGATGCCGCCTTGGGGTCCGGACAAGATCACCGACGACGGCCGCGAGATGCTCCGGGCCCTCGGCTTCAACGTCTGACCTTGCGCACCGTGCTGGTGCCGCCCGAGCGCGTGGCCGGCTGGTGGCGGAACTTCTCGGTCCGGCACGGCGAGACCGGCTTCCTGGTGGACGACGGCCGGCTCCGGGGAACCGGCGCCGACGGTGAGATCGCCGACGTGTCGTTGCCGTTCGGCAGGGACTACGACGGACCCGCGGACCCTGCCGCGTTCGCTGCCTCTTCGATGCAGCCCTGCCGGTGGGGGCTGCTGCTGGTCCGCAAGGGCGGGTTCGCCGTGGCCGCGGTCGACGGCGCGGAGGTCACGGAGTCCAAGATCGGCCGGCGACACGTACAGGGCCGCACCAAGGCCGGCGGACAGAGCCAGCAGCGCTTCGCCCGGCGGCGCGACAACCAGGCCCGCGCCGCCTACGCCGCGGCCGCCGATCATGCTGCCCGGATCCTTCTGCCGGCACACCCCGAGGCGCTGGTCTGCGGGGGCGACCGCGCCGCGGTCGAGGCAGTGCTGGCCGACCCGCGGCTCGTGCACCTGGACGCCGTACGGTGCGAGCCTTGGCTTCCGGTGCCCGACCCGCGGCGGTCGGTGCTCGACCAGGCCGTCGCCGACGGCCGCTCGGTCAGGATCCGTCTGCCGGGCTAGAGACGGGCAAGGCCCCGCTGACAGCCGCTGGTCAACGAGTGTTGCGACGCCCTCTGGCCGGACGACTCCGAAGGTGGCTCAGCACCGCGGTAATGCCCGGAGGCACGGGTCTGGACGCGGGATGGTGCCTACGGGCATTACCCCGTCGAAGAGACGGAGATTCGAGTGTCAGTGGTTGCGGAGCATCTCCACGAGCCGCCAGGCACCCGGCAGGCAGCCCGCCGCGAGCAGGATCTTCAGGGCGTCGCCGAGCAGGTAGTTCTTCATGCCGATCTGCCATGCGGACGCCAAGGAGATGTGCAGGTCGCCCATCAGCCAGGTCAGTCCGAACGCGTAGATCACCAGGTTGCCGGCGATCATCGTGCCGATCGTGACCAGGGGGCGGCGGTCGCCGCCGCGTCTTGCGAGCGCGCCGACGAGTGCGCCCGCCGCCACGAAGCCGATGATGTAGCCCAGCGTCGCGGGCATCCCACTCGAGTGCTCGGCGTACCACGGGACCCCGGCCATGCCCGCGAGCAGGTACAGGCCCATCGAGACAGCGGCCCGCCGCCAGCCCAGCGCGGCACCGACCACGAGCGCCCCGAACGTCTGGCCGGTGACGGGGACCGGCGAGCCGGCCACCGGGATCGCGATCTGGGCGACGAGTCCGGTCAGCGCCGCTCCGCAGACCACCAGCACCACGTCGGCGGCGAAGCTGGCGGGCACCAGGTCGGCGAGCACCAACGGGCGGCGCTGGTACAGCGGAAGCGGGGTGCTGCTGGACATGTGGCTACTCCTCACGTGGGCACGAGCCGGAGACGGGCGCTGGCTCGGTACACTAGCGGTATGACACGGACCGCGGACTAGCCGGGCTCACCAGCCGCCCGTTCCCTTGCCAGATCCGTCGAAAGCTCCGTCATGATCACCGTCTCCCAGCTCGAGGTCCGCGCGGGCGCACGCCTGCTGATGGACCACGTCACGTTCCGGGTCGCCGACGGCGACAAGGTGGGGCTGGTCGGCCGCAACGGCGCCGGCAAGACCACCCTGACCCGCATCATCGCCGGTGAGGCCCTGCCGGCTTCCGGCTCGGTGAGCAGCACCGGTCAGATCGGCTACCTTCCGCAGGACCCGCGCACCGGCGACCTGCAGGTGGCGGCCCTGGACCGCATCCTGTCCGCACGAGGACTCGACGAGGTCGTGCGCACGCTGCGGACCGCCGAGTCGGAGATGGCCTCCGAGGACGAGGAACGTCGCGACCGTGGCATGCGTCGCTACGCCCATGCCGACGCCCAGCTGCACGCCGGCGGGGGGTACGCCGCAGAAGCCGAGGCACGCCAGATCGCCTCCAGCCTGGGGATCGCCCAGCGCGTCCTGGACCAGCCGCTGGCCACGCTGTCCGGCGGCCAGCGTCGTCGCGTCGAGCTGGCCAGGATCCTGTTCTCGGGTGCCGACACCCTGCTGCTCGACGAACCGACGAACCATCTCGACGCGGACTCCATCGTGTGGCTTCGCGACTTCCTGCGTTCCTACAAGGGCGGGCTGGTGGTGATCAGCCACGACGTGGGGCTCCTCGAGGCGTGTGTCACCCGGGTGCTGCACCTGGACGCCAACCGGGCCGAGATCGACGTGTACAACATGGGGTGGAGCGCCTATCTCGCGCAGCGGGAGACCGACGAACGCCGGCGCAAGCGGGAGCGGCTCAACGCGGAGCGCAAGGCCAGCACGCTGATGGACCAGGCGAACAAGATGCGCGCCAAGGCCACCAAGGCCCAGGCCGCCCAGTCGATGATGAAGCGCGCCGAGCGGCTGCTCGACGGTGTCGAGGCCGAGCGCGGCAAGGACCGGGTGGCGAAGATCCGGTTCCCTGCCCCTGCGCCTTGCGGCAAGACGCCTCTGACGGCCGCGGAGCTGTCCAAGTCCTACGGCTCCCTGGAGGTGTTCACCGACGTCGACCTCGCGATCGACAAGGGAAGCCGGGTGGTGATCCTCGGCCTGAACGGGGCCGGCAAGACGACCCTGCTGCGGATCCTCAGCGGTATCGACGTACCCGACACCGGGGAGGTCCGGGCCGGGCACGGGCTCAAGGTCGGCTACTACGCGCAGGAGCACGAGACCCTCGACACGTCGCGCACCGTCCTGGACAACCTGCGCACCGCCGCCCCTGACCTGACCGACACCGAGGCGCGCAGCGTGCTGGGGTCCTTCCTGTTCTCCGGCGACGACGCCACCAAGCCGGCCCGCGTGCTGTCCGGCGGGGAGAAGACGCGGTTGGCTCTGGCGATCCTCGTGGTCTCCAGCGCCAACGTGCTGCTGCTCGACGAGCCCACCAACAACCTCGACCCGGCGTCTCGGGCGGAGGTGCTCGGCGCCATCCGCAGGTACCGAGGGGCGATCGTGCTGGTCACCCACGACGAGGGTGCGGTCGCCGCCTTGGAACCGGACCGGGTGCTGATCCTGCCGGACGGGGTAGAGGACCTGTGGGGCGCGGACTACGCCGACCTGGTCGCCCTAGCATGAGGTCGGCCGAAGACGACGACGAAAGGCAACGGGCGTGACCCACTCAGCAGCAGTGGACAAGATGGAGTCGCTCTACGACGAGGTGCTGCGGCGCAACCCCGGGGAGAGGGAGTTCCACCAGGCCGTCCGCGAGGTCTTCGACTCCATCGCTCCCGTCGTCGCCAAGCGCCCGGAGTACGTCGACGCCTGCGTGGTCGCTCGGATCTGCGAGCCGGAGCGGCAGATCATCTTCCGCGTACCCTGGACCGACGACAACGGCACGGTGCGCATCAACCGAGGCTTCCGCGTGGAGTTCAACTCCGCCCTCGGCCCGTACAAGGGAGGCCTGCGCTTCCACCCGTCGGTGTACCTGGGCATCGTGAAGTTCCTGGGCTTCGAGCAGATCTTCAAGAACGCCCTGACGGGCATGCCGATCGGCGGCGGGAAGGGCGGATCGGACTTCGACCCGAAGGATCGCTCGGACGGCGAGGTGATGCGCTTCTGCCAGTCGTTGATGACCGAGCTCTACCGGCATCTGGGTGAGTACACCGACGTCCCGGCGGGTGACATCGGCGTCGGCGGTCGGGAGATCGGATACCTGTTCGGGCAGTACAAGCGCATCACCAACCGCTACGAGTCCGGGGTACTCACCGGCAAGGGTCTCTCCTGGGGCGGCTCGCAGGTGCGACCCGAGGCAACCGGCTACGGCGCGACCTTCTTCGCGCACCGGATGATGGAGACCCGGGGCGAGTCCTTGGACGGCAAGAAGGTGGTCGTCTCGGGCTCGGGCAACGTGGCCATCTATGCGATCGAGAAAGTGCATGCTCTCGGTGGCACCGTGGTCGCCTGCTCGGACTCGTCCGGTTACGTGGTCGACACGGCCGGGATCGACCTCGAGCTGCTCAAGCAGGTCAAGGAGGTCGAGCGCGGACGCGTCAGCGACTACGTCGAACGTCGGGGTGCCCCCGCGCGCTACGTGGCCGACGGCACCGTGTGGGACGTCCCGTGCCAGCTGGCGATCCCGTCGGCGACCCAGAACGAGCTGGACGCCCGCCACGCCAAGACGCTGATCCACAACGGCTGCGAGGCGGTCGTCGAGGGCGCGAACATGCCCACCACCCCGGAGGCGAGCAAGGCACTCCAGGCGGCCGGTGTGCTGTTCGCGCCGGGGAAGGCGGCCAACGCCGGCGGCGTCGCGACCAGCGCGCTGGAGATGCAGCAGAACGCCTCCCGCGACTCGTGGGGCTTCGACCACACCGAGCAGCGGCTCGCGGACATCATGAACGGCATCCACGACTCGTGCGCCGCAACGGCCGAGGAGTACGGCGCGCCCGGCAACTACGTCGTCGGTGCGAACATCGCCGGCTTCGTCAGAGTCGCCGACGCGATGCTCGCACTGGGCGTGATCTGACGCCGCGCCCGGTCCAGCCCTCTAGGCTCCTGCTCATGGACAACGTGCATGTCGATCCGGAAGTGCTCGAGCGTGGCGGGCTGCGGTTCGAGGAGAACGGTCTGGTCGCCACGGTCACGCTGAGCAGGCCGGAGACCAAGAACTCCCAGTCGCCGTCGACCTGGCTCGCGTTGCGGCTGGTGGGCGCCTCCCTGAGTCCGTCGGTGCGGGTCGTGGTGGTCCGTGGAGACGGGGACACGTTCTCCTCCGGACTGGACCGGCGGATGCTGGGCGGTGGGGGACTGCCGGGCGAGACGCCGATGATGAACATGCTCGACATGCCCGACCCCGAGCTCGCCGAGACCTTGGCCGGCTACCAGGAGGGCTTCACCTGGCTGCGGCGGCCCGAGATCGTGTCGATCGCCGCAGTCCGCGGTGCCGCCGTCGGGGCCGGCTTCCAGCTCGCCCTCTCCTGCGACCTGCGGGTGCTCTCCGACGACGCCCGCTTCTCGATGCGCGAGCCGATCTACGGACTGGTCCCGGACCTGACGGGAACAAAGCCGCTGGTCGAGCTTGTTGGCTACTCGCGTGCGCTGGAGATCTGCGCCACCACCCGCTGGGTGGACGCCGCGGAAGCGCGGGAGATCGGGCTCGCGACTGCAGTGGTGCCGGCCGAGGAGCTGGACGGCGCGGTCGCCGACCTGGTCTCCGCGCTGACAGCTCCGCTGTACGGCGCGGTGACGCAGACCAAGGCGCTGCTCCAGAGCGCGGCCAGGCTCGACCTCGACAGCCAGCGTCGGGCCGAGCGTGAGGCACAGGTACGCCGCTTCCGCGAGCTGGCGTCGTTGATGGGGGAATGAGCCGGCCGGGCCGGGGAAGGAGGCGACGCAGTGTCGATGCACTCCGCCGGTGTCTGGCACGCGATGCGCGCGGACCGCAGCGTGACCAGCCAGAAGCTCGCGGCCGACACCGTGCGCCGTGTCGCCGGCTTCGCCTGGCCGCACCGGAGGCTGATCGGGGTGTTCCTGGTGGTCACCGTCGTGGACGCGTGCCTGGTGGTGGTGAACCCTCTGCTGATCAAGCACATCGTCGACGACGGCATCCGCGGCGACGACGCGAGCCTGGTGCTGTGGCTGGCGTTGGCGATGGCCGCAGTGGCCGTGTTCGACGCGGCGCTGTCGCTGGCCAGCGGGTGGCTGTCGTCACGGATCGGCGAGGGCCTGATCTACGACCTGCGGACGACGGTGTTCGCGCATGTGCAACGGATGTCGCTGGCGTTCTTCACCCGCACCCAGACCGGGGCGCTCGTCTCGCGGCTCAACAACGACGTGATCGGCGCCCAGCGGGCGTTCACCTCGACGCTGTCCAGCACGGTGTCGAACCTGGTCAGTGTGGTCGTGGTCGGTGCCGCGATGCTCGCGCTCAGCTGGCAGGTGACCCTGCTCTGCGTGCTGATGTTCCCGCTGCTTCTGCTCGCCTCCCGGATGGTCGGCAGCCGGCTCGCCGGACTGACCAGGGCGCAGATGCAGGGCAACGCCGAGCTCGGCAACTCGATGACCGAGCGGTTCAACGTCGGCGGCGCCATGCTGCTCAAGCTCTTCGGCCGCCGCGACGAGGAGGACCGGAGCTTCGGCGAGAAGGCAGCCGTGGTGCGCGATCTTGGCGTACGGATCTCCGTGGTGACCCGCGTGTTCGGCGCCAGCCTGATGCTCGTGCCGGCGCTGGCCACCGCGGTGGTGTACGGCGTGGGCGGCACCCTGGCGATCCGGCACGTGCTGACGGTCGGCACTCTGATCGCACTGGCGACCCTGCTGCTGCGGCTGCTCGGGCCGCTGCAGGGTCTGTCCAACGTCCGCATCGACGTGATGACCGCGCTGGTGAGCTTCGAGCGCGTCTTCGAGGTGCTCGACCTGCCCTCGATGATCCAGGAGCGGCAGGACGCCGTCGACCTGCCGCACACAGCGACCCGGATCGAGTTCGACCACGTCGCCTTCCGCTACCCGCGCGCCGACGAGGTGTCGCTGGCCAGTCTGGAGACGGTGACCCGGCTGGAGTCCCGGGACACCGGACTGGTGCTGCGTGACGTCTCCTTCAGCGTCGAGCCCGGGCAGATGGTCGCCCTCGTCGGACCGTCCGGTGCCGGCAAGACCACGATGACGCATCTGGTCGCCCGGCTCTACGACGTGACGTCCGGCGCGGTGCGGGTCGGCGGGCACGACGTACGCCAGGTGAGCCTGCAGTCGCTGGAGGACACCGTCGGCTACGTGACCCAGGACGCGCACATGTTCCACGACACCATCCGGGCCAACCTGCACTATGCGCGCCCCGATGCCGACGACGAGGAGATCTGGTGGGCGCTGCGTGCCGCGCAGATTGAGGCGCTGGTCGCCGATCTCCCGGACGGGCTGGACACCGTGGTGGGGGACCGCGGCTACCGGCTGTCGGGCGGTGAGCGGCAGAGGCTGGCGATCGCCCGGCTGCTGCTGAAGGCTCCCTCGGTCGTGGTGCTCGACGAGGCCACCGCCCACCTGGACTCGGAGTCCGAGGTGGCGGTCCAACGCGCGCTCGACCAGGCGCTGGAGGGTCGGACATCGCTGGTGATCGCCCACCGGCTCTCCACGATCCGCAACGCCGACCTGATCCTGGTGGTCTCCGACGGCCGCGTCGTACAGTCAGGAACCCATGCCGGCCTGCTCGCCGAGGGTGGCCTGTACGCCGACCTGTACGAGACCCAGTTCGCAGTGAGCAGCGCCTGACCGACGGAGCCGAAGGAGCACAGCATGGACTTGGGTCTTGCGGAGCGCGTCTACATCGTCACCGGAGGCTCGGGCGGGCTGGGGCGCGCCACGGCGGAGGCGCTGGTCGCGGACGGAGCCAGCGTGGTCCTCTCCGGACGCACCCGCGAGAGCCTGGACGCCGCAGTCGAGGCCCTGGGGCCCGACCGGGCGACCGCGGTGGTGGCTGACAACGCAGACCCGCAGACCCCGGGCCTGCTGCTCGACGCCGCGCGCTCGACGTACAACCGGCTCGACGGCGCGCTCATCTCCGTCGGTGGGCCGGCGGCGGGCGGGACGCTGGACGTGGGCGACGACGCCTGGGACCAGGCCATCGCCTCGGTGTTCCTCGGCGGTCTGCGCCTCGGCCGCGAGATCGGACGAGCACTCGCCCACGGCGGAGCACTCGCGTTCGTGCTGTCCTCGTCGGTCAAGCAGCCGATCGCCGGGCTGGCGATCTCCAACGGCCTTCGGCCCGGACTCGCGATGGTGGCCAAGACGCTCGCCGACGAGCTGGGACCCGAGGGTGTGCGCGTGAACGGGCTGATGCCGGGCCGGGTGGAGACCGACCGGGTCCGGTGGCTGGACGAGCAGACCGGTGACGCCGCAGCCGCCAAGCAGGCCAACTGCAAGGCGATCCCGCTGCGGAGGTACGGCCGCCCCGACGAGTTCGGCCGCGCAGCGGCCTTCCTGCTGTCGCCGGCTGCGTCGTTCGTGACCGGGGCGATGCTTCCGGTCGACGGCGGGATGCTGCGCGCCCTCTGACTCAGCTGCGGGAGGTCTCGGGTTCGGCGGGCTCGTCGTCGGGGTCGTCGTCCGGCTCTCCCGAGAGCCGCTTGCGGCGCTCGTCATAGGCGAGGTAGCCGAATCCGAACACGGCCAGACACGCGAAGAACCACCACTGCAGGCCGTAGAAGAAGTGCGGTCCGTTGCCGAGCGAGGGCAGCTCTGCCTTGACAAGCGGGTGCGCCGGCTTGGGTGAGGTGTGCTCGAGGTCCAGGAACCCCCCGTAGAGCGGGTAGTCGAGAGTGGGCGCGACCGTGGCGCTGGACACCGCCCGGGTCGAGGAGTGCGCGACGACCGCTGCGTCACCAGTGGCGTTCACGCGCGTCCAGCCCACGACCGTGACCTGGCCGCCAGGCGCCGGGCGCAGCTTCGGGGTCTCGGCGGTGTTCGGAGCAGACTGCCAGCCGCGGTCGACGAGCACGGCCGCTCCCGAGGGTGTCCGCAGGGGAGTGACCACGTCGACGCCGGAGCGGCCGTTGCGGGTCTGGTAGCGCACCGAGAGCGTGTCCGCGTCCTGGTAGGTGCCGGTAGCCGTCACCCGCCGCCATTCTCGGTTCTCGGGCAGCGGGTGATGCACGCTCATCACCTGGTCGATGGGTGCGGGCGCGGCATGCATGTTGGCCGAGACCCGGGCGTTGTACGCCTTGGTCTCGGCGAGGCGGTGGAACTGCCAGCGGCCGAGCAGATAGCACGCGTAGGCGAGGACGACGACGATGACGGCGAGCACGATCCATCGTCGCGACAGCAGGAACCTCACTCTGTCCAGGATAATCCCGTCACATACCGTGTCGGAGGTTGCCGGCGGTCATTAGGATGGAGGGGTGAGTGCTGGGCTGCTGACCGACCGCTACGGGCGGGTGGCGACCGACCTGCGCGTGTCGCTGACCGACCGGTGCAATCTGCGCTGCTCCTACTGCATGCCAGCCGAGGGGCTGGACTGGCTGCCGGGCGAGCAGGTGCTTACCGACGATGAGGTGATCCGCCTGGTCGGCATCGCCGTCGAGCAGCTCGGGGTCACCGAGGTCAGGTTCACCGGCGGCGAGCCGCTGGTACGTCGTGGCCTGGTCGACATCGTGGCCCGCACGGCCGGCCTTCGTCCTCGTCCGGATATCTCGCTGACCACCAACGCCCTGGGACTTGCCCGCACGGCGGACGCGCTGGCCGCAGCGGGCCTGGACCGGGTGAACGTGAGCCTGGACACCTGCCGGCCGGAGACGTTCAAGCAGATCACCCGCCGCGACAGGTTCCACGACGTGGTCGCCGGACTCGTCGCGGCCGAGCAGGCTGGTTTGTCCCCGGTGAAGGTCAACGCGGTGCTGCTTCGCGGGATCAACGACGACCAGGCCGCGGAGCTGCTCCGCTGGTGCATGGCCCGCGGCTACCAGCTGCGGTTCATCGAGCAGATGCCGCTGGACGCCCAGCACGGCTGGCGTCGCGACACGATGGTCACCGCGGAGCAGATTCTGGCCGGGCTCGAGGCGGAGTTCGAGCTGGAGCCGGCGGCGGAGCCACGTGGCAGCGCACCCGCCGAGCTGTTCACCGTGAACGGCGGTCCGGCGACGGTCGGGGTGATCGCGTCGGTGACCCGGCCGTTCTGCGGGGACTGTGACCGCGTGCGCCTGACGGCCGACGGCCAGGTCCGCAACTGCCTGTTCGCCCGTGAGGAGTCCGACCTGCGGACCGCGATGCGGAACGGGGCCGGAGATGCCGAGCTGGCGGATCGTTGGCGGGTGGCGATGGCCGGCAAGCGACCGGGCCACGGCATCGACGACGAGTCGTTCCTGCAGCCCACCCGGCCGATGTCCGCGATAGGCGGGTAGAACTAGTCTCCCTCGGCTGGTCGCCCCCTCCACCCCAGCTAGTCGTCCCCCTCCACCCCAGCTAGTCGTCCCCCTCCACCCCACCCATGGATCTGGCCGTTCGGTCTTCGTGTTTGGCCACCACAACGGAGAGGGATTCGGCAGTATCGAAGCATGCAATTGTTCGCGGCCGTCCTGCCGCCGGCCTCGGCGACCGCCGAGCTGGCCGACGCGGTGGCGTCCGTGCGACCCATGGGCCATGAGCTCGACGCGGTGCCGCCGGACGAGATGCACCTGCCGATCACCAACTTCGGGAATGTCGCCCTGGCCGAGACGCGGTCGCTGACCCGCGCTCTGCAGGCCGACGTCGCCACGTGGGCACCCGTGTCGTTGCAGTTCGCCGGCGGCGCCGCCTTGGAGTGGCGCGGGGACGAGTCCGTGTGGGCCAAGCTCGACGGCGACGTGGACGGTCTCGGCGTGATCGGCCGCGGCATCCCGCGTTCTGTGCAGCGACTGGGGTTCTTCGTGGACCGTCGTCAGTTCCGCCCGTGGCTGGCAGTAGGGACGATCACCGACCACACCACGGCGCCGTACCTGCAAAGACTGGTCGACGGGTTGAACGCCTTCGCCGGGCAGACCTGGAAGCTCACCGAGGTGCTGCTGATGCGTCGCCAGCCCGCCGACGAGTCCGGTCGTCCCGGCGGTTTCGAGACCGTCGAGAGCTTCCCGCTCGGCGGCTGACCCAACGGCACACGCAGGCGCGTCCTGGTTCACCCGGTGGCGGCCGGCTCCTCCACCTCTCCCGCGAGCTCGACACGTCCGCGGTTCTCCCGCAGCACCGTGAGCACCTGCTCGAGCGGCATCGGGCGGTGCATCAGGTAGCCCTGTGCGTACGGCGCGTGCACGTGGTCGCGCAGATGGTCGAGCTGGCTGGACCGCTCGACCCCCTCGACGACCACGTCCATGCCGAGTGCCTGGCCCATCATCGTGATGGAGCACAGCAGTGCGCACGAACGCTCGTCGCGGTCGATCGCCTCGGAGAAGGACAGGTCGGTCTTGATGATCTGGACGGGCATGTCCTGCAGGTAGCCGATCGAGGAGAACCCGATCCCGAAGTCGTCGATGGCGAAGCAGACCCCGCGACGTGACAGCTGGGCCATCGTGTCCAAGGAGACCGGGTCGTCGCCGATCCGGTCGCGCTCGGTGATCTCCAGGATCAGCCCGGCGCCGCCCATCCGGTCGCGGGTGCACTCCACCTTGCTGACGAAGTCGGGCTCCCGCAACTGCCGCGCCGACACGTTCACGCCGATGTTGAGGTCACCGCCGGCTGCCTCGAACAGCGCGGGCGCGTCGTCCCCGGCACGGTTGAGCACGACGTCGCCGAGAGGCACCACCAGCCCGCTCTCCTCGGCGACCCGGATGAACACGTCGGGCGGCACGTCCACCCCGTTCGTCCTCCAGCGGGCGAGCGCCTCGAGGCCGATGATGTGTCCGGTGGCCGCCCGCACCACCGGTTGGTAGACCAGCGAGAGGTCGCCGGCAGCGACCGAGGCGCGCAGCGACTCCAGCAGCTCCAGACGCTGCAGCCGGGAACGGCCCAGCGATCGCTCGTACTGGACGTACTGGTCCTTCCCGCGCGACTTCGCCTCGTACATCGCCAGGTCGGCGTTGCGCAGCATGCTCTCCGAGGACTCGGTGCTGTCACCGAACGCCACCCCGATGCTCGCGCTGAGGGCCAGCTCGTGTCCGGCCATCTGCACGCCGCGTGACAGGGCCGACAGGATGCGGCTGCAGGCGGAGTCGACTTCGGCGGGCCGCACGTCCTCGAGCAGCACGGCGAACTCGTCGCCGCCCAGACGCGCCACGGTGTCGCTTCGCCGGACGCAGGAGATCAGCCGCTGGGCAACGTCGACGAGCACGGCGTCGCCAGCGGCGTGACCGAACCGGTCGTTGACGGGCTTGAAGCCGTCCAGGTCGATGAACAGAAGCGCGATGCGGGTCCCGCGTCGCCTCGAGAGCTGGAGCGCATGGTCCACCCGGTCGACCAGGAGTCCCCGGTTGGGCAGGTCGGTGAGCAGATCGTGGCGGGCCAGGTGGGTCATGTCGTCGGTCAGCCGCAACCGGGCGAAAGCATCGGACGCGACCGCGACCATCGCCTCGAGCGCCTGCTGGTCGGCGGTCGAGGTGGAGCGTGCACGGTGCTGGCCCGGAGCGACGATCCAGCTGCTCTGCTGGCCGTCTCGCAGCCGTGCCCCGATCTCGGTGCTCTTCGGCGGGGTGTCGCGCACGATCACCTCGGGCAGGCGCAGAAGCTTGCGGGCATCCTCGACGAGGGCGTCGAGCACCTGGCGGGCGTCGGAGAGGGTCTGCGCTCGCACCGCGGCGTCGAAGAGCACGCTGAGCCGCCGTGCGTTCTCGCTGCCGCGGGTGACCGATCGCGTCGCCACCAGCAGCGTGGCCAGCGGCACCCCCAACAGGATCAGGGTCCACCACGGCGTGCTCCGCACGACCACCGCACCGAGGTACCCGAGTGAGTCGAACGGGACGAAGCAGGCGACCGCGATCAGTGTGCCCCGCTGCATCAGGATCGTCCGCATCGGGGTGCCCGCGGAGAACGACAGCGACAGGGCTGACAGGGCGAAGTCGGTGGCGAAGTAGCCGGTCGCGGCGAGGAAGACCGCGAGGAGCTCCTGGGGAGTGCCGACCGCATCGCCGCGCACCAGGGTGATGACCCATGCGGAGACCGAGCCGCCGATGATGCCGATGCCGATGTTGAACGCCTTGATCAGCCGCGGCTTGTCGGTGGTCAGCTGGGTGACCACCACGCCGCAGGCCCACAACAGAACCGCCCCTCGCGGCGGCACCGTGCAGAGCAGGAACATCAGGATACTGGAGTCGAAGCCGACCTCGACGCCTCCGTCGCCGCGGTCCAAGACCATCGGGAACTTCGCGATCACCACGATCAGCGGGATGCTGAGCAGCTCGACGCCGGTGATCGCAATGCCGTCGATCACCATCTCGCGCAGGAAGGCCGCGACCAGCACGAGCCCGGCCACGAGGATGCCGAGGTCGAACACCACGCTGCGCACGGGCAGGGGTGCAGAAGCGGGTCGGGCCATCTAGTCCTCCGGGGTGGCGATCACCCTCAGTATCGGGCACCAACGCCCTCTGACGAGGGGTTTTGCGCACTTAGGGAGGGTTACTCGGGGCCTGCGCCCGACTGGCGGGGAAACGGCTCGACGTCCTTCAGGAAGCCCCGAGCATTCAGGAACGCCGCCAGCGAGTCGCGGTGGGCCGGGCAGGCCAGCCAGGTCTTGCGGCGCTCCGCTGTGTGCACCCGCGGGTTGTTCCACAACAGCGCCCATACGGCGTCGTCACGGCAGCCGCGAGCGGAGCAGGTCGGCGTGTCGGACTGAGTCATCGCCGACGATTATCCCTTGCGTACTTCCCACCGAGAAGGACGGTGCCGGACGACCACGGGGGAAGTCGTCCGGCACCGCAGCACGTGAGGCTCAGACGGGGGAGGCTGAGCTCACGGCGCCCACGATTCTTGCACGCCGGCAGGGCCAAATCCACCGCCGCGCGCGGTCACTTCTCGGGGGGCCCTTCCAGGGAATGGCCGGACTCTCCGGGCTCGAAATACTCCGGTCCGCCTGGGTCGGGATGGGACCGGGCGTTGGCCATCACGACCGCGACGTAGGGCAGCACGAAGGAGGCGGCCACCAGCACCCAGACCGCCCATCCGGCACGGCCGTGTGCGATGAAGACGCCGACCGCGGCGACGAAGCAGGCCGTGCGCACGCCCATCGAGATCAGGTAGCGCCGCTGCCGGTGCTGGATGTCCGCGCTGCTGCCGCGGTTCGCACTGGTGATCCGGACGGGGTCCGGCTCCTTGCGGGCCATGGGTGCCACGGTACGTCGCGGCCATTGGGGAGCCCAACGGGCGTACGACGGCTCGGGCACGCCTCGCCTACGATCGGCTGCAGGCCACATCCAACCCGAGGAGCGCCATGTCTAACCGCGTCTACCGAGTCACCGAGATCGTGGGAACCTCACCCGACGGGATCGACCAGGCGATCCGCAACGGCGTCGAGCGTGCCGCCCGGACCCTCCGCCACGTCGACTGGTTCGAGGTGACGCAGGTCCGGGGACAGGTGCGCGACGACGCGGTCGAGCACTTCCAGGTTGCTCTCAAACTCGGCTTCCGCTTGGAAGACGACTGAGGCGACGCCCCGCATCCCGGCTGACTGCGTTGTCCTCGCTTGACGCACAACCCCGGTGCGCCTGCGCTCGTCCGCCTTGTCAGCCGGGCGCGGATGCGCCGCCTATTTCCCGGACGCCGCTGGCGCGGATCTGCCGCCTCACGGCGACGCGTTCCACGCTGCTAGCCTCACGGCTCATGAGTAGATCGGTACTCGTCACCGGAGGCAACCGGGGCCTCGGCCGGGCGATCGCGGAGGCCTTCGTCGCGCTGGGCGACCAGGTGGCGGTGACCACCCGGAGCGGGGAGGCGCCTGAGGGCACGCTCGGGGTCCGCTGCGACGTGACCGAGCCGGACACCGTCGAGGCGGCGTTCACCGAGGTCGAGCAGGCGCACGGCCCGGTGGAGGTGCTGGTCGCGAACGCGGGGGTCACCGCCGACACGCTGCTGCTGCGCATGGGTGAGGACGACTGGAACCACGTCGTGGACACCAACCTCGGCGGGTCCTTCCGGGTCGCGAAACGAGCCGCCAAGTCGATGTTGCGGATGCGCCGCGGCCGGATCGTGTTCGTCTCCTCGGTGGTGGGGCTGCTCGGGTCGGCCGGCCAGGTCAACTACGCCGCCAGCAAGGCCGGCCTGGTCGGGATGGCCCGGTCGATCGCCCGCGAGCTCGGCAGCCGCTCGATCACCGCCAACGTCGTGGCGCCCGGCTTCGTCGAGACCGAGATGACGGCCGTGCTTCCCGAGGAGAAGAAGGCCGAGTACAGGGCGCAGATCCCCCTCGGCCGCTATGCCACCCCGGCCGAGGTCGCCGCTGCCGTGACCTGGTTGGCGGGCGAGGGGGCCGGGTACGTCACCGGCGCCGTGATCCCCGTCGACGGGGGCCTGGGCATGGGTCACTGAGCAGACACGAGGAGACGCAGATGGGAATTCTGGACGGCAAGCGGATCCTGGTCGCCGGGGTCACCCTGGACACCTCCATCGGCTTCGCGACAGCGAAGGTGGCCCAGGAACAAGGCGCCACCGTGCTGATCTCCAACTTCGGGCGGGCCCTGTCGATCACCAGGCGGATCGCCAAGCGGTTGCCGACCGAGCCCCCCGTCCTGGAGCTCGACGTCTCCGACGACGACCATCTGGCCGGGCTCGCCGACCGGGTCCGCGAGCACGTGGACGGTCTCGACGGCGTCGTGCACTCCATCGCCTACGGCAACCCGGAGACGATCCTGGGCGGCCGGTTCATCGAGGGCCCCTGGCCGGACGTGGCGCAGGCCGTGCAGGTCTCGGCGTACTCCTTGGCCTCGCTGACCCGTGCCTGCCTACCGCTGATGCAGCCAGGTGGCAGCGTGGTGGGGATGACGTTCGATGCCTCGGTGGCGTGGCCGGGCTACGACTGGATGGGCTTCGCCAAGGGCGCGCTGGAGTCGTGCAACCGCTACCTGGCTCGCGACCTCGGACCCCAGGGCATCCGCTGCAACCTGGTCAGCGCCGGCGCACTGAGAACGCTCGCGGCCAAGGCCATTCCGGGCTTCGAGCTGTTCGAGGAGGAGTGGACCAAGCGGGCCCCGCTCGGCTGGGATCTCACCGACCTGGAACCCGCCGCGCGCGCGGTGGTCGCGCTGCTGAGCGACTTCTTCCCGAAGACGACGGGGGAGATCGTGCACGTCGACGGCGGCTACCACGCCATGGGTGCGTGAGCGCAGCCCGCGTCCGTCGTTCGACGTGCGCCGCACCAGCGCAGGTGTCACAGTGTCCAGCGTGACGTCCTCCCAGACACCGCGACGCCTGATCGTGATGCGGCACGCGAAGGCCGAGCCGTACGCCGCCGACGACCACTCGCGCAGTCTCATCGCCCGGGGGAGGGCCGCCGCACAGGACGCCGGCAAGCATCTCGCGCTGATCGAGGCGGTGCCCGACCACGCGGTGGTCTCCTCGGCCCGGCGTGCGTCACAGACCTGGCAGGCCGTCGCTAAGGCATGCGGGTCGACCGCGGAGCCGGAGTTCGACGAGACGGTCTTCCACGGCGGCATCGAAGTGGTTCTCGACCGGTTGCGGCAGGTGCCGGACGAGGCGAGAACGGTGGCGTTCGTGGGACACAACCCCCTGGCGGCCTACCTGTGCCAGCTCCTCGACGACGGCGAGGGCGAGCCGGCGGCCATGCGCGGGTTGTTGCGAGGTTTCCCCGCTGGGGCGCTCGCGGTCCTGGAGGTGCACAGCTCCTGGAGGGAACTGGGGCCCGAGACCGGCCGGGTGGTCGACTTCTACGTCGGCAGCGGCGGCTGAGCCGGATCGCCGTACGCCGACAGCGGCGGCTCTGGAGTGACCAGGCCCTCCTCGGCGTCCGCCGCCTCCACCTCCTCGCGGCTGATTCCCAGCAGGTACATGATCGCGTCGAGGTAGGGCACGTTGACCGCGGTGTCGGCCGCCATCTGGACGGCGGGCTTGGCGTTGAAGGCGATGCCGAGCCCCGCTGCCGTCAGCATGTCGAGATCGTTGGCCCCGTCCCCGATCGCCACCGTCGCCGCCTGCGCGACGCCTGCCTCGTGGGCGAACCGGCGCAGCGCCTCTGCCTTGCCGGCGCGGTCCAGCACGGGCCCGACCAGTCGGCCGGTGAGCCGGCCGTCGACCACCTCGAGCCGGTTGGCGGCCGCGAAGTGGATGCCTAGGTCGGCGGCGATCCGATCGGTGACGGCGGTGAATCCGCCGGACACGATCGCGAAGCGGTAGCCCAGCCGCCTCAGCGTGCGCACCAGTGTGCGCGCCCCCATGGCGAGCTCGACGCCGTCGTACACCTCGTGCAGCACCGTCTCGGGTAGCCCTTCCAGCAGCGCGACTCGCGCGCGCAGCGAGGTCTCGAAGTCGATCTCGCCGTTCATCGCCGCGTCGGTGATCCGGGCCACCTCGTCCAGGCAGCCGGCGCGCGCCGCGAGCATCTCGATCACCTCGCCCTGCACCAGGGTCGAGTCGACGTCCATCACCACCAGTCGCATGCCGTGCCGCAGCAGGGTCGCGGGCTGGACGGCGATGTCGACCGCCTGGGTGGCCGCTTCCTGCGCGAGGGATCGGCGCAGCCGGGCTGGGTCGGCACCCGAGACGTGCAGCTCGATGGCGGTCACCGGGTAGCGGGCCATTCGCTCGATGCGGTCGATGTTCGCCCCGGCGTCGGCGATCCGGCCCGCGATGGCAGCGACGGCGGCGGGGGTGAGCGGCATGCCGAGCACCGTGACGTGGCTGCGACCGGTCGCTCTGGCCCGGTTGTCGCCACTGCCGCGTTCGACCTCGACCTGCATGTCCAGACCTGCTGCTGCCGCCTCGAGCTCCCTGGTGAGCGATGCGGAGTCACTGGGCGCGGTCACCAGGACACCGAGCACCAGCCGGCGGCGCAGAACGATCTGCTCGATGTCGAGCACCTGCACCCCGAACGAGGCCAGCGTCGTGAACATCGCCGAAGTGACGCCGGGGCGGTCTCCTCCCGTGACGGTGATCAGCAGTGTCGGTCCGGGGGGCGGGTCTCCGGTGCCGCGCGCGTGCTCAGATGCCATGACGGGCCGAGGCTATCGGCTCCATGGGTAGCTGCAGGCGGCGACCAGTGCCCGTCGCGCAGCGTGGTCGAGAGGTACGAGAGCCTCGCGCCGGGCCCGTGCCGCCGAGGCCGTCAGCGAGCCCCCGTCGTCGTCGAGCGCCACCTCCACGATCGTGCGGCACCGGGTGGCCAGCTGGGTGAGGCGTACGACGCGCGCGGACATCGCGTCGGGCAGCGGCAGGAACCGCTCGGTCCGCACCGCCAGCAGCTCGTCAGCCGTCTCCGGGCTCCACCGGGCGACGTCGAGGTCGGCCAACGAGGTGGAGGCATCGAGCAGTGCCCGCTTCAGCGCCGTGTCCGCCTCGGCCGGGTCGGGCACCTGCCGGTGGGTGACCGCAGGATGGCAGGTCCACAAGACTCCGGCTCCGGCGCGCCGCGGGACCAGCCCGAGGTCGGTGCCCGCCATCAGGACCGCTTCGCCGACGTCGATCGCCTCGGTGTTGAACTCGCTCGGGCCGGCGAGACCGAGCGGGTCCCCGGGCACCGGCAGGGCGAGGCCGGCCGCTGTCGCCCCGGCGGAGCCGAGCAGGCCGAGTGCAACGATCAGCGGGACCGGCGCGGGGCGCCCTGGCAGACCGGAGACGTCGTGGGCGGCATCGCCGGCGACGATCGCGTCGCGGGCCTCGTCGGGACTGGTGCGGCCGGAGAGCAGTGCCGAGCACCACAGCGCGAACCTCGCCGAGTCCGGCACGATGCCGTGCAGAGACGCAGTAGACACGAGACGAGGTTAGCGAGCGCCCGGGCAGCTTGCTGCTCGTGGCCGAGTGGCTGAAGTCTCGTTGACGAGCGGACCGAGGGACACAGGGTCGAGACTGCGCGACCGGGGACGCCGCTCGACGGGCCTTCGGCCGCCGGGTGCCACCCGTGGTGAGTCCGGTCTGTCGTAGGTTTGGACGGCGCACGCCCCACCGACATCGAGGAAGACATGGACGCCGTTCTCGAACTCGCCGACGTCACCGTCCGGCGAGGCACCGCCACGCTGGTGGAAGGCGTCGACTGGACGGTGGAGGAGGACGAGCGCTGGGTCGTGCTCGGTCCCAACGGAGCCGGCAAGACGACGTTGCTGCAGGTCGCCTCCGCACAGATCCACCCGACCGAAGGCGTCGTCGGGATCCTCGGGGAGGTGCTCGGCACCGTCGACGTGTTCGAGCTGCGGCCGAGGATCGGGCTGACCAGCGCCTCGCTCGCCGAGCGGATCCCTCGCGAGGAGCGGGTCCACGACGTGGTGGTGTCGGCGTCGTACGCCGTGCTCGGGCGCTGGCGGGAGCACTACGACGACCTGGACCATGCCCGCGCGTCGGCGCTACTGATGGAGATGGGTGCGGACCACCTGAGTGGCCGGACCTTCGGGACCCTCTCGGAAGGCGAGCGCAAGCGGGTCCAGATCGCCCGGGCGCTGATGACCGACCCGGAGCTGCTGCTGCTCGACGAGCCGGCCGCCGGTCTGGACCTCGGCGGCCGCGAGGACCTGGTGTCCACGCTGTCGGTCCTGGCCGCCGACGAGCTGTCGCCGGCCACCGTGCTTGTCTCCCATCATGTCGAGGAGATCCCGCCGGGGTTCACCCACGGACTGCTGCTGCGGGGCGGCAGGGTCGTGGCCGCCGGGCCATTGGAGCAGGTTCTGACCGAGGAGATCGTGTCCGCGACGTTCGAGATGCCGATGCTGCTTCATCACGAGGACGGTCGGTGGGCAGCACGCCGCCGCACCCGTTCGCACTGACGCTGGACGAGTTCGTCGAGACCGTCGCTGGTCGAGCCGGTCGAGACCCCGCACGGGTAGGCTCACGGCATGGACTGGCTGACGCAACACACCTGGGAGGCCTGGCTGGCGCTCGCGGTGCTGCTCGGGGCCGCCGAGCTGCTCAGCCTGGACCTGATTCTGCTGATGTTCGCCGCCGGTTGCGTGCTCGGGGTGATCAGCGCCGTGATCGGACTGCCGATCGCGGCGCAGGTGCTCGTGGCCGCTGCCGGTTCGGTCGCCATGCTTGCGTTGGTGCGTCCCAACGTCGTACGCCGTCTGCACGGCGGCCCCGAGTTGGTGCTCGGCCACAACTCCTTGGTGGGGAAGACCGCCGTGGTGGTCAGCGAGGTCTCCGACCAGGGCGGCCAGATCCGCATCGGCGGCGAGCTGTGGACCGCCCGGCCCTACGATGAGACCGCGGTGATCAGGACCGGTGCCCGCGTCGACGTACTCCAGATCAAGGGCGCGACCGCCCTGGTCTACGAGATTCCCGAGTTGGACAGACCCGACGTGGACGGCTGAGATGCTCGTGCCGACACAGGACGGAAAGGGGACATCGTGCCCGTAGCAGCAATCGTGGTGATCGCCCTGGTGGTGGTCCTGGCCATCGTGACGGTGGCCAGGACGATCCGGATCGTGCCGCAGGCGCGTGCCGGGGTGGTGGAGCGCTTCGGCAAGTACCGGGCGACGCTCAACGCCGGGCTGAACGTAGTGGTGCCGTTCGTCGACCGGGTGCGATACATGATCGACCTGCGCGAGCAGGTGGTCTCCTTCCCGCCACAGCCGGTCATCACCGAGGACAACCTGGTGGTCTCGATCGACACCGTGATCTACTTCCAGGTCACCGACCCGGTGGCGGCGACGTACGAGATCGCCAACTACATCCAGGCCGTCGAGCAGCTCACGATGACGACACTGCGCAACATCGTCGGCGGGATGGACCTGGAGGAGACCCTCACCAGCCGCGACAACATCAACAACCGGCTACGCGGCGTCCTCGACGAGGCGACCGGGAAGTGGGGCATCCGCGTGAACCGGGTGGAGCTGAAGGGCATCGACCCGCCGCCCTCCATCAAGGACTCGATGGAGAAGCAGATGCGGGCCGACCGCGACAAGCGCGCGGCGATCCTCACCGCGGAGGGCCAGCGGCAGTCCGCGATCCTCACCGCGGAGGGCTCCAAGCAGTCGGCGATCCTGTCGGCCGAGGGTGCCCGCGAGTCGCAGATCCTGCGGGCGCAGGCCGACCGGGAGTCGTCGATCCTGCGGGCGCAGGGCGAGGGACAGGCGATCCAGACCGTCTTCCAGGCCATCCACGACGGTCGGCCCGACCAGTCGCTGCTGGCCTACCAGTACCTCCAGATGATGCCGAAGATCGCCGAGGGCGATGCCAACAAGGTGTGGATCGTGCCCAGCGAGATCGGCAAGGCCCTGGAGGGTCTCGGCTCGACGATGAACACCCTGCAGGGGATCCCCGACGACGTGGAGGGTCCGCGGGTCCGGGTGGACATGGGTCCTGCCGAACCGGACGTGCCCGAGGACCGCGCGTTGAACAAGACCCACGAGGAGGTCGCCGCGGCGATCGCGGCCGCCCAGGCCTCGAGCGAGACCGGGCCGCTCGGATCGAGGGGCCGGGGAGCGGCTCCATCCTCGCCCGATTCCGGCGACGGGCCCGCGACGGACGAGGACGGGGAACCTCCCACGCAGTGACCTACGCCCAGATGGCCGCGGTGCTGCTGGCTGGTGTCGCCGCGGGCACCATCAACACCGTGGTGGGGTCGGGGACGCTGATCACGTTCCCGACCCTGCTCGCGTTCGGGGTGCCTCCGGTCACCGCGAACGTCTCCAACTCGGTCGGCCTGGCGCCCGGGTCACTGTCCGGGGCGATCGGCTACCGCCGCGAGCTCGTGGGCCAGCGCGGCCGGCTGCTCCGCTTCGGCGCCGCCTCGCTTCTCGGCGGGATCGCAGGGGCGTTCCTGCTGCTCACGCTGCCGAAGGGCGCCTTCGAGTCGATCGTGCCGGCGCTCATCGGGATCGGGGTGGTCCTGGTGCTGCTCGGGCCCCTGATCAGCCGCCGCGTGAAGGCTCGGGCACAGACGCGAGGGGACGACGTACGCGAGCACGGGGCCGCCTGGGTGTGGGTGCTGGTGGCCCTGACCGGGGTGTACGGCGGGTACTTCGGCGCCGCCCAAGGCGTGCTGCTGATGGCGATCCTCGGCATCGGCGTGCACGAGACGATGCAGCGCAACAACGCCACCAAGAACGTGCTGGCGATGCTCGTCAACGGCGTTGCCGCCATCGTGTTCATCGTCGTGGCGCACGTGGACTGGACCGTCGCGGTCCTGATCGCGATCGGCTCCGTGATCGGTGGACAGATCGGTGCCCGGGTGGGCCGACGGCTGTCCCCGACCCTGCTGCGCGCCGTGATCGTCGTGGTCGGGCTCGTCGCCCTGGTCGCCTTCCTGCTCCAGTAGCCCGCGCCGTTTACCATGCCACCCTGGTAAACGGTCGCTGCCCATGGTGAACTCACCGTGGTGAGTGGCAGTTCACCATGCCACCCTGGTAAACGGTCAGCGGAGCGGGTCAGTCGGTGAAGCACATATCCCTGAACCTGGCCAGCAGGTCGGCGCCGACCGCGGACGTGTCGAGCTCGACCCGCCCGTACAGCCACAGCAGCAGGTCCGCGGCCGTCGCCTCGAGCACGGGTACGCCGTCCTCGACGGCCGTGGTGACCCGTGCGGTGCCGGGCCGGGTGCCGTCGGTGAGCGTCCAGCCGTCGCCGGTGTCGGTCGCTCGGAAGGCCAGGGTGCCCTTCAGCGGCGGCTTGACGGGCTCGTCCGGGTCGTCGTCGGAGGCGACGGAGAAGTGCAGGAACTCGTCGATGCTGTCAGCGGCCACGTCCGGCGCGATGGTGATGTCGGTGCCGGCGGCGTGGGCGGCGTCCCAGTGGTGGACGGCCGCCTCCTGCACCTGGTGCCGGGCGACGAAGTCCACGTCCTGCTTCCAACCTGCCCAGGTCCAGCAGTGAGCGGACTGGTCGGCGTCGCCCAGCACCTTGCAAAGGTGGTTGGCACCCTCGGCGAACGAGTCGATGAGATGGCCGTCCGGCGCCGGTGCGGGTCGCGACGACTCGTCGGGCGGCTCGGGAAGGAGCCCGTCGACGATCGTGGCCCAGAACCAGTGCACCTCCGAGAGGTGCCGGACCAGGGCGGCGACGTCCCAGTCCGGGCAGTGCTCGACCCGGGCGCCGAGGTTGCCGCTGGCTGCTTCGGCGAACCCGGCGCTGTGCTTCGCGATGGCCTTGATGCATTCGTGTGTGGTCAGGCTCATGGGGTCGGAAACTACCGGCTCGGTGGGCCGCGCGGCGACCCGTTATCGCGGCGACCCGTGATCCCTGGGCGAGGTTGAGGTCGGGTCGACTTCACCGGGCGAAGGCGTCGTGCCAGCGGGTGATCTCGCCGAAGGCGCGGTCGCGCACGTCCCGACGCGACATCGTCACGTCGTGAAGCGCCCCTTCCACGCGCACGAGTGTCACGTGTGCGGCCAGCTTCGGTGCCCACCGGCGGATCTGCTCGACGTCGAGCACGATGTCGGTCGACGCGCACATCTCGTCGTAAGTCCTGGGACGCCCGCTGGCAGCGGAGGTGAGCACGAGCACCGGCGTGGGTACGTCGAGCCCGCGGTGCACGCGCGCGTGGCCACGGCGCACCGCCCGCAGCCACCCGGCGTACACCGGCCAGGACTCGATGGGCTTCCAGGCCAGGTCGAAGTCCCACTCGCCGTGGTGGTCTCGGTGCAGACTCTGGGCGTAGAACCCGGTGACCTCGCGGGGGATCGTCAGGTAGGGACGGCGCGCGCCGATCTGGTCGATCGCGCGAGTGCCGGCGGTGCGGAGCAGCAGGCTGCCCCGTAGGTCGAGCCACGGCGAGTTCAGCACCATCCCGCCCAGCGGCGGGCGCCGGTCGTGCGCCCATAGCGAGATCACCAGCCCGCCGGTGGAGTGCCCGCTGAGCAGCACCCGTTCGTGACCGTCGCGACGCGTGATGCGGTCGAACGCGGCGTCGATCTCGGGGTAGTAGTCGGTGAGGTCGGTGGTGAAGTTCGGCGTCTGGTGGGGGAGCAGCGAGCGCCCGTACTTGCGCAGGTCGAGGGCGTAGAAGTCGTAGCCGCGTTCGACCCAGTAGTCCGCGGACGGCGTCTGGAAGAAGTAGTCGGCGAACCCGTGCACGTGGAGCACGGCGTTCCCGGTCGGCCGGTCGGCTCTGCGGCTTACCAGGGTGGCGACCACGGATCCTTCGTCGTCGTCGGGCAGCGGGATCGTCTCGGCGTGGTACGGCGCGCCGAGCACGTCGGCGACGGCGAGCGGAGTCGGTGTGGCGTCCACGGCCGCAATTGTGTCCCACGTGGTTCGCGCGCTCAGCCGCCGAGGTAGATCTCGCGGATCACGTCCTCGATGTCCGGCTCGTTGATCGACAGGTCGGCGACGTCGTACGACGCGGCGACGGCGGCCACGATCGGGGCCGCGGAGGCGTCGGCCGGGAAGGACAGCCACTGCCGTGGTCCGTCGACGCGCTGGACCGTCGCGCCGGCTACCTGGATCGGGTCTTCCTCGTCGACGAGGTCGACGACCAGGGTGCGGGTCGAGGAGCCGCGGGCGTGCAGACCGGCCAGCGCTCCGTCGTACACGAGCGCGCCGTGGTCGATCACCATCACCCGCCGGCACAGCTGCTCGATGTCCTGCAGGTCGTGAGTGGTCAGCAGCAGGGTGACGTCGCGCTCGGAGTTGACTGCGCGCAGGAACTCGCGCAACCGCCCCTTGCTGACGACGTCGAGGCCGATGGTCGGCTCGTCGAGGTAGAGAATCTCCGGGTCGTGCAGGAGTGCCGCCGCGACATCGCCACGCATCCGCTGACCGAGCGAGAGCTGCCGCACCGCGACGTCGAGCAGGTCGCCGAGGTCGAGGAGCTCGCTGAACTCCGCGAGGTTGCTTCGGTGTCTGCCCCGTCGACCCGATAGATGCGGCGCAGCAGGTCGGAGGAGTCGCGCAGCGGCAGGTCCCACCACAACGTGGTGCGCTGCCCGAAGACGACTCCGATGCGACGCGTCAGCGCCACCCGGTCGCGCGACGGCTCGATGCCGGCGACGCGGTCGGCCCACGGCAGCGCGAGCACGACTTCTCGGGTCCAGCCGGGGAAGATCACCAGGGGCACGACCAGACCGGAGAAGAACATCGCGAAGACGCCGGCGAGTGTGCGGATGCCGGTCTGGTCGAGCAGCCAGAAGGCCGTGCCTGTGACGAGCATCCGGATCCCGAAGCTGACCACCACCGCGAGCAGCACGGAGACCAGGAACGCCAGCCAGGTGGCGGGTCCGGCGGGAAACCGCAGGTCGAACAGCAGCGCGCCGATCGCCGTCGGCGCGATCCCGCGGGTCAGCAGGTGGTACGCCGCGCGTCCCAGATCGGTGGCCGGCCACCAGCCGAGCAGGCTCACCGGCCGGTAGAGGTCGATCGCCACGTCCCCGGTGCGGATCCGTTCCGCGAAGTCGTCGGTGGCCCCACCGACACCCAGATCACCACCGTCATCGCCTGGGCGAGCCATGCGTAGAAGGCACGCAGCGCCACCGCGACGTACAGCACCCGCCCTCCTCGCTGGCCTCGTTCCGCCTCACGACGGGCACACGCAGACTGCCCCCGGTCGCGCCGACCGGGGGTGTGCGGATGCCGTTGTGAGATTGTGGGTGGATCAGTGTAGGCCACCACGGTGGTCCGGCAAACGGGAGGCAGGCACGATGAGCACGGATGGGATTGCCGCCACCGCCCAGGCGGACGAGCTGCCCTGCGTGGGGCGCAACTGCCTGCTGGCCAGCGTGGTGCTCGTGGACGCGCGCGGGTGGCTGCTGCTCCAGGAGCGCGACGAGCACGCGCCCGTCGCGCCGAACCAGTGGGGGCTGGTCGGCGGTCACGTCGAGGACGGCGAGGAGTGGGGGCACGCGCTCGCCCGCGAGCTCGAGGAGGAGACCGGGCTGGCGGTTCCCGAGGGGCTCGAGCTGTGGTTCGACGAGGTCGTGCAGCACTCCCCGAAGAACTCCACCCACCTGGCCGACCACTGGCGGATCTGGGTCGGCCGCGCCGATCTGACCGACGCCGACATCACCTGCGGCGAGGGCCGTCGCATCGTGTTCGTCGACCCTGCTCAGGTGCGGAAGGGCCGACTCGACCTTGCGCCCGGCGCCGCGCATGTGCTCCCGCGGCTGCTGGACGCCACGACGTACGCCCGCCTCCGAACCCGTTGATCCGGGCTGACGAGCTTGCTGGGTCAGTGCTGGTAGGTGCCCTGGATGATGGCGCGCCCCAGCGTGTTGAACACCAGGTTGAACGAGACGTACGCCGGGGTCGCGCTGCTGTCGACGCCGAGGGTGTCCGCGCCCACGGCGTGCACCACGAAGTAGTAGCGGTGGACCTGGTCGCCCTCCGGGGGAGCCGCGCCCATGAACGCCTGCTGCCCGGCGTCGTTGCGGACGTGGAAGGCGCTCCCGGGCAGTGAGTCGTCGCCCGCGCCCGCTCCGGACGACAGCTCGCTCACGTCGGCGGGAATGTCCACCGCGACCCAGTGCCAGAAGCCCGACGGTGTCGGCGCGTCCGGGTCGAAGCAGGTGACCACGAAGCTCTTGGTGCCCTCTGGAGCGCCCGACCAGCTCAGCTGCGGCGAGGTGTTGCCCTTGTCCGCGATCTGCCCGTCGGCCAGCGGCTGCTGGTGCTGGACGTCGGTGCTGGTGACCGTGAACGAGGGCACCGGCGGCAGCAGGTCGTAGGGGTCGGGGCTGACCGGACGCTCGAGACTCATCGGTGAGGTTCCTCCTCGCTGGCTGGCAGACGGCTGGACGTCTTTCAACCTAGTCCGCCAGGTGGTCGGGTGCCAGCAGGCCGGGTGCAACCGACACAATGGCCCTCATGACGACGGCCCCTGCGACGCTCGACGACCTGCTCCGCGCGATCACCCCGCTCGACGAGGCCGCGATGGCCGAAGCGGCGTCGCGGCAGGCGCAGCTGACCAAGCCTCCGGGCGCTCTCGGCGTGCTCGAGGACGCTTCGGTCCGGCTGGCGGGAATCCAGCGTGCCTGCCCGCCGAGGCAACTCGCCCGACCGGCCGTTGCAGTGTTCGCCGGAGACCACGGCGTCCATGCCCAGGGCGTCACCCCGTGGCCGCAGGAGGTGACGGCGGCGATGGTCGCGAACTTCCGTGCCGGCGGCGCGGCGGTGAACGTGCTGGCCCGGCAGGCGGGCGCGCAGGTGTACGTCGTCGACATGGGCGTCGCGGCCGACCTCGAGCCCGGGCCGGACCTGATCGAGCACAAGGTCGGTCGGGGCACCGCCGACCTGTCGGCCGGGCCGGCCATGACCCGTGAGCAGGCTGCACGGGCACTGCTCGCCGGGGCGGCGGTCGCGGACCGACTCGTCGCCGAAGGGTTCGACTGCCTGCTCACCGGGGACATGGGCATCGCCAACACCACGCCGGCGGCGGCCCTGATCGCTGCGTTCACCGGTGCCGACCCCGCTGCCGTGACCGGTCGTGGCACCGGAATCGACGACCTCACGCTGGCCCGCAAGGTGACGGTGGTCACCGACGCGGTTCGCGACCGTCCCGTCTCCGCCGACCCGGTCGACACGCTGGCGGTTCTCGGAGGGTTCGAGCACGCCGGCATCGCCGGGTTCGTCCTGGGCGCCGCTGCACGCCGGGTGCCGGTGATCCTGGACGGCGTGATCGCCGGTGCGGCCGCTCTGGTGGCGCACGCCCTTGTGCCGAGCGCGGTCGACTACTGCTTCGCGGGCCACCGCAGCGTCGAACCAGGTCATCAGGTCGCGCTCGCCGAGCTCGGACTCCGCCCGCTCGTCGACCTGGATCTGCGACTGGGGGAGGGCACCGGTGCCGTGCTGGCCTTTCCGCTGGTCGAGGCGGCAGGCGCGATCCTGCGCGAGATGGCCACCTTCGACTCCGCCGGGGTGGCGCGCAAGTGAGCGATCCACCCCCGTATCCCGCCGGACTGAGGCTGGCCGGCCGTCGGGTGCTGGTGGTGGGCGGCGGCAGGGTGGCACGACGCCGGATCCCCGGGCTGCTGACCGCCGGGGCCGACGTGGTCGTCGTCTCGCCGCGCACGACGCCGGCGGTCGAGGCGATGGCCACCGGAGGCGAGATCACCTGGCTGCGACGCGGCTTCGAGGACGCCGATCTCGACGAGACCTGGTACGTCCTGACTGCCACCGACGACCCGGCGGTCAACGACGCGGTGAGCGCGGGAGCCGAGCGGAGGCGGATCTTCTGCGTGCGCAGCGACGACGCGACCCGAGCCACCGCGTGGACGCCCGCGGTCGGTCGGCATGCCGGGGTGACCGTGGCGGTGCTCGGCAACCGCGAGCCACGCCGGTCCGCCGGTCTGCGTGACGCGATCCTCGCCGGCCTGCGCGACGGCGCGATCACTGCGGCCGGTGTGGAGCGTCCGGCGCCCGGCGTGGTGCTCGTCGGCGGCGGACCCGGTGACCCGGAGCTGGTCACCATCGCCGCTCGCCGGGCGTTGTCCGCGGCTGACGTCGTGGTCGCGGATCGTCTCGCCCCGCGTGCTCTGCTCGACGAGCTTCCGGCCGATGTGGAGGTGGTCGACGTCAGCAAGCTGCCGCGCGGTCGTGCCGCCGCGCAGGAGGAGATCCATCGCGTCCTCGTCGACCGCGCCTCGAAGGGCAAGCGGGTGGTGCGGTTCAAGGGCGGGGACAGCTTCGTGTTCGGTCGGGGGTTCGAGGAGGCGCTCGCCTGCCGGGAGGCGGGGGTGGCCTGGTCGGTGATCCCCGGACTGACCAGTGCCGTCTCGGTCCCGGCCGCCGCCGGGATACCGGTCACTCACCGCGGCGTGGCACACGAGTTCACGGTCGTCACCGGGCATCTCCCCCCGGACCATGCCGACTCACTCGTCGACTGGGATGCGGTGGCGCGGCTGCGGGGCACGCTGGTGCTGCTGATGGCGGTGCAGAACCTCTCCGCGATCGCGAGCCGGCTGGTGTCGGCCGGGCGCGATCCCGGGACTCCTGTCGCCGTCGTCGCCGAGGGCACGATGCCGGCCGAGCAGACGGTCTGGTCGACCCTCGCCGAGGTGGCCCCGGCCATCGACGAGGCCGGGCTGCGTCCGCCCGCCGTGGTGGTGATCGGTGCCGTGGTCGCGGTGGCGAACCCGGGGCGTTTCCCGGACCGGTCATGGCCGAGCTGATCGAGGTCACAGACCCGGAGGACCCGCGGCTCGGCGACTACCGGGACCTGCGCGACGTACACCTGCGCAAGCATCTCGAAGCCGAGCACGGACTGTTCCTCGCCGAGGGGGCCAAGGTCGTACGCCGAGCCGTCGGGGCGGGCTTCGTGGTGCGGTCGCTGCTGATGGCGCCGCGGTGGCTGGACGGACTCGCCGACGTACTCGCCGCAACCGACGCCCCCTGCTACGTCGTCAGCGAGGCCCTCGCGGAGAACGTCACCGGCTTCCACGTGCATCGCGGCGCACTGGCCTCCCTTCACCGGCGACCGCTGCCTTCGGTGCCCGACGTGCTGACCGGGGCGCGCACGATCGTCGCCGCCGAGGACATCGTCGACCACACCAACGTCGGAGCGATGTTCCGCAGTTGCGCCGCGCTGGGCGTCGACGCGATGCTGCTGTCCCCGCGCTGCGCCGACCCGCTCTACCGCCGCTCGGTCAAGGTGGCGATGGGGGCGGTGTTCTCGCTGCCCTATGCGCGGGTCGACGACTGGTACGACGCTCCGGTGATGCTGGCCGAGCACGGGTTCACCACCGTCGCGCTCACGCTCGACGAAGACGCGTTGCCCCTCGCCCAGGCGGTGGCGGGAGTGGATCGGCTGGCGATGCTGCTGGGATCCGAGGGACACGGGCTCTCGGCGCGGTGGGCCGGGGCCGCCGAGCGTCGCGCGGTGATCCCGATGTCGGCAGGCATCGACTCGCTCAACGTGGCGGCCGCGAGCGCGGTGGCCTGCTACGTCGCCGCGTCGAGGTCGGAGCGAGACGGGGTGGCAGGCCAGTCGGCCGGGTAGCACTCGTCGAGGCGCTCGGCGATCCGGTGCAGCTTCTTGCGGCGGCGGCGGTTCAGCCGGTCGCCGAACACCGTGCCGTTGCAGTGGTCGGTCTCGTGCTGCAGGCATCGCGCGAGCATCCCGGTGCCGCTGTAGCCGACCGGCGCGCCGTCGGGATCCTGACCCTCCACCCTGGCGAAGTCCGGCCGGGCGAGCTCCATGTAGGCGCCGGGCAGCGACAGGCAGCCCTCCTCGGTCTCGTCCAGGCGACGGTCCCGGCCCTCGGGGAGGTAGAGCACCGGGTTGCACACCACACCGCGGTGGCGGACGCCGTCCTCGTCCGGGCAGTCGAAGCAGAACACCGACTGGTCGCGGCCGATCTGGCAGGCGGCCAGCCCCACGCCGTCGGCGGCGTACATGGTGGCGACCATGTCCGCGACGAGCGCGCGCAGGTCGGGGCCGAAGCTGGTGATCGGCTCCTGGAGGTGGTGCATCACCCGCGCACCCCAGCGGGTGATCGGGCGCACGCTACCGCCCTCGGGCAACTCCGGCAGCTCGGACATGCGGGCATGGTAGTCAACCGCCCCGGTGGTTGAGGTGTGCGGGGGAGCGAAGCGGAGGCCTGTCCTGAGGTGCGAGCCTGCGAGCCTCGAAGGGAGCCTCGAAACCACCACGGTGAGCCACGTCATGTCGCACCTGGTGTAACTCATAGTTACAGTTGGCCCATGTCCACCGACACAGCCTCACCACGGTCCGCCAGGCGCAAGCACGGGCTCACCTCTGCGGAGCGGCCCGACCCCATCGGCCGCGCCGTCAACCTCCTGAGCCTGCTGGCGGGCAGCACGGTTCTGGACCGCTGGGGGCTGCGCAAGCCCACCGAGCGCGTCGTGTTCGAGTCCACCAAGACCGGCTTCCGGACCTTGGGTGCGCTCAACCGGCAGTTCGCCAAGGCGCCCCGCAGGCGCCCCCCGAGCGGTGGCACGCCGGATCGTGCGGCTCACGCGGCGCGCCGCGACGCCTTCGACCTGACGCCCACCGACGACGAGCAGATGCTCCTCGGGGTGGCCACCGAGTTCGCCACTGAGGTGCTCCGACCGGCGGCCGCCGACGCGGACGACGCCGCCCGCCCCCCTGCGGAGCTGCTCGCGGCGTCGCGGGAGATCGGCTTGCCGATCCTCGGCGTCCCCGAGAGCGCCGGCGGCGTCTCGACCCAGCGGTCGGCGATGGCGGGCACCCTGGTCGCAGAGGCCCTCGCCAAGGGCGACATGGGACTCGCGGTGGCCACGTTGGCGCCGGGCGCGGTGAGCACGGCCCTGTCCCTGTGGGGGAGCGCCGAGCAGCAGGCTGGTTTCCTGCCGGCCTTCACCGGGGACGACGTACCCGCTGCCGCACTCGCGTTGACCGAACCCCACCCGTTGTTCGACCCGCTCGTGCCCGCCGCCACTGCGACCCGGGACGGAGACGCGATCGTCCTCCAGGGCACGAAGTCCATGGTGCCGCTGGGGGCCGACGCCGAGCTGTTCGTGGCCGGAGCGATGCTGGACGGCGAGCCCCGGCTGCTCCTCGTCGAGTCGGGCGCCGGCGGGGTGGAGATCGAGGCCGAGCCGTCGATGGGGCTGCGTGCCGCGTCGCTGTCCCGGCTGGTGCTCAGCGAGGTGCGGGTGAGCGCCGACGCCGTCCTCGGAACCGCGGACGACTACCGGGAGTGCGTCCGGCTCGCCAGGCTGGCCTGGTGCGCGCTGGCCGTCGGCACGGCACAGGCAGTGCTCGACTACGTGATCCCCTACGTCAACGAGCGGGAGGCGTTCGGCGAGCCGGTCAGCCACCGTCAGGGCGTCGCGTTCATGGTGGCGGACATCGGCATCGAGCTCGATGCCATGCGGCTGGTCACGTATCGGGCGGCCTCCCGTGCCACTCAGGGCAGGAGCTTCGCCCGCGAGGTGGCGCTGGCACGGCGGCTGTGCGCGGAGAGGGGCATGCAGATCGGCAACGACGGCGTGCAGCTGCTGGGCGGGCACGGCTTCGTCAAGGAGCACCCGGTCGAGCGGTGGTACCGCGACCTGCGGGCGATCGGCGTCGCGGAAGGCGGTGTGCTGGTATGACCATCAACCTCGAACCCCCCAGGAAGCTGCGGCCGCTCGTTCGCCAGGCCCACCAGGTTGCGATGAATGTGCTGCGGCCGAACTCGCGGTCCTACGACCTGCTCGAGCACGAGTACCCCAAGGAGCTCGACATGCTTGCCGCGATGGTCGACGGACTGTCGGCGTCCGGCGAGACCAGCGGGGCAGGCGCCTCAGGCGTACGCCGTACCGCGTCAGACGGCGCCGAGGTGCGCAACGGCACGAACCTGGCCAGCGTGCTGTCGGTGATGGAGATGTGCTGGGGGGATGTCGGACTGCTGCTGTCGATGCCCCGTCAGGGACTCGGCAACTCCGCGATCGCGTCCGTCGCCGACGACGAGCAGCGCGCCCGCTTCGAGGGGGTGTGGGCGTCGATGGCCATCACCGAACCGGGCTGCGGCTCGGACTCGGCGAGGATCACGACGACCGCGACCCTGGACGGCGACGACTACGTGATCAACGGCGAGAAGATCTTCGTCACGGCCGGTGAGCGTTCCGACGCCGTCGTGGTGTGGGCGACGCTGGACAAGACCAAGGGCCGGGCCGCCATCAAGTCCTTCGTGGTCCCCAAGAGCACTCCGGGGCTGAGCGTCGAGCGCTTGGAGAGCAAGCTCGGCATCCGCTCCTCGGACACGGCCACGCTCCGGTTCGAGGACTGCCGGGTGCCGAAGGAGAACCTGCTCGGCAGCCCGGACGTCGACGACTCCGGACGGGGCTTCGCCGGCGCGATGGCCACCTTCGACAACACCCGGCCGGTGGTGGCCGCGATGGCCGTCGGATGCGCACGAGCCTCCCTCGAGCTGACCCGCGAGCTGCTGCAGGAAGCGGGGGTGGACATCGACTACGACCGTCCGTGCCTGGCCCAGTCGGCGGCTGCCGCGACGTACCTGCAGCTCGAGGCGGACTGGGAAGCCGCGTACCTACTGACGCTGCGGGCGGCCTGGATGGCCGACAACGGCAAGCCGAACTCGCTGGAGGCCTCGATGGCGAAGGCGAAGGCCGGCCGGATGGGCAGCCAGGTCACCCTGCGCTGCGTCGAGCTCGCCGGCAGCCTCGGCTACAGCGAGCACGAGCTGTTGGAGAAATGGGCCCGCGACTCGAAGATCCTCGACATCTTCGAGGGGACGCAGCAGATCCAGCAGCTCATCGTCGCGCGGCGCCTGCTCGACAAGACCTCGGCCGAGCTCAAGTAGTGGCCGGCGGCGCCGTGCTCTCGCGCACCACCAGCGACGTGGCCAGTTCGACGTGGCGGGCCTGGGCCCCGTCGTAGCCGGCTCCGTCGAGCAGCATCCGGGTCGCCATCGCCGCCATCTGCTCCAGCGGTTGCCGGATCGTGGTCAGCGGGGGCGAGACCCAGCCGCAGATGGTCAGGTCGTCGAAGCCGACCACGCTGATGTCCTCGGGCACCCGCAGCCGCCGGGCCCGCAGCGCCTCGTAGACCCCGAAGGCCTGTTGGTCGCTGCCGGCGAAGATCGCCGTCGGCGGGTCGTCGAGGTCGAGCAGTTCCAGCGCGACGGCCCGACCGCTCGGATGGTGGAAGTCGCCGTACTTGACCAGGTCGGGGTCCGGGGCCACCCCGACCCGCTCCAGCGCCGCCCGGTAGCCGTCCAGCCGGGCCTGGCTGCACAACAGCCGGCGCGGCCCGGTGATCACCCCGATGCGCCGGTGCCCGAGCCCGGTCAGGTGCTCGGTGGCCGCCAGCCCGCCGGCCCAGTTCGTCGCGCCGATCGCCGGGATGGTCGGGTCGGCGCTGCCCAGCGGGTCGATCAGCACCAGTGGCACGTTCAGCTCGGCCAGCCGTTGCTGGTCGGCGCGGGGCAGTTCGGACACCACCAGCACGACGCCGTCCGAGCGCCGGGTCGCCAGCCCGTCCAGCCACTTGCGCGCGTCGCTGCGCCGGCCGTGGATCGCCGAGACCACCAGGCCGAACCCGGCGGCGTGGGCGGCCTC
>DASSKK010000029.1:0-3019 GCA_035690495.1 Nocardioidaceae bacterium | reverse complement strand
CGCTCGTCTCGAAGCGTGGTCAGCTTGTGGGCGATGAGCGGGTGGTCCGCAACGTGAAGGCGCATGACGGAAAACCTAGGTGATCGCGCATCCCTGGTGCCAGCCGCGCCACTCTGACACGATCGGGTTCGGCAGGAACCGACAGGAGGCTCCAGATGAGCGACGCGTCCGACGCAGACGCCGAAGGCGTGGACTTCGTCGTGGTGGCGTACCGCGAGGAAGGGGTCTGGCAGGTCGACCGGCTCGCCGACGACGCGGCGGCCGACGTCGAGACCCTGGCCGCCGAGCTGCGCCGCTGGCCCGGCGATGGCGGCGCGCTGGGCCTGGTGTCCGTCGACGAGGACTTCTGCCTGCTGGTCCGGGTGCTCGGCGCCCGGACGCTGGTGCTGCTCTCCGACGTGACCGCGGCCAACGACTGGCCGGTGGCCCGCTCCGCGCTGGACTTCTTGGACCTGCCGCTGCCCGACGACGACGACCAGGAGCCCGCGGGGGACCTCGGCATCGTCGCCGACCTGGGCCTCGACGCGATGGACATGGGCGCGCTCCTCGACGACTACGAGCTCTACCCCGACGAGGTGCTCGGCGACATCGCCGACCGGCTCGGGTTCGCGCGCGCGTTCGAGGAGGCGGTGGAGGTGGCCGCCACCTGATGGCGGCGCCCGGCTCCTGGGACTCGGCGATGCGCCTGGCCCTCGAAGAAGCGCGTGCGGCCGTCTCGACGTACGACGTGCCGGTCGGCGCGCTGGTCCTCGACCCGGACGGCGACCTCCTCGGCCGCGGCCACAACGCCCGCGAGGCGCTCGCCGACCCGACCGCGCATGCGGAGATGCTCGCGCTGCGCGAGGCGGCGACCGCACTCGGGCAGTGGCGGCTGGACGGCTGCACCCTCGTGGTCACCCTCGAGCCGTGCACGATGTGCGCTGGCGCGGCCGTGCTGTCCCGGGTGGCGAGGGTGGTGTTCGGTGCCTTCGATCCCAAGGCAGGTGCGGTCGGCTCGTTGTGGGACGTGGTGCGCGACCGCCGGCTCAACCACCGGCCGGAGGTGCTCGGCGGAGTGCTCGCCGACGACTGCGGATCGCTGCTGCAGGAGTTCTTCTCCGAGCACCGCGGCGGTGCCTCCTGACCGTTGTGGGCGATTTCGGCCCGGCGCCGGGGTTCTAGTACCCTCGTCCGCGGTGGCGTGTCCGAGCGGCCTAAGGAGCACGCCTCGAAAGCGTGTGAGGGTTCACGCCCTCCGTGGGTTCAAATCCCACCGCCACCGCCAGGGGACCTTGACGAAACTGGGGTCCTGAGAGTGACGAAACCCCTCGTCGGTAGCTGTGCAGGCTGACCGGCGGGGGGTTTCGCCGTTCCGGGAGCCGTCGTGCGCTCGCGGCGGGGAGCGTGGCTGGTGGCCGGAGCGTTCTCCCGGTGGCCGTACCTGCTGAGTGGAGACGTTAGCGCGTTCGCCGGACAGCACGAGTGGCCCGTCGGCGTCGGCCGGCGGGCTGTGAGGTGGGGATGTTCGAGGTGTGGTGCGCTGGGGTGGTCAGGCTGCCAGCGGTGGGCTGGTGCTGCCGACGCCTCCGGTGGCGGGGTCGAGCTCTTCGAAGCCATGGTCGTCGGGGTCGGGACGGGTCAATGGGTCGGTGAGGTCGCCGGTTCGCTGTGCCCAGCTGCGCAGCAGCCGCAGGTTCGCGGCGGCCTGGGCGATGACGATCATGAGGCTGGTCTTGACGATGCCGACGACGCTGGTCCAGCCGCGGCGGATGTTCTCTGTGCGGGGGTTCTTCAGGTTGCCGAAAGCGCCTTCGACCAGGGTGCGGCGCTTGAAGGAGGTGATCCACTCGGGACTGCCCCAGCGCAGCCGCTGGCGGACCTTGGGGGTGACGTTGCCGGGCACGGTGATGGTGCGCTGGGAGCAGGCCTTGGGTGCGGTCTCCGCCGCGGGTGCGTCCGTGACGTCGGGGACCTCCTCGGGCAGCAGTTGTGAGAGCGGGCAGTGCTCGCAGCGGAGCTTGCCGGCGCGGGCGGGGCACTCGTAGCGTTCCTTGCCGCTGGGGTCGGGTCCGGCCACGCGCCGGAAGGCGTAGGTCTCGCGTTCTGCGATCCGGGCGTTGAAGTCGGCCAGTGCGGCGAGTTTCTCGGCGTGCTCGACCTTCTCCTTGGCGGTGGCGTTCTTCTTCAGCGGGCCGACCGACAGCTGCGCGGGGCGGCGGATGTCGTCGAGCTCGTCGGGCATCGCGGGGCAGTGCGGGGTGCCGGCGATCATCTTGACGCCCTCGAAGTCGCGGACGCCGTAGTCGTTGGGGTGTAGGTCGAGGACCTGTTCGGTGCCGCGCTCGCGCAGCTGGTCGGCCCAGCGCTGGGGCACGGCGTAGGAGAACCCGCGGTCGCAGGCCAGTTCGATGACGGCCCGGTTCTCCGAGGAGAGCCGGTCCAGGATGGCCAGGCTGGGTTCGATGACGCTGGCGTTGGCCGGGATCAGCGCGATGCGCTCGGTCAGCAGCGGTTCGGGTCGCATCCAGCCGACGGGCTGGATGCGTGTGAACGCGAGGAGTTGGTAGCCGAAGCAGGAGCTGGTGCGGTTGTCGAAGGTCTTGGTGCGGTAGCCCCAGCGGGCGTCGGGGTCGTGGGAGCAGCCTGACTCCTCCACGCGGGCGGCGATCTCCTCGTCGGTGACCTCGCCGTCGGCGGCCGCGGTCGTGGTGCTGGCGGGGCGCCGTTTGCCGCGGGCGGCGGACTCGATTGCGCTGGCGTCGAGTGCGTAGCGGCCGTGGTGCGGTAGGTGGGCGGGCACGGTCGCGGCGAGCAGCTTGTCCATGATGTTCTGCAGCGCGGCCTGGCGTTCGGCACGGTCTGCCTCGGACAGGTCAGGTGCGCGGCCGTGGGTGTAGGCGAGCTTGTTCTCGATCGCCTCGAGCAGGTAGCGGACCTGCCGGATGGTCAGCGGTTGCCCGTTGACACGTACGCCGAGGTGGATCTGGAAGGAGCGCGCGAGGTCCTTGGTCAAGACCTCGTGCACGTTGGTCAGGCACAG
>DASSKK010000028.1:0-119581 GCA_035690495.1 Nocardioidaceae bacterium | reverse complement strand
CCAGCACCGTGCCCGGCTTCGACCGGCTAACCGTGGAGCCCGGCAAGCTCGGCGGGCAGCCGTGCATCCGCGGCTACAGGTTCAGCGCACAGCAGTTGCTGGAACTCCTGGCCGCTGGCAAGACGTTCGACGAGATCCGCGAGAGTTTCGACTTCCTCGAGATCGAGGACGTGCACCAGGTTCTCGGCTACGCGGCGGCCCTGGCGGATCGCGACTTCTACCTACCGACCGCTCAGCCCGCGTGAAGTTCCTCGTCGATCAGAATCTCCCGTCGACACTGGCCGATCGGCTCGAAGCCGAAGGGCACGACGCGCAGCACACCAGCGATCTGGGCATGGAACGCAGCCTCGATGAGGACATCTTCGCCTGGTGTCGCCAGAACGACGCGGTGCTCCTCACCGCGGACAAGAGGCTCACGAAGTACCTCGCTTCCCAACACGCCGCCACTCCGTCGGTCGTGATCTTCCGCGACTACCTGCTCGACGTCACTGCGCTGGAGACTGACCTGCTCGCGGGGCTCGACGCCATCGACCGCACCATCGCGAACGACGGCCACGCCGTCTTCTCGATGGGACCCGACCGCCCGACAAGAGCCCAACTCCTGCCGATGATCTCCGAAGGCGGCTGAACTGACGACCTCCTCGCCCGCGCCTAGGGTCGCCCCACGCCGAGGAGATCGGGCTGCCACTGGCGGACCAGTGATGGGGCCAAAGTGATGCACGAAAGTGATGCACGAAGCCCCGGAAACGGTGTCCAACGACGGCATCCGCCGATTCGGCGCGAACCGCGATCAGGCCGCTGACCTGCGGTTTCGCAGATTTCCATCGACCTCCGCCAACCGATCAACCTCGTGGCACCAGTGGCAGGCGGCGCACCCGACCGAAAGGCAGCACCTGACCGAGAACGCCTGGTCGATCGGCGCGGCCGGTCAGCGTTCCGGGTCGACGGTGAGCTCCACCTGCACCTCGTCGCCGGCTGCGCGCCCGGTCTGCTTGCGGGTCTCGGCGTTGAAAGACACCAGGTAGCGGCCGCCCATGACACCGATCGACGTCTTGTAGGTGTAGTCGCCGTCGATCGTGACGATGACCGGAACCCGCTTGCCGCGTTCGAAGGACAAGACGACTTCCTCTGGCACAACGATGCCGACGTTGTTGCCGCCGGTCGGTTCCAGCACGGTGCGAAAGGTCGACATTTCGGTGTCTCCTTCGATAGGGGGTGGAGAGTGCGGCACGACCGCTCCGCGATTCAGTCCCGCAGTATCGCGCACGGGCGCGCATCAGTTGTGCGTAGGTGGCTGGTCCGAGGGGCCGACTCGACCAAGGTCTTGCCGCGGAGATGCCGGACTTCGTGTGCCTGGTACCCCCATTGGAACAAGCAGGACGACGTGCACGTTGGGCCTGACATGGCTACCACCACCCTGACCGCGACCGACTTCGAGAAGACCGTCGCCGACGCCGACATCGTGCTCGTCGACTTCTGGGCGTCCTGGTGCGGCCCGTGCCGGCAGTTCGCGCCCACCTTCGAGAGCGCTGCCGAGGCCAACCCCGACATCGTGTTCGGAAAGGTCGACACCGAGGCCGAGCAGGCTCTCGCGCAGGCCGCGAACATCACCTCGATCCCGACGCTGATGGCGTTCCGGGAAGGCGTGCTGGTGTTCTCCCAGCCCGGTGCGCTGCCGCCGCAGGCGCTCGACCAGGTCATCGAGGGGGTGCGCGGGCTCGACATGGAAGAGGTGCACGCCGCCGTCGCCGCGCAGCAGAACGGGCACCCGGAGGGCCCCGCGCAGTAGTCCGGAGCAGTAGTCTGCGCGCGTGGACGCGTCTACCTGGGACGAGCGGTACGCCGCAGCCGAGATGGTGTGGTCGGCGACGCCGAACCAGTTCGTCGAGGCCGAGCTGATCGACCTGCCTCCCGGCCGCGCCCTGGACCTGGCCGCCGGCGAGGGCCGCAACGCCCTTTGGCTCGCCGAGCGCGGCTGGCAGGTCACCGCGGTGGACTTCTCCCAGGTCGGCCTGGACAAGGGACGGTCCCTGCAGGCGGCCCACCCGGCAGGGCAGGAGATGCACATCGACTGGGTGTGCGCTGACGCGTTGACGTGGCGTCCATCGGCGCCCGACTTCACGCTGGCGCTGCTCGCCTACCTACAGCTGCCCAGCGAGCAGCGTCACGCGGTCGTGCGCAACGCGTTCACGACCTTGCAGGTCGGCGGCATGTTCTTCCTCGTCGCCCATGACTCCTCCAACCTGCTCGAGGGCACGGGCGGCCCGCAGGATGCCGGCGTCCTCTACACCGCCGAGGACGTCCTCGCCGACCTGGACGGCGAGCGGTTCGACGTACTCCGTGCCGAACGCGTCTCGCGGGTGGTGCCCGCCGCCGACGGCCATGGGGGGCAGGCTTCCCAGGTAGCCCACGACTGCCTGGTGCGGCTGGTCAGGACTGCGTAGGTCCGGGTCGGCCGTTCTCGGGCTCGGTCCGGTCCTCCGGGGCGTTCTCGTCGGCTCCACCACTGCGCTCACCGCTCTTGCCTGGCTCCTCCTCGAAGCGGACCTTCCTCAGCTGCTTGGTGAAGCTGCGGAACAAGAACACCGCGGCGAGGATCAGCGCGATCACCACGGCGAAGCCGACCCAGCCCGCCTTCACCTTCGAGGCGGGAGGGGTGTGCTGGGCGAGGGGCACAAGCACCGTCCAGCAGACGGTCAGAACGGTCGTCATGGGTTCATTGTCGCAACCGTCTCGCGGACCCCCGCGAACAGATCGTCCTCGGGGATGTCGACCTCGATCACGGTGCGCGCCAGCTCGTAGTCCTCGGTCGGCCAGGCCTTCTGGTGTACGTCGAGCGGGCAGGCGAACCAGGCGCCCTCAGGGTCGATCTGGGTGGCGTGGGCGAGCAGCGCCTTGTCGCGCACCGGGAAGTAGTCCGCGCACGGCACCCGCGTCGTGATCCGCGCGGCGTGGACGGGGTCGGGCTTCCAGTCGGCCAGCCGCTCGGCGTACGGCGAGTCCAGCCCGCGCGCGTCCATCTCGTCGCTGAGCGCCTGGGTGCGCTCGCGGTGGAACCCGTGGTGGTAGTACAGCTTCAGCGGCTGCCACGGCTCGCCGCTCCCCGGGTAGGCGTCCGGGTCGCCGGCCGCCTCGAACGCCGCGACGCTCACGTTGTGGCAGGCCACATGGTCCGGATGCGGGTAGCCGCCCTTCTCGTCGTACGTCGTCATCACGTGCGGTCGAAACTGCCTGATCAGCCGCACCAGCGGCTCCGCCGCCTCCTCGACCGGCACCCGCGCGAAGCAGCCCTCCGGCAACGGTGGGGGCGGGTCGCCCTCGGGCCAGCCGGAGTCGACGAACCCGAGCCAGTCCTGACGGACCCCGAGGATCTCGCGGGCGCGTTCCATCTCCTCGCGCCGGATGGCGGAGATGTTCGCCAGCACGTCCGGACGATCCATCTTCGGGTTGAGGATCGAGCCGCGTTCGCCACCGGTGCAGGTGACCACGTGCACGTCGACGCCCTCCGCGACGTACTTGGCGGTGCTGGCCGCACCCTTGCTCGACTCGTCGTCGGGGTGGGCATGGACGTGCATGAGTCGGAGCATGGGCGCAATCCTAGGATGGCGCGGTGAGTGATCGGACGCCGGATTTGGCCGAGAGGTACGGCGGGCCACGCCCGGCAGGCAGGCGCCTGGTCGTGGCGCTGGCGGCAATCCTGCTCGCCGCCGGACTCGCCTGGGTGGTGTGGGCCTCCGTGTTCGCCGCATCACCTCGGGTGTCCTCGCAGCTGGTGTCCTTCGACGTCGCCGGCGAGCACGCCGTCCACGCCCGCATCACGGTGGTGCGCAGCTCGCCGAGCGTCCGTGCGTCGTGCCTGTTGCAGGCGGTCGCCACCGACCACTCGGTCGTCGGGGAGATCGACGTCGAAGTAGGGCCCGGGGGCGCCACCACCAGCACGCTGACCCGGTCGCTGCGCACCGACCGACGGGCCACGTCCGTGGAGCTGAAGGGCTGTCTCGCACCTGGCCAGCGACAACGCCGCTGATTCTGTTTCGGTTGGGGCGGGAGGGGCAGCGTTGTTAGACTTGTCCACTTGCCATGCAACGACCGGGTGCCCACGTGCGCCCGGCCAACCGATACTCAGACACAGGAGCACCCGACGTGACGCAGCCCAGCGAGCAGCGCGAGCAGGATCTGATCTGGCTGACCGAGAAGGCGTACTCGGCCCTCCAAGAGCAGCTCGCCGGACTCCGCAGCGAGTCGCGTTCCGACGTGGTCGCGAAGATCAGCGCCGCCCGCGAGGAGGGCGATCTGCGTGAGAACGGCGGCTACCACGCTGCCCGCGAGGAGCAGGGCAAGCTGGAGAGCCAGATCCGCCAGCTCGAGGACCTGCTGCGCGGCGCCGACACGACCCCGGCCGCCGACGACGGCGTGGTGAAGCCGGGCATGGTGGTCAGCACCCGTTTCGCCGGCGACGACGACGTGGAGACGTTCCTGCTCGGCGCCCGGGAGATGGACGACTTCACAGGCGACCTGACGGTGTACTCCCCCCAGTCCCCGCTCGGGACCGCACTGCTGGGCGCCAAGAGGTCCGACACGGTCGCCTACACCGCGCCGACCGGAAGGCAGCTCAAGGTCGAGATCGTGGACGCCGTCCCCTACACCGGCTGACTGCCGACCCGCGGGTCGGCACCCATTTACCCGCGGGTCGGCACCTTCTTACCCGCGGGTCGGGGGTCAGGGGGCGACGTGGTAGCCGTGCTCGCGAAGCCGGCCCAGCACGCGCTCGGCGTGGCCGGGCCCGCGGGTCTCCACCTGCAGGGCCACCTCCACCTCGTCGAGGGTCAGGGAGGCCGAGGTCCGCTCGTGGACCACGTCGAGCACGTTCGCCTCGGCGTCTGCGAGCTCCACCAGCAGCTTCGCGAGACCGCCCGGCAGGTCGGGGATCCGCACCCGGAAGAACAGGTAGCGCCCGGCCGCCGCGAGGCCGTGGCGGATCACCTTCATCAGCAGCAGCGGGTCCACGTTGCCGCCCGACAGCACCGCGACGGCCGGCGTCTCGAACCGGGACGGCTCGTCGAGGATCGCGGCGACGGCCGCCGCCCCTGCCGGCTCGACAACGAGCTTGGCGCGCTCGAGCAGCATCAGCAGGGCCTGTGACAGGGACTCCTCGCTGACCGTGAGCATCTCGTCGACGTTGTCCTTGACGGCCGCGAACGGGATCTCTCCCGGACATCCCACGGCGATGCCGTCGGCCATCGTCGCCATCCCCTCCAGCGGCACCGGATGTCCGGCCGCCAGCGACCCGACGTACGCCGCCGCTCCCTCGGCCTGCACGCCGACGACGCGTACGTCGGGCCGGAGCGCCTTGATCGCGGTGGCGGTCCCGGCGATGAACCCGCCACCGCCGGTCGGGACGACGACGGTGCGCACGTGCGGGCACTGCTCGAGGATCTCCAGGCCGCAGGTCCCCTGGCCGGTCACGATGTCGGCGTGGTCGAAGGGATGGATGAGCACGGCACCGGTCTGCTCGGAGAACTCCTTGGCCGCCAGCAGCGCGTCGTCGATGTTGTGACCGTGGAACCGCACATCCGCGCCGTAGCCGCGAGTGGCGTTCTCCTTCGGGATCGGTGCCCCTTCGGGCATGAACACCGTGGCGGTGATGCCCAGCATCTTCGCCGCCAGCGCCACGCCCTGCGCGTGGTTGCCGGCGCTCGCGGCGACCACACCCTTGGCGCGCTCCTGCTCGGAGAGCCGCGACATCCGCAGGTAGGCGCCGCGGATCTTGAACGACCCGGTCCGCTGGAGGTTCTCGGCCTTGAGCAGCACCGGCCCGCCGACGGTCTGGGACAGCCAGCGCGACTCCTCCATCGGGGTGAGCACCGAGATCCCGTCGAGGACCTCACGGGCGGACTGGATGTCGGCGAGCGTGGGTACCGGTACGGTGGTCATGGCGTAACCCTAGGACCACGGCGACACCGGGGCAGGCACTGCGAGGGAGGCACCATGTTCGAGGCGACCGACATCCGCGAATGGCGTGGCCTCGACGTGCAGGACAACGAGGGGAACAAGGTCGGCTCGCTCGAGGCCATCTACGTCGACACCAGCAGCGACGACCCGTCGTTCGCCACCGTGCAGGTTGGCCTCCCGACGCGGAGACGTCTCGTGTTCGTGCCGCTCAACGCGGCACAGGTGGGGCCGTCGTACCTCCGGGTCAACTTCGAGAAGCGGCTGATCAAGGACGCACCGAGCATCCCCACCGACGGCGAGCTGCTCGCCGAGAACGAGGAGGCCGTGTTCGCCCACTACGGGCTCAGCTATGGCTCCGACGCAGGCGTCCGACGACTGGCCCGCCGATGATCGTCTTCTTGCTGCTGCTGCTCGTCGCGGTCGTCCTCGGCTTCCTCGGGTGGCTGCTCCAAGGCCTGTTCTACCTGTTCATCATCGGTGTCGTCGTGCTCGTCATCGACCTGGTCTTCTTCGGTGTGCGGCTGGGCCGCGGCCGCAAGCAGCCGGCCCGTTGACGACACGGCGGCCGGCCCACCTCCAGTGAGCAACGGACACCTGCCTGGTGTGCTGGCGAGCCTTGCGCCGGTGCTCAACCAGTACGGCTACCTCGCGGTCGGCGGGTTCATCACCCTGGAGGACTTCGGCGTCCCCGCCCCCGGCGAGACGATCCTGATCGCCGCGGCGGTCTACGCCGGAGCAGGCAAGCTGAACATCGCACTGGTGGTGGTGATCGGCATCGTCGCGGCGGTCGTCGGCGACAACATCGGCTACGCGATCGGCACGTTCGGGGGGCGGCGGCTGGTCACCAGGTACGGGAAGTACGTGCTGATCACCGAGGAGCGGCTGGAGAAGGCAGAGCACTTCTTCGAACGGCACGGCGGCAAGGTCGTGGTGGTGGCCAGGTTCATCGAGGGGCTGCGTCAGGTGAACGGGATCGTCGCGGGCACCTCGGCGATGACCTGGCGGCGGTTCGTCGTCTTCAACGTCATCGGGGCTGCGCTCTGGGTCGGCACGTGGTCGGCGGTCGGCTACCTGGCAGGCAGCCACATCACCGCGATCTACGAGCAGATCACCCGCTACAGCCTCTACGTGGCGATCGTGATCGCGGTGGTGATCGTCGCCTTCATCGTGCGCGCGGTGGTACGTCGTCGGCACCGGCCGGGTGCCTGAGCAGCCTCATCCGTGCCCATCGCGGAGCCGGCCGAGCAGCCGGTAGGCCGCCTCGCGGTGCTCCGCGGCGAGCAGTCCCGCTGCGGCGAGCACGTAGTCGTGGTCGACCACCACGCGCGGCGTGCGGGGCAGCTGCCAGCCGCCGGCCGGCGCCGCGCCGGTGGCCGTGGACAGGATCCGGTGCACCGCCCGGTGGTCGCCGTGACGCAGCACGCCGCCGGAGCCGACCAGCATCCCGACCTCGCGCAGGTCGGTGCCGCTGCGGAGAACCTCGCACCCGTTGCCGTCGTAGACCACCTGTGAGCGGCCGGCATGGCGACGCAGCGCGAGCGTCACCGCCGTAGCCGCGACTTGCTCCTCGACGGCACGGTCGGCGGCATCCTCGGCGAGGCGTGCCGGGCATGCACGGTGTACCGCGGCCGCGGAGCGCAGCAGGTCGGCATCCTGCGCGCTGACCACCCCCGCGGCCACACCGGCCTCGACGGTCGAGGGCGCGCTCCAGCGCATCCCCAGGTCACCCTCGACGGTGCGGCTGACGGGCGTGGTCGCGACCACCTCTCGGGTCAGCGCGGCCTCCTCGGGATCGAGCTCGACCACCGAGTGCACGTCGGTGGTGGCCCCGCCGACGTCGACCACGACCACGTCACCGACTCCCCGACGCGCCGCGTCGAGGCCGCGGGCGAGCAGCTCGACCGCGGTCAGCACCACGTCCGGCGTCGCTCCGCGCACCATCGAGGCGAAGCTGGTGCCTGCTTCGGTGACACGCGAGGACAGCTGCTTGCCGCCGATCACGTGACGCACGAACATGTCCCGGATCGCGGCGCGCGCGGAGCCCGGCTCCAGCACGCCGATGCGGGGAACCACGTTGTCGGCCAGCACGTACGGCGTGCCCGACGCGTCGAACCCGGCCGCGATCTCCGGCTGCGCGTCGACGTTGCCGGCGACCACCACCGGTAGCCGCCACCGCGCCAGCGCAAGTCGCGCGGCGCAGGCGAGCAGCACCTCGGCGTTGCCGCCGTCGGTCCCTCCGACCAGCAGCACGACGTCCGGTTCCGCGCCTTGCAAGGCTCCCAGGCTGTCGTCGTCGAGCACGCCGGCGGCGACGTGGACCACCTTGCCGCCGCTGGACAGCGCCACCCGGCGGCCGGCCTCGGCAGTCACCAGCTCCTCGTTGCCGACCACCCCGATCCTCAAGCCCCCGCCGGCCGACGAGCAGGCCAGCGCCTCCGCGTCCGCCGCCCGCGGGTCGGCCGCGACCAGCCCGGAGAGGCACGCGTCCCAGCCGTCGAGCACGTCGGACTCGATCGTGGTCCGATGCTCCGCAGTAGCGACGAGGCTGCCGGTCGCGGTGTCTACCAGCGCCGCCTTGGTGTACGTCGAGCCGAAGTCGACACAGGCGACGAGGTCAGTGGCTTCGAGACGCTCCACCGCTCCTCAACGACCGCCGAGGGCCCGGTCGAGGTCGGCGACCAGGTCGTCGGCCGTCTCGATGCCGACGCTGAGCCGGATCAGGTCGGCCGGCACCTCCAGGTCGGTGCCCGCCACGGACGCGTGGGTCATCCGGCCCGGGTGCTCGATCAGCGACTCGACCCCGCCCAGGGACTCCCCGAGCGTGAACACCTCCGCCCGGCCACAGGCCTCGACGGCTGCTTGTTCGCCGCCGGCGACGCGGAACGAGACGATCCCGCCGTACCTGCGCATCTGCCGCCCGGCCAGCTCGTGTCCGGGGTGGTCGGTCAGTCCGGGGTAGATCACCTGCGAGACAGCCGGGTGCCCGTCGAGGAACTCCACGACCCGTTCGGCGTTGTCGCAGTGCCGGTCCATCCGCACGCCGAGCGTCTTCAGCCCGCGCAACGTCAGCCAGGCGTCGAACGGTCCGGCGACCGCGCCGATCGAGTTCTGGTGGAAGGCGATCTTCTCGGCGAGGTCGAGATCACGCACCACGAGCGCGCCACCGACCACGTCGGAGTGACCGCCGCAGTACTTGGTGGTGGAGTGCACCACGACGTCCGCGCCCAGCGTCAGCGGCTGCTGGAGGTACGGCGAGGCGAACGTGTTGTCCACCACGAGCAGCGCACCGGCCTCGTGGGCCATGGAGGCGACCGCGGCGATGTCCGCGATACTCAGCATCGGGTTGGTCGGCGTCTCCAGCCAGACCATGGTGGTCTCGCCGGGGCGTACGGCGGCCGCGATCGCGTCCAGGTCGCCGACCGGTGCCGGCGTGTAGGTCAGCCCCCACGGTTGCTCGACCTTGGCGAAGAGCCGGTACGTTCCGCCGTACGCGTCGTCGGGGATCACCACGTGATCGCCGGGCCGGCACAGCGCCGTCAGCAGCGTGTGCTCGGCGGCGAGGCCGCTGGCGAACGCGAAGCCGCGCTCGCCCTCCTCGAGCGCGGCGAGGTTGGCCTCGAGGGCGGTCCGGGTCGGGTTGGCGCTGCGGGAGTACTCGTAGCCGCCGCGCATCCCGCCCACGCCGTCCTGCTTGTAGGTGCTGGTCGCGTAGATCGGCGGAATCACCGCCCCGGTGGTGGGATCGGGGTCGTAGCCGGCATGGATGGCACGGGTCTGGAATCCGGTCTTGGCTGCTCGTTCGGTCACGGCGGCGAGCCTATCCGGGCGCTTCCACCTCCTCTCCCACCGATATCGGCAGTGCTGGCGTTCGACTAGTGATGCTATGATGCGGTGATGCGCACCACGCTGAACCTCGACGAGCGGGTGCTCGCCGCGGCGCGCAGCAAGGCGCGCCACGAGCGGATCTCGCTGGGTCGCGCGGTCTCGGACCTCGCGCTCGCCGGGTTGGCACCGCCGGAGACGCGCGACCTGACCCGCCGCCACGGGTTCCCCCAGCTCCCCTCGCCGCCCGGCTGGGTGATCACCGACGAGATGGTTGCCCGGTTTCGGGACGACGAGTGAGCCCGGTCCGGCTGCTGGACGTCAACGTCCTGGTCGCGCTGACCAAGCAGACGCATCTTCACCAAAGCGCCGCCTTCCGATGGCTGGAGTCACTGCCTGACGACGCGCGCTGGGCAACGTGTCCGCTGACCGAGGCAAGCTTCCTGCGGCTGATGGCCAACCCTGCCGTCGCAGGTGAGCGACACAGCATCGAGGTGGTCCTCGCACTGCTGAACTCCCTGGACACCCGTCCCGGTCGTGCCTTCCTGGCCGATCCCACGTCGCTGCGACAACCGATGATCGACACCTCGCGGATCGTCGGCCATCAGCAGGTGACCGACTTCCACCTGGTCAATCTCGCGGCGAGCAGCAATGCGGTCTTCGCCACGTTCGACCAGCGAATCCGCGACGCCCTGGCACCCGAGGACCGCCGGCATGTGGAGGTCATCCCGGTCTGAGCGGCGGAATGACCTGCCCGCGGTTGCTGTTGGGCCAGGGGAGAAGTCAACCCGCGAGGTCAGGAGTGAGCCAGTGCTGTTCAGCCGCCACAAGACCGAGATGCCGGACCCCGACAACGCCCTGCCCGGCCACGAGGAGCGGTGGTTCGAGATCGCCGACCGGCACGCGGTGCTCGACGCTCCGGTGGTCACCGACGAGGTACCGGAGGGGCTGGAGGTCGCCGTGTTCGGCCTCGGCTGCTTCTGGGGCGCAGAGGAGATCTTCTGGAAGACCCCCGGGGTCTGGTCGACCTCGGTCGGATACTCCGGCGGGTCGACGCCGAATCCGTCGTACGACGAGGTCTGCTCCGGACGCACCGGGCACACCGAGTCCGTGCGCGTCGTCTACGACCCGGCGAAGGTCACCTACGCCGACCTGGTCAAGGCCTTCTTCGAGGTGCACGACCCGACCCAGGGCATGAAGCAGGGCAACGACGTCGGCACCCAGTACCGCTCCGCGATCTACACCACCACGGACGCGCAGGTCGAGGAGGCCGACCAGCTGAGGACGGCGTACGCCCAGGCGTTGAGCGAGCGCGGCCTCGGCCCGATCACCACCGAGATCGCCCCCGCGCCGCCGTACTACTACGCCGAGGACCACCACCAGCAGTACCTCGCGAAGAACCCGAACGGCTACCGGTGCCACGCCAACACCGGCATCCCCTTCCCCGCCACCGCCTGAGTGCCCGTTCGAGTCCCTGCTTCGACATAGGAGATTCCCAGTCGCTATTCGACTGGAGATCTCCTATGTCGGGCAGATCCGAACCGCCTAGGGGGAGAGCTGGTCGAGGGGGCGGTTGCGCGTGTGCGTGGTGAACTGGGCCAGGATCGCCGCGACGACCAGGAACATCGAGATCATCACCAGCGCGCCGAGCGTGGACATGTGCGGAAGGAACGGCGCGATGACGAGCACGCCGATGCCGCCGCCGATGTGGCCGACCCCGTCCACCAGGGCGAACCCCGTGGTGCGCGCCCGGGTCGGGAAGCTCTCGGCGGACAGCGCGTACGTCGGCGAGACCCACAGGTTGAACCCGGCGAAGATCAGGATCGCGCCGAGGAACGCGATGCCGATGGTGGTGCCGGCGACCGCGACGAGGACGGCGCCGACGAGCGTGACGACTGCCGCGATCGGCAGCCAGTAGCGGCGCTCGAGCTTCTCCACCAGGAACGTCATCAGCACCGCCTCGCCGACGAACCCGAACGTGCCGACCGCGGCGATCACACCGGCTTCGGGCGGAGGGTACTTCAACGCGCTCAGCACCGAGGTGAACCCCGATGCATAGGAGTAGACGGTGATGTAGCCGACGAACCAGAGCGCGAACAGCAGCAGGATGCGGCGCACGTAGAGCGGGTTTCCGAACAGGTCGCGGTAGGGCACCCGCGAGGGAGGCACGATCTGCTCCGCGGCGTCGTCGTACGTCGGTTCCGCGAGCGGCCCGTGGGCGGACGCGCGGCGCTCCATGTCGGAGACGATCTTGTCCGCGTCGGCGTGCCTGCCCTGCCCGATCAGCCAGCGCGGTGACTCCGGCAGCTCGAGGCGGAGCGCGACCGCGACCAGCGCGAGAAGGGCACCGATGCCGTACATCCACCGCCAGCCGGACTCGAAGCCCGGTCCCGCCACCGCGAACGGAAGGCCGAGCGGCCACGCGGTCGCAGGGGTGGTGAGTATCAGCCCGAGCCAGATGCCGACCAGCGCCCCGAGCGCCGAGTTGATGAAGATCAGCGTGGTGAACTTGCCGCGGGCCCGCCGCGGCGCGACCTCGTTGATGTAGGTGTTCACGATCGCCAGGTCGGCGCCGATCCCGATACCGGTGATGATCCGGGCGATCACGAAGTTCGTGTAGTCCGGCGCGAACGCGTTGTACAACGAGCCGATGCCGGTGATCAGCATCGTGATCAGCAGCATGTTGCGCCGGCCGATCCGGTCCGCGACCGGGGAGAGCACCAGGGTGCCGACGACGTACCCGGCCAGGTTGAGCACCACGGGCAGCGGAAGCGAGCTCAGTGCGTTCTCGGGCGTGCAGCCCGCCTTGAGCTCGACGCAGGTCTGGATGAACGACACGTTGATGTCGAAGATGTCGTAGAACGTGAACAGGAAGCCCAGTCCGATGATTGCGATGAACGAGTAGGACAGCGACCAGACCTCGAGCCTCTCGAGCCGGGCGACGATCCGGCGACCCTCCGCGGTCGTCGACGCTCCGGTGGATGTCATCGTTCCTCCACTCCCGTCGTGCGGCCCCCCGGGCTCTCCCCCGAATGTGACGCAGGTTACCTCATGCGCACGCTCGTGCGCAGAGCGAACGCGGGGCGTGGTCTCGACGGGCCCGGCCGGCGGGTCTCGACGGGCTCGACGGGCTCGACCGGGGCGCAATGGTTGCCAGGGACATTTCCGTCGGCGCCTCCCCGTCGGTCGCCAGTTGGCACCTGCGCCATCTCGCGCAGTTCGGTCTGGTCGAGGATGCGGACAGTCCCGACGGTGACGCCCGACGCCGGTGGTGGAAGGCGGCGTCGACCGGCATCAGCGTCTCGCTGCCCGACACCGCGGAAGGCAAAGCGGCGGCGCGCCAGCTGACCCGCCACATGCACGCGCAGGCGATCGGCGACGTGCAGCGGTGGGAGGTCGAGTCCGAGCCACGCCTCGACGACCGCCGGCGCAAGGCGGTCGCCTCCGGCAACACCGAGGTGCACCTCACCGTCGGCGAGCTGCGCCGAATGGAGCGCGACATCAACGCACTCCTGGCGGCCTACACCTCCCGGGAGGAGCCGCCCCGCGGTACGCGTCCGGTGCGGATCGTGCGCTTCCTGCTCCCCGATCCGGGCGACGAGTCGTGAGCCTGTGGCGGCATCGCGACTTCCGGCGGTTCTGGTCGGCCCAGGGCGTCTCGGAGCTCGGCGACCGGGTCACCGAGCTCGCCATCCCCCTCATCGCGGTCACCACGCTCCACGCGTCTCCCCAGCAGGTGGGGCTGCTGACCGCGGTGGTCTGGCTGCCGTACATCCCCTCGATCTTCATCGGCGCCTGGGTCGACCAGCAGCGTCGCAAGCGGCGGCTGATGATCGCCGCCGACCTGTTCCGTCTCGTGGTCCTGGTGTCGCTGCCGCTGGCGGCCTGGGGCGGTGTGCTCGGCATCGGTCAGTTGTACGGCGTCGCGCTGCTCACCGGGGCGGCCAAGGTCGTGTTCGACACGTCGTACCTGTCGTTCTTCGTCCGGCTTGTGACCAAGGAGCAGTACGTCGAGGCGAACAGCAAGCTGTCCTCGACGCGCGCGGTCTCCTTCATCGCCGGGCCCGCGGTCGGCGGCGCGCTCATCCAGATCCTGACCGCGCCTTTGGCCGTCGCCGTCGACGCGGTCTCGTTCGCATTCTCCGCGCTGCAGATCTCGCGGGTGCGAGTCGCGGACGTCGAGCCCGACCGCAGCGAGGGTTCGCTGCTGCGCCGCGCCCGAGACGGGATGGTGTTCCTGTTCCGCGACCGGCTCCTCGCACGATCCTGTGCGAGGTGATCACGGTCAACTTCTTCAACTTCGTGGGGCAGGCGCTGCTGGTGCTGTTCGCCAGCCGGGAGCTCGGCCTGTCCGCGGGCCAGATCGGGCTCGCCTTCGGTGTCGGCGCAGCCGGTGGCCTGGTCGGTGCGGTGACCGCGCCCAAGCTGTCCGGCCGGGTGGGACTCGGCCCGCTGAGCACATTCGGTGCGGTCGTGTTCCCCGGGGCGATCGCCATCGCGGCGTTCGCGGACGGGCCGGTCTGGCTGCGGATCGCCGTGCTGGGCCTGGCCGAGCTCGTCGGCGGCTTCGGGGTGATGTGCCTCGACGTACCGCTGAACTCGCTGATGGCAGCAGCCACTCCCGACAGCATCCGCAGCAGGGTCGCCGGCGCGTTCAGCACGTTGAACTACGGCTGCCGTCCGCTCGGTGCGGTGCTCGGGGGCGCGCTCGGCGGCTGGATCGGCGTCCGCGAGTCGCTGCTGGTCTCCGCGATCGGCGGGGCGTTGTCGGTGCTGTGGCTGATCGGATCGCCGGTGCTGCGGGTGCGCGACCTCTCCGACATCGAGCCGGCGCCGTTGCCGGTAGCCTCCGGACCGTGCTGACCCGGTGGGGCCGCGACCTCGACCCGGAACGGGTGCTCGCCGAGTACCCCCGTCCGCAGCTGGTGCGCGCGTCGTACCTGAACCTGAACGGCTGGTGGGACTACGCGATCACGCCTGCGTCGGGGACCGGGCCGCCCGCGACGTACGACGGCCGCATCCTGGTGCCGTTCTCGCCGGAGGCACCGCTGTCCGGGGTCGACCGCCAGCTGCAGCCGGACCAGGCCCTGTGGTACCGGCGCCTGCTGCAGCTGCCGGATGGTCTCGCTCTGCCGGGCGGCCGGCTGCTGCTGCACTTCGGCGCAGTCGACCAGTCCTGCACGGTGTGGCTCGGCGGGGTCGAGGTGGGCGCGCACACCGGCGGCTACCTGCCGTTCACCTGCGACATCACCGACGCGTGGGCCGCCTGGCGTGGAGGGGCCGACGCCTCGGCAGGCGTCGAAGCCGACCTGGTGGTGCGGGTACGCGACGTGTCGGACAACCGCGGTCCGGCCAGCGGCAAGCAGCGACTGGTCCGCGGCGGCATCTGGTACACCGCACAGTCCGGCATCTGGCAGACGGTGTGGGTCGAGTCCGTCCCCGCACGGTACGTCGCACGGCTCACCTTGGTGCCGGCTCTGGAGGAGGGTGCTCTCGACGTGGTCGTGCACGTCGGCGCCGCTTCGGGCCCGAGCGACACCGACGGGCCGGCCCGGGTGCGCGTTCTGGCCGGCGGGTCGCCGGTCGGCGAGGCCGAGGCGCCGGCCGGCACGCGGGTCCGGATCCCGCTCTCGCAGCTGCGGCCGTGGACCCCGGAGGACCCGTTCCTCTACGACGTCGACGTCAGGCTCGGAGAGGACCGGGTCACCTCCTACTTCGGGCTGCGCTCGTTCGGGGTCGGACCGGACGCGGCCGGCACGCCACGGCTGTTGCTGAACGGCACGGCGTACTTCCAACGCGGGGTGCTCGACCAGGGGTACTGGCCCGACGGCCTGCTCACGCCACCGTCGGACGAGGCGATGGTGCACGACATCGAGACCGTGAAGCGGCTCGGGTTCACCATGGTGCGCAAACACCTCAAGATCGAGCCGCTGCGGTGGTACCACCACTGCGATCGGCTGGGCCTCCTGGTCTGGCAGGACTTCGTCAACGGCGGCGAGCGGCATCGCACGGCCGCCGTGAAGTGGCCGGGCGTGCTGCCCATCCGACTGCGGGACCGGCCGCGGTCGGTGCTCGGCCGCAGCGACCCGGTGTTCCGGGCGCAGTTCGAGGACGAGGTACGCCGCACCGTCGAGCACCTGCACAACGCGGTGAGCGTCGCCGTGTGGGTGCCGTTCAACGAGGGGTGGGGCCAGTTCGACGCGAACCGGGTCGCCGCCCTGGTGTCCGGGCTCGACGCCAGCCGGCCCGTCGACCACGCCAGCGGCTGGCACGACCAGGGCGGCGGCGACGTGCGGAGCCTGCACTGCTACCTGCGCCGGTTCCGGGTGCCGCGACGCCGCAGCCGGGACGGGCGGGTGCTGGCGTTGAGCGAGTACGGCGGCTACGACCTGAGGGTTCCCGGCCACGCCTGGGGAGACGTCGAGTTCGGGTACCGGCGCTTCGAGGACGCGGAGGCGCTCGCGGAGGCGTTCGCCGCGCTGCACGAGCACCTCGTCCTGACCGTGGCACGCGGCCTCGCCGCCACCTGCTACACCCAGCTCACCGACGTCGAGGACGAGCTGAACGGCTTGCAGACCTACGACCGCGCGACGCTCAAGCTCGCGGCCCGGGTCGTGCGTGAGGCCATCGACGATCTGCGGCTGTAGGAGGTCTGCTGCGACGATGGGGACATGGACGCGCTGAGCCGGGTGCGGGAGGTGAACCGGATCCTGCTGCACCGGCTCCGGCCGCGGCCCCGGCGGTGGTACCTGCTCAGTGTCCGGTCGGCGCGGGAGTTCGTCGACGACGAGTGTCCGCAGCTGGCCGCTGCCATCTCCTACCACGTGCTGCTCTCGATCTTCCCGCTGATCATCCTGCTGGTCTCGCTGTTCGGCCTGGTGGTCGACGACCGCTCCGTGCGCGACAACGTGGTGGCAGGCGTCACGACGTACATCCCGCTGACGCCGCACGGCACCCGCTCGCTGGAACAACTGGTCACCCAGATGCAGGGCGGGTCCGCGGCCCTGGGCATCGCGGGAGTGGTCGGACTGGTGATCTCCGCCAGCGGCATGATGACCGCCACCCGCCGCGCCCTCTCGGCGGCCTGGGACGCCCACTCCCGGCGGAACTTCGTGCGCGGCAAGCTGTTCGACCTGCTGCTCGTCGGTGTCGCCGCGGTGGTGCTCGGCGTCTCCTTCGGGCTGACCGTCGCGGTCCGGCTGGCCCGCTCCGGCAGCGAGGGAGCGGCCCACGCCCTCGGACCGCTCGGCCCCCTGGCCACGACGGCCGGGTGGCTGGTCGGCTTCCTGGTACCGCTGCTGCTGGCGTTTGCGCTGTTCAGCTTCTTCTTCGCGGTCGTGCCCGCGGTGCCGACGCAGTGGCTGCGGATCTGGCCCGGAGCCCTGGTCGGGGCGGTCGGGTTCCAGCTGCTCAAGGAGGCGTTCGCGTTCTACCTCGACCACTTCGCGCACTACAACGCCGTCTACGGCTCGCTCGGCGCGGCCGCGGCGTTCATCTTCTTCGTCTACCTGTCGGCCAACGTGTTCCTGCTCGGCGCCGAGGTCGCCGCCGAGTACCCCCGCCTCGGGCCCGTCGAGCCGCTCGATAGTCACCCTCGAGCCGCGGGTTGATCCGGATTCGTCGCTCCTAGCGGTAGCCGCGGGCCTGGAGGTCGTACAGCTCGGCATAGTGGCCGCGGCGCGCCACCAGCTCGGCGTGCGTGCCCACCTCGGCCACCCGGCCACGGTCGAGCACCACCACCACGTCGGCGGAGGCCACCGTGGAGAACCGGTGCGTGACGAGCAGGGTCACCGCGCCGCGGCGGGACGCCTCGCGGGCGGCTGCGGTGTATCGCTCGAACAGGGCATGCTCCGTGGCCGCGTCGAGGGCCGCGGTCGGCTCGTCGAGGACCAGCAGCAGCGGAGCCTCGCGCATCATGCCCCGCGCGATCGCGAGTCGCTGCCACTGTCCGCCGGACAGGTCGACCCCGTCGGGCCAGGTGGTGCCGAGCTGGGTGCTCAACCCGGTGGGCAGGGCGGTGAGCACTGTCGAGCTGGCGGCGTCGTCGAGGGCACGGCGTACCCGCACGTCGTCCTCGCGGTGCGGCAGGTCGCCCACCCCGACGGTGTCGCGCGCGGTGAACTCGAGCCGGGCGTAGTCCTGGAAGGCGCCGGAGGTCCTGACCCGCCAGGCATCCAGGTCGAGCTCCGCGAGGTCGGTGCCGTCGACCAGGACACGCCCCGAGGTGGGGCGGTACATGCCGGTCAGCAGCTTGACCAGGGTCGACTTGCCGGCGCCGTTCTCTCCGACGAGGGCGACCACGGCGCCGGCCGGCAGGTCGAGGTCCACGCCGTCGAGAGCCACCGCGTCGGTGTCGGGATAGTGGTAGGTCAGCGCCTCGGCGCGCAGCCCGTGCGTCAGTCTCGCGGGCGGAGCCAGGGTGCCCTGGTGGGCAGCCTGTACGTCGGCGTGGTAGTCGCGCAGCCACCGGTACCGGTTCGTGGTGCGCACCGTGCGCGCGAGGTTGCGCACCGCCCACTGCACCTGCTGGCCCATCGTCTGCAGCCGACCGACAAGCAGGAGGGCAAGCACGAACGCGCCGATCGTCACGCCGCCTCGGGGACCGTGCTGGAGGTCGTGCAGCATCCAGGCGAGGACGCCCGCCGCCGTGGAGTAGAAGATCACCGCGTTGACCGCGTCGGCCAGGCCGTTCTTGGCCCCCAGCACGGCGAACGGAGCACGCCAGGACCCCACTGCTGCCCGGAGCCGCCCGCGCAGTGCGCTCGACAGGTCGAGGACCCTCAGCTCGGCGGCACCGGAGCTGGTCGTGCCCACGTCGACGAGATGGGTGACCAGCCGACCCGGCTCGGCGGACTTCTTCTCGGCCCTGGCCTGCCAGCCGACGCTCCAGGTGGTGGTGAGCACGTTCGGCAGCCCGGCCACCGCGACCAGCAGCAGCCGCCAGTCCGCCGTGGTCGCCAACGCGATGGTGCCCACGGCGTACACCAGCCAGCGCAGGGTGTTCAACGAGGTGTTCAAGGCGTCGCCGAGGGCGCTCTGCTGGTCGCGGAGCGCCTGCAGCTCGTCGAGGTAGCGCGCCGACTCGAGGTGGTCGAGCGTCGGGATCTGCGAGGTCATCGCGGCGATCTCGAGGTCGAAGACGAATCCGACCCGCTCACGCTGGTTGATGCGGGCCGTGTTGCCGATCACGACCAGGACGAACGTGGCGCAGTTCATCGCCGCGAACGTGGCGCCCGCCCAGATCATCGCGGTCTCGTCGCCGTGCACGCCGGCGGTCACGAACCAGGCGAGCACCAGCGGCAGGAACACCTCCATGGCGTTGGCGACCGTCTCCAGCATCGCGACCAGTGACTGGCGACGGCTCACCTTGAACGACATCGACAGGACCAGCCACATGCTGGTGAGGCTCTTCGGCAGCGCCGGCCGTCGCAGCACCCGGCTCACCGCGCGAGCTCCTCTCGGTCCGCGCCCGCTGCGTTGAACCTGCTTGCCTGCAGGGCGAACATCGCGGCGTACTCCCCGCCGAGGGCCATCAGCTCCTCGTGGGAGCCGTCCTCGACGATCGCGCCGTTCCCGGCATGGCCGGGGTCGAGCACGACGATCCGGTCGGCGTGACGCACCGAGGAGAGCCGGTGGCTGACCAGGATCGTGGTGAGCCCCCGGGTCACCTCCAGGAAGCGGTCGAACAAGGCCGCCTCGGCGCGTACGTCGAGGGCGGCGGTCGGTTCGTCCAGGACCAGGACACCGGCCCCGCCGCGGATGGCGGCGAACGCGCGGGCGAGTGCGACCCGCTGCCACTGGCCGCCGGACAGGTCGGTGCCGGCGGCGTACTCCGGCGAGAGGACGGTGTCCCAGTCCTGCGGCAGCCGCGCCAGCAGGGCGCCTCCCCCGGCGTCGGTCAGCGCGGAGGCGAGCGCCCGCTCGTCGTCCAGCCGGCCCACCGCTCCGAAGCCGACGTTGTCGCGCAGGCTGAGGTGGTAGTGCACGAAGTCCTGGAAGATCACCGCGACCCGGGCGCGAGCGCGCGGATCCGCAGCGGGGTCGGCCCCGGCCACCCGCACGGTGCCCGAGTCGGCGGGGTAGAGACCGCACAGCAGCTTGATGAGCGTGGACTTCCCGGCGCCGTTCACGCCGACGACCGCGACGGACTGCCCGGCGGGGATGCGCAGGCTCAGGTTGCGGAACGCCGGCTCGGACCGCGCGGGGTAGGTGAACGTGACGTCGTCGAGCTCCACGGTCGCCGCGGGCTGCGCCGGCCCGCGGTCGGGAGCCAAGCCGCAGTGTTCCCGCACCGGATGCCGAGGTCGGGGGCCGATCCGCATCCCCCCGAGGCGCACTCTGTCGTCCGGCAGGACCGGCAGCCCGACCAGACGGCGCACGGCGACCAGCTCGCGGGCGGCCGCGGTGTTGCGCGCCAGCGCCGACTGCGGGTCGCCCATCGGCCCGAAGGACTCCAGCGCCAGCAGCCCTTGGGCGAGCGTGGCCAGCGCGCCGAGGGAGACGGCGCCACCGACGGCGTCGTGGGCGAGCAGCGCGAAGGCGCCCGCGTTCAGCACGAACGCCACGGACAGCACCGCGACGACCGGCCCGACCGTGCGGCTCCGGTTGCGCCACACGAGGGCCATCGCCGACATCCAGGTGGCCTGGAACCGGTCCAGCAGGTGGCTGGACAGGCCGAAGAGCCGCACCTCCTTGCCGGTCGCGCCGTCGGTGAGCAGCCTGCGCAGGTAGGTGGCCTGACGCCGGGCGTTGCCGGTCACGTCGAGCAGGTCGTCGTAGAAGGTGTTGATCCACGTGGTGACGACCTTCGACATCAGCAGGTACCCGACCATCAGCACCAGGCCGACCCACCAGCTCCAGGTGGATACCACGACGAGAGCGCCGACGCCGGCCAGCCGGGTGGACACCACCACCCAGGTGCTGTCCACGCCCATCACGAACGTCCAGTCCCGCATCGCCTGGTGCAGCCCGTCGATGCGGCCGGTCAGCTTGGGGTCGTCGAACGGCGCGACGCCGTAGGGGTGGGTGCCGACCTCCAGCAGCATGTCGAAGGTGGTCTCCAGGTAGCGCGCCGACACCCGTTGCGCCATCGCGTCGGCCAGCCCCATGAACACCGGCGAGGCCACGAACGCGACTGCGGTCCACCACAGCCAGGTCCAGGCCCGGTCTGCCGCTGCGCCGTCGGCTCCCTCGCGCAGGACTGCCGGCAGCTCGCCGACCAGCCGGCCGGTGGTGAGCAGGGCCAGGGTCTTGGCGGCCGCCGACGCCGTGGTGGCCAGCAGGCACAGCGCGGTCCAGCCGGGCGCGGCGCGCCGCAGGAGCCGGGCGTGCAGGAGATAGCGCGAGGAGGTCTCCGTGACCAGCGCCCATCGCGGCGACATCATGGCGACACCATAATGGTGTCGTCCTGACATCGCAATGCCGTCTTGTTGATGTCAGGGGCGCGGGTCGGCACCGATTTACCCGCGGGTCGGCACCGATTTACCCGCGGGTCGGCGGTCAGCTGCCGGCGAGGAACCCCAGCAGGTCCTGCCGCGTCACCACCCCCACCGGCTTGCCGTCCTCGTGCACCAGCAGGGCGTCGGCGTCCTCGAGGACGCCGACGGCGTCGGTCACCGGCGCGTTCGACCCGATGGTGGGCAGCGGTGCGTCCATGTGCGCCTCGACCGAGTCGGCGAGCACCGCCCGCCCGGAGAAGAGCGCGTCGAGGAGCCGGCGCTCGGAGACCGAGCCGGCGACCTCCTGGGCCATCACCGGCGGCTCGGCGCGCACCACGGGCATCTGCGAGACGGCGTACTCCTGCAGGATGTGCACCGCCTGCGCGATCGTCTCGTTCGGGTGGGTGTGCACCAGCGCCGGGATCGAGCCGCGCTTGGCGCGCAGCACCTCGCCGACCGTCTGTCCGCCGCTGGCCGGCAGGAAGCCGTACCGCGCCAGCCACTCGTCGTTGAACACCTTGGTCAGGTAGCCCCGCCCCGAGTCGGGCAGCAGTACGACGATCACCGCGTCCCTGCCGTCGGGGGTCTGCGCCAGCTCGTGAGCCAGGCGTACGGCGGCAGCGACCGCCATCCCGGACGAGCCGCCGACCAGCAGCGCCTCCTCGCTGGCCAGCCTGCGGGTCATCTCGAACGAGTCGCCGTCGGAGACCTCGATGACGCGGTCCGCGATGTCCTTGTCGTAGGTGACCGGCCAGAAGTCCTCGCCGACGCCCTCGACCAGGTAGGGCCGCCCGCTGCCGCCGGAGTAGACCGAGCCGGCCGGGTCGGCGCCGACGATCTGGACCGCGGGCCCCCCTCGTTCGGCACTGCGCTCCTTGAGGTAGCGCCCGGTCCCGCTGATCGTGCCTCCGGTCCCGATGCCGGCGACGAAGTGCGTGATGCGACCCTCGGTCTGAGCCCAGATCTCGGGCCCGGTCGACTCGTAGTGGGACAGCGGGTTGTTCTGGTTGGAGTACTGGTCCGGCTTCCATGCGCCGTCGATCTCGCCGACCAGCCGGTCCGAGACGCTGTAGTAGGAGTCGGGGTGCTCGGGCGGCACCGCGGTCGGGCAGACGACCACCCGGGCGCCGTACGCCTTGAGCACGTCCTGCTTGTCCTCGCTGACCTTGTCCGGCACCACGAACACGCAGTGGTAGCCCTTGGCCTGCGCGACCATCGCCAGTCCGACGCCGGTGTTCCCGGAGGTGGGCTCGACGATCGTCCCGCCCGGCCGCAGCTCTCCGGACTCCTCGGCCGCCTCGACCATCCGCAGTGCGATCCGGTCCTTCACCGAGCCACCGGGGTTGAGGTACTCGATCTTCGCGAGGACCAGCGGGCCTTCGTCCCCAGCCGGCAGTTCGTCGAGCACGCGCGAGAGACGCAGCAGCGGCGTGTCACCGACAAGGTCCAGCAGTGAGTTCACGTAACGCACACGGGGAGTGTAGAGCCCGTAAGGTGGGAGTCGTGGGCAAGGCATCTGCCGCTCGGCGGCTGGCGGCTGCCGCCGCATTCGGCGGCGGCGGCCTTTCCGTGCTGGGCGCCTCGCTCTACGGCCTGCTGCGCACCGAGGCGTTCATCGCCCGCCGCACGATCGGGGACGCCGACCACGACCCACCCGACGCCACCGGGTGGTACGGCAGGGGCAGAACCGGACCGGCGATCAAGGTGGCACTGCTCGGCGACTCGTCGGCGGCCGGGTACGGCGTGGAGGCCGTGCACGATACGCCGGGCGCGCACCTCGCCTCAGGGCTCGCCGAGGGAGCGGACCGTCGCGTCTATCTCCGGTCGCTGGGATACGTCGGCGCCCAGACTCGCGATCTCGACGCGCAGATCGACAAGGCGCTCGAGATGGACCCGCACGTCGCGGTGATCCTGGTCGGCGTCAACGACATCACCCACACCAGGCTGCCGTCGGAGTCGATCCGGCTGCTTGATGCAGGAGTCCGCCGACTGCGGAGCGCGGGTGTCGAGGTGGTCGTCGGCACCTGCCCAGACCTGGGGACCCTCGAGCCGGTCGCGTTCCCGCTCCGCCAGGTGGCCCGCACCTGGTCGCGGCGGCTGGCCGCCGCGCAGACGATCGCCGTGGTCGAGGCTGGTGGGCGCACCGTCTCGCTGGGGTCGATCCTCGGACCGGAGTTCGAGGCCACCCCGGCGCTGCTGTTCGGGCCGGACCGCTTCCACCCGTCCGCGGCCGGCTACTCCAGCCTCGCGTCCGTGTTGCTGCCCTCGGTGCTCGCGGCGGTCGGCGTGATCCCGTTCGAGGACCTGATGCCCGAGCACGCCAGAGGCGACGAGGTGCTGCCGGTCTCGCGCGCCGCGGTGCGGGCCGCGCGAACCCCCGGGGTGGAGGTCGGCGGCACCGAGGTCGGCGGGGCGCAACGGAGCGACCGGGGCCGCTGGGCGCAGCTGCGGCGCCGCCGCCGCCACCCGGAGACCGATGTCGAGACCCCGGAGGAGAACGACTCCGCCGACACGGTCGAGCAGGACGCCTGACGGGCGACGACTGGATGCGAGGCCGCCGGCGTGCACACAAGCCGGCGCCCCCAGCCTGGGAGGTAACCGGGGGCGCCGTGGGTGGGGAAGCCTAGTGGGGCACTAGTTGCCCCGTAGAATAGCCAGAATCCTCAGCAGTTCGATATAGATCCATACGATCGTGACCGTCAGACCGAACGCAGCACGCCAGGACTCCTGCTCCGGCAGCCCGGCGGCCACGCCGCGTTCGACGTAGTCGAAGTCCAGGATCAGCATGAGTACGCCGAGCCCGAGACCGATCACGCTGGAGATCAGACCGACCGGCCCGAGCCCGTTGAAGCCGAACGAGGCCCCGAAGAAGCTCAGGACCAGGTCGAGCACGCTGACCGCCACGAAGCCGAACATCGCGCCGACCACCCAGCGGCGGAACCTGTTGCCGACCTTGATGTCGAAGAACTTGTACGCCGCCAGGGTGCCGGCGAACGCGGCGACGGTGCCGAGCACCGCACCGAGGATGATGCCGCCGCCGAACATCGCGTCGAACACCTTGCTCATCGCACCGATGAACACGCCCTCGAGCACGGCGTACGCCAGCACCAGCGTCGGACTGGCCACTCGCTTGAAGGAGTTGACCAGCGACAGCCCGAAGCCGCCGAACGCACCCACCATCGCGAGCAGGTAGAGGGATCGCGCCACGCTCTGCGAGTCGGGACCTAACCCACGCGGGTCTCCGGTCAGCAGCCAGGTGGCCGCCGCGGCCAGCACGAGAAGTCCGAGGGTGAGCCCGGTCTTCTGCACGACCGTGTCGATGGTCATCCGGCCGCGGTCGAGCATCGTCGGCGGCGTGCCGGCGTCGTAGCCGCCGGCGCCGCGGGCGCCGCGGGACGGGGCGCCGTAGGCGGGGTAGGTCATCCCGCTGGCCGGGTAGGTGGTGTTCCCGTAGGCGTTCCGCGTCGCCTTGCCGTTGAAACCGCCGGCGTTGCGGAAGACGGGGTTGCTGCTCTCCATGGGGCTCCTCCTTGCCAGGGGCCTCGAACCGGTCTGGGGGCCTGCACGTCCGTAGCTTTTGGGCACCCTCGGGCCGCCGACTCACATTCTAGGGGTCTGCTTCGTCCAACGCACCGCGCAGGCCCGGTGTTCCGGTGCCTCCGGTAGTCCTCGCTTCGCTCGCCTGTGCCCCCGGTAGTCCTCGCTTCGCTCGTCGACCGGGAGCATGGCTCGCGATGATGACATCTACGCGGTTGCTGATCACCGCGATGGTGGTCGAGAACCGTCCTGCCCATAAGTCGCCGCCATCTCCGGCGTCTCGAAGAGCTGGCTCTGCGCCAGGCGACAGCGCGCAGCAGCGCTTGTTGGGCCAGGTCCTCGGCATCGTTGGGGCTGCTCAGCCGGGGAGCGCCGCGTTGTTCTCGGCGAGGTCGAACTCGCGATTCTCGAAGACGAGTGGGCTGCGGGGCACTACTAATGCCCTCAGGCACCATCGCGGCGCCAGAACGGTGCCAGAGGGCATGAGCGCGCATCAGCCGGCCGCCACCCTCAACATGATGCCCGAAACATCGCATTTGTATACCCCGGGGCAGTAGGCGGGCCCCATGGCGTCGGGCCGACGGTGTCGGGCTGACGGGGGTGCCCCCGGTAGTCCTCGCTTCGCTCGTCGACCGAGGGCTTGGCTCGCGATGAGTGCGAGCGAGCTCGCCCTCCCGCTCGCCGTGCCCCCGGTGGGACTCGAACCCACACTGGGAGGTGTTTAAGACCTCTTCCTCTGCCGTTGGGATACGGGGGCCGTCACGGTGTGCCCAGCGTATGGGTCACGAGACCAGGCGCGCGCGTCGATACGCGACCGCCCGCCGCCACTTGCCGACGATGCGCTCGGAGAATCCGGACTCGTCCAGCCTCGGCAACCACCTGGCCACCCGTTCCGCCACCTCGTCGAGCACCTTCACCGATGCGCGGTCAGGAAGCCCCCACCCGGCCGCCAGCACCATCAGGTCGCCACGACCGATGTCCTCGCGGAACTTTCCCCCGACCGGCAGTGCCATGGTGACGTCGCCGTAGGGGTACGACGAGGGCAGGTCGAAGGCCGGCGCCGGCCGGAACGTGCCGTCCGCATGTTCTGCTACTGCGAGATTCTTGGCGTGCAGGTCCCCGTTGCACGTCACATAGGCGAACGCCACCCAGCGCAGCATCGTGCGTGCGGCGACCAGGGGTGCGTCGGCAAGTCCGTTGAGAGCGGCCACCGCATCTTCAGCGGTCACGTTGTATTTGTCCGCCGGGTATCGGCCCATCGCCTGGCACGCGTCCTCCACGGCGAGCAGCCTGCCGTCGGGAAGGCGGTCGAAACGATGGACCGCGAGGGCTTCCCGCCCGTCCCGGTCGGTGACCAGGTCGGCAGCCGCGGTCCTCAGACCCGAGTCCTTGGCCGCCTGCATCATCAGCCACTCGTTGCGGCAAAGATGCGGGAACTCGGGTGGGTCGAGCTTGAGGATGAACCTTCCGCTGCCGCGGCGCACCGGGAACGAGATCATCCGTGCCGAGGCCTTGGGCTGCACTCCTGGCAGAGCCACCCGATCCGGCTCGGCGCCGGTCTCGGCGGCGAAGACCTCCGCGAAGGAGATGTCGTCCCACCTCTCGGCCTGCACGCGAGCCGAGACCTCCTCGGGACCCGCACCGGCGGGCACCACCTGCACGTCGCCCACCGCGTCCGCGCCCACGGCCAGCAGGAGACTGAGCTCGTCGTCAGCACTTGTCTTCACCGCTCTGCGCAGCGCCGACAACCTTCGACCTTCGGGAAGCAGGCCGGAGAGGTAGGGCGGAAGGGCTCCGGCCGGGGTCATGAACGGCTCCGCGCGGGGTGGAAGAGTCGAGGCGAGGGCGGGACCGTGCCTGTCCAGGTGGGCCTGGTCGTAGACCAGCTCGACACTGTGGGCGGTGCGGCGGAGCACCGCAGCATGTACCCCCTTCTTGTACACATCGGCCCGGTCCACCCGGCGCAGCTCCTCCAGGACCAAGCTCACGGCCGGCCCTGCCTGTCGGGCACGACCTCCAGGTGCAGGCCCAGCGCATGCAGGACGGCCGTGAGCTTGTCGAGCCGGATCGTGGGCTTGCCAGCCTCTATCGACTGCACGAACCTGTGCGAGACGCCGGCGAGATCCGCCAGGTCCTCCTGCCGCAGCCCCAGCGCCCGGCGCCGGGCCACGACGACTTCCCTCCAGCCGGAAGTCGCACGATCGTGCGTATTACTCTGCTCGAGTGCCATGCCAGCCGTCCTTCCTACAGATTGCGCACGATCATACGTATATAGCGAGTATCCCGCCGCAAAGGACTTCGCGCAAGACATGATCCGCATGATCGTGCGCACGTTGAGTCTTGCCTCCTTGCCGCCTGCGCCCAGCTGACGGTGGGCAGAGAAGGGAAGGAGGCGAAACTCAACTGAGTTGGACCGCCCGCTGCAGGACCGCGTCGAACATCGGCTCGGTGAGCCTGCCGGTGAAGGTGTTCTGCTGGGACGGGTGGTAGCACCCGAGCACCGTCACCTCGCCGCCGTCCGGTGAGCGGACCACCGCCTCGGCGCCGTGCCCGAACCTCGGCTTGGGACGGGGTACGTCGTAGTCCAGCGCCCGCAACGTGCGCAGCGCCGCATCCCACCCGAACAGCCCCAGGCACACCACCACGCGCAGCGAGTCGGCGACCATGGAGACCTCCCGCAACAGCCAGGGCGCGCAGGTGTCCCGCTCGGTGACGGACGGCTTGTTGTCCGGCGGCGCGCACCGCACGGTGGCGACCATCCGCGTCCCGCGCAGCCTCTGCCCGTCCCCGGCGTGCACCGACGTGGCCCGCGTGGCGAGCCCCACCCTGTGCAGCGCGGCGAACAGCCAGTCGCCGGAACGGTCGCCGGTGAAGATGCGCCCGGTCCGGTTGCCTCCGTTGGCCGCGGGGGCGAGGCCGAGGACGAGTACGGCGGGGTGCGGGTCGCCCCAGCCGGCAATCGGCCTGCCCCAGTACGGCTGGTCGGCGTACGCCGCGCGCTTGGACCGCGCGACCCGCTCCCGCCACTCGACCAGGCGCGGGCACGCCCGGCACGTCGACATGCGCGCGCCGAGCTCGTCGAGATCCGCGCTGACGACCGCCCCGGCAAGCACCTCGTCCGCGTCGCAGGCCACGGGAGTCTCGGCGTCTGCGAGTTCGTCCGGCCAGCCGGTGCCGGGTGCCACCGGAGACTCGAACAGCTCGCCGGTCAGCGGGTGCGGAAGACGCTCGGACACCGCGCCATCCTCGCAGCCCAGGTTCCGCGGCCGGACTCACACCTCGATGATCGGGACCTTCTCGTCGATTCGGCGGATGTCGTCGCGATCAGAGGTGACCACGCGATCGACGTTGCGCCGGGCGCACAGGACAACGGAGACGTCGACGACGTCATCGACACCGACCTCGCCACAGATCGCCCCGACCGCGCGAGCGGCCTGAGAATCGAGGGAGACTATCTCCGTCTCCGGCGCTGCGAGCAACCGCGCCAGGCGTGCCTGACGGCCGCCGCCTCGCCAGGCCTGGGCGACGACGCCCGCAGGAATCGCGAGCGACATGCGCTGCTCGGAGGCGCGTTGCAGCAACGCGGTGATGCGCGGGCTCCTCCGCTCCAGCGCAATCAGCGCACCGGTATCGAGCGTCAGCCCGGTCACGCCAGTCCGAGCGCCTGGTCCGCCCAGGCATAGTCCTCGGGCGCGGGCTCACCATCCTCGGCGATGATCTCGGCGACCAGGACGGCCAGATCCCGAGAACGCTCGCGCTCCGCGATCGCTTGCGCGACGAAGCCCGAGACCGAACTCGCCCTCCCCTCGCGTACGGCACGCCTGGCCGCTTCCAGCAAGTCGTCGGGAAGGCTGACGGCGATCTTCGAAGTCATACCGAAATCATACCAGCGACCAGGCGATGCCGTCGAGGATGTCGGACTCGGAGACCAGCAACCGGCCGACACCCGCCCCGGCGAGCACCCGGTCCAAGATCAGCGCACCGGCGGCGATCACGTCGGCCCGGCCCGCAGGGATGTGCAGCCCCTCGCGCTCGGCGGCGGTCAGCGCCAGCAGCCGCGCCGTGACCTCGGCGACGTCCGCCTTGCTCAGCCACGAGTGGTGCACGCGGTCGCGGTCGTAGCCGGTCAGCCCCAGGCTCACCGCGGCGACGGTGGTCACCGTGCCGGCGACGCCGATCACGGTGCCCGCCTCCTCGACCGGGATCTCCGAACCCGCGACCGCTTCGTCGATCGCCGACCGGGCAGCGGCTGCCTCCGCGTCGGTGGGCGGGTCGGAGGGCATCAGCCGCTCGGTCAGCCGCACCGACCCGATGTCCAGCGAACGGGCGCGAACCTCGCCGTCCCGGTCATCCGCGGCCGGCCCGAGGATCAGCTCGGTGGATCCCCCGCCGATGTCGACGACCAGCACCGGCCCGGGTACGTCGAGCCCGGCGAGCACGCGGGTGGCGCCGGTGTAGGACAGCTGCGCCTCCTCGTCGCCGGTGAGCACCTCGGGGCGTACGCCGACCCGCTGCCGGACCCCCTCGACGAACACCTCCGCGTTGTCCGCGTCGCGGCTGGCCGAGGTGGCACAGAACCGCAGCGCCGCGATGCCGGTGTCTGCCCCGGCCTGCGCGACGAGGGCGGCGTACTCCTCGACGGCGGTGAACGTGCGCGCCAGCGCCTGCTCGGCGAGCCGGCCGGTGCGGTCCACGTCCTGGCCCAGCCGGACGATCCGCATCTCCCGAACGAGATCCCGCTGCTCACCGGTGGCGGCGTCGAGGTCGGCGACCAGGAGCCGGATCGTGTTCGTGCCGCAGTCGACGGCCGCGACCCGGCTCACGACGCGTCCTGGCTCGCCGCGACGCACGGCCCGGGCTCCCAGAACCGGCCGAGCCGTCGCACCACCTCGTCGCCGAGCGGGTTGACTCCCGGCCCGGCCGCGAGCGCATGGGCAGCCAGCGCGTGCAGGCACTTGACCCGGTCCGGCATCCCGCCGGCGCTGACCGCGGCGACCTCCGGCACATGGGCGATGGTCTCCCGGTAGGCGAGATAGGCCTCGTGGGCGGCCAGATACCGCTCGGCCAGGTCGGCGTCCGCGGCGAGCCGGTCGGACATCTCGCGCATCAGGCCCGACGCCTCCAGCGTGCCGATCAGCGACGCCGCCCGGGGGCAGGTCAGGTAGAACGTGGTCGGGAACGGCGTACCGTCCTCGAGACGGGGCTCGGTGGCCACCACGTCGGGGTTCCCGCACGGGCACCGGTGTGCCACCTCGTGCACCGACCGCGGCGGCCGGCCGAGCTGGGCGTGCACGACCGCCTCGTCGGCCGGGCCGATCACTTGTCCGTGCTGCCCGCGAGCACGTCGCTGCGCCAGGCCGACTGCCACCACTGAGCGGGCTGGTGCTTGGTGTGGACCTCGGCCTTCGGGAGGGTGTCCGCGACACCCAGCGGCTTGCCGTCCGCACCGATCACCTGGAACGTGATCTCGCCGGGGAGCACCCAGCCGAAGCGACGGTGCGCCTGGGCACGGATGTACGCCGGGTCGTGCCAGCGCCTCTTCTCGCGGGTGAGCTGGTCGATCTGCGCCTTCGACGTGGCGATGTCATGGCGCAGGGACTGGATGTGCGCGCGCTGCTGGGCATAGGCGCGCATGCTCGAGGCGTAGGACACGGTCAGCAGCGCGACCACCAGCACCAGGATCGCGAAGCGCCCGGTGAAACGGGGACGCCGCGCCATGCGGGCCGCGTCCCGCCCCCGTCCCGCGGGCGTGGTCGTGTCGGAGATCCGCGGTCGTGCGGCTGCCGAGCGTGCGCCGCGCCTGGTTGTCGCGCGCGGCGTACTCGCGCGGCCCGGGCTTGCCGGACCCCGGACTGACCTCCGGCGCGGGTCGGGTCCGCGGCTCGCCGACGGACGGCTTCCCGGCATCGCCTGCCTCAGCCTTCCCTGCCGAACCGCGGGAACGCCGCGCGTCCGGCGTAGCGAGCGGCGTCGTCGAGCTCTTCCTCGATCCGCAGCAGCTGGTTGTACTTCGCGACGCGCTCCGACCTGGCCGGCGCGCCGGTCTTCAGCTGGCCGCAGTTGATGGCCACCGCCAGGTCGGCGATCGTGGTGTCCTCGGTCTCCCCGGACCGGTGACTGATCATGCAGCGCCAGCCGTTGCGGTGGGCGAGGGCGACCGAGTCGAGGGTCTCGGTCAGCGATCCGATCTGGTTCACCTTCACCAGAAGCGCGTTCGCGGAGCGCTCGTCGACCCCGCGTGCGATCCGCTCCACGTTGGTGACCGTCAGGTCGTCCGCGACGATCTGCACCCGGCCGCCGAGCTCGGCGGTGAGCCCGGCCCAGCCGTCCCAGTCCTCCTCGGCGAGCGGGTCCTCGAGGGAGACGATCGGGTAGTTGTCGAGCAGCTCCGCGTAGTAGGCGCGCATCTGGTCGGCCGACCTGGCCTGTTTCTCGAACTGGTAGCTCCCGTCCTCGAAGAACTCGGTGGCCGCCGCGTCGATCGCGAACGCGATGTCCTCCCCGACCCGCAGCCCGGTCTCGGCGACGGCGGAGCCGATCAGGTCGAGGGCATCCCGGTTGCTGGGCAGGTCCGGCGCGAAGCCGCCCTCGTCGCCGAGGCCCGTGGACAGCCCCTTCTGCTTCAGCACGGACTTGAGCGCGTGGTAGACCTCGGCCCCCTGGCGGAGCGCCTCGCGGAACGTGGCGGCGCCGATCGGCGCGATCATGAACTCCTGTACGTCGACAGCGGTGTCGGCGTGCGCGCCGCCGTTGAGGATGTTCATCATCGGCACGGGCAGCAGGTGCGCGTTCGGGCCGCCGACGTACCTGAACAGCGGGAGGTCTGCCGACTCGGCGGCGGCCTTGGCGACTGCGAGCGAGACGCCCAGGATCGCGTTCGCGCCGAGCTTGGCCTTGTTCGGTGTGCCGTCCAGCTCGACCAGCCGCTGGTCCACGAGCCGCTGCTCGGCGGCATCGAAGCCGACCAGCTCCGGACCTATCACGTCGAGTACGCCGGCCACCGCGCCCTCGACGCCCTTGCCGCCGTACCGATCGCCGCCGTCGCGCAGCTCGACCGCCTCGAACGCTCCCGTCGAGGCGCCCGAGGGCACCGCCGCCCGGCTCACCGTCCCGTCGTCGAGGGCGACCTCGACCTCGATGGTGGGGTTGCCGCGCGAGTCGAGGATCTCGCGGGCTCCGACGGCGTCGATCGAGGCCACGGTGCTGCTCCTGCACAAGACGGGGAAGAATGGACGGGCCCAGCCTAACCGTGGCGTCGCCGCGATCCGCGGACCGGCGCACCCTGCCCGCCGGTCGAGCCCGTCGACCGTCCGCACAACCGCTGCTCGACCACCCGATGTTCGGGTTCGAAGGCGACCTGACCGTCAAGCCGCTGGAGCCGATGCTGGTGCCCGAACGACCGCGAGGAGGCGAGCTCGACGCGGCCGAGTGCTTTCACTGCACCCTGGGCGCCCAGAACGCGATCTGGGCCGACAAGCACTGGCAGGTGGGTACGCCGCCGGAGTTCGGGCTGCCGTTCATCGCGGGGCTCGCGCCGCGCGAACACGTGCTGCTTCATGAGATGGAGCCAGATCTACTCGCGACGTTCGGCGACGACTGGCCGACGCGATCCAGGCCCTGGAGGGGGTTGCCCGCACGCATTTCTCGCGGTGGGGAGATGGCAGCGCACACTTCCACATGCAGTTCCTGGCCCGGCCGCTGGGCATGATGCAGGGCCGCGGGCCGATGCTCGCGTTCTGGGACGACGTGCTTCCTCGTACCGACCCTGAGCTCGTCGACGCCAACCGTCGCCAGGTCGCCGCCGCTCTCGCCGCGAAGGGCGGCCGTTCGCGGATCTGACCCGCGCATGCCGATCAGGTCCGGCGGAGTCGGGTGAGGTGGTGCCCCCGCGGCTCCGCCTGGAAGCACTCAGAGTGTGGTGATGTGTTGGCAGCCCACGCGTCATTCGCGTGGGCATCGATCTCGGATCGGTTTGCGTTCGGGGTCGAGGCGACGTGGGGGGAGAAAGTCCGGCCGCTGGTCGAGGGGGTTCATCACGATGTCCCAGCCGGTGTCGTGGATCATCACGTGATGGGTGCGGCACAGCAGGCACATGTTGGCCAGGCTGGTCGGGCCGCCCTCGAGCCACGAACGGAGGTGGTGGCCGTCGCACGCGATCGGGGGTCGCCGGCACCCCGGGAAGGCGCAGTGCATGTCCCGGATGACCAGCGCCGCCCAGATGGCGACGGTGACCAGCCGCTGGACACGTCCGACGTCGAGCACTTCGCCGTTGCTTCCGAGGACGACGGGGATCAAGTCGCAGTCGCAGGCCAGCCGGCGTACCGCGGAGGCGGAGAGCGACTCCCCGGTCTCGATCGTGGCTTTCCCAGTCTTGTCCAAAAGGTCGTCGAGAGGGATGGTGACGTTGACCCGGGGCTTCCTGCCGTGGCTGGTCGGGAGCACCTCGGAGTCCAACAGCCGCTGTGATCCCTCGACCAGGGCATCCCAGGCCCGCGTGGAGTACTCCCGGGTGTCGCGCCCGGAGTCGTCACACGAGCCGGTGCGCTCGGGCCCCTGGTCAGCATCGGATCCGAAGTCGGCGCCGCCGGCGGAGTCCGTGTCGGACTTGGCGGGCTCGGGGGCTGTCAGCGACATCAGTGCGGCGCGGATGATCGCCGCGTCCTCGGTCGAGCCGCGGCCGCGGAGTTTGACTCCGCCCATGCCGTCGTCAGTGATGGACAGGAACCGGTTGAGGTGGGCGGCGCGTTCCTCGCGGGACAAGGCGGCCTCGTCCTCACGTTCGCGGCCCTCGGGGTCCAGCGCCTCCAGCAGGGTCTTGCCGGCGTCCTTGAGCTCGCTGGCGTCCATCACCCGTGCCATCGCCAACAGCTCGCGTTCGGCCGCATCGCGGACCTCTTGCTTGACGGGCAGCTTGCGGACCGTGGCGCAGATGACGTGTGCGTGCTCGCCGGAGACCGACCCGGTCTGCAATGCGGCCAACGTGGCGGTGCGGTCGCCGGTCAGGTCCCGGCACGTCCGCAACCATCGGCGTCCCGAGCCCCGGTAGCCACCGGAGATCGCGGTGAGGTAGTCGGCGGGCGCGGCGTACTGCTCGGTCGCGCTCGCGCGGGTGACGTCGATCTCCTGACACACCCGCGCGTCGACTGCGCACAGGCGCGACCGGAGGGTCTCGATCTGCTGCTTGGTGTCCAACAGCTCCTGTGGTGTCTTGGCCGCCCACAGCACCTCGTCGAGCCCATCCAACGACGCCGACGCGTCCGCGACCACACCGGCCGGGCCGGTGACCTGCTCGCGGGTCGTCGTGTTCATGGCATCGAGTCAATCACCGCCCACCGACACTACGATCCCACGCCCGACCATTTTCGATCGTTGTTCGATAACGAATCAGCAACGAAAAGACCGCCCTCAGATCTGCCCCAGCCTGACGGTGAGTTGGCTGCGCTCGTTGACCCCGAGCACCTTGTAGGCACGGTGGAGGTGGGTGGCCGCTGTCCGGGGCGACATGCCGAGCGTCTCGCCGATCTGACGGTTGCTCAGCCCCTGGGCGGCGAGCTCGGCGACCCGGCTCTGGGTAGCGGTCAGCCGGTGGCTCAGCCGCTTCAGCGCCGGCGTTCGCGCTCCTTCGCAGGGCAGGCTGGCCGCGAGCGCAGCGCCACGCAGCACAGCAGCGTCCTCGATGCCGTCACGTTGCGCGGCACGGGCGAGCAGATCCGCGGCCCACAGGTCCATCCCGCAGCCCTGGAGCCTCTGCGCGCCGGCGAGCACATCGCCGGTCCTGTTGCCCAGGACGGCCCGCACGGTCTGCTCGGCCGCAGTCAGGGTGCGGCTGCGAGTCGCCGCGCCGGCGCCGTCGAGCAGGGATGCGGCGACCCCGAGGTCGCCGTACCGAGCGACGTCGACCCCTACCAGTGCCCTGATCGCGGGTGCCGCCGTCCATCGGTCGGCGAGCTCCCTGATCACCGCCGTCGCTTCGGCGGCACGATCCCGCGCGGCCAGCACCCAGGCCTCGGCCCGCGTGAGGATGTACGCCGTGGTGGCCTGCCCGTCCACGAGGACCTCGCGGGCCCGTCGGGCTGAGTCTGCGGCGGCCGTGGCGTCACCGCGCATCGCCTGCGCTTGCGCCAGATGGGAGTGAGTCCAGCTGCGGATGTCCACCGGATCGAAGTCGGCGAGCAGCGGCAAGGTCGCCTCGAGCTGGCGCGCTGCGGACCGGGTCCTGCCCCGGAACAGGTGCACGATCCCGAGCCGCATGCACCGATGGGCGGTGAACACCGGCGTATCGGCGCCGCCCGGAGCGTCTGATCCCGCGATCTGCTCAGCGAGAGCCGGCTGCCCGTCCAGGAGTGCGCCGATGGCGGTGGCATGGGCGAGGGCGAGCGGCGCATGCGGGCCGGTCACCGTGCCCTCGTCGAGGAGTGCAAGAGCCCGCCGGCCGATGTCCAGCCCGGCGACCGTGTCCTCGCCGTACACCAACAGCAGCACGCTGACCGCCGCGGCCTCCAGCCACCGGTCCGGTTCCTCGGCCTGCTCCAGTGCACGGTGAGCGGCTCGTGTCGCCTCCGCCCAGCTGCCAGCGCGCATGAGGGCCACCGCTCGCACCGTCTCGACCATCGCGGTCTCGCGCTGTGGCAGCGCCCTCAGCGCCCGGTCCGCTCCGTCCGGGCCGGTGACCTGGAGGCGGGCGAGCGCGAGGCCGGCTGGGTCGCGGTCCGGTGAGCCCTCGTCGAGCGCCATCGCCGCGAGTGCGGCGGTCGCGGTGGGATCCCCCAGCATCGCCCCGGCCTGGGCGTCGATCAGGCGGGCGCCGCGCATGTCCCCCGTTCGCAAGGCAGCGGTCGCGAGGTCGCGGGCGAGCGGCAGGTCATAGAGCGCCATCGCCATCTGCGCCGCCGCCACCAGCCGGGTCCCGTCGACGTGGTGGTCGCGTTCGATCGCCAGCGCCGTGACCCGGACGATCGTGTGCAGGGGAAGCTCGGCCTGGGCACTGACGTCGAGGAGTCGCTCCAGGATCCGGTCCGTGTCGCGGGGGCTGGCCGCGGCCAGCAGGGACTCGGCGAACATCGGGTGCCGCAGGCCGATTCCCGTGCTGTCCACACGACTTGTACCGGTCGCCTGCAGCGCGGCGACCCCGTCGATGAGATTCAGCTCGAGGACCACCGCGGGAGGCAGGGGTCCGGCTAGCGCGATCGTCTCGGCCAGCCGACGGGCGGTTCCGGTCAGCCCGGCGACTCGGGCGTCGACAAGCGGGCGCAACCGGTCCACCACGGCGATGGGCCCGCGCAAGCACCAGCCGGACGCACGGCGCTCCCAGGCCCCACCGTCGCAGCCGGCCAGGACCAGCTCCCGGACGAACAGCGGGTTGCCGCGCGACTGGGTGGCGAGCTGCAGCGCGGCGGACGTGTCGACGGGACCGCCGAGGATCTCCGAGGCGAGCTCGGCCACGGCCTCCTGCGGCAGCGGCGAGAGAGGGATCTGCTCCAGCAGACCCTGGGTCAGCAGTCTCTCGACTGGCTCCGGCGGCACCCGTCCGGAGCGCAGCGTCGCCAACAGACGTGGCGGGGTACGCCGCGCGGGGAGGTCGGCCACCCGGTGCAGTGCCAACGCAGAGACCTCGTCGAGGACGTCGACGTCGTCGACCACCAGCAGGCCGGCGGGCAGGTTGCGGCACAGCTGATCGGTCGCCCAGGAGACGGGATCGTCGTGGGCCGGAGGCCCGGCGCCGAGCACCGGACGAAGTGCGGCGAGCGGCCGCTCGCGTAGCCCGGACATCGCGGCCACCCTGTCCAGCGGCGCACCGGATGCCTCCGCTCGTTCGGCGAACCGCCGGGCCAGGTGCGACTTCCCGACGCCTGCCTCCCCGACCACCAGCGCGCCTGCCGAGCGCGCGAGGGCCGAGTCGAGCCTCTTCAGGGCTCCTTCCCTGCCGACCAGCACGTCCCGAGTCGGTTGCGCCCACGTGTCCATCGTGGGGCCGAGGCTATCCGCGATCGGGGAGGCATGGGGGCGAAACGTACGTAGGGGTGCGTATGCCCGTGACCCAAGCGTTGGCGGCTCTCCGTCCGTAACTCCACGCCGTGCGAGCGTGCCCACCTAGCCTCGACGGGCGATGACAGGTCACAGGGTGTCGACAGTGGAGGATCAGTGTGGATGAGCATGGGCGGCAGCCTCGAGCACCCCGGTCTGCCCGCAGGAAACTGCGGGAACTGCGGCGGGTGGGCTACCTGTTGACCGTTGGGCTCACGATGGCGCTCGTCGTAGGACCGCTCGCCTCAGCCCCGGCGTCGGCGGACGAGATGGTCGGGACGTGCACGATCGTCGACAACCCCACATCGACGCATCACACAATGTGCCCCGGTGCCGACTTGGCAAACGCCGACCTCAGTGGAAGGGACCTCACCGATGCGTCTCTGTATGGCGCGGACCTTTCTGGCGCCAACCTGAATGGAGCGAACCTCACGCGTGCGTCGCTTCCCTACGCCGCATCTCGGCGGAGCGACGCTCACCAACGCAAACCTCACGCGTGCGTCGCTTCCCTACGCGCATCTCGGCGGAGCGACGCTCACCAACGCAAACCTCACCAACGCGGCGCTGCCGTATGCAGACCTCGGGGAAGCGGATCTAGGCGGAGCCAACCTCACGAATGCGGTCTTGCCGTATGCAGACCTCGGAGGCGCAGCCATTGCAGGAGCGAACTTCACCGGATCCTTGGCGATACCTGATGACCGCGAGGCGGAATCCCCGGATGGGAGCGCTTACAAGGTGACCGGATACGGCGGAATGGTGCCCTCGGGGCTGAGCCGCAGCTGTGATCCCGCGCCTCCCACTGCATTCCCGGTCGGGGTCAGCACGGTGACATGCACCCTCACCGACAGCGAGGGCGGTGACAGCAAGCCCGCTACCTTCACGGTCACCGTCAACCAGGCGCCACGGATCACCGGGCCTGACACCGCAAGCTTCCAGGTCGGGAGGCGCGGCGGCTACCACCTGGACACCGTCGTCGGGTTCCCGGCGCCGACGTTCACCGCCGCGGGCCTGCCCGCAGGGCTCGCCATCGACGCGACGACCGGTGCCATCTCTGGCACACCGGGCAACGGCACCGCCGGGACACACGACGTCGTCATCACCGCGGACAACGGCATCGGTTCCGAGGCACAACTGCCCGTGACGATCACCGTCAGCAGTCCCCCGCCACCGGCTGCTGCGACCACCACCACGCTCACCGTGCCGAACGGGGCCGGGTACGGCGAGCAGGTCACCCTGGTCGCCACGGTCTCGGGTGGCGTCGGTGGCATGGTCGAGTTCGCCGTGGACGGCGTGTCGGTCGGCAACGCGGAGGTCGGCCCGGACGGCAGAGCCAGTCTCGACGTCGAGCCTGGCCGTCTGCACGCCGGCAGCCACGAGGTAGTCGCTCGTTACGACGCTTCCACCGGCTACGCCGACTCGGTGAGTGCTCCGGCCACGCTGGTCGTCGACCCCGCCCCGCTCGAGGTGACCGCGTCCGACGTACGCCTGGACTTCGGCCAGCCGGTCGCAGACAGCTATCCGCCGGCGATCACCGGACTCGTCGCAGGAGACGACGAGTCCGTGCTGACCGGAAGCGCGACATGCCGGCCCGCGCCAGGCGTCGCAGGACATGTCGGCGAGCACTCGATCACCTGCACCGGCGACCTGGCCTCGCCTGACTACACGGTGGGTTATGCGCCCGGCACGCTGACGATCGTTCCACTGGACACGAAGATCAGCCTCGCCGCGCCACGGCACGCCGACACGGGCGACGCGATCACGCTCACCGCCACGGTGACTACGGCCGCCGGGAAACCGCCGGCCGCAGCCCGGACGACCTCCACGGCCCTGCGACCGGCCGGCGCAGTCACGTTCCGAGACGGCGGCACCGTCCTGGGCTCGGCCAGGCTGGATGAGCACGGCGTGGCAACGCTGACGCTGCCGCGCCTGAAGGCGGGCACGCACAGGTTCACCGCGGCGTTCGCCGGCGGCTCCGGCTTCGCGGCCTCGACCACTGCGGTCGACGCGACGACCGTCGTGGCGGTCCCCGAGTCCGCCTCGCCGCTGACGAACGGCCAGCAAGAGCACACGCTGGCCACGCACGCCGAACAGCGGCCATCCAGCACAGCGCCGGCCGAGACGCTTCCCGCCACCGGCGCCGGTGGCGGTCTCGGGGCTCTCCTGATGCTGGGGCTGCTGCTCCTCGGCTGCGGATGCTTCCTGTGCGGGCACCGGCAGGCAGCGCCGCACCAGCCGTAGGGGGCGACGCACCGGCGGACACCAATCCGCCGGTGGCTACCGGGAGCGTCTGCCGGACCGGGTGGGGAGTCCGGCAGACGCTCCCTCGCGCGTGGATGGTCCGGTTATAGAGGCCGAGAAGTTTTGCGAGTTTACAGGCGTGGGCACCACGGTCACCGGACAAGTCAGGCCGGGCGCTCGACTCACCCGGCTATCCGCTGTCACGAGGGCACAGCCGAGTCCCTCGGCGAGCGCCACGTACGAAGCGTCGTAGGCCGACAGGTTCTCTCGCAGTTCCCAGACGCGCTCGAGCAAGGTGAACACCGGGTAGCGAGTGAGCGCCAGACGACGCCAGGTGTCCAGTAGCGCCCACCCCGCTTCCGCGAAGAGCGCACCGGCCAGGACCCGCCTGCGAAGTGCGCTCGCGACCTCATGGTCGACCAGGTGCGGGGCATGCAGCTGCTCGTCGCCGAGCAGGTCTCTGGCGGCCCCTGCATTCAAGAGCGCCGCGATGGCCGCCGAGGCGTCGACGACGATCACCTCTCGTCGCGCTCCGCATGCACATCTTCGAGGATGTCCGTCGTGTCCGCGCCGAGGTCCGGAAGGGCACCGAGCAGCGCCGCGTTGTCGGCGCGCCGGCTGACCTCGGCGAGCTCGCGCACCGCCACCGCACCCACCGACATCGCGTCGCGGTCGGCCAGGCGACGCAGCCGCTCCACCACGTCGTCAGGCACGTTGCGCAGGTACAGGGTCTTCATGCAACAATGCTAGCAATAGTGTCGCAGATTGCGACAACCTTATCGATCGGCCTCCTCCGCACGGACGGCGTCGGCAAGACGGCGTACGGCGTCGCGCAGCTCCTGCTCGGCGTCGAGCCCGGCCTCGCGGGCCTGGGCGACCAGGGCGAGGAGCCGGTCGCCGAGCGGTGGTGGTGGTGGTGGTTTCGAGGCTCGCTCCGCTCGCACCTCAACCACCGGGTCGGACTCCGCTCGCACCTCAACCACCGGGTCGGACTCCGCTCGCACCTCAACCACCGGGTCGGACTCCGCTCGCACCTCAACCACCGGGTCGGGCTCCGCTCGCACCTCAACCACCGGGTCGGACTCCGCTCGCACCTCAACCACCGGCGGCGCGACCACTCCGGCGCGAGAGGCACGGCCGAGCACCTTGTCGGCCAGGGCGAGAGCGGGCAGTGCCATCGGCACGCCGTCCAGCACCGACGCCCGGCCCTTCTCCGCTGCCTTGAGCGCCTCCCAGTTCGCCGCGACCTCGTCCGCACCGGACACGTCGAGGCCTCCGAACACGTGCGGGTGCCTGTGCACGAGCTTGTCGACGATGCCGCCGGCCACGTCGTCGATGTCGAACCCGTCCGACTCGGCGTCGTCCTCCTGGGCGAGCCGCGCGTGGAACACCACTTGCAGCAGCAGGTCGCCGAGCTCCTCGCGCAGGTGGACGGAATCGCCGGAGTCGATCGCCTCCAGGGTCTCGTAGGTCTCCTCGAGCAGGTAGCGCGCCAGCGACCGGTGCGTCTGCTCGCGGTCCCAGGGACACTCGCGCCGCAACCGGTCCATGACGGCGACCAGCTCGAGCAGCCGGGTGCCGGGCACGTCGTACGACGCATCCATCACCGCGACCTGCCGGCTAGCCGCACAGCTGCGACCGGGGCAGCGAGGACACCCACTCCGCCGACGGCTGCGCCTTCGCGCCGCTGTGCGCGGTGCTGCTCACCGGCACGGACAGCGAGCCGCTGCGCGCGACCAGGGTGCCGTTGTGGAACTGGCCGAAACGTGGATCGACCTCGACGTCGAGCTTCTTGGCGAAGTCGCCCTCCTTCTGCACACCCGCGGCGATCGCCTGCTTCTGCGAGATCTTCTTCTGGCCCTGTGCCTCGAGTGCCTTGCGACCGACCTGGGCGAGCATCAGCCGGCCCTCGGCGTACACCTTCAACGCCTGCCGGAACGCGTCCTGCTCGTCGGCCGGCAGCGACTGGATGCCGAGCCGGTCGTTGGCGAGCGACTCGGCCACCTTCGCCTGGTTCGCGTGCAGGCCCAGCGAGTGGCCGAACTGACGGGCGACCTCGGCGGCGAGCAGCGCCTGGAGCGCGCCCTGTCGCGCACCGCGGCTGGGCAGCTTGCTGGTGCTGGTGCCGTTCCCGCTCTGTGCCGAGCAGAGGGCGGAGGCGACGGCGTCGACCTCGGAGGTGGAGATCGCCTGCTGGCCCACCACGGCGGCGGCGCCGACCTGACCGACGCCGCAGCCGGCCAGCAGCAGCGCGGCGGCGGCAGCCACGGCGGAAACCTTCAGGGTGCGAGCGCGGGTCACGGCTGCGGTTCTCCCAACACGGTATCGACGACGTCGGTGGCCCAGGCCAGCAACGCCTCGTCGCGGAGCGGCGTGCCACCCACGACGGCGGTCGAGGGACGGGGCACCAGCATGGTACGCAAGTTCGGCTTGAGGATGCTCTTCGGGTAGAGCCGGTTCAGGCGTACGACGCGCGAGTCCGGCAGCTCGACGGGCGCGAACCGGATGTACCTGCCCTGCACGGTGACCTCACCCACGCCGGCGCCACGGCACCGGGCCCGGAACCGGGCGACCTCCAGCAGGCTCACCACGGGAGCCGGAGGCGCGCCGTACCTGTCCTCGAGCTCGTCGCGGATCGCGGAGACGTCCTCGTCGGACGCCACTTCGGCGAGCCGCTTGTACATCTCCAGACGCAGCCGCTCGCTCGGCACGTAGTCGTGCGGAATGTGGGCGTCGATGGGCAGCTCGATCCTGGTCTCGGCCGGCGCCTGGTCCTCCGGCGTGCCGCCACTGCGGAACTCGGCGACCGCCTCGCCGACCAGTCGCACGTACAGGTCGAACCCGACGTCGGCGATGTGCCCGGACTGCTCGCCGCCGAGCAGGTTGCCGGCACCGCGGATCTCCAGGTCCTTCATCGCGATCGCCATGCCGCCGCCGAGGTCGGAGTGCTGCGCCAGGGTGGCGAGCCGCTCGTGGGCGGTCTCGGTCAGCGGCTTGTCGGCCGGGTAGAGGAAGTAGGCGTAGGCGCGTTCGCGTCCGCGACCCACCCGGCCGCGCAGCTGGTGCAGCTGGGAGAGCCCGAGCATGTCGGCGCGTTCGATCACCATCGTGTTCGCGTTCGACACGTCCAGCCCGGACTCGACGATCGTGGTGCACACCAGCACGTCGAACCGCTTCTCCCAGAAGTCCACCATCACCTGCTCGAGCTGATGCTCGCCCATCTGGCCGTGCGCCACCCCGATCCGTGCCTCGGGCACCAGCTGGCGCAGGTGGGCGGCCGCCTTCTCGATCGAGTTCACCCGGTTGTGGATGTAGAAGACCTGCCCCTCGCGGAGCAGCTCGCGCCGCACCGCCGCGGTGACCTGCCGGTCCTCGTAGCCGCCGACGTAGGTGAGCACCGGGTGCCGCTCCTCCGGCGGGGTGGTGATCGTCGACATCTCCCGGATCCCGGTGATCGCCATCTCCAGGGTCCGCGGGATCGGGGTGGCCGACAACGACAGCACATCCACGCTGGTGCGCAGCCGCTTCATCTGCTCCTTGTGCTCGACGCCGAACCGCTGCTCCTCGTCGACCACGATCAGGCCGAGGTTCTTCAGCTTCACGTCCGGGTTGAGCAGCCGGTGGGTGCCGATCACGATGTCCACGCCGCCCTCGCGCAGCCCGTCGACGGTGGCCTTCGCCTCGCTGTCGGTCTGGAACCGCGACAGCGCCTTGAGTACGACGGGGAAGCCGGCCATCCGCTCCGCGAACGTCGAGTAGTGCTGCTGCACGAGCAGGGTGGTCGGCACGAGTACGGCGACCTGCTTGCCGTCCTGGATGGCCTTGAACGCCGCCCGCACCGCGATCTCGGTCTTGCCGTAGCCGACGTCGCCGCAGATCAGCCGGTCCATCGGCACCTGCCGGCGCATGTCGGCCTTGACCTCGTCGACCGTGGACAGCTGGTCCGGCGTCTCCACGAACGGGAACGCGTCCTCGAGCTCGCGCTGCCACGGCGTGTCCGGGCCGAACGCGTAGCCCTGGGTGGCCTGACGCGCGGCGTACAGCTTGATCAGCTCGGCGGCGATCTGACGCACCGCCTTGCGGGCCCGGCCCTTGCGGCGTGCCCAGTCCGACCCGCCGAGCCGGTCCAGGCTGGGCTGCTCTCCCCCGACGTACCTGGTCACCAGGTCGAGCTGGTCGGTGGGGACATAGAGCTTGTCCGGTGGTTGGCCCCTCTTCGAAGCGCCGTACTCCAGCACGAGGTACTCGCGCAGCGCGCCGGCGACCTCGCGCTGACGCATCTGCACGTAGCGGCCGACGCCGTGCTGCTCGTGCACCACGTAGTCGCCGGGGGCGAGCTCCAGCGGGTCGATCTGCCGCTTGCGCCGGGTCGGCATCCGACGCATGTCCTTGGTGGAGGCGCGCTGCCCGGACAGGTCGTCGCCGGTGAGGACGGCGAGACCGATCTCGTCGTCGACGAACCCGTGCGCCAGACGGGCGGTGCTGACCGCCACGACCCGCTCGGGTACGTCGTGCGCAGTCGCCAGGTCCTCCTGGAGCCGAACGGGTACGTCGTGCTCGGTGAGCACCTCGACCATCCGCTGTGCGGGACCGTGACCCTCGTGCAGCAGCACCACGCGGCGGCCGGCCCTCAGCCAGTCGCGGATGTCGCCGATGGCCCGCTCCACGTCGCCGTGGTAGGTGTCGGTGGTCGCGAACGGCAGCGCGCGCGAGTCCACCGCGCCGGCCTCCGGGTCGATCGGCTCGCCGGTCGAGCTCGTCGAGACCACGACCTCGCCGAGCATGTCGCGCAGCGGCTCCGCGTCCTCGCGCGGGTCGAGGCCGAACGGCGAGATGCTCCACCACGGCTTGTCCTGGGCCAGGCTCAGGGAGCGCACGTCGGCCAGCGACCGGTACGACGCCGTGCTGACGTCGATCGGTGCCTGTCCCCCGCCGGCCGCCGCCGCCCACGACGCCCCGAGGAACTCCTCGCTGGTGGCGACCAGGTCGTGCGCGCGGCTGCGCACCCGCTCGGGGTCGAGGACCAGCACGTGCGAGTCGGCCGGCATCAGGTCGACCAGCATCTCCATCTCGTCGACCAGGACCGGGGACAGCGACTCCATCCCCTCCACGGCGTGCCCGTCGGCGAGCTTCTCGGTGATCTCGGCGAGCTGCGGGTGGGTCTCGCCGAGACGTCGGGCTCGCTCGCGGACCTCGTCGGTGAGCAGCAGCTCGCGGCACGGCGGGGCCCACATCCGGTCCGCCGGCTGCAGGGTGCGCTGGTCGGCGACCGCGAACGAGCGGATCTCCTCGACCTCGTCGCCGAAGAACTCCACCCGTAGCGGGTGCTCCTCGGTCGGTGGGAACACGTCGACGATGCCCCCGCGGACGGCGAACTCCCCGCGCTTCTCGACCAGGTCCACGCGGTGGTAGGCCGCCCCGGCAAGACGGCGTACGACGTCCTCGAGCTCGACCTGGTCCCCGACGGTCAGCTCGACCGGCTCCAAGTCGGCCAGGCCCTTGACCTGCGGCTGCAGGATCGAGCGGACCGGCGCGACGACCACCTTCAAAGGACCGTTGGTCGGGTCGTCGCCGGGATGCACGAGTCGGCGCAGCACCGCCAGCCGCCGCCCGACGGTGTCGCTGCGCGGGGAGAGACGCTCGTGCGGCAGGGTCTCCCAGGCCGGGTAGTAGCCGACCAGCGACGGATCCATCAGGCCGCCGAGCTCGTCGACGAGGTCCTCGGCCTCACGCGCGGTGGCCGCGACCGCGAGCACCGACCGGCCGGCGTCGACGAGCCCGCGCACCACGAACGGGCGCAACGCGGTCGGCGCCGTCAGGTCCAGGGCGGGGACGGCGCCGCCGCGGGCGTCCTCGACCGCCGCGGACAGTGTCTTGTCCGACAGCACCAGGTCGGCCAGACCCGCAACGCTCACGTCTGCTCCTCCACGCAGGCCAACCCCCATCCGGGTCCGGAGGGGGGTGCGTTCCACTGTACCCACCCTCTCGGCGGCATACCGTGGTGCCATGTTCGCGGAGCCGTTCGGTGAGGGATGGACGCAAGTGGCCGAGCTGGCGCTGGCGTTCGCACTCTCCTCCGGCATCGGGCTGGAGCGCGAGCTGCGGCAGAAGAGCGCCGGCCTCCGCACTCACACGCTCGTCGGTCTCGGCGCCGCGTTGGTCATGCTGGTGTCCAAGTACGGCTTCACCGACGTCCTCGGCCCCAACGTCGGGCTGGACCCGTCCCGGGTCGCCGCGCAGGTGGTCTCCGGCATCGGGTTCATCGGCGGCGGGTTGATCTTCGTGCATCGCGGAGCGGTGAGCGGGTTGACCACGGCAGCCGCGGTGTGGCTGACCGCAGCCGTCGGCATGGCGGCCGGGGCGGGGCTGCCGTTGCTCGCCGCCCTCACCACCGCGGCGTACTTCCTGGTCGTCTACGGCTACACGCCCCTGGTGCGCCGGCTGCCCGGCTCGAAGTACGCACCGTCGTCGCTGCTGCTGGTCTATCGCGACGGAGAGGGGGTGCTCCGGCGGGCTTTGAGCGAGTGCACCGCTCGAGGGTTCGTCGTCCAGCAGCTGTCCGCAGGACGCGAGCGCGAGCAGCAGGCCGACACCGGCCCGGAGCGCGAGGCCCGCACGGTGTCGGTGTCCATGCGGGTGCAGGGAGGTGGCGCCGTCGCTTCCCTGGCCGCGGCGCTCTCGGAGGTCCCCGGGATGGTGCGCGTCGAGGCACAGGACGTGAACATCACCGCCGAGTAGGCCGGTCATCCCGGTCACTCATCGGCTCGCCGATCTGCGCAGAGCGACCAGCGCAGCCTGGACGATGCCGCCCGCCGCGACTACCAGCATGCCCTTGACGCCTACGAGGCCGCAGGTCGCGCGGCGCCGCGGTTGCAGTCGGCCGATCAGATCAGCTCCGTGATCGACATCCTCGCGGACGGGCGGTACTCGCTGGCCTGCGTCCAGACCGCTCTGGCCGGGCAGCCGCGGCCGGAACGGCGTACGCCGTGCTTCTTCAACCCCCAGCACGGTCCGTCCGTGCGCGACGTGACCTGGACTCCCGGCGGCCACGGCACCCGGATCGTGCCTGCGTGCGCTCAGGACGCGGCCAGGGTGGAGCGTGGTGAGCGTCTGGCGGTGCGCCAGATCAAGGTCGGCGGGTTGGCGGCGGCGTACTGGGAATCCGGGGCGGCGGCCTTCGCGCCGTACCAGGAGCGGTACTTCCAGGAGGCCATGGTCGAGGCCGGCCTCGTCAACCCGCGGATCAACAGCCCCGGCAGTTAGGGCGGCGGCGGGAACTGGCTTGCCCTGACAGGCCCTATCGTCAAGACATGGCCAGCAGCAGCCCGGCGGTCGAGGTCGAGGCGGGCGAGTACGTCGTCCGGGTGACCAACCCCGACCGGGTCTACTTCCCGGCGCGCGGCGAGACCAAGCTCGACCTCGCCCACTACTACCTGTCGGTCGGCGACGGAATCGTCAACGCCCTGCGCGAGCGGCCGTGCATGCTGCACCGGTTCCCGACCGGCGTGACCGGGGAGAAGGTGCACCAGAAGCGGCTGCCCGCAGGTGCCCCGCCGTGGATGGAGACGGTCCGCGTGCACTTCCCGCGCTGGAACCGCACCGCGGACGAGCTGTGCGTCACCGAGATCGCCCAGGTGGTCTGGGCGGTGCAGATGTCCACCGTGGAGTTCCATCCCTGGAACAGCCGGCGCGCGGACACCGAGAAGCCCGACGAGTGGCGGATCGACCTCGACCCGGGCCCGGAGTGCGACTTCGCGTGCGTACGCCGGGTTGCGCACGTCGCCCACGACATCCTCGACGAGCTCGGCGCGGTCGGCTGGCCGAAGACCTCCGGCGGTGCGGGCATGCACATCTACGTCCGGATCGCGCCCGAGCGTGGCTTCGCGGACGTACGCCGTGCCGCCCTGGCCTTCGCCCGCGAGGTGGAGCGCCGCACCGCGGAGGTGACCACCACGTGGTGGCGCAAGGACCGGGACCCGACGCAGCTGTTCGTCGACTACAACCAGAACGCCCGCGACCACACCATCGCCGCGGCGTACTCCGTGCGAGGCAACCCCGAGGCGACTGTCTCGACGCCGGTGGGCTGGGACGAGATCGACGACGTCGACCCGCGCGACTGCACGATCGCGACGGTCCCGGCGCGGTTCGCCGAGCTGGGCGACCTGCACGCCGGCATCGACGACGCGGTGTTCGACCTTGCGCCGCTGCTGGACTGGGCGGACCGCGACGAGGCAGACGGCAAGTCGGTCCCGGACGTTCCGCCGCAGTAGCCGCGGCTCACTCCCGGCCGGCCGCGAGCACCGCCAGCACGTCGGCGTAGGTCTGCTCCACATCACCCTCGACGCTGGCCACCACCGTCACGTCGGGCCGATGCTCGCGCATCGCCTCCAGCGCAGCCACCGACGCACGCAGCGCGTCGTCGCCGCCCGCTGAGGCGACCACGTCCCGCACGTGCCGATGCCAGGCCTCGTCCGTTCCCAGGGCGCCACCCCCGCGCCGATGGAAGCGCCCGACCGGATCGTGTCCGCTGTCGATGAGCAGGACGCCGACGTACGCCGCCCCGACTTCCGTCGCCGCGGTTTCGAACCGGACAAGCTCGTCGAGCCGCGCGAGCATCTGCGGCAGGACCACGTCGCGTCCCTGCGCGAGGTACGCCGAGATCATGGCCAATGCGGCCGGCCGGATCGCCTCGCCGACCGCGGCGAAGTCGTCCTCCCATCCGCCGACCAGACTGCGGAGCACGTCGATGTCGCAGTCGAGAACTCCCGGGTGATCGACGGCATAGCGGCGTGCCAGCGTCGACTTGCCGATCCCTGGCGGACCATTGAGATGGATCAGCCGCGACATCGTCACGCCGCCGTCACGCCGCGATGCCGCCGCCGCCATGGCGTTGCGGAACGCCGTCGGCATCCCACGGGACGGCCGCGACCCTCATGCTGTGCGGCCGACGAACTCCAGCACCGCATCGGCCAGCTCCGGCCGGCACACCAGCAGATCCGGCAGCCACACGTCGTCCTGGTTGTAGACCAGCGGCGACCCGTCGATCCGGCTGGTGTGCAGACCCGCCGCGCGAGCGACGGCCACGGGTGCAGCGGAGTCCCACTCGTACTGCCCGCCGGCGTGCACATAGATGTCGGTGACGTCGCGGACCACCGAGATCACCTTGGCGCCGGCGGACCCCATCGGGACCAGGTCGGCGCCGATCTCCTCGGCGAGACCGGGCACGAACTCCGGCGGGCGGGTGCGGGAGACCGCGATCCGCGGCCGCTCGGCGGTCCGGGGGGACACCACCGGCGGCTGACCGGTGTGGAACGTCGTACCCAGCCCAGGCTGGGCCACCGCGCCTGCGACCAGCTCGCCCTCAGCCCACAGCGCCACGTGCACCGCCCAGTCGTCGCGCGGCGGCTCGGAGAACTCCCGGGTGCCGTCCAGGGGGTCGACGATCCACACCCGCTCCGCCTTCAGGCGCAATCTGTCGTCCCGGCCCTCCTCGGAGAGCACCGCGTCGCCGGGGCGGTGCTCGGCGAACAGCGCCATCAAGAGCTCGTGGGAGGTCTGGTCGCCGGCGTCCTTGAGCGCTCGGCCCTCCAGGCCCTGACCGCGGACCTCAACGAGCTTCTCTCCTGCTCCGGTGGCGGCCCAGGCCGCGAACTCGTGGTCGTCCTCGGGGGCGATGGCGGCGTCGGTCACCCGGACACCTTCTCATGCGCTGTCGACCCGACCTCACCCGTGACCTCAGGCCCGATCCGCTCGTTGTCGAACCGGGAAGCACCAAGCAGCAGTCGAGGAGATCCATGGCCGCGAAACGGCACACCAGCACCCCGGTCCGGCGCGCCCGGACACTCGCCTTCTCGGCCGCGGTGGCCGCAGCGAGCATCCTGCCGGCGATGCCGCCCGCAGCGGACGCTGCACCGGCACAGCCGGACGCGAGCGCCTCCACCGCTTCCGGCGGCTTCTACACTCCCCCGTCCCCGCTGCCGAGCGCCCCGCCAGGGACCGTCATCCGCAGCCGTCCATTGACTCTGGGCGGGCCGGGCGCGGTCGCGCCGCCGTACCGCGGCTGGACGGTGATGTACCACTCCCGCGACGCGCACGGTCGCGACATCGCCGTCACGGGGGCCATCCTCACCCCCGCCTCAGCGTGGACCGGGAACGGCCCGAGGCCCTACGTCAGCTACGGCGTCGGCACCCAGGGGCTCGGCCACCAGTGCTCGCCGTCGCGCCAGCTGGCGGCCGGCACCGAGTACGAAGAGCCGAACCTGGTCGCCGCCCTGGACAAGGGGTACGGCGTCGCCGTCACCGACTACGAGGGCTACGTCAACGGCTCCACCCCGACCTACGTGGCGGGTCGGTCGGAGGCGCACACCGTGCTCGACATCGTGCGCGCCGCCCGGCACCTGCGCGGGGCAGGCGCGAAGCGACGTACACCCGTCGGCCTGTGGGGGTACTCCCAGGGCGGCGGAGCGACCGCCTGGGCCGCTGCGCTGGCCCCCAGCTACGCCCCCGGGATCAAGCTGGTCGGTGCCGCGTCGGGCGGCATCCCCGCGAACCTCGAGGCGGTCGGCGCCAACCTCAACGGGTCGCCGTTCGGCGGACTCCTCGGCGACTCACTCGTAGGCTTTGCCACCGCCTACCCGCACCTGGCCCACTTCGACCGCATCACCAACGCGCGGGGGAAGGCGGTCGCGGCCCAGCTGAAGACGGAGTGCGTCGGCGAGACCACCGCCAAGCACGCGTTCCTCGACGTCGCGAACCTGACCAAGAAGCACCTCACCTATGCCCAGCTCGTGGCCCTGCCGGGCGAGGCGCGCATCCTCCGCCGGAACAATCTCGGCTCGGCCGCGCCCGCGCCTCGTGTCCCGGTGCTCCAGTACCACTCCACGAACGACGAGATCGTGCCGCTTCCTCAGGCGTACGCGCTGCACCGCACGTGGTGTGCCGAGGGCGCCCCGACGAAGTTCGTGACCTACCCGGGCGAGCACCTGACCGGCGACTCCGCCGGCGCGCCCGGGGCTCTGGCGTTCCTGGGTCAGCGGTTCAGCGGGCAGCCGTTCATCTCGAGCTGCGCGCTGTAGGAGCATCCGAGCTCGCTCCCGATTGCCCGGCCCCAGCAGCGGGTACGGCGGCATATGGAGCCTGCAACAACGCCTCACCCGTCCCGGACCGTGATGCTCCGCCCCGTGGGTACGTCGCTTCCGCTCGGCTTCCTCGCGCTCATGGTGGCGACCACGACCCTCGCGGCATTGCAGCTGCACTGGCTGCCGACGACCCAGGGCCACACCGTCGCGCTGGTCGCACTGCTGTTCGCCGCGCCGCTGCAGATCATCGCGTGCGTGTTCGGGTTCCTGGCCCGCGACCCGGTGGCCGGCACCGGGATGGGAGTCCTCGCGGCGACGTGGCTGCTGATCGGTCTGGTCAAGGTCCTCTCGCCGCCGGGCTCGACGAGCGGCGCACTCGGGGTGATGCTGTTCTGCGCCGCCACAGCCTTGGTGGTGCCCGCTGCCTCGGGAACCGCGAAGGCCGCGGCCGCCGCGGTCATGGCACTGTCGGCGGCCCGCTTCGCCGTGACCGGGGTCTACGACGTGACCCGGATCCCGGTGTGGCAGACCGCGGCCGGCGCCGTGGGTCTGGCGCTCGGCGTACTCGCTCTGTACGCCGCGCTGGGCTTCGAGCTCGAGGGCGCCCACGACAAGACGCTGCTGCCTCTGGGCCGCAACCAGTCGCTGGACGACAAGCCGGAGGCCGGAGTACGCCGCCGCCTGTGAGGTGGCACCCCGATTCGTCCGCGATCGCCCCGCGGGAAGGGGACGCAACAATGCGGACGAATCGGGGTGGTCAGCTGGTCAATCGGTGCGCAAGCCATTGACACCGGTAAAGAAATCTGTAGACAATCCGGACAGTTGAGGACGCTCGCCACTCGCCACGCAAGCCGGGGCAGTCCGGGCAACTCGGATTGACTTTCCGCACTGGCCACCACGGAGGAGATTCACATGCACCGACCTACTCGCACCACCACCATGTCACGCCGAGCACTGCCTGCGATCGCGGCGGCGCTCACGGCCGTTGCCATCCCGGCCTCGCTCGTCGCTGGGAGCTCGTCGGCGAGCGCCGATCCGGCCCCCAGCTACGAGCTGTTCGGAGACGCCTCGATCGTGGCCGGCGGGCACCCTGGACTCGCTGCCCAGATCGGCAACGACGGCGGAACAGCCTTCGGCGGCGTGGACTTCACGAACACCGGCGTCACCACGCTCGCGGACCTGAACGAGCTGTCCACCGACTACGACTTCACCGAAGGCACGTGTGAGGCGGGGACGCCGCGGTTCGGCGCCACCGTCACGAAGGGGACCGACACGGGCACCGTCTTCTTCTACATCGGGCCACCACCGAACTACACCGAGTGCTCGGATGATCAGTGGGCCACCACCGGAAACCTGGCGGCGCAGACGAGCGTTGTCGACGACTCGCAGCTCCCGGGCGGCTCCTTCTACGACCCGTACTCGGCCGCTCAGGACAAGTACGGCGACTACACGGTGACCGACCTGTTCGTGGTCTCCGACAGCAGCTCAGGAACGGCCCAGACGCTGCTTCTCGACAACACCGAGGTCGGCAGCGCCAGCTACGACTACGGGCAAGTCACTCGCTCGGACTGCAAGCACGGTGGCTACGCCGACTTCACCGACCCGAGCTTCAAGAACCAGGGTCAGTGCATCGCCTATGCCAACCACCACGACGGGCGCGGCAACGACGACAACCACGCCCACGGCAAGTCGTAACCCCGCCGACCCGATTCGTCCGCGGTTGCGAGGCCTCTTCACGCAGGGCGATCGCGGACGAATAGGGGTGGTCAGCTGTTGAACCGGCCCTGGGTGCGGTCCAGGCCCTCGGTCACCAGCGACTCGACGGCGTCGGCGGCACGGTCGACGATCAAGGGCAGCACCTTGCGCTCGGCGGCGGCGTAGTCCGACAGCACGAAGTCGGCAGGATCCTGCCGACCCGGTGGACGCCCGATGCCCACCCGGACCCGGTAGAAGTCACCCGAACCCAGCGACCCCCGCATCGACCGCAGACCGTTGTGGCCGTTGTCGCCACCGCCTAGCTTGACTCGCAACGTGTCGAAGCCGATGTCGAGCTCGTCGTGGACCGCGACGATCCGCTCGACGGGGATCTTGTAGAACTTCGCCAGCGTCGAGACGGCCCCGCCGATCTCGTTCATGTAGCTGCGCGGCCGCGCGAGGACGACCCGGACACCGCCGACACCGCCGATCCGGCCCTCGACGACCTCCGCGCGGCCGGACTTGTGCGCACGAAACCGGCCACCGGATCGGGAGGCGAGCTCGTCGGCCACCAGGTAGCCGACGTTGTGCCTGTTGCCTGCGTACGCCGGCCCCGGGTTGCCGAGACCGACGACCAGCCAGACGTCGCTCACCGCTTCGCGGTCCCGCTCGTCCCTCTTCCGCCGGCCGGGCAGCCTCACTCGGAGGAGGAGTCCTCACCCTCGGTGCCACCCTCGGCGGGCTCGCCGCCCTCGGCGCCCTCCTCGGCAGCGGCAGCAGCTTCTGGCGCCGCGCCTGCCTCCTCGTGCTCCTCGTGCTCGATGCCGGCCTCGGCCTCGGCCTCCTCGAGCTCAGCCTCGAGCTCCTCGGCGGTCGGGGCGTGGGTGACGTTCACGATCAGGGTGTCCTCGTCGAGCAGCACCGTGGAGCCGGCCGGCACCTCCAGGTCCCTGGCGAACACCTGGGTGCCGACGCTGGCGCCCTCGACCGACACCTCGATGTACTCGGGGATGTGGGTGGCCTCCGCCTCGACCCTGATCCGGCTGTGCTCCGTGACGACGAGCGCGTCGGGGCCGGGCTCGCCGTGCAGGTGCACCGGGATCTCGACGGTGACCTTCTCGCCGCGGCGCACGATGACGAGGTCGAGGTGCTCCAGGAAGCCCTTGATCGGGTCGCGCTGGATCTGCTTGGGCAGCGCGAGCTGCGTCTTGCCATCGACGGTGAGCGTCAGAAGAGCGTTGGCCCCCCCGTGCTTGAGCGCGAGCATCGTGTCGTGGCCGGGCAGGGTCAGGTGCACCGGCGGCTCGCCGTGTCCGTAGAGGACCGCGGGCACCTTGTCCGCGCGGCGGATGCGGCGTGCGGCGCCCTTGCCGAACTCGGTGCGCGGTTCGGTCTGGATGTTGCTCTCGGACATCGGAAGGAAACTCCTCAGCTCGTCTTCTCGTCGCTCGACGTCGTGGTGGTTGCCAGCGGGGGTACGGCGTCCGCAGCCGCGCGGCGAGGCGGCGTACGTCGGTGCGCGAGCACCGAGCGGGGCCACCGCGTCGATCACGGAGCGAGAAACAGACTCCCTCGCCGAGGCAACTTGCCAATCCTAGCGGTGCCGCCAGAGCGGAGCGAATCGAGCAGCCAACTCAGGGCGGAGCCGCTGCCATCCCCTGTGGCAGCTGCCTGTTGTCCACGGATCGACGCTCGGACTTGGCGTTTCGCGCCCGCGGCTGACAGTGGGGGCGACCACCAGCAGGGTCGTCAGAAGCCGGTCAATCGCACCGGGCTACTACCGACACCTTCACGCCTCAGTCGATCCAGCAGGTCCGGCAGCGATCGTGGTGCAAACGTCATTCCGGGATTGCTCAGCTCGTCGGGCGACCACCAGCGCACCTCATGGATGTTCTCGGCTGCAAGCTCTGCTCGCGACAAGGCGGGCGTGGGCTCGAAGCGCTCGACTCGGTAGAAGTGGGTGTGATCTATCTGGCCATCCCACTGAGCCATCGGGAAGGCGGCCGTCTTGGTCCACACTTCCGGGCCGAGGGTCTCGATCGACAGGCCCGTTTCCTCGAGGAGCTCGCGCTGGATGGCTTGCAATCGGGTTTCACCTGACTCGATCCCGCCTCCTGGGGTCGCCCAGAAGCCATCGGGGATCTCGAGCCCCTCCCATTGGAAGTGAACGAGGAGCACGTGGTCTTGGGGATCCAGGATCAGTGCACGTGCGCTCTCTCGAAACCTCATGGCAAGCAAACCGTAGCCCTGGCTCAGTGATCGGGATGGCGTTACGCAACCACTACTGGGCGGCGCCGTCGAAGAGAGAGGTCACCGACCCGTCCTCGAACACCTCTCGGATGGCCCGGCTGATCAGCGGCGCGATCGACAGGCAGACGAGCTTGTCGAACTGCCGCTCGGCGGGGATAGGCAGAGTGTTGGTGACCACGACCTCGCGGGCAGGGCAGTTCTTCAGCCGGTCGACGGCGGGATCGGACAGGATCGCGTGGGTGGCCGCGACGATCACCCCGGCGGCGCCTTCCTCCATCAGCGCCTCCGACGCCTTCGCGATCGTGCCGCCGGTGTCGATCATGTCGTCGACGAGCACGCAGATCCGGCCGGACACCTCACCGACGACGCGGTTTGCCGAGGACTCGTTGGGCTTGTCGATGTTGCGGGTCTTGTGGATGAACGCCAGCGGCACGCCGCCGAGGCGTTCGGCCCACTGCTCGGCGACCTTGATCCGGCCGGCGTCCGGGGAGACGACGGCCAGCTGCTCGTCGCCGTACTTCTCCTTGACGTACGACGAGAGGATCGGCAGAGCCATCAGGTGGTCCACCGGACCGTCGAAGAACCCCTGGATCTGCGCAGTGTGCAGGTCGACGCAGATCAGTCGGTCCGCGCCGGCCGTCTTGAACAGGTCCGCCATCAGCCGCGCCGAGATCGGCTCGCGGCCGCGGTGCTTCTTGTCCTGGCGGGCGTAGCCGTAGAACGGCATCACCACGGTGATCCGTTTCGCCGACGCCCGCTTGAGCGCGTCGACCATGATCAGGTGCTCCATGATCCACTCGTTGATCGGCGCGGTGTGGCTCTGGATCACGAACGCGTCGGACCCGCGCACCGACTCCCGGTAGCGCACGTAGATCTCGGAGTTGGCGAACTCGAACGCCTTGGTGGGCACCAGGCCGGTGCCGAGCAGCTCGGCGACCTCCTCGGCGAGCTCGGGATGCGCCCGTCCGCTGAAGACCATCAGGTTCTTCTCGGTGGTCCGCTTCAGTCCGCTCACGACGGGTGACTCCTCGCTGGCTGCCGGGCTACTCCGATTGTCCCTCATTCTGGTGATCGTCCGGCGTCGGGGCGTACTCCGAGACGGCGGCATCCGCGGCGGCTGCCTGCGGAGTACCCGGGCGACGGTCGGCCGCCCAGCCCTCGATGTTCCGCTGCGGTCCCGCGGACACCGCCAGCGCACCCGGCGGCACGTCACGGCGTACGACGGTCCCACCGCCGGTGCCCGCGCCGTCGCCGACGTGCACGGGAGCGACGAACGTGTTGTTCGACCCGGTCTTCGCGTTCCGGCCGATCGTCGTGCGGTGCTTGGCGACTCCGTCGTAGTTGGCGAAGATCGTGCCGGCCCCGATGTTGGTGCCCTCGCCGATCTCGGCGTCCCCGACGTAGGACAGGTGCGGGACCTTCGCTCCGTCGCCGATCTGAGCGTTCTTGGTCTCCACGAACCCGCCGATCTTGCCCTTCTCCCCGAGGACCGTGCCGGGTCGCAGGTAGGAGAACGGCCCCACGTCCGCACCAGCGCCGACCACCGCGAGCTCGCCGTGCGTGCGCACCACCTTGGCGCCGCGCCCGATCTCCACGTCCTTGAGCGTGCAGTCGGGACCGACCACCGCGTCCTCGCCGACGGTCGTGGCCCCGAGCAGCTGGACGCCGGGCAGCACCGTCACGTCGGGCTCCAGGGTCACGTCGGCGTCGATCCAGGTCGTCGAGGGGTCGGCGATGGTCACGCCCTCGCGCATCCAGCGCCGCACGACGCGCCGGTTCATCTCCGCTGCCAGGTCGGCCAGCTGAGCCCGGTCGTTGGCGCCCTCGGTCTGGCGTACGTCGTCGATGCGGAATCCGCCGACATGGCGACCGTCTGCGTGCCCGATGCCCACCACGTCGGTGAGGTAGAACTCCCCCTTGGCGTTGTCGTTGCCGACCCGGCCCAGCGCGCCGGTGAGGAACTCGACGTCGAAGGCGCACACTCCCGAGTTGATCTCGCGCACGGCCGCCTGGGCCTCGTCGGCGTCCTTCTCCTCGACGATCCCGGTCACCGTGCCGTCCACGTCGCGGATGATCCGGCCGTAGCCGGACGGATCGGCGACCTCACCGGTCAGCACGGTCACCGCCCGCTCGGCCGCTGCATGGTCGGCGACGAGCTCGGCGAGCGTGGCCCCCTCCAACAAAGGGGTGTCGCCGTAGACGACGACCACTGTGCCCGACGTACCGCCGGCCTCGGCCAACGCGGCCAACGCAACTCCCACGGCGTCGCCGGTGCCGCGCTGGGTCTCCTGCACGGCCAGCAGCGCCGCGGGGAACCGCTCTCGGATGTGCGGACCGACCTGGTCACGACCCTGGCCGACCACTGCCACGAGGTGCTGCGGCTCGATGCCCGACGCGGCCCGGAGCACGTGCTCGACCATGCTGCGCCCGCAGACCTCGTGGAGCACCTTGGCACGCTTGGACTTCATCCTGGTGCCGCTGCCCGCGGCGAGGACGATCACCGCCAACGGCCGCGCGGACTCGTGCACGGCGACTCCTCTCCGAATCTCTGCTCGCTCGCCTCTGCGTCCGGCGGATTACCAGGGTCCCCTGGTAATCCGGCGCTCCCCACGGGGAATTCCCCATGGGCAGTGGCAGTTTCCCATGGTGCCCTGGTAATCGGCGGCACGCTCACTGTCTTGAACTGGGGAGCTCGCGTTGCCCGCGCAGGAGTCCAGATCCCGCCCGCGTCAGCCAATCAGCGCGCAGGACCAGCTCCCCGGGTAGGAGTCGAACCTACGTCGCTTGTCCGCATTCAAAGTGCGGCGGGCCCTGCCGACAGACCAACCGGGGATCGCAGTGAAAGGGTAGGGCCCGCCACGCGGGGCAGCACAACCCACGCCCGACAGACCAACCGGGGATCGACCTCAAAGGGTAGGCCGGACCGCTCAGATGCTGCAGTTGAGTGGATCTCCGGCCCCGCCATCGACTCAGATGCAGCATCTGGTTCCGGCCCGGTGCCGGCCCGGTACGGGAGTGACAGGAGTGGCCCAAGTGTCCACCAATCGCGATCGCGACCCGCGAACGCATCATCGCCGACGATCCGGGAACTAGAACCTTACGCATCCGTAGGTTACGGTTGCGTAGGTACGTCGCCAACCCTAGGACTGACATGACACCACCCACCGCCACCCTCGAAGCCAAGAGCCGCGACGACCTCAACGTCGTGAGCGCCACACTCGGCGGAGACAACCAGTCCCGCCTGGAGCAGATCCTCCTCGGGGTGTTCATCGTGGTGCCCTTCCTGGCCGTCGCGGCCGCGATCCCGGTCGCTTGGGGCGGCTGGCTGAACTGGACCGACGTGGTGCTCTTCTTCGTCATGTACGCCGTGTCCGGACACGGCGTCACCGTCGGATTCCACCGGCTGTTCACGCACAAGTCGTTCAAGCCGAACCGGCCGTTGAAGATCGCGCTGGCGATCGCCGGCTCTCTGGCGATCCAGGGACCCGTGGTCCGCTGGGTCGCAGACCACCGCAAGCACCACAAGTTCTCCGACCGCGACGGCGACCCGCACTCGCCGTGGCGCTACGGCCACAGCATCAGCGCGCTCACCAAGGGTCTCTTCTACGCGCACATGATGTGGCTGTTCAACCCCGAGCAGACCCCGCAGCGCAAGTACGCCCCGGACCTGATGAAGGACAAGGACATCGTCCGCATCTCGCGGCAGTTCCCGTTCTGGGTGCTCGTCTCGCTGTTCCTGCCGCCGCTGGTCGGCGGCCTGGTCTCGATGTCCTGGCAGGGAGCGCTGACCGCGTTCTTCTGGGCGTCCCTGGTCCGGATCAGCCTGCTGCACCACGTCACCTGGTCGATCAACTCGATCTGCCACACGATCGGCGACCGCCCGTTCGTCTCCCGCGACAAGTCGGCCAACGTGTGGTGGCTCGCGATCCCCTCGATGGGCGAGTCGTGGCACAACCTGCACCACGCGGACCCGACCTGCGCCCGCCACGGCGTGATGAGGGGCCAGGTAGACACCTCCGCGCGGATCATCTGGGCGCTGGAGAAGCTCGGCTGGGTGTACGACGTGCGCTGGCCGGTCAAGCACCGCATCGACTCCAAGCTGGTCAAGAACCAGCCCACGAAGGCCGCAGCCTGATCCTGTCCGTCGACCCGAGGACCGCCCGTTGAGCTCGGACGCGCGTCGAGTCGATGCCGCCACACCTCCCAGGGCCGCCCCGCCCCGGGACCGTTCGCCGCGCGCCGAAAAGCGCCCCACGCGCGGACGGATGACGGCGGCCGAACGGCGGGAGCAGCTGATCGCCATCGCCCGCGGCCTGTTCGCCGAACGCGGCTACGACGGCGCCTCGATCGAGGAGATCGCCGCCCGCGCCGAGGTCTCCAAGCCCGTCGTCTACGAGCACTTCGGCGGCAAGGAGGGCGTCTACGCGGTCGTCGTCGACCGCGAGGTACGCAGCCTGCTGGGCATGATGCAGGCCGCGCTCACCGCCGGCCACCCACGCGAGCTGCTCGAGCAGGCGGCGTTCGCGCTCCTGGACTACATCGAGCAGGCGCCCGACGGCTTCCGGATCCTGGTCCGCGACAGCCCGATCGGGTCCGCGTCCGGCTCGTTCGTGTCGATCATCGGCGACGTCGCCTCCCGGGTCGAGCACATCCTCGCGGCCGAGTTCAAGTCCCGGGGCTTCGACGCGAAGGCCGCCCCGATGTACGCACAGATGCTGGTCGGCATGGTGGGCACCACCGGGCAGTGGTGGCTGGACGCCCGCAAGCCGTCCAAGGAGGTCGTCGCGGCGCACCTGGTCAACCTGGCCTGGCACGGCCTGGCCGGCCTCGAGAAGAAGCCGACGCTCCGCTCCCGGTGAGCCCTATCCCTATCCCGGTATCTGCCAGTCGAGGCCCGGGAACCTCGCGAAGTCGTTGTCGTAGGAGAAGAGCGTCGCCTTGCGGTCCAGTGCGATCGCGGCCAGGTGCGCGTCGTTGACGAGATTCCCTGCGGTGCCGAGACCGGCAAGCAGCTCCGTCACCGTGGCCATGTGACCTGTCGCGGGCTCGACCACGACGGCGTTGGGCTGGGCCAGCCAGTCCCGGACGATTTCGCATCCGGCACCGCCGTCCAACGGCCGGGGGAAGATCGCCGGGTGGGTGCTCAGCCTCAGGAAGGCGAGCAGCACGATCCAGGTGAAGCCGGTCGCCTCCTCACCGGAGAGCGCTTCCGAGAGCCACGTCCTGGCGGTGTCGTGCCGGCTCGAGGATGAGTTGGTGGCGTAGAGCAGCACGTTGGCGTCGACGAGGTTCACTTGTTCATCCGCGCCTTGCGGAGCAGCTCGTCGTCCTCGACGTCACCGGAGAGCTGGAGCGCCTTGTCCAGGTTGCGGCGCGGCGTCCCCATGTCGGCCGTCGGCGGCGAATAGCGGCGGGCGGCGCCCCGGGTGAGGGCGCGGCGCAGCGCGTCGTTGACCGCATGCTTGAACGAGATCCCCCGTTCCCGCATGGCCTTGTCCACCAGCGCGGCCACGTCGGGGTCCAGAGTGATGGTGGTTCGCATGCTGCATCATAGCATCACCAGAGACCATGGCATGATGCAGCAAGAGTGGCAGCATGGCGGCGTGGATGACGCAACCGCGGCACGGCGCGACCACGAAGACGGCCCCGGCGGCGCGGGCTCGCCGTCGCCACGGGAGGCGCTGGCCGCGCCTTAGACAGCCGTGACTACGTCAACCGACTCGGCCTGCCCGCGCACGCCCACACGCCGCGCGAGCTCGACCGCCTGCTGATGCCATGGGGCTGGCGCCGTGAGAAGTGGTACGGCGTGCGGGTCTTCTGCGACCACCGTGACGAGGCGCGGCCCCCCGACGACGACCTGGCACCGCTTCTCGATGCCGAGCACGAGGCCGGCCGGCGGGATCCCTACCGTCAGGTCGCCGCGCTGCTGCACGTCGTCTACGCACGCTGATGCTCGCCGAACCGATGAGCGGCAGCGTTCACAGCAACGGCAGGCCGAGCTTCTCGGCGATCAGGTGAGCCGCGTCCGGTGCGGGCACATCGGAATTGTCGATGCGCAGGTAAGGGCGCTCGGCCCACAGCTGCTCGGCCACGGTCGGCACGTCGCCGGTGTTCATCACGTACTGGTCGTCCATCGCGTTCAGGTTCTGCCGGGCGAACTCCAGGTTCCGCTTGGACCGCTTCTCCTCCAGCCGGAACTCCCCGCTGTTGCGGGCCAGCCGCTCCTCGCGCGAGGCGCACAGCTCGACGAACGTCGTCCGGCCACCGGGCGACTCGACGATGTCGACGTACGACGCGACGACGTCCCGGTCCGCCTCGAGCTCCAGGCCCCACACGAACGTGAAGATCAGGCCGGGCAGCTCCGCGTCCACGGCCTCCTCGATCACCCGGCGGCGGAACTCGCCGACCAGCCTGCCGAACGGCTCCGACCCGAACTCGAAGATGTCCAGGACCGGCTCGACGGTCATGTGGTTGTGGAACAGCTTGAAGCCGGTGAGCCGGGCCAGCTCGGCGCCGACGGTCATCTTGCCGACCGCCGGCGGCCCGAAGACGATCACGAGCTCCATCCGCTCATGCTCTCAGCCGAGCGCGAGGATCTCCACCCTGTTGCCGTTGCCATCCGCGGTGTGGAAGCGCCGGTACGGCGGGAAGTCCGCGTCCCAGGTCACTGGGAAGCCGCGTGCGCCGGCCCGCTCGGCGAGCGCGTCGATGTCCTGGCCGGAGTCGAGCAGGAACGCCGGATGCGCCTTGCGGGCCGGGGCGAAGTCGTCCTCCACGCCGACGTGCACCTCGACGCTGTCGTCGCGGAACCAGCAGCCGCCGCGGGCAGCGAGGACCGGCGGCTTCGCCACCTCCGGCAGGCCGAGCAGCTCGCCGTAGAAGCGGCGAGCGGCGTCCTCTCCACCGGCCGGGCAGGACACCTGCACGTGGTGCAGCCTCATCGGTCGCTGCCTCCCGCCGGCGTCTGCGCGACGACGAAGACCCGGCGGAACGGCAGCAGCACCCCGTGCGGGCCGGGCGGGTACGCCGCGCGCAGCAGACCGCGGAGCTCGTCGCTGAACCGGTCGCGCAGCTCGCCGGGCAGCGCCTGCAGGATCGAGCGGGCGCTGGTGCCGCTGATCCAGGTGAAGACCGGGTCCTCGCCGGTGAGCTGGTGCAGGTACGTCGTCTCCCATGCGTCGACAGCACAACCGAGGTTCAGCAGCCGTTCCAGGTAGACCTCGGGGCCGAACGCGTCCGGCTCTGGCAGCCCCTCGGCGTGTTCGGCGTAGGGCGGCCGCGCGGCGAGCTGCCGGCGCAGCGCGTGGCTCGGTCCGGCGAAGTTGCCGGGCACCGAGAACGCGAGCCATCCTCCCGGCCGCACCTGCTCGACCAGCCGGCCCAGGAGGTCCAGGTGGCCGGGAACCCACTGGAAGGTGGCGTTGGACACCAGCACGTCGACGGGGTCCTCGGACCGCCAGTCACGCACGTCACCGGTCTCGAAGCGCACACCGGCAGCTCCCGCCGAACGCGCCCGCGCGATCATCTCCGGGGAGGAGTCGACGCCGGTCACACGAGCTCCGGGCCAGCGCTGGGCGAGCAGGACGGTCTGGTTGCCCGGGCCGCAGCCGAGATCGGCGACCAGGTTTGCCCCCGCGGCCGGCACCCGGGCCAGCAGGTCGAGGAACGGCCGGCCGCGCTCGTCGGCGTAGGTGAGGTAGCGCTGCGGGTCCCACTGGGTGACATCCGGCACGGTGCCCACTCCATATCTCTTGACGTCGAGATACTTTAGTCTGCCACGGTTTCTCTCGATGTCAAGAATCTCGACAGCGTCGGGCGCACGCTAGACTGCCGCCATGCACGACGAGGTGGACCGGCTGGTCGAGGCGTGGAAGCGCGAGCGCCCCGATCTCGACCTGCGGCCGATGCAGGTCCTCTCCCGGGTCACGCGCCTCAGTCACCACCTGGACCGCGCTCGCCGCCAGGCGTTCCGCGAGCACGGTCTGGAGCCGTGGGAGTTCGACGTCCTGGCCGCGCTGCGGCGTGCCGGAGCGCCGTACGAGCTCTCCCCCGGCCGGCTGCTCACCCAGACCCTGGTGACCAGCGGCACGATGACCAACCGGGTCGACCGGCTCGAGGACCGAGGGCTGGTCCGCCGGCTGCCCGATCCTCACGACCGGCGCGGCGTGCTCGTCCGGCTGACTGCCCAGGGGCGGACCACGGTCGACGGCGCTCTTTCGGGTCTGCTGCAGCGCGAGCGCGGTCTGCTGGCCGGGCTCGGTGCTGCCGACCGGAAGAGTCTGGCCACGCTGCTGCGCTCGCTCGTCGCCGGATTCGAGACCGACTGACGGTCCCCCCGCCCTTAGTCCAGGACGTCGGCGGCCTGCAACCACTCCTGCTCCAGCTGGTCCCGCAGCGTCACCTGCTCCGCGAGCTGCTCGCCGAGCTCGGTCAGCCGCTCGTGGTCGGTGGCCGCCTCTGCCATCTGGGCGTGCAGCCGCTGCTCCCGCTCCGCGACCCGGTCGAGCCGGCGCTCCACCCGGGCCATCGCCTTCGTCGCCTCGCGCCTTTGCTGGGAGTCGGCAGCGGCAGAGGGCAGGGCCGTGGTCGGGCCCGACGCTGGTTCGGTCCGGCCGCCGAGCGAGGAGGGAGCGAGCCTGGTGCGGCGGGGGTTGTCGCGGCCGCCGCCGGCACGTCCGGCGCCCGAGGCCCGCCGTTGCAGGTACTCCTCGACCCCGCCCGGCAGCAGCGACACCCGGCCGTCGTCGAGGAGCGCCCACACGGTGTCGGTGACGCGTTCCAGGAAGTACCGGTCGTGCGAGACCACCACCAGCGTCCCGGGCCAGCCGTCCAGGAAGTCCTCCAGAACGTTGAGCATCTCGATGTCGAGATCGTTGGTCGGCTCGTCGAGCAACAGCACGTTCGGCTCGCTCATCAACAGCCGCAGCAGCTGAAGACGGCGGCGCTCCCCGCCCGAGAGGTCCCCGAACCGGGTGGTCAGCCGGTCGCCGGTGAAGCCGAAGCGTTCCAGCAGCGCGGTAGCGGTGACGTCCCTGCCGATCTCGGACCTGGTCACACGCCGGATCGACTCGACGGACGCGAGCACCCGCTCCTGGGGATCGAGCACGTCCAGCGACTGGGTCAAGTGCTCCAGGCGCACGGTGCGGCCCCGGCGCACCCGGCCGGCATCGGGCCGCAGACTGCCGTCGAGCAGCCGGAGCACGGAGGTCTTCCCGGCGCCGTTGACGCCGATCAGCCCGATCCGGTCGCAGGGACCGAGCCGCCAGGTGGCGTTCCGCAGCAGCTGCCGGTCCCCCGCATCCAGGTCGACGTCCTCCATGTCGAACACGTCCTTGCCGAGCCGGGCGGTGGCCAAGCGCTGCAGCTCGACGGTGTCGCGTGGCGGCGGCTCATCCTCGATCAGCGTGGTGGCCGCGTCGAGCCGGAACTTCGGCTTCGAGGTGCGCGCCGGCGCGCCGCGGCGCAGCCAGGCCAGTTCCTTGCGGACCAGGTTCTGCCGGCGCGTCTCGGCTGCGGCCGCCTGGCGGGACCGCTCCGCCTTCGCGAGCACGAAGGCCGCGTAGCCGCCGTCGTACACGTCGACGACCGCGTCGTGCACCTCCCAGGTGGTCGAGCAGACCGCGTCGAGGAACCACCGGTCGTGAGTGACGACGACGAGCGCGCACGTACGGCGTGCCAGATGCTCGGCCAGCCAGGCGACCCCTTCGACGTCGAGGTGGTTGGTGGGCTCGTCCAGGATCATCAGGTCGTGGTCGTCGAGCAGGAGCCCGGCCAACGAGCAGCGCCGGAGCTCGCCGCCGGACAGACCGGCGACGGGGCGGTCCAGGTCGACGCCGGCCAACAGCACCTCCACCACTTCGCGGCTGTCCCGGTCGGCCGCCCACTCGTGATCGGCCCGGTCGCCGAGCACCACCTCCCGGACCGTGCGATCCGGCAGCCGGTCGACCTGGGGCAGGTAGCCGGCCCGCAGGCCGCGGTTGGCAGCGACCCGTCCGTCGTCGGGACTTTCGAGGCCGGCGAGCAGGCGAAGCAGCGTGGTCTTGCCGTCGCCGTTGCGGCCGACGACCCCGATCCGGTCCCCGGCGAGTACGCCGAGGCTGACCTGCGAGAGCAGCGGGCGCACGCCGTACGCCTTGGACACCCGTTCCAGTGACACGAGGTTGCTCATTCAGACGTCGGCCTCAGTGCTCGAGGCCGGTGATCCGCGCCCCGGGAACCGGTCCGCTGGCGAACGAGACGTGCCCCGCGCCGTAGCCGCCCAGCGCGCCGGCGACCTGCATGGCATGCACGCGCCCCTCGCACAAGAACAGGCACGACGGGCCGGACCCGGACAGGATCGAGGCGTACGCCGACTCGTCGCGGCCGTCCTGGAGCAGCTGCTCGAGCTCGGGTCGAAGTCGGCACGCGGGGGCGTGCAGGTCGTTGGACAGCGCGGCGGCCAACCCCTCGACGTCGTTGGCGCGCAGCGCCGACAGCAGCGCATCCGGCACCCCCGGCGAGGGCACCTTGCGGCCCGCATGGACCCGGTCGAACTCGGCGTAGACGGCCGGCGTGGACAGCCCGACCGGCGACTCGAGGATCACCCACCAGTAGTCGCCGCGGGTCATCACCGGAGTCACGATCTCGCCACGCCCGGACCCGATGGCGGTGCCGCCGACCAACGCGAACGGCACGTCGCTGCCGAGCTCGCCGGCGAGCCTGAGCAGGTCCTCGCGCGGCGTGTGCATCTCCCAGAGCGTGTCGCAGGCCACCAGCGTTGCGGCTGCGTCCGCACTGCCGCCGGCCAGCCCGCCCGCCACGGGGATGCCCTTGTCGATGCCGATCTCGACCGCCGCTTCGTCGGCGGGCAGGCCGCAGTAGTCCGCGAGCAGCCTCGCCGCCGTGAACGCGATGTTCGTCTCGTCGGTCGGTACGTCGTCCAGCGACAGCCGGGCATCGCCGTGCACGCTGATCGTCGTGGTCTCGGTCTCGGCGGGGTTCACGGTGACCCGGTCGTAGAGCCCGACGGCCTGGTAGACGGTCGCGAGCTCATGGTAGCCGTCCCGCAACGGCCCCACCCCGAGACACAGGTTGACCTTGGCCGGGGCGGTCACCGCGACCGTCCGCAGCCTCATCGTGCGGCACCTTCGACGGATGCCCGGCCGGGCGAGAGCGTCTCCGCGATCCTGGCGAACGCGGCGATGTCGAGCTGCTCGCCGCGCGCACCCGGGTCCACCCCTGCGGCGCGAAGCGCGTGCTCGGCAGCAGGAGCCGAGCCGGCCAGCGGGGCGAGCGTCGAGCGCAACGTCTTGCGACGCTGGGCGAACGCCGCGTCGACGACCCGGAACACCTCGGTCCGTGCGACCCCCGTGGTGGGCGGTTCGCGGCGCTCGAGGGCGACGAGCCCGCTGTCCACGTTCGGCGCCGGCCAGAACACGCTGCGGGAGACCGCGCCGGCACGGCGTACCGATGCGAACCAGGCGGTCTTCGCCGACGGGATGCCGTAGGTCCGCGATCCAGGTGTCGCGGCAAGCCGGTCGGCGACCTCGGCCTGGACCATCACCAGCCCGTGCCGCAGCGACGGCAGCAGGGCCAGCAGGTGCAGCAGCACCGGAACGGCGACGTTGTAGGGCAGGTTGGCGACCAGAACGGTCGGCTGCGGGTCGGGCACGCCCGTCAGCCGCAGCGCGTCCGCGTGCAGCACGTGCAGGTCGCCGGCGCGGCCGGGCGCGAGCTCTGCGACCGTGTCCGGGAGCGCGTCTGCCAGAGTCCGGTCGACCTCGACGGCCAGCACCCGGCCCGCCGTGCCGAGCAGGGCCAGCGTCAGCGATCCGAGGCCGGGCCCGATCTCGAGTACGACGTCGTCGGGCCCGATCCCCGACGTACGCACGATCCGCCGCACGGTGTTCGCGTCGATGACGAAGTTCTGGCCGCGCTGCTTGGAGGGTCGCACCCCGAGGTCGGTGGCCAGCCGCCGCACCTGCGCGGGCCCGAGCAGCCTGGTTTCCTCGCCCTCCACGCCCGCGACCCTATCCCCCCGCGCGCTGCATCCGCGCCCGGCTGCCAAGGCCGAGGAAGGAGGCGCACCGGGGTTGTGCGGCGACTGACGAGAACGCCGGCAGCCGGGATGCGGGGGCCGCGGTCAGTTGTAGGGCGCGCCGCACACGGGCCAGGCGCCATACCCGCCGCTGGCATTGCGCACCTTGGTCGCGATCGCGATCTGCTCGGCGCGGGAGTGCTGGTTCGGGTACCCGGTGCCGCCGTAGGCGTGCCAGGTCGACAGCGAGAACTGCAGCCCGCCGTAGTAGCCGTTGCCGGTGTTGGCTGCCCAGTTGCCCCCGGACTCGCACTGGGCGATCTTGTCCCAGACCGTGCTCCCGGCGGCGTAGTTGGTGGTCGGCGCAGGCGCCGGACGCGACTTGGTGCCGTACTTCACGATCGCGTCGACCGGCTGGCTGAGCACCGTGACGTGCAACGGGTTGCGGCTCACGATGTGGCCGTTCTCGTAGGTGATCCGGTAGCTCACGCGCTTGCTGCCGTCCTTGCCGGATCGCACGGTCGTGGACTGGTCGGAGTACATCGAGCCGTCGGCGCGCTTGACCGTGTCGAAGCCGATCGACTCGGTGACCGTGCGGTTGACCTTGCGCACGTTGGTGAACACCAGCCTGTCTCCGTCGTGCAGTACGGCGCCCAGGCCGGGCTTCACCTGGTCGTACTTGCCGACCTTCACGTCGAGCAGACGCAGCGCCTGGGCGACGGTGAGGGCGTCGAGAGTCTTGTGGTGGGCATGGTGACCAGCGATCTTGACCGTCAGCTTCTTCGGCGTGATCACCGCGAGGTCGAGGCCCTTGCGGCCGATGCCGGCGCTGCGGCTCAGGGAGAGCCTGGCGTCGCTGACGTGGAGGCCCACCTGGTCGAGCGCCCCGGCGACGTCGGTGGCGGTGACCCAGTAGCGGTGGTCCTTGCCGTCGACGGTGACGTCGAACGGGCGGCCGTACTTGACCGCGATCTCGGTGCCGTCCTGCACGCGGCTGCTCAGCCCCGGGACGACCACGTCGTGCCTGCCGGTAGGAATGTCCTCGGCGTTGAGCACCTCACCGACGGTGTCCCCCATCGTGCTCACCTGCTCGGTGTGCCCGTCCACCGACAGGGTCACGGACTTCGACATCGAGGCGTAGCCGACACCGGTGGCCGCGACGGCCAGACCGGCGGCCGTCGTCATGACGACGAGGGCCTTCTTGCTGCTGGTCAGTAGAGCGAGTGTGCGTCGCACGCTTCTCCAATGGTGGTACTCCCCGGGCCGCGGGCGCGACATCCCGGCCGCGCGCACGCAGCACCACCAAGACAGCCAGGACGGTCTGTCCTCCGGTGGATCCCCTCCGGGTGCCGTCCGAGAACTTCCCCGCTCCCGGCCAACAGTCACAAGACGATAACGGTGGGCCGGCGACGAGGCCAACCCCGGGGTGTGGATCAGGCGTCTGGGCGGTGACGTGAGTCTCGCTGACGGGCCTCGTCCCGCCTGTACGGCCACTCTCCGCGGCCGGTCTCCGGTCTAGACCACCGGGGCGCGCCCGACAAGGTGGAAGACGCGGCTGAGTCCGCGGTACGGGTCTCGCCGACTCGCCTCGAGCTCGACTTCCGCGGTCTTCGCCACCTGCTGGGAGTCGCTGGCGTCCAGCTCGGCGCCGCTGAACTCGAGCCAGTCGACGAACAGCCAGACGCCGTACCAACGCACCGGCTCCACTCCGCCGCTCCGCATCAGCTCACCGAGCTCCTCCACCGTGTCGGCTCGGCCCGGCACTCCGAGGACCCCGATCTCGTGACGGGCGTCGAAGGCGGCCAGGGCGTCGTCCCACCGCCGTTCCAGGGCGGGCCGCACCGCCATCGCGTGCGCGTTCGCCGTCATCATCGAGACGACGCCGCCCGCGGCGAGGCACCGGCACAGCTGGTCGACGATCGGCTCCGGTCGTTCGAGGTATCCGAGCACGCCGTGGCACAGCACGGCGTCGAAGCGCTCCCCCTTCACGACCTCGTCGGCGTTCTCGCCGTCGCCCTGCACGAGGGTCACTCGTCGCCGGGCCTCGGCCGGAAGCCGCTCGAGTCGCTCGTGCGCCTTGTCCAACATGGCCCGCGACGGGTCGAGCAACGTCACGCCGTACCCGGCCTTCGCGAGCGGGAAGGACTGGTGACCCGCGCCGCCGCCGACGTCGAGGACGGTCGCCGGTGGCGCCGGGAGATGCTCCAGGAGCTGTCGGTGCAGCACGTAGGTGCGCACGTAGCCCTTCACCGTGGCATAGGCCTCGTCGGCGAACTGGTCGGCGAGAGCGGCCCAGCTGTCCTCCTCCACCACACCATGATCTCAGGACGCGGATCGTCCGGAACAGCCTCTACGGTGGCGACATGAGCAGCGAGCAGATCACCGGCCGACAGTTCCTGGAGTCGGCGGGCGTCGAGGACTGGCGAGCGATCTGGGGTGGCGGCTGGGCGTGCGCGTACTTCCGCACCGGCTCCTTCGGCGCAGGGGTCGCGCTCGTCGAGCGGGTCGGTGCGTTGTCGGCCGCGGCGGGGCACCAACCCGACGTCGACCTACGTCCGGAAGGTGTCACCGTCCGGCTGTACACGGGCAGATGGGAGGGCCTCAGCAGGCGCGATGTCGATCTGGCCCGGCAGATCTCGACCGCCGCACGCGACCTCGGGGTGCAGGCGGATCCCCGGCTGGTACAGCACGTTCAGGTCGCGATCGATGCCACGTCTCCGGCCGCGGTCCGGCCCTTCTGGAGGGCCGTGCTCGGCTACGACGAGGTCGGCGACGAGGACGTGTTCGACCCGCAACGCCGCGGGCCCTCGTTCTGGTTCCAGCACATGGACACACCCCGGACCCAGCGCAACCGGATCCACATCGACCTCTACCTGCCCCATGACCAGGTCGAGGCCCGCATCGAGGCCGCGCTCGCCGCGGGAGGCCGCGTCGTCAACGACGAGCACGCGCCCCACTGGTGGACACTCGCCGACCCGGAAGGCAACGAGGTCGACCTGGCGATCTGGATGGCAGGACCGGAAGGACTCGACGAGCGTTCGCTCTCGACGTCCGGGTAGGTCGTCCGCGCGGCCGGCTACCAGGCGCCGAACGCCGCGTCGGTGTTCGCGTCGATCGCCGCGCACAGCTCCGCCAGATCGTCCCCGCGGGTCTCGGCCATCGACCGCACGGTGAGCGGCACGAGGTACGACGCGTTGGGGCGTCCGCGGTAGGGGGTCGGGGTCAGGTACGGCGCGTCGGTCTCGACCAGCACCCGGTCCCGCGGTGCGTACCGGAGCGCGTCGCGGACCGGCTCGGCGTTCTTGAACGTCACCGTGCCTGCGAACGACAGGTAGCCGCCCCGGTCCAGGCAGGCCCGCGCGAAGTCGGCGCCGCCGGAGAAGCAGTGCATCACGAACCGGTCGGGCACGCCCTGCTCGTCCAGGATCGCCAGCACGTCGTCGTGGGCGTCCCGGTCGTGGATCACCAGCGTCTTGCCCAGACGGCGCGACAGGTCGACGTGCCTGCGGAAGCTGTCGTGCTGAGCCGCGCGGCCCGACTCGCCAGTGCGGTAGTAGTCCAGCCCGGTCTCGCCGACCGCGCGGACCCGTTCGTTGTCGGTGGCGAGACTCTCGATCTGCGCGAAAGCGTCGTCGAGACCGCCCTGCTCGACAAGGCGGGGCACCTCGTTGGGGTGCAACGCCACCCCGGCCACCACAGACGGGTGGCTCGCGGCGACCTGGACCGCCCAGGCCGCCCCGGTTAGGTCGCAGCCGATCTGCACGATGCGGGTCACGTTCGCGTCGGCGGCACGCGCCAGCGCCTGCTCGGTCGGCAGCCATTCCCCGTCGGCGATGTCGAGGTGACAGTGGCTGTCGGGCACCGCGACCGGCAGCGGCTCCGGGTCCGGTGGCCGGCTGCGGTCGCGGCGACCGGCCTCGCGTGCTCGGGTGGGTCCGTCGGCCTCCATGGCAGGCACGTTACTTCTTGTGCACGGCGTCGTAGACCGACCTCTTGGGCACACCGGTCCTGTCGGCCACCCGTCTGATCGCCTCCTTGCGAGGGATGCCGCGCTGCTCCTCCTCGGTGACCAGGCCGGCCATCTGCGCCGCGTCGCCCGGGTCCGCCGGGTCCAACGCGGGACGGTTGCGCTCGTCCACGGCGCCGCCGACGACGACGGTGATCTCGCCGCGGACACCTTCGGCGGACCAGTCGGCGAGCATGTCCAGCGGCCCACGACGTACCTCCTCGTGGGTCTTGGTCAGCTCGCGGCACACCGCCGCCGGCCGGTCCCCGTCGAAGGCCTCGGCCATCGCCGTCAACGCCGCGTGGATGCGGTGCGTCGACTCGAAGAAGACCATCGTGCGCGGCTCGGTGGCCAGCTCCCGCAGCCGGCGGGCGCGCTCGCCGGCCTTGCGGGGCAGGAAGCCCTCGAAGCAGAACCGGTCCACCGGCAGCCCGGACACGGCCAGCGCGGTGAGCACCGCCGAGGGGCCGGGCAGCGCGGTCACGCGTACGTCGTGCTGGACGGCGGCCGCGACCAGCCGGAAACCGGGGTCGGACACGGAGGGCATCCCGGCATCGGTGACCAGCAGCACCCGTGAGCCTGCGAGCAGCGCGTCGACCAGCTGCGGGGTCCGTGCCGCCTCGTTGGCGTCGAAGTAGGAGAGCACGCGGCCTGCGATGCTCACGCCGAGCTCTGCGGCCAGCCGACGCAGCCGGCGGGTGTCCTCGGCGGCGACGACGTCGGCCTCCGCGAGCTCCTCGGCCAGCCGGGGCGAGGCGTCGGTCATCCGGCCGATCGGCGTGGCCGCGAGCACCAGCACGCCCGCCATCCTGCTCGTCGCCATCGACCGATGGTAGCCACGTGCGCCCCGGCGCGGGTCGCCCGCCAGGCGGCACACGCCACCGTAAGGTTGCGGGCGTGACGACCACCCGCTCCCGCCACCCGGAGGCACGCGGCGCGACGGGTCGTCGCACGATGGGGCTGTCGTGGACCGCGGACGGGCGGCCGGTTCCGAGCGCGCGCCGACGGATGGTGCCCTCGTTGCGGCGCAGCGACGCGTTCACCGGCTGGGCGGTGACGGTCGGGATCGGGCTGCTCGCGGTGTTCCTGCGACTGTGGAAGCTCGGACGCGCACACGCGTTCCTGTTCGACGAGACCTACTACGCCAAGGACGCCTGGTCTCTGGTGCACCACGGCTTCGTCACCGGGTACGTCGACGGGGCGAACCACAAGATCCTCGCCGGGCACCTGCACGGTCTGTGGACGAGCACCCCGAGCATGGTGGTGCACCCTCCGCTGGCGAAGTGGCTGATCGGCTCCAGCGAGCTGATCTGGGGGATGAACCCGTTCGGCTGGCGGTTCGCCTCGGCGATCGTCGGCGCGCTGATGGTGATGGTGATGGTCCGGCTGGCCCGCAGGCTGACCGGGTCGACCCTGCTCGGCGCGACGGCTGGTCTGCTCCTGTGCTTCGACGGGCTGCAGTTCGTGCTGTCCCGGCTGGCCCTGGTCGACATCTTCATGGCGTTCTTCCTGCTCTGCGCAGTGTCCTGCCTGGTCGCCGACCGGGACTGGGGACGGCTGCGCATGGCGCGTGCGGTGCCGTCCGGCTACCGGACGACCGGCGCGGACTGGGGGCCGGTGCGCACGATGCTGTTCCGCCCGTGGCGCATCGCCGCCGGAGTCTGCTTCGGGCTCGCCTGCGGAAGCAAGTGGGACGCGGTGTTCCCCCTCGCCGCGCTCGGGCTGCTGGTGTGGATGTGGGACGCCGGAGCGCGCCGCAGCATCGGCGTGCGCAACGCCCGGCTGCGCGCTGCCGTCGTCGACGCGGCGCCGGCGTTCGTGTCCCTGGTAGTGGTCGCGTTCGTGGTCTACGTGCTCACCTGGACCGGTTGGCTGCTCAACGCCCACGCCTACGAGCTGGCGCTGTCCAACACCCAGTACGGCCCCTACTGGGGCAACTACATCAAGCACGACGCGCACGGCTTCTTCCCCGAGCTGGGTCAGTCGCTGCGGTCGCTGTGGAACTACCACGTCGACGTGTTCGACTTCCACACCCAGTTCCTCAACCACGCCCACCACACCTACCAGTCCAAGCCGGAGGGCTGGCTGATCCTGAACCGGCCGGTCGGAGTCGAGGCGGACCTGGGCATCAAGCCCGGCGTGGACGGTTGCGACGCACCCGCCGGCAGCACCTGCCTGCGCCAGATCCTGCTGCTCGGCACGCCGGCGCTGTGGTGGGGTGGGGTGATCGCGCTGCTGTACGCCGTCTACGGCTGGATCGGCAAGCGGGACTGGCGGTTCGGCCTGGCCATCGTCGGCGTGCTTTCCACCTGGCTGCCGTGGATCCGCTACGACCAGCGGCCGATCTTCTCCTACTACGCGATCGCGATCATCCCGTTCACCGTCCTGGCCATCACGCTCTGCCTGGGCAACCTGATGGGGAGCCGTGACGCCTCGCCGCGCCGCCGGCAGTGGGGCACCGTGTTCGCGGGGGCGTTCGTGGTGCTGGTGATCGTGAACTTCGCGTGGTTCTGGCCGATCTACACCGGCGGGCTGATCAGCACCCCGCACTGGCTGGAACGGATTTGGTTCAAGCAGTGGATCTAATGGGCGTGGTGGAAGGGCGCCACCGTGAGCAGGTGCACCCGGTGGTTGCGGCACCCGACGGTGTGCTGCGGCACGAACGCGGCGGCGTACTCACCGGGCGGGTAGACGCGGAGCCCGTCGGTGCGTTCGGGCCGGCACCGGTGGCGTGGGTAGTTCAACGCGTCGACCTCGCGCAGCACCGCCACCGCCCGCTCGCCCGGGTCGAGCCGCACAACCGGGGGCGGGACGGCGGGGAGGGCCGGGCGCACCCGGTCGGCCGGCGCGCCGATCTGCGTGCCGTTGCCGCCGCCGACGTAGGACACGCCCGGGTAGCCGCGGGTCCGGCATGCGTGGCCGGTGTGGTTGCGCAGCACCAGAGGGAAGTAGACGCTGCCGGCAGCGCCGTCGCCATGGCCCAGCCGGACAGAGACGTCCCCGGTCGTGCACCACGGCACCGTCCGGGCGGACGAAGAGGCGGTGGCTGCCGGGACGCCGGCCGCGGTCGAAGCCGCCAGTGCACCCGAGGCGGCCACGGCCGTGAGTGCACCGAGAAGTCGAGTGAGCACGCTCATGAGAGTCTCCGATCGCGGAAGGCGCCGACGAGTCAAAGACGCCGTGGCGGGCCATCAGGTTGCATGCCGACAAGGCGTGCGCACCACGGGCGCTGATCCTCGCCGCGGCCGGGCGTCCGAGGCACAATCGGAGGATGCGCGCACGCCTCGGAGCATGGTCGGCGGTGCTGCTCGCCTCGGCCCTGCTGGCCGGGTGCGCGGGCAACGATGACCAGACGGGGCGCCACGACGCCGCGCCGACGCCGGGCTCGGGCACGTCCGCGCCGTCCAGCGCCACCCCCACCGAGAAGAGCTCCGCCGCCGCCTCGCAGTCCGATTCGACCTCCCGGGCGGGCCCGACGCTGCCGAACTGGCCGACGTACCACCGCACGAAGTCACGCGCCGGCCACGTGTCCTCCTCGCCGGGCGAGCCCCTGCACCGGGCCTGGACGCAGCGGCTTCGCGGAGCGGTGTACGGCGAGCCGCTGCTCGTCGACGGGACGCTCGTCGTCGCCACCGAGCGCAACTACGTCTACGGCCTCGACCCGCGCACCGGCAATCACCGGTGGCGCGTGCACCTGGGCAGACCGCAGCCGCTGTCCGGCCTGCCGTGCGGGAACATCGATCCGCTCGGCATCACCGGCACCCCGGCCTACGACCACCGCACCGGCTCGGTGTTCGTGGTGGCCGAGACGCTCGGCGGCCACCACACGCTGTGGGCGCTGAGCCCCCGCACCGGGGACCGGCGCTGGCACCGCGGGCTCGACGTACTCCCGAACCGCAACCGCAAGGCAGAGCAGCAGCGATCCGCCCTGCTGGTGACCGACAACCGGGTGATCGTCGCGTTCGGCGGGCTGGCCGGCGACTGCGACAACTACGTCGGTTACGCGACCACGACGCCGACGACCGGCCAGGGCTCCACTCATCACTACGCCGTGCCGACCGCGCGCGAAGCCGGCATCTGGGCGCCACCGGGGCCGGTGCGCGGCCGCAACGGGAGCGTCTACCTGGCCACCGGCAACGGGGCCGAGCTGAACGGCCGGTGGGACAAGTCCGACTCGGTGACCGAGCTGAGCCCGGTCCGGCTGCGCCGGCTGGCGGTGTTCGCGCCGAGCACGTGGCGGGAGGACAACGCGGCCGACCTCGACCTGGGGTCCTCCTCCCCCATCCCGGTCAACCACCGCATCGTGATCGCCGGCAAGCGCGGCACCGTCTACCTGCTGAGGCCGCGTCTCGGCGGGGTTGGCGCGGCGATCGACACGGTCCACGGGTGCGCGGCCTTCGCCAGCGCGGCGGTGGTGGGCCACACCGTGCTGATGCCGTGCCTCGGCCAGCAGGCGATCCGCGCCCTGCACGTCGGCAGGTCGTCGCTGCGGTGGGGCTGGACCGCGTCCGGGCTGTACGGCTCGCCGGTGATCGCCGGCCACCGCGTCTACGTCGCGGACCGCTTCTCTGGGGACCTGTACGTCCTGTCACTGGGCACCGGCAAGGTGCTGCAGCGCATCCACGCCGGCTCGCTGCCGCACTTCCCCTCGCAGATCGTCAGCGGGCACTGGGTGTTCGTCCCGACGCTGACCGGCGTCACCGCCTTCCGCGCCCGCTGACCGCTGACCCCCTGGGGGCGTTGAGATGCGCCCCGTTCGGCGTTGAGATGCGCCCCGTTCGGCGTTGATATGCGCCCCGTTGGCGTGCAAGCCCGGATCACAGATGGCTGAGCAGCCAGGACGGCCCCAGACACGAGGCGCCGACAGCCTCCGCCCTGGCTTGCAGCGCCCGATCGGCCGTCACCACGACCACCTCGTGTCCGGCAGCGACCTCGTCCCGTGCCGCACGCACGATGGCGTCGTCGCCGGACCTGGGCGCGTGAACCGTGCGGACATGGCCGTCCCGCCCCTGCGGATGCCCGGCCTTCGCGGCGCCTTCCAGCACCAGTACGACGTACTCGTGCGGCAGGTCGGCCACCGACAGCTCCTCGTGCAACCTGCGGGCGGCACCGGCCCGATCACGCCACCAGCCGTCGGCGCGGGACCCCACGACGTTCGCACCGTCCACGACCAGCACCCGCACCGGCCGACCGCCCGCATGCCTGGGCGGCGAGCTCATGTCCTCCACCGTCGGACTTCACGCAACTCGTCTTCGCTCAGGCACTCCTCTTCGGCACGGTCGATCGCCTCCGGCTCGGCAAGGATGCCCTGTCGTTCGTAGCGCTTGCGCGCACCGCTCCATCGCACGACGACCACCGAGGTCCCGCTCAGCTTTCGAGTCCTGCGGGTGACCGCGGCGTTGCCGGCTCCCAGGTAGTCCAGGTGGCCGAGCCCGACGCAGTCCAGGCAGTGCGGACCGTTGTCCTGCATGACCAGGATGTCTCCGCCCCCGAACTCGCCTCGACACGTGTCGCATGTCCACGACTTCGTCGAGGAGATCGCCACGAGCTCGGGTGGCCGGTTCTGCTCCTCGACGAGTCGCTGACGTTGTCGGTCCGGCAGTTCCGGTGAGAGCCAGTGCGTCCGGTACGCCTGCTCGATCTCCGGGTCGGCGAGGGCGGTGAAGTTGAGCGTGCGGCGGTCGCTGGTGCGCGCCAGGTATTCCGTCTCCGAGGGTCTCAAGCCGTTCTCCTCGGCCCAGCGGCTGAACTCGTCCATGGCCAGCGCCACCTTCTCGGGACTGCCCTGCACCATCTGCTCGAGGTGCGGGATTCGACCCTGTCGCCACACGTCGACATGGGCGGACGCCAGCCAGCCGAGGCCGAGCAGTACGTCGATCGGCCGCACGTACTGCTGCTCCGCGAGCGCTTGCTCGGCGGCACGGCGTACGCGTGTGCGGATGCCCTGGCGCGCCATCTGCTGCCTGCCCTCGAATCGCTGCTGCGTGTGCATGCCCCTAGGCCGAGCATGACACGGAGCACAGCCCCCGGGGGAGATGTGGGCGAGAACTCGGCAGCTGTGCGCCAGGTGTCTACATTCGTGGTGTGCGACGCCGAGTACCCGAGCTGCTGCCCGGTCACGACTACCCCGTGGACCCGTGGCGGCTCGTCGAGCAAAGGTTCAGTGAGGAGCGGCTAGGTCAGACGGAGACCTTGTTCAGCGTGGCGAATGGCTACCTCGGTTTGCGCGGGAACCACGATGAGGGGCGGCCTTCGTCCGAGCACAGTGCGCTGATCGCCGGTTTTCACGAGTCCTGGCCGATCTCTCATGCGGAGCAGGCCTTCGGGCTGGCCCGCACCGGACAGACGATCGTCGACGTCCCCGATCCGAAGATGATCCAGCTCTACGTCGATGACGAGCCGCTGTTCCTGCCTACGGCGCCCATGTCGGCCTATGAGCGGGTGCTCGACTTCCGCTCCGGCACCCTGGAGCGTCGACTGGTCTGGGAGACCGCGTCCGGCAGGCGGGTCGAGGTGCGCAGCCGGCGGTTGACGTCGCTGCACTATCGCCATCTGGCCGCGATCGAGTTCGAGGTGCGGATGCTCAAGGGCTCGGCTCCCCTGGTGATCACCTCCCAGCTGGTGAATCGGCAAGATGCCCCGGGCGAGCACAACGTCCGGAAGATCGATCCCAGGGTCCGCGCACTCGACGACACGGTGTTGCACAACGAGCTGCACCGGGCCGAGGGCGAGCGGCTGCTGTTCGGCTACCGGACTCGGAGCAGCAAGATGACGCTCGGCTGTGGGGTCGACCACGCGATGGAGACCGACTGTTCCTACCAGGTGGTCAGCGAGTGCTCGGAGAACGTCGGCGAGGTGACCTACATCATCGACGCAGACGAGGGTGCCACGGTCCGGCTGCGCAAGTTCGCGGCGTTCCACACCTCCCGCAGCGCCGCCTCCGAAGACCTGGTGGGGCGCGCGACCCGGGTGCTGCGACGAGCGGTCTCCACCGGGTTCGAGGAGATCCTCCAGGCTCAGCGCGTCATCCTCGACGATTTCTGGGAACGCAGCGACGTGGTGGTCGAGGGCGACCCGCAGGTGCAGCAGGCAGTTCGCTGGAACCTCTTCCAGCTGTTCCAGGCCACGGCTCGGGCCGAGGGCAGCGGTGTCCCGGCCAAGGGGCTGACCGGGCAGGGCTACGAGGGCCACTACTTCTGGGACATCGAGGTCTTCGTGCTGCCGTTCCTCAGCTACACCGAGCCCCGGATCGCCAAGAACCTGCTCGGCTTCCGGCACAGCATGCTGCCCAAGGCACGCGAACGGGCCGCCGAGCTCAACCAGTCGGGCGCGCTGTTCCCCTGGCGGACGATCACCGGCGAGGAGGCCTCGGCGTACTACCAGGCCGGAACGGCGCAGTACCACCTCGACGCTGACATCGTGCACGCCCTGAAGCGGTACGTCGACGTCACCGGGGACCGCCAGACGATGCTGGAGATCGGGGTCGACCTCCTTGTCGGCACCGCCCGGATGTGGGCGGACCTTGGCTTCTACGACGATCATGGACGGTTCCACCTGTTCACGGTGACCGGACCGGACGAGTACACCACCGTGGTCAACGACAACACCTATACCAACCTGATGGCCCGGTTGAACCTCAATGTGGCAGCGACGGTGATCGACGAACTGCGCACCGTCGACGCGGATCGCTATGCGGTGCTGGTCAACGATGTCGGTCTGCGCGAGGGGGAGATCGAGGAGTGGCGTCGGGCCGCGACGGCGATGGTGGTGCCCTACGACGAGGAGCGCGGCATGAACCCGCAGGACGCGCAGTTCCTCGAGCGCGAGGTGTGGGACTTCGAGAACACCCCGGACGACCACTACCCACTGCTTCTGCACTACCACCCGCTGACGATCTACAGACATCAGGTGATCAAGCAGGCCGACGTCGTGCTGGCCATGTTCTTGCTGGGAAACGAGTTCGCCTTGGAGCAAAAGCGCCGGAACTTCGACTATTACGACCCGCTCACCACCAGTGACTCCTCGCTCTCACCGCCGGTGCATAGCATCGTCGCGGCGGAGATCGGCGAGCAGCAGCAGGCGATGCAGCACTTCCGGCTTGCGCTCTTCATGGATCTTGCCGACGTCGCCGGCAACACCGACCAGGGGGTGCACATCGCGTCGACCGGCGGGGTCTGGATGGCGCTGGTCCACGGCTTCGGCGGGTTGCGCGACTTCGACGGTGAGATCTGCTTCGACCCCAGGTTGCCCGAGGAATGGTCCTCGTTGCGGTTCTCCTTGAGAATCCGGGGGAGCCGTGTCGACGTCGAGGTAACCCATGAACGCCTGACCCTGCAACTGCGCGACGGCCCGGACCTGCGGGTCAGTGTCCGCGGCGAGCCGGTCGAGGTCACGATGGGAGAACCCGTGGCGGTGGCGACCGAGCAGATGGAGGCGGCAGCGATGTCGGGGGCTGACGATGAATGAGCTGGACCGGTTCGATGCGGTGCTCCTCGACCTCGACGGGGTGATCACCAGCACGGCCGAGCAGCACTTCACCGCCTGGAAGGAGATGTTCGACGCCTACCTCCGCGGACGCTCCGGAGAGTCCTTCGACCCGTTCACTCGCGACGACTACAACCGGTATGTCGACGGCGTGCCCCGCTACGACGGAGTCCGCAGGTTCCTCGCCTCACGCGACATCGAGCTCGATGAGGGCGATCCGGACGACCCTCCGGGGAGCGAGACAGTCCGGAGTCTGGGCGACCGCAAGAACGGCCTGGTCAACCAGATCATCCGACAGCAGGGGGTCGCCCCCTACGAGGGCACGGTGCGCCTGCTCGAGCAGCTCCGCGAGCGCGCTGCCGTCCTGGGGGTGGTCTCCTCCAGCCGGAACACTCGCACTGTGCTGGACGTGGCCGGCCTCTCCCACTACTTCGACACCACGATCGACGGAGAGATCGCTGCACACCTCGGCCTGCCCGGCAAGCCCGCGCCAGACACCTTCCTGGCTGCCGCCGAGCGGCTCGGCGTACCCGCGGAACGCACGGTCGTCATCGAGGACGCGTTGTCGGGCGTGCAGGCCGGGCGCGCCGGAGGGTTCGGCCTCGTCGTCGGGGTCGACCGGGTCGGCCAGCGCGACGCTCTGATCGAGCACGGCGCCGACCTGGTCGTCGATGACCTCGCCGAGCTGCTCAACTGACCCGTCTGATCTGCAGGGGTGGTGGAGCTGAGGGGATTCGAACCCCTGACCTTCTCGTTGCGAACGAGACGCGCTACCAACTGCGCCACAGCCCCGTGCACCGACGAAGCGGCGCGAGCAGAAAAGATACCATCCGGCCTCCCGCCGGCCCGAATCAGCGGTGGCCGGCGATGGCGTGCGGCTGGTACGGCGCGGACAGTTCCGCCAGCTCGTCGTCGGACAGCTCCAGATCGACCGAGGCGACCGCGTCGGCGAGATGGCCGGGCTTGGTGACGCCGACGATCGGTGAGGTCACAGCGGGCTGGTGGAGCAGCCACGCCATCGCCACCTGGGCGCGGGGGACCCCGCGTTTCGAAGCCACCGAGGCGACGGCCTCGACGATTGCCTTGTCCTCGTCCCGGTAGAGCGTCCTGCCGAACTCGTCCGACTCGGTTCGCGCCGTGGCCGCATCCCAGTCGCGCGTGAGCCGGCCGCGCGCCAACGGGCTCCAGGGAAGTACGGCGATCCCCTGGTCCTCGCACAGCGGGAGCATCTCCCGCTCCTCCTCGCGGTAGAGCAGGTTGTAGTGGTCCTGCATCGAGCAGAACCGGGTCCAGCCGTTCAGGTCGGCGACGTAGAGCGCCTGGGCGAACTGCCAGGCGTACATCGAGGATGCACCGATGTAGCGAGCCTTTCCGGCACGCACCACGTCGTGAAGAGCCTCCAGCGTCTCCTCGATCGGCACGCCGTAGTCCCACCGGTGGATCTGGTAGAGGTCGACGTACTCGGTGCCGAGCCGGCGCAGGCTGGCGTCGATCTCGGCCATGATCGCCTTGCGGGACAGACCCGCGCCGTTCGGGCCGGGCCGCATCCGGCCGTTCACCTTGGTGGCGATCACGACCTCCTCGCGGGAGGCGAAGTCCTTCAGCGCCCGGCCGGTGATCTCCTCACTCGACCCGCCCGAGTACACGTTGGCGGTGTCGAAGAAGTTGACTCCCGACTCGAGCGCGTCCTTGATGATCGCCCGGCCGGACTCCTCATCGAGCACCCAGGGATGCCCGCCGCGAGCCGGGTCGCCCCAGCTCATGCAGCCCAACGTGATCGCGGAGACCTGGAGACCTGTCGAGCCCAACCTCACATAGCGCATGTTCCGAACCTACGCCGAACATGCCGGGCGCCGACGCCCGACCGACATGGGAGATCTTCCGCCAGGTGATGGCTGAGGATCTCCCGCGTCGCCGGCACGCAGAGGCAGTCAGCTGCCGACGGCCTCGGCACGCGTCTCCTCGGTGGCGGCTGCCTCGCTCTCGGCGACCAACCGCGAGTCCTCCTCCGAGCGGCCGGAGCTCCAGGTGTCCGCGTCGTTGAGGTCGATGGTGCGCACGGTGCGCTTGGTCTTCGGCTTGGTGACGTACGTCGGCAGGGTGACAGGCAGCGGGTCCCACAGGGATCCGCCGTCGGCGGTGGGGACGGCGACCGCGTCCACCACGGCCGGCATCGAGACGGTGTCGTCGAGCGGGTCGACCTCCTCGAAGCCCTGCTCGTTGCGAAGCGTGACGTGCGGCGTGCCGTCCAGGGCCTCCACCCTGACCGCCCGTCGCGGCGCAACCTCGGCGTCGTCGTCGTACGCGGGGGCGTCCAACTCGCGCTCCCAGGCTGCGTAGGCCTGGTGACGCACCTGGGTGCGGCACAGCACGAGGTAGCCGATGACCAGTGCCACAGGCGCGGCCGGCGCCCACAGGGGTACGACGTGCGTGGCGGCCAGGGCGCCGACGGCCGCGCCGGCCAGGAGCAGGAAGGTGAGGATCCGTCGGCGCCTGCGGGCGGCTGCGCGCGCAGCGGCCCGGGCGCCCGTGCCGGCGGCACGACGTACCGGCTCCGACCTGGCAGCGCGCCCATCGGAAGCAGCGGGCACCAGCATCCGGGGGTTGTCGGCGCTCCTGGCGGGCGAGACGACCAGCCGGGCGTCGCGGCGGCTCACCGGCTCGCGGTGGGCGAGCACCCGCATGGCTGTCGAGAAGCGGTCGATGGAACGGGTGCGTGCGACCTCGTCGTGATGCTTGAGGGCCTTCGGGATCAGGTACCCGGCCCAGGCGACGGCGAGCGCCACGAAGATGATTCCGGAGAGGTCCACGCCTGGAACGATAAGAGCGGTGCCGCCTCACCCGCGGCAGGTGGCGCGGTGTGTCGCAAGACAACTCCTGTGACTGGTGTGATTGGTGGTCCGCAGTTCACCTGCGGTACCGGCGCAGCATGCCCTCGCGGCAGTCGTCCTCGGTGACCGCGAAGAGCCGGTGATCGCGCCAGTCGCCGTCGATGTGCAGGTAGCTCTTCGCATAGCCGATCTCGCTGAACCCGAGCTTCTCCACCACGCGCAGGCTCGCAGTGTTCTCCGGACGGATCGCCACCTCGATCCGGTGCAGGTGCAGCTCGAACAGGCAGTAGTCGACCACCAGCGCGACTGCGGTCGGGATCACCCCCTGACCCGCGTGCCGCTGGTCGATCCAGTAGCCGATCTGCCCCCAGCGTGCCGAGCCGCCGACGATGTTGGTGACCGTGAGCTGCCCGACGAAGGCGCCGTCGAGCGTCACCGCGAACGGAAGTGCCCGCCGCTGTCGCGCCTGATGGCGCAAGTCGCGCGCCATCCCGCGGAACGTGCGCGGGCCGGACCGGTCCCCGGGCGGCATCGTGGCCTCCCACGGTCGCAGCCAGTCGGCGTTGCGGTGCCGGATCTCCTTCCACGCCCGGGCGTCGCGCAGCGACAGCGGACGCAGCCCGACCCGGCCCGCATGCAGCTCGACGCGCCAGGCGTCCGGGCCGATCAGTGGTCGCTCCCCGCGATCTGCTCGACCGCGTGGCGCAGCAGCGGGCCGAGCACCGCGAGCCCGTCCTTGACGCCGCCGGTCGAGCCGGGCAGGTTCACCACCAGTGCCGTGCCCACGACGCCGGCCACGCCCCGCGACAGTGCGGCGGTCGGTACACCGTGCGCGACGCCGTAGCCGCGGATCGCCTCGGCGATGCCCGGCGCCTCGAAGTCCAACAGGGCCCGGGTCACCTCGGGGGTGCGGTCGGTGGGCGTCAGCCCTGTGCCCCCGGTGGTGATCACGGCGCGGGCGCCTCCGGCTACGGCGGTCCGGATCGCCTCGGCGACCGGCTCGCCGTCGGGCACCACGACCGGTCCGCTCACCTCGAAACCGAGCTCGGTCAGCACCGCCACGATCAGCGGGCCGCCGGTGTCGTCGTACACGCCGGCCGCCGCCCGGTTCGAGCAGGTGACCACCGTCGCCCTCACCGATTCGTCTGCGCTTCCGAGGGCCCTGCGGGCGGGACGTTCGCGGACGACTCCGTCGCGTGATAGGGGCCGCTGCGGCCACCGGACTTCGACACCAGGTGTACGTCGGTCACGACCGTCGCCTTGTCGACGGCCTTGACCATGTCCACGACCGCGAGCGCCGCGACCGACACCGCCGTCAGCGCCTCCATCTCGACGCCGGTGCGGTCGGTGGTGCGCACCCGCGCCCGGATCAGTACGGCGTCGTCGGCGACCTCGAGATCCACCTCGACCCCGGAGATCGCCAGCGGGTGGCACAGCGGCACCAGGTCCGGGGTCCGCTTGGCGGCCATGATCCCGGCCACCCGGGCCACTCCGAGCGCGTCGCCCTTCGGGACGCCCTCGCCGCGCAGCAGCTCGACGACCCGCGCGGACACCAGCACCCGCCCGGCCGCGACGGCCTCCCGGTGAGTGATGTCCTTGCCGGACACGTCGACCATCCGGGCCGCCCCGGTGGAGTCGACGTGGGTCAGCCCCTCGGCGGGCTCGGGACGGTGCCGGTGCTCGCCCATCAGAAGTCCCGGTCCAGCACGAGCACCTGCACCTGCGACCCGCCGGTGACCGAGGTGACGTCCTCCGGAACCACGATCAGCGCGTTGGCCTCCGAGAGGTCGCCCATCAGGTGCGACCCGTGACCGCCGACCGGGGTGACGTAGGCCCCCTTGCCGTCGATGGCGAACTGGGCGCGCACGAACTGCTGCCGATCGGGGGCGGAGGAGAAACCCTGCGAGACCAGCGCCCGCACCATCGGACGCCGGTAGGGCACGCGGCCCATCATCCGCCGGATCGCGGGCACCACGAACACCTCGAAGGAGACGTACGACGAGACCGGGTTGCCCGGCAGCGTGAGGATCGGGGTGGCGTCCTCGCCGACGAACCCGAACCCCTGCGGCTTGCCGGGCTGCATCGCCACCTCGCCGAAGGCGACCGTGCCCAGCTCGGAGAGCACCTCCTTGACCACGTCGTAGGCGCCCTTGCTGACGCCTCCGCTGGTGACCACCATGTCGGCCCGGACCAGCTGGTCGGAGAGCGCGTCGCGGAACTCGTCGGGGTCGTCGGAGACGATGCCCACCCGGTAGGCGATCGCCCCGGCCGACCGGCACGCGGCCGCCAGCATGTAGGAGTTCGCGTCGAAGACCGAGTCGTGCCCCAGCGTGGTGCCCGGCTCGCGAAGCTCCGACCCCGTGGACATGATCACCACCCGCGGGCGCGGCCGCGACTGCACCTGCGAGCGGCCGACGGAGGCGAGCAGGCCGAGCTGGCGCGGCCCGAGGATGGTGCCGTCCTCCAGGAGCACGTCGCCGGTGCGGACGTCCTCGCCGCGCAGCCGGACGTGCTGGCCGCGGGTCGGCGCCCGGGTGATCCGCACCGCGGCGATCCCGCCGTCGGTCCACTCCACCGGCACCACCGCGTCGGCGCCCTGCGGGACAGGTGCACCGGTCATGATCCGCACCGCGGTGCCCGGAGAGAGGGCGAACAGCTTGGACTGCCCCGCGGCCATCTCGCCGACGACCGGCAGGTGCACCGGATGGTCCTCCGAGGCGGACACCACGTCGTCGTAGTAGACCGCGTACCCGTCCATCGCCGAGTTGTCGAACGCCGGCAGGTCCATGGGCGCGCGGATGTCCTCGCAGACCGGCAGGCCCATCGCCTCCAGCAGCGGCTGGTGATAGGGCGTCAACGGCGACAGCGACTCGACGATCCTGGCGACGTGCTCGTCCACGCTGCTCATCCGGTCCACCGGCATCAGGTTGGCGGCCATGGGCGAAACCCTAGCCCGATCGTCTGCCCGGGCTCAGCCGAGCGTGCTGCCGGCGTCCACCCGTGACGGACTGCCCGGATCGTCCAGCGACGCGGGGCCGACCACGCGCACGTCGGCGCCGAACGTCCAGTCGCCGTCGACGACCAGCGAGCCGGCCTCACGCAGCGACGGCACGCCCGCGGCGAATCGAGCCTCGAAGTCGTCGACGAGCTTGTAGTGGCGGGGGTCGAGGTCGACGTACGGCGCCTGTTCGAGGCCCTCGGCGAGCGTCAGCGACCAGGACCCGTCGAGCTCGTAGGCGTCCGAGCGGATCAGCAGCAGATCGTTGGTGGTCTTCACCGGCACGAACCGCTCGCGGGTGACCTCGATCAGCGCGGCGCCCTCGAACACCTCGATCGCGGCGCCCATCGCGGTCTCGATCTGGATCACCTCCGGCGAGGACGGGTCCGACGGGTCGACGTGCTTGAGGTTCTTGATCATGGCCAGCCCGAGCACCCCGTCGCTGCGGTCCATCTGCTCGCGCATCGCGGCCACGTCGAACCACAGGTTGTTGGTGCTGGTGAACTTGTGCCGGTCCAGGTCGCCGAGAGCCTTGCGGTCGTCCTCGGGCGTCTGCGCGGTCTCGCGGAGCACCACCCGTGCGTCGGAGGTACGCCGTGCGAAGTGCCCGCCCTTCTTGTCCGACGCGGTACGCCGCACCGCCTCGATCGCGATCGGCGCGCCGGAGTCGGCGAACCACTGGGCGACCAACGGATCGGGCACCGCACCGAGGTTGTCGGAGTTCGAGCAGAACACCCGGCGGAAGCCGGCGTCGAGCAGCCGGTCGAGCAGACCCTGCCCCCGCAACGCGGTGTAGAGGTCGCCGTGGCCAGGCGGACACCACTCCAGGTCGGGATCGGCCGGCCAGGAGACCGGGGTCAGGTCGTCGGCGCGAAGCTTGGGCTCCATGTTCTGCAGGAACTCCACGGGAAGCTCCGGGACCGACACCAGGTCCGGGTAGCGCTCGAGGGCGGCCAGCGTGTCGGCCGAGGTGCGGAAGCTGTTCATGAACAGCAGGGGCAGCCGCACGTCGTACTTCTTCCTGGCGGCCAGCACCTGCTCGACGATCACGTCGAGGAAGCTCGACCCGTCACGGACCTGGAGCAGCGACTTGGCCCGGTCCAGGCCCATCGACGTGCCCAGCCCGCCGTTCAGCTTCACCACCGCGGTCCCGGCGAGCGCGTCGGTCGGCGGCGGGTCGGGCAGGTCGATGTCTGCCAGCGCCGGCACGTCGATCGGCTGGATGCTCGACTCGGGCACCATTCCGGTCTCGCCGCGCTCGAGCAGCCCGTAGTAGTGCGCGAACACCTCGATCGCTGCCGGGTCGACTCCGGCCTGCGTCATCTTCTCCCGTGCCTGCTGCAGCCCCTTCTCGCTCACCTCGCCGACACTACCGTTGCCGAGTCGGCGCGAATGCAGCCCGAATCGCGGTCGACCCGTCTTGTCTGCATGCAGACGAGACGACTCGGCGGGCTAGGTTCGGGGACGTGGACCCGATGGCGATGCGCAAGCTGGCGTTGCGGGACCGGCTGCACACCGAGCGGAACCGCAGGCCGCTGCTCGAGGTCGGCGAGGCCGCCGCAGCGATCGCCGAGCACCTGCTCGCGGCCGGGGAGGTACGTCGTGCCGCGACCGTCGCGGCGTACGTCTCCACCGCCACCGAGCCGGGCACAGGCCCGCTCCTCGACGCGCTCGTGGCCGCCGGCAAGCGGGTCGTACTCCCGGTGCTGCTGCCCGACCACGACCTCGACTGGGCGGTGTACGACGGGCCCACCGCCCTGATTCCGGCGGGTCGCGGGCTGCTCGAGCCGGCCGGTGCCCATCTCGGCCCGGACTCGATCGCGACCGCCGACGCCGTACTCACCCCGGGACTGGCCGTGGACCGGACCGGCATGCGGCTCGGCCGCGGCGGCGGGTCCTACGACCGTGCCCTCGCCAGGGTTCCGGCCGGCACGTTCACCTGCACGCTGCTCTACGACGAGGAGCTGATCGACGCGGTCCCGGCGGCCGCGCACGACCGGCGGGTCTCGGCCGCCGTCACGCCGGCCGGGATCACCCGCTATGGGACGTCACAATGGTTCAGGTGACCGGCTGTGACATCGGGATCGGCAAGTCGGACGTCACAACCATTCAGATGAACACTTGTGACGCCTTCTCACAAGGCAGCCTGTCTAGCCACCGCTGGGTCTCTTCGGTGCCAGCGTGAGCATGTCGTCGGTCGCGGCGCGGACGGCCTTGGGGGTGAACGGCCAGGCCAGCGTCCTCCCGTCGGCCCACAGATCGGTCTGGTCGGTGTAGTGGTCGTCGAACGCGTGCCCGGAGGCGCCGGTGAGGTTCACCCAGCGGGACTTGTCCAGGTCCGCGAGCGACACCACCATCCGCATCGACGGTCCCGCCGTCACGTCGTAGCTGTCCGAGGCGGCGTCCCAGTGCGTGGCGTCCACCACGGACCCGGTGCCGGCGACCTGCCAGCCCCCGCGGTTGAACAGCCAGCGGACCAGCCCGATGTCCGACTGGCCGATGGTCTGGTTCTCCAGGTCCAGCTGGTGCAGGTGTCCCCAGCTCCACTTCGCGGGATCCCTCGCCTCCAGCCGCACCAGCTCGTCGCGGGCGTTGGTCAGCGCTTCGGTGAGGATGTCGTCGCGGGTCTCGACCCGGTCCTTGGTGTTCACGTCGTCCCACCACTGGCTGTGCGGATGCGCGAGCAGCCGGCGCATCACCTCGAACCAGCGCCCGTCGCCGCTGGGCCACACCTGGTGGCCGAGCTGGTCGTGGAACGTCAGCGCGAGCGTCTCCTTCCACACCACGCTGTAGTAGGCGGCCGCCGCCGAGTCCGCCGAGAACGTGTAGTCCCAGTCCTGCAGCAGCCGCTGGCCGCCCGCGAGGTACTCCGAGGGCAGCAGGATCTTCAGCAGGTAGGGAACGAACGTCGGCGCGAAGCCGTTGCGGGTGTCGAGCTGGATCTGCGCCATGTCGGCCGGGCTGACCCGGGCCTTGCGCTGCAGCAGGTCGACGATGCGCTGGCTGCGGTAGCCCGGCGCCCACGAGTCGCCGAGATAGAAGGGGTACGACGGTTCGGTGACGGCCTGGTTGGCGGTCGCCACGAAACCGTCCTCGGGATCCAGGACGCTGGGCAGCGCGTCGAACGGCACGAACTTGCCGGTCCAGTCGTCGGACTTCAACCAGCCCTGCATCGGGTAGTCCCCGCTGTTGCCGGACTTGCGGATCGGGATCATGCCCGGCGCCTGGTAGCCGATGTGGCCGGCCCGGTCGGCGTACACCATGTTCTGGGCAGGGACCGCGAAGTCCCGCGCGCCCCGGCGGAACTGCTTCCAGTCGGTGGCGCTGTCGATCTCGAACAGGGCGTCCATCGTCGTCGAGGGGATCAACGCCGTCCAGTCCAGCGCGACGGCGTACCCGTGCCCGCGCGGAGGCGCGCCCTTCTCGACCGGCGCGTCGGCGCCGACGGTGGACAGCTGCTTGGACACGTCGGAGATCAGCGGCCCGTGCCGGGTGGAGCGGACCGTGAGGGTGACCGGCTTCCCGCCGGCCACCTCGATGGTCTCCTTGCGCTCGACCAGCGGGTGCCACGCGCCGGCATAGAGATAGGAGTCGTCACGCACCTTCTCCAGGTAGAGGTCGGTGACGTCCGGGCCGAGGTTGGTGAAGCCCCACGCGATCTGCTCGTTGTGCCCGATCACCACTCCCGGCATCCCCGAGAACGTGAAGCCGGTGACATCGAACGGGCACTTCGCCGTGAGGTGCCGGCAATGCAGGCCCATCTGGTACCAGATGCCCGGAACCGAGGTGGCCAGGTGCGGGTCGTTGGCCAGGATCGGCATCCCGGTCGTGGAGTGCGCACCGTCGACCGCCCAGGCGTTGCTGCCGATGCCGGCGCCCTCCCCCAGCATCTGCGGGATCGCCTTCAGCCCCTTCCGGAGCCGGCGCAGCGCCTGCACCGCGGCGGGGTCCAGCGGCGGCCGCTTCGGGTTGCGGGTCGCGCCGGTCGCCGCGTCCTGCTCGTAGACACCGTCCACGACCGCGCCCTGGTCGACGATCGGGCGGTGCCGGCGGTACGGGTACGGGGGGAACAGCTGGTCGATCTGCGCGGGGCTCAGCCGCACCGAGTCCAGCGCCCGCTCGATCTCGTCGCCCATGTTCCCGCGCAGGTCCCACGCCATCGCCTTCAGCCAGGACACAGAGTCGACCGGCGACCAGTCCTGCGGGGTGTAGTCGAGCCCGTTCAACGCGAGCACGGAGTACTCCAGCGACATCTGGGACGGAGTGTGGGTGTGGATGTAGGCGTTCACCCCGGCGCTGTAGGCACGCAGGTAGCGCACCGTGCGCGGGCTGAGCAGAGACAGCTCGTGCTGCGCGACTCGCCGCCAGCCCATCGTGCGGATGTACTCGTCGGTCTTCAGGGTGCTCCTGCCGAACAGCTCCGAGAGCCGGCCCGCGGTGATGTGGCGGCGCACATCCATCTCGAAGAACCGGTCCTGGGCCTGCACGTATCCCTGGGCGTAGAACAGGTCGTGCGGCGTGTCGGCGTAGATCTGCGGGATCCCGCTCCCGTCGCGCAGCACGGCGACCTTCGCCTCGAGCCCGGGAAGCTGGATCTCTCCGCTGGTCTGCGGGAAGGACCGGCGGACGACGACCAGGACCGTGATCAGCAGCGCGAGGACCACCAGCACGACCACCCCGGCGGTGTACGCCGCCCAGCGGCCGGCCCGCGGCCAGGACCGGAAACCCGATCTGGGTCCCCCTTCGGCGCCGGCGGGCACAACGGAAGACGACTCGGGCACCCGGGAAGTTTACGAAACCAATCTGCGTTTGCCATGATTAGCAGTCGAGCCCGCGGAGTGCCAGCGGGTCTCGTGACCCTTGGAGGAGCCTTGCCCACCTATCAGTACGCCTGCACCGAGTGCGCCCACGCCTTCGAACAGCACCAGAGCTTCACCGACGACGCGCTCACCGTGTGCCCGCAGTGCCAGGGCCGGCTGCGCAAGGTGTTCAACGCGGTGGGCGTGGTGTTCAAGGGCTCGGGCTTCTACCGCACCGACAGCCGCGAGAAGCCGGCCTCGGCCAACGGCAGCAGCAAGGACTCCAAGTCCGACACCACCAAGCCCGACAAGAGCTCCGACTCCACGAAGTCGGATTCCTCCAAGTCCGACTCGAAGCCCTCCAGCACCGCGAAGAGCGAAACCAAGGCCGCCGCCTCGGCCTGATGTGTCTAGGCACCCGGGGCGACGCCTGTCCCGGACGCCTTCTGCGTGCCCTGTGGAGAGGCGGATGCGGCCCGGGCCGATCTGCGCGACGCTGCTGGGATGAACGCCCCGACCCTCGTACGCCGTGTCCGTCGCCGGGTGCTGGCGCACCGCCGGGCGCTTGCCGCGCTGTGCGCGGTGCTCGCCGTGGGCGCACTGGTCCGCGCCACGGCCGCTCCCCCGCCCCCCGTGCGCGCGGTGCCGGTCGCCGCGCACGATCTCGCCGCTGGCACGCTGGTGCAGCGGAGCGACCTCACCACCGAGACCTTCACTCCTGGAAGCGTCCCGGCCGGCACCCTGCTCGACCCGTCCGCCGCCGTGGGCCGGCGCACCGCAGGTCCGGTGCGGGCAGGAGAGCCGCTGACCGACGTACGCCTGCTCGACGACGGGCTGCTCGCCGCCTATCCCGGCACGGTCGCAGCACCGGTGCGGATCGACGATCGGGGCCAGGTCGCGCTGTTGCGGGTCGGGGACCGGATCGACATCCTGGCCGCGCGGTCGGCGCCTGGGGGCTTCGCCGCCGACGGCCCACCTCCCCCGGCGACGGTGCTGGCCCGGGACGTCCCGGTGATCGCGATCCCGCCGCGCCGGGATCGGAGCGCGCAGTCCGCATCGGGAGCCCTCGTCGTGGTGGCAGTTCCGGACAAGACAGCTGCGATCGTCGCAGGCGCCAGCGTCTCGTCATTCCTCTCGGTGGTGCTGGACCGCTAGCGTGTGGCTTGTCCACAACTGGGTCGATTGCGAAGGTGAGGCCGCCGCAGCGCGTCCGAGCCTTCTCTGAGGAGATCAGGATGCTCAAGGGCTTCAAGGACTTCATCATGCGCGGCAACCTCGTCGAGCTCGCCGTCGCGTTCATCATGGCCGCGGCGTTCGCGCAGGTCGTGCTCACCTTCACCGCCTGGCTAATGTCGCTGATCCCGGCCGGGGCCACGAACTTCGGCCAGAAGCCGTTCGGGTTGTTCATCGCCGCGGTGATCGCGTTCCTCATCATCGCCGCGGTGGTCTACTTCGCGATCGTGGTGCCCTACCAGAAGATCAGCGCGCGGTTGAAGAAGGAGGAGCCGGCCGCGGTCGACCCCGACGAAGTGATCGTGCTCAAGCAGATCCGCGACCTGCTGGCCACCAACGGGTCGCCCACCACGACGGGCACAACCACCCCGACCCCCGGCACGACTCCGCTCTGAGCCGTCCCACCCGCAACGCCTCGGGGAGGCTACCGGCCGTGATGCGGGGGCACCTGCCTGCGCAGCCACGCATCGCGCGCTGACTCCGCCCTCTCGGCTGTCCCGTGCTGTTCGTCGGCGGGATCCCGGTCGTCCCGGGTCTGGTCTGGCAGTACGTCGCCGAACACCTCGGCGCGGCGGCGGCGACGCTTCTCCTCGCCGTCGCGTCGAGACCGCGGCTTCTGCGCGCTCATGAACGTGCCGGCATCGCCGCCATGGCGGTCTCCAGCCAGGCTGGCTCGAAGGCCTCCCGGTGCGGCTTCCACCCGGTGGCGTCGTGAAGCTGCCGCGAGCTGACGCGCAGCGACCGGGTCAGCGGCTCCAGCCTGGAGCCGCCCAGCCGCACCAGCACGGGTCCGGCGAAGTCGATGCTCTCCCGACCTGCCGCCTCCGCGAAGCCCGCGACGAGATCGACACGCCGCACCGGTTCGGCGCCTGCGTTGTAGATGCCGCTCGGCGCGCTCAGCGCGGCCAGCACCGCAGGGCCCAGGTCGTCGGTGTGCACGACGTGGGCCCATCCCTCGGGGGCGCCGACCCCGATCGGCCGGCCGTGCCGGATCGCGCGCAGGTGGAATCGGGTCAGCTCGTCGTCACCGACGATCGTGCCGAACCGCAGCACCACCCCGACCCGTGACTCGCAGGCGAACCCCTGGATGTGGGACTCGCCCACCGAGGCGGGCTCAGTGGCCGCGGTGATCGCCAGCGGCGACGCCTCGGTGATCCAGTCGTCGCCCTGGTCGGCATAGAGGGACGACACGCTCTCCTGCACGATGCGTCGTACGCCGGCCTGGTGGGCGGCGGCGACCACGCGGCGCACCCCCTCTGTGCGCAGCCGGTCGTTGCTCCGCCAGGCGCCCGGCCACAAGGCGGCGTACCCGACCGGGGTCTGGGTGACGAAGTTGCAGACCGCGTCGGCGTGCTCGAACATCGCGACGAGCATGTCGTGGTCGGCCAGGCTGCCCACCCTCGCCTCGGCCCCGGACGCCTCGAGCTGTGCCGCCTTCTCCGGCGTGCGCGCCAGCCCTACCACATCGTGACCGGCCGCAATCAGGGCAGGCAGAACGGAACTGCCGATGACTCCGGTGGCGCCTGTGACGGCGACTCGCACCCTGACCCCTTTCCTGCCCCCTGCGCAAGCGCGACGGTCTGCCGCGCCCCAGCCGCGACGGTCTCCCCGGAAACCCCAGCCACTAGTGTGTGGTAACAGAACCATAACGGCAAGCCCCAGCCGTCGGCTCCCGCCGGGAGATCTGCGGCGCAGAGAGCGCACCGGTGGAGAAGTTCACCGCATTGGGCGTCCCGGCCGGATGATCCACCGGCCGGGACGCTCGGCTCACAGGAGCGACCGGTAGAGCTGCATGGTTCGGGCGGCGATCGCGGACCACGCGAACTCCGCGACGGCCCGGGCGCGTCCGGACTCTCCCATCCGCGCGGCCAGCGCCGGGTCCTCGACGAGCCGGTTGACCGCCGCGGCAAGACCTGCCTCGAACCCGGCGGTGTCCTGCGAGTCGTAGCCGACGAGCAGGCCCGTCTCCCCCTCCTCGACCACCTCCGGGATGCCGCCGACCCGGCTGGCCACCACCGCAGTCCCGCAGGCCATCGCCTCCAGGTTGACGATCCCGAGGGGCTCGTAGACCGACGGGCAGCAGAACGCCCGCGCGCCCGACAGCACGTGGCGGACCTGGTCGACCGGCAGCATCTCGGAGACCACGAAGACTCCGTCGCGGGAGGCGCGCAGGTCGGCGATCGCGGTGTCGGTCTCAGCCTTCAGCTCGGCAGTGTCGGCGGCGCCGGCGAGCAGCACGATCTGGACGCCCCGGTCGAAGGCAAGGGCGGCCCGGAGCAGGTGGGGCACACCCTTCTGGCGGGTGATCCGTCCCACGAACGCCACGTAGGGCTTCGCCGGGTCGACGCCGATCGCCGCAAGCGCGTCGCGGTCGTCGTCGGGGTGGTAGAGGTCGGTGTCGACGCCGTTGTGCACGACGTGGACGCGGTGCGGGTCCACGTCCGGGTACGCGCGCAGAATGTCGGCGCGCATGCCGTGGCTCACCGCGACCAGCGCGTCCGCGGAGTGCATCGCGGTGTGCTCGGCCCATGATGAGAGCCGGTACCCGCCACCGAGCTGCTCGGCCTTCCACGGGCGCAGCGGCTCCAGGCTGTGCGCGGTGACCACGTGCGGCACGTCGTAGAGCAGCTTCGCCCAGTGACCGGCCATCGCGGCGTACCAGGTGTGCGAGTGCACGACGTCCGCATCCGGGACCGCGGCCGCCATCGCGACGTCGGTCGAGAGCACCTGCAGAGCCGGGTTCGCTCCGGCCAGCCGCGGCTCGTGCTCGCTGTGGGCGGTGGCGTCCTCCCGCGGCTTCCCCATGCACTGCACGTCCACGTCGGCATCGACGAGCCGGCGCAGCTCGCGCACCAGGAAGTCCACGTGCACCCCGGCGCCGCCGTACACGTCCGGGGGGAACTCCCGGGTGAGCATCGCGACGCGCATACCAGGCAACCTAACCGGTACTGTCCGGACATGGGCCCCGGGACGGCGCACGTGCTGGCGATCGTGCTGGCCGGCGGAGAGGGCAAGCGGCTGCTGCCGCTCACACTGGACCGCGCGAAGCCCGCAGTGCCGTTCGGCGGCAGCTACCGGCTGATCGACTTCGCGCTGTCGAACCTGGTCAACGCCGGCTACCTGCGGTGTGCGGTGCTCACCCAGTACAAGTCCCACTCCCTGGACCGGCACATCGCGCTGACCTGGCGGTTGTCTCCCCTGCTCGGCCAGTACGTCGCGCCGGTGCCGGCCCAGCAGCGACGCGGTCCCCAGTGGTACCAGGGCAGCGCGGACGCGATCTACCAGTCGATGAACCTGCTCAACGACGAGCGCCCGGACATCGTGGTGGTGTTCGGCGCCGACCACGTCTACCGGATGGACGCGTCCCAGATGGTGCGCGCGCACCTCGAGTGCGGGTCCGGCGTCACCGTCGCCGCGATCCGCGTGCCGCGCAGCGAGGCACACCAGTTCGGGGTGATCAAGACCGCCGACGACGGACTGGCCATCGAGGAGTTCATGGAGAAGCCCGCTGACCCGCCGGGCCTGCTGGACTCGCCCGAGCAGTCCTACGCGTCGATGGGCAACTACGTGTTCAGCGCCGACGTGCTCGTCGCTGCTCTGGAGGAGGACGCCGCCGATCCCGGATCACGTCATGACATGGGCGGAGACATCATCCCGCGGCTGGTCGGGCGTGGACGTGCCTGCGTCTACGACTTCGCCGACAACGTGGTGCCCGGCGCGCTTCCGCGCGACCGGGACTACTGGCGCGACGTCGGCACCGTCGACTCCTACCACGAGGCGCACCTGGATCTGGTCGCCGCCGAGCCGGTGTTCAACCTCTACAACACCGACTGGCCGATCTTCACCTCCCACCCCCATCTGCCCGGCGCCAAGTTCGTCCACGACGCGGCGGTGCGCGACTCGATCGTGTGCGCCGGCTCGATCGTGTCCGGTGCGAGCGTGCGACGCTGCGTGATCGGCACCGACACCTACGTCGGCGACGGGGCGGACCTGGAGCAGAGCGTGCTGTTCGACCACGTGAGCGTCGGCGAGGGCGCGCTGGTCCGCAACGCGATCCTCGACAAGCAGATCGTGGTGCCCCCTGGGGCTCGCATCGGCGTCGACCACGAGGAGGACCGCCGCCGCGGGTTCACGGTCAGCGCCGCCGGTGTCACCGTGCTGGGCAAGAACCGGGTGATCGTGCCGTAACCCCGGCAGATCCGCGTTTGACGCCTCGCCGTCCGGGCACCGGTTGCGCGGGACATGAACGGGCACACTCGTGGAAGGAGACCCCGGTGACCGAACAGACGTTGCAGGGCAAGCAGGTTGCATTCCTGGTCGCACCCGAGGGCGTGGAGCAGGTCGAGCTGACCGGTCCCTGGGAGGCGGTGCGTGACGCCGGCGCCACTCCCCACCTGGTGTCGACGGAGTCGGGCACCGTGCAGGCCTTCCACCATCTCGACCGCGGGGACACCTTCGATGTCGACGTCACCGTCGCGGATGCGGCCATCGGCGACTATGCAGGGCTGGTGCTGCCCGGCGGCGTCGCCAACGGGGACTTCCTGCGCACCGACCGTGCCGCTGTAGACATGGTGAAGGGATTCCTGAGCGGCGGGAAGCCGGTGGCCGCCATCTGCCACGCGATCTGGTCGCTGGTCGAGACCGGCGTCCTCGAGGGCCGCACGGTCACGTCGTGGCCGAGCCTGCAGACCGACGTCCGCAACGCGGGAGCCACCTGGGTCGACGAAGAGGTCGTGGTGGACGGCCGGTTGGTGACGAGCCGCAAGCCCGACGACATCCCCGCCTTCAACAAGGCCTTCCTCGAGCTGCTCGCCACCTCCTGACCGCCGACCCGCGCATCAATCACCCCCGACCCGCGGGTTATGCACGCTCCACCCGCGGGAGAGTCAGGCGCAGAGCCCGTTCTCACGGGCCTGCTGGGCTCGGGCCTGTTCGGCCGCCTTCTGCTTGGCCGACTGCGTAGCGGTCGGGCTCTTGTGGCCGTTCGGAGAGCTCGACGACGACGCGGACGGCGAGCCGTCGGGGTTCTGCGCTGCGGTCGTCACGCCCTGGAGTTCCTGCGCGGTCAGCGGCTTGTCGTGACGGATCCGCTTCCACAACGTCTTCGCCTCCGGCGCCCACACCAGCCGGTTCGGGTCGGGCTGGTAGGTCTCGAACGGCACGGTGATGAACTGGATGTGGCTCAGCCCGATGTGCTGCAGCGACCGGGCGAGGCCGCCGAGCTCCTTGAGGCTGGCCAGGCCCGGGTCGGCGGTGATCGACTTCGTCGCGGCGTCCAGGAAGTGGTAGAGCCGCACCGGGTTGGCCAGCGTGCCCTTGGAGATCGCCTTGTTGGCCATCGAGGCGAGGAATGCCTGCTGACGCTTCATCCGGCCGATGTCCCCGTTGTCGGAGATCACGTGCCTCACCCGGACGTAGTCCAGAGCCCGGTCGCCCTTGACGGTGTAGGTGCCTGCCGGGAGGTTGATGTGGCCGACCGGGTCGTGCACCGGGTAGGGCACACAGACCTCGACGCCGCCCAGCGCGTCGACCATCTGCCGGAACCCGTTGAAGTCGATGACCACGAAGTGGTTGATCTTGATGTTGGTCAGCGACTCGACGGTCTTGATCGTGCAGGCCGCGCCACCCACGGCGTACGCCGCGTTGAACATGCTCAGCCCGCCGGGGTCGACGCCTTGCCCGTCCTTGCGCTGGCAGGGCGGCCGCTGCACCATCGAGTCGCGGGGGATGCTGACGCCGTACGCCAGCTTCCGGTCGGCACTCAGGTGCAGCAGGATCGTGGTGTCGGACAGTCCCGGCGTCTGCCCCCCGATGTGCCCGCGCTGTCCCTGCCGGGTGTCGGAGCCGAGCAGCAGGATGTTCAGCGGCTTGTTCGGCGCGTTCGGCTTGACGATCTCGCTGGGCCGGTCGCTGCCGAGCGCGTTGGCCACGCTGAGCGAGGTGATGTTGCCGTCGAGGTGGCGGTAGACGAAGTACCCGCCGACGAGCACGACCACCACGACCACGGCCACGGTCGCGGCCACGGCCTTGAGCACCCGGTGCCGGGTCGGACCGGTCCGGTGGTGCCGATGTCGCGGTTTCAACTGGGACAATGCAGATCCTGCGCTCGTCGTCGAACCGGGGCGGGCCCCGGAGTCAGCCGGGGTCACAATATGCACGTGCCGGCGGATCGGTCGCGGCACCACCTGCACCCCTCGGCACGCGCCGATGGGCGCGCTCCACTGTCCATGATGCCAGCCGTCCACAACGGGGACGAAATCCACCGGCGTGGCTATCCTGATGGCGTGCCCCGGGTGGATCCCGACGACGACACGCTCGAGCGGTTCGTCGTACGTCACTACCGGTACGACGCCTCTCGGCACGAGCGGCGTCACGTGGTGGTGGCCGCCTTCGACAACCGCGACGAGTTCGAGGCATGCCTGCGCGAGTGCAGCGCGGCACTGGCGGAGCGGCGTGAGTCGGATCCGGACGTGGACCCGCACGAGCACATCAGCGGCACCATCCAGTCGGCGGGACACCGTCAGCTGGCTGCGAACGGCCGGATGCTCGTGCGGGCCGCCGAGCACGGCGTCGTCCCAGCGCAGCTGCGCGGCATGGAGCTCCCTCGCAACGCGGCGACGTACTCGAGCCAGGGCACGCCCTCTGCTGTGCCCACGCTGCTCGGCCGGCGGATACGCCGCTGGCTGGCGACGATCCCGCGGCAGCGACGCTGACCGGTCGACTATCCTTGCGCCGCACCGCCCTCGTAGCTCAGGGGATAGAGCGTCGGTTTCCTAAACCGTGCGTCGCAGGTTCGAATCCTGCCGGGGGCACCGCGCAAAACCGCAGGTCAGCCAGCCTTTTCGTGTGGCCCCTGCTCGTCGCCGAAGAGTGGCACATCGGCTTCTGTACCCGTTCTGTACACATCAGCCTGACGAGCCGCCTCGTCGAGCCGCTGCGCGACCCGGTCCAGCTCGTCAGGGAACAGGTGGCCGTAGCGGTCCAGTGTGAGCGTCGCCGACGCGTGCCCGAGCATGCGCTGGACACTCTTTACTGAGCCGCCGGCGGAGATCGCAAGGGAGGCTGCCGTGTGGCGCAGCTCGTGCGGCACCAGCCCAGGCACGCCGGCTGCGCCCGCCGCGCGATCGAAGAATCCGCCGCCGGAAGTTGCTCACCCGTAGGATCGCACCCTGGGGCGAAGGGAAGGCCAGATCATCCATCGACTTTCCGGCCAGATCGCGACGCAGCTCGTCGAGCAGGAAACGCGGAACGGGCAGCCACCGCGCCTGGTGCGACTTCGGTGTCCCCGCAACGATCCTGCCGTTGACTTCCGTGACTGCATCGGTGATGTTCAGCCGACCGCGGGCGAAGTCGATCGAGCCCACGCGCAGAGCAGCAGCCTCTCCCCAGCGGAGTCCGCAGTAGCCGAGTGTGAGCACCAGCAGCCGGTAGCGGCCGCAAGCGTTGGCCAAGACGTGCAGATGCTCGTGCGTGAGGTAGCGCCGACGCTTCGAGCGGAGCGGCGGGAGGTCGACACCGATAGCCGGGTTCCGCGGTAGCCGTCCGTCCTTGACCGCGGCGTGCAGCATCCCGGTCAGCAGGTGGTAGGCCTGCCGGACCCGGGACGCCGAACGGCCCTCCCGCTGCATGTCGTTGACCCACTCAGCAACGCCGCCGAACGTGATGCGCCCGAGCTGCACGCGCCCCCACCGCGGAAGAACGCACGTCGCGAGCAGCGACTGGTAGCCCGCCAACGTCTTTGGCTTGAGATGCAGCTGCGCAGCCAGCCATCGCTCGGCCCAATCTCCGAAAGTGAGCCGGCCCGCGGCTGGGTCGACGTACGAACCAGAGTGCTTAGCGTGGTCGATCTCGGTCATGAACCGCTCGGCATCGACCTTGCGTCGGAACGACTTCGCGCGCTGGCGGTTGCGGTCGTCACGCCAGCGGGCACGCCACGTGACCCGCCCGCTGTCCAGAACCAGTTTCTCGATCGCCATGACGTTCAGGCCACTTCCTCGACGAGCCATCGCCGTACGTCGGCCGCGTCGTACAGCAGCCGCTTACCCGCACGGTAGGCGCCCGGACCGACGCCCTTGTGTCGCCACTGGTAGAGCGTGCCGACCGGCACATGCAGGTATGCCGATACCTGCTGGATCGTCCACAGTTCTTGCAGCGGCGTTCCCACGCCGGCTGCGGTGTTGACTTGCATAGGATGCCTCCTCGCTTCGTTCGGACGCTGTGGGCCAGCCGTCATCGAATACGTGCCTCCGCAGCAGAGCGGACGGCGGCGGCGGCTTGGTCGAGGTCGAGGTAGCCCTGGCCTACGAAGACGTAGGAGGAGACGACTTCGAACCCTTCGGGGACGTCGTCGATGTCGAGGACCTGGCGGATGTCGGCGTCAGGAGCCAGGCCGGCGGGTCGGATTCGGAAGAGTCGCCGGACTTTGCGGAGCTGCCCGAAGGTGACCGAGTAGGCGCGGGATTTGGTGATCGGGTGGCCCCGGTAACCCAGGGTGGTCAGATTCTCCCGCAGCCTCGCCAGGGTCTCGTATTCCCCGGCGAGTCTCTGTGCGGTCTCGATCAGTCGTACGGCGTGCGGGCTGGCGCCCATCGCCCGCGCACCGGTGGCCGAGCGGACCCGGCCATTGAGGCCGAAGTCTTCGGTGGACTTGGTGAGGTATTTGGCCAGGTAGGCGGCGACCTGTTCGGGATGCACCAGCGGCGCCGCCCGGGCCGAGTTGCGGTGGGCGGTGTCGGTGATCGAGCGGGTGTCGACCTGGGCACCCCAATGCAGACGGTGGACGCTCCCGTCGGCCAGGGGTGGGGTGTCCAGCTGTACGTGGGCGGCGTCGGCGCGGATGGCGTCCTCGAGGTCACCAGTGGTCAACGCGAGAGCGGGGGCGGGCCCGTCGGGTCCGTCGGGCCCGTCGAGGCGGATCGGGACGTGCACGTGGATGACACCGCGGGCCTGGAACTCCACGACCTTGGCGTAGGAGATCTTGCACACCGCACGGAACCGTTTGACTGACAGGCCGGCCCGGTGGGCGAGGTCGCGCTGCAAGGCGATGGTGAACCGGCGCCACAGCTCGGGGGCGTGCCACTGCCACAGCACGTGGGCGGTGTAGTCATAGCACTGCCAGCACAAGGGCTGTCCGACCTGCGGGTCGTCGTCGTGGTGGTGTTTGCGACACCATGCCGGCCGGCCGTGCGGACACACCGGATGATCCCGCCGCGCCCGGCACGGTCCCTTGCGCCGCACCCCGTGTACCAACCCGAAGGAGGGTGCGGTCAAGGTGGCGAACGTGCACGGATGATCCGCGACCTGCTCGGGGATGCCTTTGCCTCCGGCCAGTCCGCACATCAGCAGATGCCACGCATCACCCTTGTACTCCGCCGAACACGACGGACAGACCGAGGCGCGGCGGTTGCCGCACTTGACGTAGGTGGTCCCGTCCAGCTCGTCGCCCGAGTCGTAGACCTTGGTGACCTCGCCGGTGGTGGTGTCGAGGAGGTCTTTGCGGCCACGCAACCGGACCGGGTTGACACAGCCGTGGCCACGGGCCAGCGCGGACTCGATGCCCGCTTCGGCCAGCATCCCCGACGACGGCCCCTCGACAGTGGTGATGCTCATTGGTCGACCACCCGCAGCTTGGTCTGGGTGGTTGAGAAGGGCGGAGCCTGCGCAGCCCGTCTCGAAACCACCCCAGCCTGCGGCGCGAACCGCTCGATCATCTCTGCGAGGTCGTCATCGGACACGTAGGCCGCGCGGACCCTGACCGGTTCACGGACCCCGTCCAGGAGCATGTAGCCGACGCCAGGCAAGTTGGCGGGGATCTGGTCGCACTCCCCGCCGTGCAGGCGGGCGGAGCGGCCAAGCACCATGTCGACCTGCACGTCTTCCAACAGCCGCAGCGCGATGCGGGTGGGGAACAGGTCGCGGAACCCGATCACGTCCTTGCCGGGGTCTTGGACCGCGGCGACCACCGACACCCCCGGCGCGCGGCCCTGGGAGAGCAGGACTTGGAGGGCTGCTTCGGCGCGCTTCTTCAAGTCGCGGTCTCCGCAGTAGGCGGTCAGGGCGGCCAGCTCGTCGACCAGCACCACCACCAGCGGCTCGTCCGACGTCGGCAGATGGGTGCGTTGGCCTGCCTGGCGGAGCCGTTCGGCACGCTGCCGCATCACCTCGACGGCCTCTTCCAGCAGCCGAACCATCGAGGCGGCATCGGCGTAGGCGAACCGAGTAAACAAGCCGGCACCGGGACTCAGTTCCATGCCGCCCTTGGGGTCGACCGCCCACACCTCCACGCACCGGTCGCGGATCGCCGGACCCATCGCACGGATCAGCGACCACAGCACCGACCCCTTCCCGGAACCGGTGGCGCCGGCTATCAGCAGGTGCGCGCCGGCCAGTCGCAGCCGCCACGGTTCGCCGTCCTCGCAGACCCCGACCGGCAGCGCAGCCAGATCCGGCACGTCGGCGGGTTCGAGTGCGCGGATCGTTTCGGCCAGCGGGTCGGTGTGGGTGAACTCCACCCAGACCCGTCCCGGACGATCTGTCACCACCCGGCAACGGGTCGCGTCGAAGGTGTGCGCCAACCGGGTCGTCTGCTGCTCCCAGTCCTCCGGCGACTGTCCGGACAGCAGCTCCACGAGCAGCCGATCGCCGTACTCGCCGGTGATCACCCGGCAGATGGACGGCAGATACTCCCGACCGTTCACCATCGCGACGAGACCGCAGGTGACCATGGCCGGCTGCCAGCGCCGCCGATACACCCACGTCCCGCGGACCCTGGAGGTGACGAGGCGCCGGTAGGAGGCCCGGTGCAACTGCCGCCAGACCAGCAGACCGGCTGCTAGCCCGGTGAGCATGGCGATCGCCCAACCGACCCCGGCCACGGCGGTCACCCAGCTCAGGACCACCAGGGAGAGCGTCACCACCGGATGGGCGAGTGCAGTCGTGAGCAGCCGGCCCACCAGCCGGGCGACCGCCAGCATCAGCGCCTCCGTGACCCCGGGCGCCTCGTAGGCCTCCATCGGCTCGGGAGAGCGGCTGCCACGCATCCCGACTGCGGCAGGACGGCGTACCGGCGCACTCATCGGGCTCACGCCGCCTGCAGTTGGGTGTAGACCCAGGTGCCGACCTGACCCAGAGCAGTCCCGACCGCCGGACCGATCGGAGAGGCCGCCAGCGCGATCCCGAACGCGACACACACCAGCGCACCGGAGAACCGCAGCCACCGGGTCTTGACCATCGCGACCACCAGCAGCCCGAGCAGGATCGCCGCAGCCGTCACCGACATCAGCAGCCACCTCCCCCCAGGGCACGACCGCCACGGTCACGCCGCCTGTTCGCCTCGGCCTCCAGCCGAGAAACCAGCGCGGTCTTGCGCCGTAGAAACGCCTCCCGCTCCGACTCCGACACCTGCGAGCCACGCTCGATCAGCCGACGTGCCTCACGCAACAGGCTCGCGATCTGCCTCGCCGACGATTCACGTCCCGTCGAGTCCGTCATGACCCTCAGGCCGCCTTCTCATCAGTCGTTCCGCGACCGGTCGACTTGCCGGCCGTGGCCGTACCCGATCCGGCGGTGGGGTTGGCCAGATGGTCGGCATGCCAGGACTCCACGAACCCGCCGGTCTTGTTCACCCGCGCCTCCACCTCCAGGCCGCCGAACTCGATCGGTGTCAACGGCGCCGGCTTCGGCTCCGTCTCCGCGCCGATGGTCACCTTCGCGGTCACCGTCGACTTCCGGCCGAACGAGGTCTGGATGTACAGCACCTCCACCGCCCACAACGGCATCCCGGTGTTCTCATCACACGCCTGAGTCTGCGACGGACGACGCTTGCCCTCCGGCGTCTCCTCCCACTCCCGCACCGGCTCCACAACCCCCGTCGCCGTCATCGGCTGCCTACTGCTGTCCACCGCATAGCTGGCCATCACGCTCTCCTTCCGGTTGTCGCCGGCGGTTGCCGGTAGACCCAGCACAGCGAGGAAACGGGAGACGGCGAACTACCTGCCCGGACTTGTCGGGACGTCCTGCTAACGTCCAAACGTCCGTGTCGGTGGAAGGAGCGGGCCATGACCAATGAGCGGCTGCGCGGCGCGATCGCAACCCACAGCCTCACCCTCTCGGACGTCGCCGAGCGGATCGACGTCGACCCGAAGACGGTCGAGCGCTGGGTCAGCACCGGACGTCTCCCCCACCGCAGGCACCGCTGGGCAGCCGCGAAGCTGCTCGATACCGATGAGGCCTACCTGTGGCCGGAGACGCTCAACGACTCTGCGGCGACCGCGTCCTCCAAGGCCGAGATCGTCAGCATCTACCCGCAACGATGCTTGGTTCCTTCCGAACTCTGGAGCGTCCTGCTCGACGGCGCGCAGCATGCGATCGACGTGCTGGTCTACGGCGGGACCTTCCTGATCGACGAACATCCCAATCTGGCCCAACAGCTGACCGACAAGGCCGACGAAGGCGCACGGGTCCGGTTCCTGCTCGGCGACCCGCACTCAGCCGCAGTCGCAGCCCGCGGGGCGGAGGAAGCCATCGGCGAGGCTATGGCGGCGCGGATCGAGATGACCCGGCACGCCCTACGGGGGACCATCGGTTACCCAGGCGTCGAGATCCGCAGCCATGTCACCACGTTGTACAACTCGATCTTCCGGTTCGACGAGGACATGCTGGTCAACATGCACATCCACGGCTCCCGCGCTCCGCAGAACCCCGTCATGCACCTGCGCCGCGTCGCCGGCGGCCACCTGTTCGACCGCTACCTGGCCAGCCTGGACCGGATCTTCGCCGACGCAGAACCGGTACCGGCCGGTTGAGCGTGGCAGGCTAACCCAATGGCACGCCGCATCGACTACCTCGACGATCCCGACGCGCCGACTCCCAACAGTCTGGTGCCCTCCGTGAACGCCCTCGTGGTCAATGACGCCGGACAGATCCTGATGATCCAGCGCACAGACAACGACAGCTGGTCACTGCCTGGCGGGAAGATCGACCTAGGCGAAACCGTCCGCGAAGCCGCGATCCGCGAGACCCATGAAGAGACCGGCGTCGGGGTGAGAATCACCGGTGTCAACGGGATCTACACCAACCCCCGCCACCTCATCGAGTACACCAGCGACGGCGAAGTCCGCCAAGAGTTCACCATCGTGCTCACCGCGCGGCCGCTGTCCGGGGAACCGACGCCCAGCGACGAATCGTCCCACGTCGAATGGGTCTTCCCCGCCAACCTCGGCAAGCTCACGATGCATCCCGAGATGCGCAAACGTCTCGACCATCACCTCGACGGCAGCGGCGAGCCCTACCTCGACTGACTGTGAGCGCAGCCGTGCCCGTCAGGCGGGCCTCAACGCGGGCGATGGCCGCTCGCAGCTCCGGCTCAGCCCGGTCGATGAACCGAGTCACGATGTGCTCGGCGCCATACCGCACTCGGATCTCTGTCAGTCGCTCATCCAGGGTGACATCATCTCCGGTCGGGCCGGTCGTCATGTCGCAGAAACACAAGGCATCGGCCAACTCGGCGGGTGGCGCCACAAACTCGGCCGTGAGCACGCCCTCCAGCCCACGCTCCCAGGCCTCCAGCACAGCGAAGGAATGGTGCGCGACCAACGACACCACCCGCTCGTCGAACGCGATGCTACGGAGATACCTCGCCCCGTCGAGAGGATGAAATCCTGTCTGAACCGCAGCGTCGGCGTATCCGATGTCATGCAGCCACGCGGCCGAGATCAGCAGATCCGGATCGATGCCACATGCACCAGTCACACGCCGGGCCGTCTCTGCGACCTCACGCACGTGCGCCAAGCGATTGGGCTTGTCGCAGAGCAGCTCCTCCGCCAGGTGAGCTGCTTGCTCCAACTCCGATCCCTTCGTCACCCCGCCACGCTATCCGGCGGGGCCGACCAAGTCCGCATGCACCTCAGCCCGATCCGTGCGACGCGAGGAACCGTGAGCGACTGGATTCGCGGTGCAGTTGAGGTACCCCAATCGAGAACTTCATCCACCAAGCAGGCGGCGCTGAAATGTCTTAACCTGGTCACCAGGTCGCTGGACCCCAAGGGCACCGGCCAGACACGATGGGCCATGCGCTGGAAACCGCGCTAAACGCCTTCGCCGACCGCATGCCGCAATCCAAGGCCAACTGAAACATGGCAACCGCCAGTTACACCGTTGATCGGACTGACCCTGGTGCAACGCCCGCCGACCCGTTGAAGGTCATTCAATGAGCCGGCTGCGCAACTGCACGTCGTTGCTGTCAGGCAAGGCGCGAACGGCAATCGCAGCAAATCCGGTGTTTTGGACAGTTGGCCGCGCCCGCGTGATTGGGATGATGACATCCGAGCACGATGAACGTTTCGGACAGCTTCTCCGTCTTAACTTGGAGATGCAGGGAAGGGGCACACATGGCCAGCCGGCAGCGGCGACAAGTTGCCACGGGCAAGGCGCCCGAGCTGATGAGCAGCGGTGAGTTCGCTCGGGTGAGGGCGGCGCTTGTCCTGGGCGGGGTGCCTTGGGACGAGATCGACGATGGTGTGCAGCAGGTATCATTGAGGCTTCTTGAAAAACAAGAGGAATCGGGCCGATCCGGGGTGACAAACCGCCGCGGTTGGCTGGCCGTTGTTGCGTCTCACGTGGCTGTCGACTGGCACCGGACCCGACGCCGGGATGTAGGTCTGCGAGAACGGCTAGAGCAGCGATGGGCGCGACACGAGCCGAAGAGCCTTGAGCAAGATCGCGTCCTGGCTCTTGTTGTCGCCGCCGGCCTAGAGCGCTTGTCGGCCACCCAGCGCCAGGTTCTGGTGTTGCGCTATTTCGAAGACCTCACCATCTCCGAGATTTCCCGCGCCCTCGATCTGCCTGAAGGAACTGTCAAGAGCCGTCTACACGCGGCCACGGCCGCGATGCGCACCCGACTGATCGAGATGGAAGCCACCTAACATGTCAGACTTGACCAATCAAGAAGAAGACCAGTTACGTCGCGCGATGGCGCTTATCGCGGAAGAAGCAGGCCACTCTGCTCTGTCTGCACCACCAGATCACACAATGTTGCGACGTGCTGACATCAGAGCCGCTATGGCTGCGGTGGGTGCGGTGGCTGCAGTGGGTGCCGTGGTCTTGGTTGGCATAAACCACACGGGCCCATCCAGTGGGGACACCGGTCAGCACGGCGAGGCAGGTCAAGGCATCACGATTGCACAGGACGCGGCTTGCTCCCGGATAATCGGCGTCGGCCATGTTGTCAGCCTGCGCGGGGCCGGCGCACCCCACAGGGCGATCTTGACATTCGCCATGCGTGACTGGATCAAGCCTTCCCATGGCAGCAACCAGATCTCTCTCAACATCGTCGACCCCAGGCCAACCGACACGAGGTCCTGGAAGGCCGGGACCCGCATGTTGCTTGTGGTACGTCGACGCGATGACCTCGACGTGGGGTCCTACCGGGGGGCCGACCAGATCATGCGCTATCGGAAGGAGTACGAACGGGCAGTCGCGGACGCTAGTCCGCCCAGATGTCCCAGCTCTTGGGAGGCCAATCAGGGGGCGGCGGGATGAAGGCTCAACCGCAACTCGTCTGCGATAGCGGCGGGTCAAACTCCTTGCGCGCTTGCGGTGTTGCTGACCCGAGAGCCTTGGCCAGTGCGTCGGCGCTCCCGCCGGCCATCCGGTCCTTCAACCCATAGTTCGGGTCGGAGGTGTCCGCCGCAGAACGCGCTTGCTCCACAGATTGATCGTGGCCTTCCATCTCGCCGTTACCGATCGTCTTGTCATCGAAGGGCAGTGTCGATCCATCACCGAGCCCGCGCCACTGCGCTGGCACAAAGTCACCGGGGGTGCAGCGGGGAGGCTGCCACTCAATGGCCATGATATAGGTGTGCCCCTTTTCTATACGGGGCTCATCCGCGCCAGCCATTTCGGTCCGATTGTCGGGGTTCCCGCCGCGGAAGGTCCAGCCATAGGCGGTCCAATCAAACGAAGCTGGCGCAGGCCTTGCCGCCCCGCCACTAGACCACAAGACATCGTCAACCTGTAGCGTCACATCGCGCAAGATCGCGCCTTCACCATGCTCCACGTCTTGTCTCATCGGGGGAAGCGCCTTCTCCGCGACCGCTGTTACAACCACGACGTGGTCGGCGTACGTGACCCAGTCCGACGCGGTTCGGCTGGGCCGCCGGTCAGCTCCTTGGGCGAGCACAATGTGGCTCTTCTGGGACTGGAACGCAACGGCATACGTCGCTACGCCGACAGCAATCACTGCGCCAAGAATTGTAATCGAGATAGCTCGTCGCATTTGTCCTCCCGTTATGTCAGTAGGTCCCTTGAATATTTTCGAAGTTGTTTTGGCCGAGAATGTCATCGGGCGCAACCGTCTTTCGCATGCACCGCAAGGCTGTCAGCTGGTTACTGACCGGTGGGTTCGCCAGTTGGCCATGCACCAAACCAACTGCATGTCCAGTCTCGTGACAGGTCAGCCCATTCGTGTACTCCCCGCCGCCCGCAATCCGGACATACTGTTGGTCACACCCAAAATCGTGAGTAGGGTCATTGCACCATGTGAAGCCGTCATCGCTTCCAGGAACCGGAGCCTCTTGATAGATGATGTCCGTTTCCCCAGAGCCGTCGTACTTGGGCGTCCCGTCATAGTGCGTGTCTAAAACGGTAGGTGCGTATTGGGTGTTCAACACGTGCGTGACGACGTCTTTATCGCGTTGCTCTAGCGAACTCTGCATGAAGTAGTAGATCTGAGCATTGTCGGTCTGACACGCTATGGGCTGGTCTCCTGGACTGCCCTGCTTGCAATACTCCAAGGGCCCGCCATGAATGGGCACAAGATTATCGGTGACAAACGCCCATGCGACCCCGCTGCTCAGCACTATGGCAGCCGCCGCAAACCCGAAAACGACATACCGCCGCACGCCGTTCCAAGGACGAGATTTCGGCAGTGCGACGGCCAAGGCACGAAGACAGAACCCGCTGACACGTGACATGATGTACTGCCGTAGACGACGGTTGTTGTCGCGACTCAAGCCGGGATGCGGCTTGCACTCCGGACCGGGCCGCTTCCTTATGAAGGGTCGACTTTCCCAGTGCCGGACTTGACACTTGGCTCGAAAAAGTTGCGCAACTTCCTCAGGCGCACCTCCCCCGCCGCGCTAAGCATCTACGCCGCTCCCGAGACTTCGCCCGAGAGCGGTGGCCCCTTCTGTGGCCCCTTTGGGACAGCTCTGGTCCCCGTGCGCCGGGGATCGATCCTTACGCTTCGTAGATGGTCGCGTCTGATGAGCTCTCCGCGCGCTATGCCGATCTGCTGACGGGCAGCTATGACTGCGTGGACCGGGTCGTGCTCACCACCTGCTATCCGCTCGGGCACAAGCTGGGCGGAATCCGGACCTGGTGGCGGGGCCGGCACGATGATGGCGACGAGACGCTGGACAACGCGCATCTGATGCGGGTCGGCCGGACCTTTCGCTCGGCGCGGCCAAGGCCTGGGGTGCGGCCCCAAGGGCGTACTTACCCAGCCATGTCGCGCTCAGCATCGTGGCACCACGTCAATCAGTGCGTAACCGCACCTGACGCTTGACCGATCAATCAGTGGCGGGGCACCGGGTTTCGTGAGAACTTTCTCTACTGTGTTCAAGGCGCCGGCTCCGCCGGCGCAACCCGGCTGCGGGCGGCGCTAGCGCGCCGTCCTCGCCGGACCGACCCGCGTCAGATGTGCAGCCTGTGGTGAGGTGAGCCCCGTCCCCTGGCGCATCCAGTGTTCGGCCATCGTCCGGAGCGTCAAGGTCGCTGCCGCGTCGCTTCGCGATCGAGCAAGCTCGAACCTTGACCCACCGGCCGCTGACCTTGAGCTCGCCAGTTATCGGGGACGGGGCCGGAGTGGCCCGTTCCTTGCCCATCTCGTGTACCCAATCTGTACACGTGAGGCTTCAAGTTCCCGTGAACGAACGGCAGTGTCTGTCAAGCGTCCTAGCAGGTCAGCGGCACTTTCGCGAGTCTCACCACAGACGTGCCGGGGCCTCGCATCGCGTTCCTAAACCGTGCGTCGCAGGTTCGAATCCTGCCGGGGGCACAAATTTCATATTTCGGACACGAGCGGCCGGGGCGCCGACCTGTTGAAGCACGCTCATGCCCTCAGGCACCGTTCTGGCGCCGGGATGGTGCCTGAGGGCATTACCGCTGGGTTGCCCACTCGTCTTCGAGGATCGCGAAGTCGATCTCGTCTCCCCACTCGCCTTTGAAAAGGCCATGCGCAGCACGGCTCGAGCGGCTTCAGTGGCGTACCCGTGGCCGGAGTGGCCGGGGTGGAGCACCCAGCCGACCTCGCCCCCACGGTGCTCCGCGCTGTGCCAGGCGAGCATGACGTCTCCGATCAGCCGCCGGGACTCGGCCAGCTCGACGCCGAGGGTGAGCGCCTGGCCCTCGGCGTCGAGCGTCGTGCGTGACCATCCGTTGCGCAGCCTCTCGCCGACCGCTTCGGCGTCCATGGGCTCGAAGGGGACGTATCTGCACACGTCCTCCAGCGACCGGTAGGCGATCAGCGCGTCGGTGTCCGAGGCGTCGAGTGGTCGCAGCAGCAGCCGCGAGGTGCGCACCGGGTAGTCGGGGCGGAGTTCCACGACGGCATCGTGTCATCGAGCGGTCAGCCGGGCGCAGACCGACACGATCGCCGGCGCTCAGGCCACGTCGCGACGGCGTACCAGCACCAACGAGAGCAGCGGCAGCACGACGATGTACGCCGCCAGCGTCCAGACGGCTCGCTCGCCGGAGATCGCGGCAACCACGCCGGGGGTGTCGCCCGACCCGCCGCGGACCAGCGACCCGACCAGCGACCCCGCAGCCGTGCCGGGCAGGAAGTGGGTGAGCGTGTCTACGAAGCCCAGCATCGACCCGACGCCGCGCAGCAGGTTCTCGATCACCAGCGCCCAGATCAGACCCAGGCCGACCGACAGTGCGGGCCCGCGGGCCAGTGTGCCCAGCAGGTAGCCGAACATCGCCCACATCCCCATCACCAGCAGACCCGCGCCGACCGACTGGCTGACCGCTGCCAGGCTCGGCCACACCACCTGCTGGGACTCCGTCGCCGCGACGATCAGGGACAGACCGAGGTCGAAGCCGAGCGTGACGATCACCACGGCGACCACCACACCGGCCAGAGTGAGCAGCGACCCGAGCACCGCCGAGACCCGCGACGGGCCTTGCGTGAAGATCGTCTTCCAGGTGCCCCAGCCGTAGCCATTGCCCGCGACCAGCGCGCCCAGCACCATCATCAGCGCTCCGCCGAACATCGGCATCCCGTCGATCAGCACGTCGGGCACTGCGCCGGGCATGATCGAGGCGAGCAGGGCTGCCCTCGACTGCCCCTCGGTCGCGAAGTTGCCGCTGCCGGTCGTGTAGGCCAGGTAGTTGAACAGGTAGCCGAACATCGCGCTCAGGGCCAGCCACGCGCCGAGTGTGATCCACACCGCCGGCCACTTGCGCACGCGTCGGGCCTCCGCCCTCATGCTGGCCAGCACGCCTGGGACCGGTCCGAGCCGGGTTGCCGTGCCCATCGTCCCGGTCGCTGTCATCGTCGTCATCGCACTGCCTCCATGTCTGTCTGGCTCTGGCTTCCCATTGCTGGCGCGGCGGTCATCTCCATGAAGACCTCCTCGAGGGTGCGCTCGCTGGTCGACACCTCGTGTACGTCGATCCCGTCGGCCACCAGCGCCCGGACCACGTCCGGCGTCCGGTCCGCGGAGACGGTGATCAGCAGCCGGTCGCGATCGACGGCCACCGAGTCGTCCCCGGCCACGCGCATCCCGGCGGCGATCGCCCGGTCGAGCGGGGTGGCACGCACGCGCAGCGAGGCCGCACCTCGCAGCTCGCCCACGGTGGACTCGCTCAGCAGGTGCCCACCGGCGATCACCCCGACCCGGTCGCAGATGTCCTGCACCTCCGCCAGCAGGTGGCTGGACAGCACCACCGTCTGGCCGCCGGAGGCCAGCTCGACGATCAGCCGCCGCATGTCGGCCATGCCGGCCGGGTCCAGGCCGTTGGTCGGCTCGTCGAGGACGATCAGCTCGGGATCGCCCATCAGCGCCGAGGCCACGCCGAGGCGCTGCTTCATGCCCAGCGAGTAGCCCTTGAACCGGTCGTCGCCACGGTCGGTCAGGGCGACCCTGGCCAGTGCCTCCTCGACCGCATCTCGTCCTAGTCCGCGGTAGCGGGCCATCACCCGCAGGTTCTCCCGGCCGGACAGGTAGGGGAAGAACCCCGGGCCCTCGATCAGGGCGCCCGTGCGGGCGGTCACCGCGGGGTCGCCGGCCGGACGGCCCAGGACGCGGGCCGAGCCGCGGGTCGGCCTGACGAGGCCGAGCATCATCCGCAGGGTGGTGGTCTTCCCGGCCCCGTTCGGGCCGAGGAAGCCGTACACCTCCCCGCGTCGCACAGTCATGTCCACCCGGTCGACCGCCAGCCGCGCGCCGTACGTCTTGGTCAGTTGTGTCGTCTGCACCACGAGTTCGCTCATGGCTCCACGCTCCCCCGGCGCAGGCCTCCGCGCGTCCGACGCCAGGAGGCCTCGTCGTACGCAGCCTCGCGTACGACGGATACGCGCGGCCGGGCACGACAAGATCCCCCGCCGGGCCCTACCGTCGAGGCATGTCGATCACGGCTGCGCCGACCCGTGCCGCGTGGTGGCGCGACTGGTGGGTTCTGCCGCTGTTCCTCGTGGAGTTCTTCGGCAGCCTGGGCGCCAACCATGCCGCCCCCGCGGCCTGGCGCTTCGGCGCCGCCGCCGGGCTGGGGGTGCTGGCCACGCTGTTCGTGCTGGTCTGGCGGCGGCAGGCGTACGTCGCGGTGCTCGGCAACGCGGTGCTCGTGTGCGTCTACGCCGCGATCGACCTGGCCAGCGGACCGATCATGCTCACCCCGTTGCTGGCCGCCTTCCTGGTCGGGCGGGCCCGACCGCTGAGGGTCGCGTGGCCTCCGGTGGCCGGCGGGGTGGTGGTCATCGTCGCGGGACTCCTCGGCCGCAGCGCATGGCCAGACTGGTCCCTGGGCCAGGGGATCGCACAGAGCCTGGTGATGGTCGCGGGCGCGGCGGCCGCGGTCGCCATCGGCACCGCGGTGCGCACCCGCGACGAGGCTCGCGCGGAACGCGCCCATCGGGCGGCCACCGAGGAGCGGCTGCGGATGGCCCAGGACCTGCACGACGGCGTCGGCCACGGCCTGGCGGTCGTCGCCATGCAGGCGGGTGTCGCGTTGCACGTCCTCGACCACGACCCGGCCGCCGCCCGCGCGTCGCTGGAGGCGATCCGGGACACCAGCAAGGAGTCGCTGGAGGCGCTGCGCCGGGAGCTGTCGACGCTCGCGCCGACCGAGAACCCGCCGCCACGGGCGCCGCGTCGCCGGCTCGCCGACCTGCCGGTCCTGGTGGACCGGGTCCGCGCAGGCGGACTCGTGGTGAACACGGAGATGGCGTCGCCCTCGCTTACCGACGATCTGGAGGAGACGGCGTACGCCGTCGTCCAGGAGGCGCTGACCAACGTGCTGCGCCACGCGCACGCCACCACCGCCGACCTCGCGGTGCATGTCGGCGGCGGGACTCTCGAGGTGACCGTGACCGACGACGGGGTCGGGGTCTCGACCGGCTCGACCGGCGCGGGCGGCGCGGGCGGCGCGGGCGGCGCGGGCGGCGCGGGCGGCGCGGGCGGCGCGGGCGGCGCGGGCGGGATGGGGATCCCGGGGATGCGCGCCCGGGTCGAGCGGCTCGGGGGGACCCTCGAGGCCGGGTCCGCGGTCACCGGCTTCCGCGTGCGTGCGCGGATACCGGTGGAGGAACGATGACCGCCGAGCCGATCCGGGTGGTGGTCGTCGACGACCAGGCGCTGGTCCGGATGGGACTGCGGACGCTGATCGCCGGCGAGGGCGATCTGGAGCTGGCCGGCGAGGCCGAGGACGGCCGTGCCGGGCTGCGCCTGATCCGCGACACCCTGCCCGACGTGGTGCTCTGCGACATCCGGATGCCCGGCCTGGACGGACTCGCGCTGCTGGCGGCGGTCAGCGCCGACGCGGCACTGGCCGGCGTGCGGGTGGTGATGCTGACCACCTTCGAGCTCGACGAGTACGTCTTCGAGGCGCTGCGCTCGGGAGCGAGCGGGTTCCTGCTCAAGGACGCCGACCCGGTCCGACTGCTGGAGGCGATCCACGTGGTCGCCGACGGCGGCTCGCTGCTCGCTCCGTCGGTGACCCGCCGGGTCATCGAACGCTTCGGCGCCACCGGCGGAAGACGACGTACCCCGCACCCGGAGATCGGCCGGCTCACCGAGCGGGAGCGGGAGATGGTCGGCTGGGTGGCGACCGGGATGTCGAACCAGGAGATCGCCGACCGCCTGACGGTCAGCCCGGACACTGTCCGCACGCATGTGAGCCGCGCGATGGTGAAGCTGCACGCCCGGGACCGGGCACAGCTGGTGGTGTTCGGCATCGAGTCCGGGCTCGAGCGCGACTGACTCGGGCCAGCCGCCGAGCAGGCTCTTGCGCCGGAGGGCCGACGAGAGCAGGGTGTGACTCGAGCCGTCTCGGGCTCCGTGAAGGAGAGGCTGTCGATGCGCGTCCGTCCTGCCCGTCGTCCCACTGTCACCGCCGGATGTGCCGCGCTCGCGGTCGTCGGCGCCCTCGCCGCCGGCCAGCCCGCCGAGGCCCGCAGCCATCCTCGCCCGCACGCGGCCAAGCAGCCGGTGGCCACCGGGCGGGGCGGCGCAGTCTCCTCGGTCGACCTGGACGCCTCCCGAGCCGGCATCACGGTGCTGCGCCGCGGCGGCAACGCCGTCGACGCGGCCGTGGCCGTCGCATCGACGCTCGGGGCCACCGAGCCGTTCGTCGCCGGCCCCGGCGGCGGGGGGTTCATGGTGATCTACCTTGCCAAGCAGCATCGCGTCGTCACCATCGACGGCCGCGAGCGATGCCCGGCCGCGTGCACCAAGGACCTGTTCGTCGAGGACGGAGAGCCGCTGGAGTTCGAGGCGGCCCGGCACTCCGGGCTGGCGGTCGGCGTCCCCGGCATGGTCGACACCTGGCTGCAGGCCGTCCGCGACTACGGACGCCACCCGTTCGCCGCGGACCTGCGGCCTGCGATCCGGCGGGCCGAGAGGGGCTTCGTCGTCGACCGCACGTTCCGGCAGGAGACCAGGGAGTCGCTGCAGGACCTGCAGGCGTTCACCTCGAGCAGACGGCTGTTCCTGCAGCACGGCCAGCCGCTGCCGCTCGGTTACCGGCTCCGCAACCCCGAGCTCGCGCACACCTACCGGATCCTCGCCCGACACCCACGCGCGCTCTACCAGGGTCCGATGGCCCGGGCCATCGCCCACACCGTCCAGCATCCGCCGGTCTGGAAGGGCACCCCGCTGACGGTGCGGCCCGGGATGATGACCCGCAAGGACCTGCGCGGATTCCACGTCGACCAGCCCACGCCGACGAAGGTGAGCTACCGCGGGTACGGCGTGTACGGGATGCCCCCACCGTCCTCCGGCGGGTCGACCACCGGGGAGGCCCTGAACATCCTCGAGGGATACCCGATGTCGCAGGAGAGCCGAGCGCTCGCGCTGCACCACTACATCGAGGCGCTGCGCTACTCCTTCGCCGACCGCAACCGCTACGTGGGCGACCCGGACTTCGTCGACGTCCCGCTGGACGGACTGCTGGACCCGGACTTCGCGGCGACCCGTCGCTGCCTGATCACCGACCACGCGGCTGCGAGCCCGGTCGCGCCCGGCGATCCCTACCCGCCGTACACCGACTGCGGGAGCTCAACGCATTCTGCCTCCGCGCCCGACCACGAGCAGTCCACGAACAACATCGTCACCGCCGACCGGTGGGGGAACGTGGTGGCCTACACCAACACCATCGAGCACTTCGCCGGCACCGGGATGACCGTCCCAGGCTACGGGTTCCTGCTCAACAACGAGATGACCGACTTCGACTTCGCACCGGCCGACGAGGACGTGCCGGACGTCAACCTGCCAGCGGGTGGCAAGCGGCCCCGGTCGAGCATGAACCCGACGATCGTGCTGCGGCACGGCAGGCCGGTGTTCGCGGTCGGCAGCCCCGGTGGCGCCACGATCATCACCACCGTGCTGCAGATCCTGCTCAACCACATCGACTTCGGCATGTCGCTCGAGCACGCGATCAAGGCCCCGCGGGTCGGCAACTTCAACACCCCGGAGAGCTTCGCCGAGCAGGCGTTCCTGGACACCAGTGTCGCGCAGCGGCTGCAGGACGACTACGGCCAGAAGCTCACCGCGGTGACCGGGCCGACCCAGCTCGACAAGGAGATCGGCGCCGCGACCGGCGTACAGCTGCTGCCAGACCGGCGGTTCCTCGCCGCCGCCGAACCGACCCGGCGTGGCGGCGGCTCCGCGCTCGTGGTGCGCCCGGACGGGCCGCGCGGGTAGAAGTGCCGACCGCGCGCAAGACTGAGGTGTGCCCGCATGGTGGCGACGAACGCTCGGCCGGGAGCTGACCCGGCTCCGTAGGGACGCGCGTCCTGCCCTGCTGTGGTCGGTGCGGATCACGGCCGCCGCGGTCGCGGCGTACGTCGTGGCGCTGCTGATCTTCCCGGGCACCCAGCCGCTGCTGGCCCCGCTGACCGCGATGCTCGTCGTTCAGGTGACTCCGGTCTCGCTGCTGGCACGCGGCATCGACCGGGTGGTGGCCGTGGTGGCAGGAGTGCTGCTCGCCGTGGCGTTCGCCAGCGTCGTGCCGCTGCACTGGTGGAGTCTCGGCGTGCTGATCGTCGTCGCGCTCACGGTCGGACATGTCCTCCGGCTGCGTTCGAACCAGATCGAGGTCGCGATCAGCGGAATGCTCGTGCTCGGCGTCGGTACGCTGGGAGCGGAGTCCGCGGCCTGGCAGCGGTTCACCGAGACGCTGGTGGGCGCAGCGGTCGGGGTGCTGGCGAACCTGGTGTTCCCGCCGAAGGTCGCCAGCCTCGACGCCGGCCGCGCGATCGACGGGCTCGCCGACTCGGTCAGCGAGCTGCTGAGCCGCAGCGCCGACGCGCTGGTGGAAGTGGCCGACGGCGAACGGGAGCTTGCCCCTGCCGCTCGCGGCTGGCTGGGCCAGGCGCGGCAGATCACCCACGACATCCCCCAGGTCGGCGCCGCCCTGCTGCACGCCGAGCAGGGCCGCCGGCTCAACGTCCGTGCGGTCGGCACGCCCGACGTCGGGCCGGGCCTGCGTCAAGGACTCGAGGCCCTGGAGCACTCGGCAGTGGCGATCCGGGTGATGTACCGGGCCCTCGTGGACGCCACCGGCACCACCGGCGACGTGGCCTGGACCGGCGAGGACGGCGCGCGCGACGTACTGCTGGGGCTGGCGCAGACGTTCCGGGAGCTGGCAGCCGGCGTCGACGCGTTCGGGCAGCTGGTCCGCGACGACGCCGACCCGGGCACGACGATGAGAGCGGCGGATGCCCAGACCCTGCGTGATGCGCTGGACGGTCTGCACGAGGCACGGGCACGTCTCGACGACCTGCTGACCTCTGACACCGCACCGGAGCTGCTCGAGCTGCACAGGGAGGTGCTCGCGACGGTCAAGCGGCTGCTTGCCGAGATGGACCTCGGCGAACGGATCCGGCGACAGGTCAGGCTGGTGCGTCCGCCTCGGCCGCGGCCGGGATTCAGCGCGGCCTCACGGCGCCGCCGGCGGGGCGGCCCGACGGAGCCGACGCCCGAGGCCGAGACCCAGGTGCTGCCGAAGCTGCCCTCCCGCCGCCGCCCACGCCGATGACCATCCGGAGGGTCGACCCCGCGGACGACGCGGAGATGCGCGAGTACCAGCGCCTCTACGAGCTCGCCGAGCGTGCCGAGATGCCGGACGCGGTGGCGTACACCCTCGACGACGCCGTCACCGTGCTCAGCCGGCCGTCGCTCGGGTCGCGCTATGAGGGGTACGCCGCCTTCGAGGGCGGCCGGATGGTCGGCGAGGGCATGATCGTCTGCTCCATCGAGGACAACCTGGACCGTGCCCGGATGTGGGTGTGGGTGCCTCCCGCCGAGCGGAACCGGGGAGTCGGGTGCGAGCTCGTGGAGTTCCTCGTCGACCGGTGCCGGGAGCTCGGTCGCACGGTGTTGCAGAGCACCACCACGTGTCCGCCCGATGCCGGACCCGACCACCCGCACCGGCGGTTCGCCGCCCGGCACGGCTTCTCGCGGGCCAACGTCCAAATCGAGCGCCGGCTCATCCTGCCGGTTCCGGACGAGCGCCTCGACCGGCTGGCGAGCCAGGCCGCGCCGCACCACCGCGACTACACCTTGCGCACCGTCGTCGGGCAGATCCCGGCCGACCTCGCGCAGGGCTACGTCGGCGTGCAGAACCAGCTGGGGCTCGACGCCCCGGCCGGCGACCTGCGCGTGGAGAAGGGCCGCCGCACCGCCGACGGTCTCGCCGACCAGGACCGGGAGCTGCTCGCCCAGGGCCGCACCCGACTCACCGTGTTCGCCTTGGACGCCGCCGGCACCGTGGTCGGCTTCACCTGCGCGGTGCCCACCGGCGGCGAGGAGCCGCACGTGGACCAGCGGGGCACGATCGTGCGGCGCGCCGACCGCGGGCACCGTCTCGGGCTCGCCCTGAAGGTCGCCGGCGTCCGGGAGATCCAGCGACGCTTCCCGGCCAAGCGGTTCGTCAGCACCGTGAACGCAGAGACGAATGCGCCGATGGCGGCCGTCAACGAGGCGCTCGGCTTCACGCCGTACGCGATCGAGGACGACCTCCAACGGATCCTGTGAGCAGTACGACGAGCGCGGCGGCCTGGACCGCGGCGGTGACACCGGCCAGCAGCGGCACCGACACCTGGTAGAGCCCGCCGGCCAAGGCCCCACCGGCCGCGGCACCGACCCCGACGACCGCGCCGAACATCCCGTAGGCAGTCGCCCGCCGGGAGGGGTCGACGAGGTCGGCGACGGTGGCCTTCAGCGTCGACTCCTGTACGCCGAGCGCGAGACCCCACACCAGGGTCCCGATGACCGCGACCGCGACGACGCCGGAGAACGCGAGGCCCGGGACGACCGCCGCGACGACGGGAAGCGCCGCGAGCACGGCCACGCCCCACCGGTCGTAGGCCCAGCCGCTGGCCACCGCGGCGAACGCGTCGACGACCATGATCGCGGCGTAGAGCAGCGGCACCTGCGCCGCCGAGAGCAGGCCGGCCGTGACCAGGTGGTAGGAGAGCACGCCGAACGTCGCGAAGCCGGTCGTGGTGAGCCCGACGAACACGGCGTACACCCAGAACGCGCGCGGCAGCCGGCCGGGCCTCGCAGCTGTCGTCGTGGCCCGCCCGGCGGCCGGTTCGTAGCCGGAAGGGTCGCGCACCCGCATGGCCAGCCGGACCACCAGCGTGGCGAGCAGCGCGCCCGGGACCGCGAGCACCAGCAGAGCCGGACGGTAGTCGTCGGAGGTCAGCGCGAGCATCCCCGCCACGATCAGCGGCCCGAGCAGCGCGCCGAACTGGTCCAGCGCCTCGTGGACCGCGAAACCGCGACCGCGGCCGGTGACCGCCGTCGCGTGCGCGAGCAGCGCGCCCTTGGCCGGAGAGCGGACCGCCTTGCCGACGCGCTCGAGGATCACCAGCGCGCAGGCCAGCCACAGCGCGGTCGCCAGCCCGAGCAGCGGGACGCTGACCACGGTGAGTCCGTAGCCGCCCAGCGTCCATGCCCAGAACCGGCGCGAGCGGTCGCTCAGCGGGCCCGAGAACAGCCGCAGCCCGAACGCGGCCGTCTCCCCGACGCCGGTGACCACCCCGACCAGCAGGGCGCTCGCGCCGAGGTGGGCCAGCAGCGGTCCGGTGATCGAGCGGGCGCCTTCGTAGACGATGTCGCCGCACATCGCGACCAGTCCGAACCGGACCACGAAACCCCACGCGGTGACCCCGCCGATCCGCGGAGGCTCGCTGTGCAGGCTCACTCCTCGCCGATGTCCTCGTTCCAGAGGTCCGGGTGGTCGGCGATGAAGTCGGTCATCAGCTGGACGCACTCGGGGTCGTCGAGGACGACCACCTCCACGCCGTTCTCGGCCAGCCAGTCATGCCCGCCGTAGAACGTCTGCGCCTCGCCGACCACCACCCGCGAGATGCCGAACTGGCGCACCAGCCCGCTGCAGAACCAGCACGGCGAGAGGGTGGTGGCCATCGTCGTGCCGCGGTAGCTGCGCTGGCGCCCGGCGTTCCGGAACGCCGACGTCTCCCCGTGCATCGACGGGTCGTCGTCCTGGACGCGGCGGTTGTGTCCGCGCCCGAGCAGCGTCCCGTCCGCGCCGAACAGGGCCCCGCCGATCGGGATGCCTCCCTCGGCGAGCCCGGCCTTCGCCTCCTCGACGGCGACCGCGAGCATCTCCCGGTCGGTTGTGCTCACGCTGCCGCCCGATCGGCCGAAAGCTCTTCGGCGTAGTCCCGCTCGCGGGGCATGAACCGGTGGAGTACGGCGTACAGCACGGCGGCGACCGCGAACCCGACCAGGAAGGTGATGTCACCCAGGCCCGGATGTGCCGCCGGCAGCTTGCCGATGTACTCGGTCTGGTTGGAGAACAGGTAGATCGACACCGCGATCCCGACCGCCATCGCGATCGGCCCGGCCCAGACCACCTTGCGACGGAGGTCGAGGGCCATCGCGGACACGACCGGCAGCGGGGTCCGGCGACGCAGGAAGCGGTCGGTGAGGACGACGCCGAGCCACGGGCCGATCCAGTAGGCGATGACGAGCAGGAAGTTCTCGTACGCCGTCCCCGCGTTCGGCAGCGCCGAGAGCGCGATCACGAAGCCGAGCACGCCGAAGCCGAGAGCGACGATCGCGCGGCGCAGCGCGAAGCGGATGCGGACCCCGGCCGCGAGGAAGCTCATCGCGCCCGAGTAGATGTTGAGGGCGTTCGCCGCGATCGCGCCGACGGCGATCGCGAGCAGCGTGAGCTTGCCGATCCACCCCGGCATGATCGCCGTGGAGGTGAAGAGGTCGGTGGGGCTGCCCTTCGAGAAGTCCACGGCGGTCGCTGCGGCGGCGCCCGCCGCCATGAGGACCGTGCAGGAGACGAAGTTGCCGAGCGCGGCCGCCCAGCCGGTCCTCCGCCGGGACGCGCCGGCCGGGAGGTACCGCGTGTAGTCGGACGCGTACGGGTTCCATCCGGCCGCGTAGCCGAAGGCCGCCGACATCGTGAGGGTGATCGTC
>DASSKK010000027.1:0-11919 GCA_035690495.1 Nocardioidaceae bacterium | reverse complement strand
GCCAAGATCATCCCGTCCCGGGGTGCCTGGCTGGAGATGGAGGTCGACAAGCGCGACATGGTCGGTGTGCGCATCGACCGCAAGCGCAAGCAGTCCGTGACCGTCCTGCTCAAGGCCCTCGGCCTGAGCGAGGCGGAGATCCTGGAGCAGCTCGGTGACTTCGAGACGATCCGGGAGACCCTGGAGAAGGACCACACCTCCGGCCAGGACGACGCGCTGCTGGACATCTACCGCAAGCTGCGGCCGGGCGAGCCCCCGACCCGCGAGGCGGCGCAGACGCTGCTGGAGAACCTCTACTTCAACCCCAAGCGCTACGACCTGGCCAAGGTCGGCCGCTACAAGATCAACAAGAAGCTCGGCATCGAGGCACCGCTCGGCGACTCCGTGCTGTCGGTGGACGACATCGTCGCCACGATCCGCTACCTCTGCGCGCTGCACGCCGGGCAGTCGACCCTGCCCGGTCGCCGGGGCGGCGAGGACGTCAGCATCCGGGTCGAGACCGACGACATCGACCACTTCGGCAACCGCCGCCTGCGCAACGTCGGCGAGCTCATCCAGAACCAGGTCCGCACCGGCCTGTCCCGGATGGAGCGTGTCGTCCGCGAGCGGATGACCACCCAGGACGTCGAGGCCATCACGCCGCAGACCCTGATCAACATCCGGCCGGTCGTCGCCTCCATCAAGGAGTTCTTCGGCACCAGCCAGCTGTCGCAGTTCATGGACCAGAACAACCCGCTCGCCGGCCTGACGCACAAGCGGCGCCTGTCGGCCCTCGGCCCCGGTGGTCTGTCCCGTGACCGCGCCGGCATGGAGGTCCGTGACGTCCACCCGTCGCACTACGGCCGCATGTGCCCGATCGAGACCCCTGAGGGTCCCAACATCGGTCTGATCGGTGCGCTCGCGTCCTACGGCCGGATCAACGCCTTCGGCTTCGTGGAGACCCCCTACCGCCGGGTCGAGAAGGGCGAGGTCACCGACGACATCGTCTACCTCTCCGCCGACGAGGAGGAGGAGTACGTCATCGCGCAGGCGAACGCTCGGCTCACGCCGGACGGCCGCTTCCGCGAGGAGCGCGTCCTGGTCCGCACCAAGGGCGGCGAGGCCGTCGACGTGCCGGCCGAGGACGTCGACTACATGGACGTCTCCGCCCGGCAGATGGTCTCCGCGGCCACCGGCCTGATCCCGTTCCTCGAGCACGACGACGCCAACCGCGCGCTCATGGGTGCGAACATGCAGCGCCAGGCGGTGCCGCTCGTCCGATCCGAGGCCCCGCTCGTGGGCACCGGCATCGAGTACCGCGCGGCGCTCGACTCGGGCGACGTGGTGCGCGCCGACAAGGCCGGCGTGGTCCAGGAGGTGTCCGCCGACACCGTGACGGTGGCGGCCGACGACGGCACCTACCAGACCTACCGGCTGGCCAAGTTCACCCGGTCCAACCAGGGCACGTCCTACAACCAGCGGGCGATGGTCGACGAGGGCCAGCGCCTCGAGGTCGGCGACGTGATCGCCGACGGGCCGGCCACCGACGGCGGCGAGATGGCGCTCGGCAAGAACCTCCTCGTGGCGTTCATGCCGTGGGAGGGCCACAACTACGAGGACGCGATCATCCTGTCCCAGCGCCTGGTGCAGGACGACGTGCTCTCCTCGATCCACATCGAGGAGCACGAGATCGACGCCCGCGACACCAAGCTGGGTCCGGAGGAGATCACCCGGGACATCCCGAACGTCTCCGAGGAGGTCCTCGCCGACCTCGACGAGCGCGGCATCATCCGCATCGGTGCCGAGGTCCGCGACGGCGACCTGCTGGTCGGCAAGGTCACCCCGAAGGGCGAGACCGAGCTGACCCCGGAGGAGCGCCTGCTGCGGGCCATCTTCGGTGAGAAGGCCCGTGAGGTCCGCGACACCTCGATGAAGGTGCCGCACGGCGAGACCGGCACGGTCATCGGCGTGAAGGTGTTCGATCGCGAGGAGGGCGACGAGCTTCCCCCGGGCGTGAACCAGCTGGTCCGCGTCTACGTCGCCAACAAGCGCAAGATCACCGACGGCGACAAGCTCGCCGGCCGCCACGGCAACAAGGGCGTCATCTCCAAGATCCTGCCGGTCGAGGACATGCCGTTCCTGCCGGACGGCACGCCGGTCGACATCGTGCTCAACCCGCTGGGTGTGCCCGGCCGGATGAACGTCGGGCAGATCCTCGAGCTGCACCTCGGGTGGGCTGCCTCCCGCGGCTGGCAGATCCAGGGCGAGCCCGACTGGGCCAAGAACATCCCGCAGGACGCTCGCGCGGCCGAGGCCGGCACCCGCGTCGCCTCGCCGGTCTTCGACGGTGCCCGGGAGAAGGAGATCACCGGCCTGCTGGAGTCGACCAACCCGACCGTCGACGGCGATCAGCTGGTCGGCGCCGACGGCAAGGCACCGCTCTTCGACGGCCGCTCCGGCGAGCCGTTCCCCGAGCCGGTGTCGGTGGGCTACATGTACATCCTCAAGCTGCACCACCTGGTCGACGACAAGATCCACGCGCGCTCGACCGGGCCGTACTCGATGATCACCCAGCAGCCGCTCGGCGGTAAGGCCCAGTTCGGCGGCCAGCGCTTCGGTGAGATGGAGGTCTGGGCGCTCGAGGCGTACGGCGCGGCCTACGCGCTGCAGGAGCTGCTGACGATCAAGTCCGACGACGTGACCGGCCGGGTCAAGGTCTACGAGGCGATCGTCAAGGGCGACAACATCCCCGAGCCCGGCATCCCCGAGTCGTTCAAGGTGCTCATCAAGGAGATGCAGTCCCTCTGCCTCAACGTGGAGGTCCTCTCCAGCGACGGCACGCAGATCGACCTGCGCGACCCGGACCAGGAGGTCTTCCGCGCGGCCGAGGAGCTCGGCATCGACCTGTCCCGGCGCGAGCCGGCGAGCGTCGAGGAAGTCTGAGCAGGAGACGGTATGCCGGGTGCTCGCGTCCGTGGGCCACGGCACCCGGGTGCGTGCCCGGCATACCGCTCCTGTCACCACGCACTGACGATCACCACTGATCACTGCTAGAGAACTAGCGAGAGAAGGACACACGTGCTCGACGTCAACTTCTTCGACGAACTGCGCATCGGCCTCGCGACCGCGGAGAGCATCCGCGAGTGGAGCCACGGCGAGGTCAAGAAGCCCGAGACCATCAACTACCGCACCCTGAAGCCGGAGAAGGACGGGCTCTTCTGCGAGAAGATCTTCGGCCCCACCCGGGACTGGGAGTGCTACTGCGGCAAGTACAAGCGGGTCCGGTTCAAGGGCATCATCTGTGAGCGCTGCGGCGTCGAGGTGACCCGCGCCGGCGTGCGCCGGGAGCGGATGGGCCACATCGAGCTGGCCGCGCCGGTCACCCACATCTGGTACTTCAAGGGTGTGCCGAGCCGCCTCGGCTACCTGCTCGACCTGGCGCCGAAGGACCTCGAGAAGGTCATCTACTTCGCCGCCTACATGATCACCTCGGTCGACACCGAGGCCCGGCACCGCGACCAGCCCTCGCTCGAGGCGCAGATCGAGACCGAGAAGAAGGAGCTGGAGAACCGCCGCGACGCCGACGTGGAGGCCCGGGCCAAGAAGCTCGAGACCGACCTGGCCGAGCTCGAGGCGGAGGGCGCCAAGGCGGACGCCCGCCGCAAGGTGCGCGAGAGCGCCGAGCGGGAGATGAACGCCGTCCGCAAGCGGGCCGACCAGCAGGTGGAGCGGCTCGAGCAGGTCTGGGACCGGTTCAAGAACCTCAAGGTCCAGGACCTCGAGGGCGACGAGATCCTCTACCGCGAGATGCGGGACCGGTTCGGCCTCTACTTCGAGGGCGGCATGGGCGCCGCGGCGCTGCAGAAGCGGCTCGAGACGTTCGACCTCGAGGCCGAGGCGAACGCGCTCAAGGAGACCATCGCCACCGGCAAGGGGCAGAAGAAGACCCGCGCCCTGAAGCGGCTCAAGGTGGTCACCGCGTTCCAGCAGACCACCAACAGCCCGACCGGCATGGTCCTCGACTGCGTCCCGGTCATCCCGCCGGACCTGCGCCCGATGGTGCAGCTCGACGGTGGCCGCTTCGCGACCTCGGACCTGAACGACCTGTACCGCCGGGTGATCAACCGGAACAACCGGCTCAAGCGGCTGCTCGACCTCGGCGCGCCCGAGATCATCGTCAACAACGAGAAGCGGATGCTGCAGGAGTCCGTCGACGCGCTGTTCGACAACGGCCGTCGCGGCCGGCCGGTCACCGGCCCGGGCAACCGCCCACTGAAGTCGCTGTCCGACATGCTCAAGGGCAAGCAGGGCCGGTTCCGCCAGAACCTGCTCGGCAAGCGCGTCGACTACTCGGGCCGATCGGTCATCGTCGTCGGCCCGCAGCTGAAGCTGCACCAGTGCGGCCTGCCCAAGCAGATGGCGCTGGAGCTGTTCAAGCCGTTCGTGATGAAGCGGCTCGTCGACCTGGACCACGCGCAGAACATCAAGTCCGCCAAGCGGATGGTCGAGCGCGCCCGTCCGGTCGTGTGGGACGTGCTCGAGGAGGTCATCCGCGAGCACCCGGTGCTGCTGAACCGGGCACCGACCCTGCACCGCCTCGGCATCCAGGCCTTCGAGCCGCAGCTGGTCGAGGGCAAGGCGATCCAGATCCACCCGCTCGTCTGCTCGGCGTTCAACGCCGACTTCGACGGTGACCAGATGGCGGTGCACGTGCCGCTGTCGGCCGAGGCGCAGGCCGAGGCCCGGATCCTGATGCTGTCGAGCAACAACATCCTCAAGCCGGCCGACGGTCGTCCGGTGACCATGCCCACCCAGGACATGATCATCGGCCTGTTCCACCTCACCTCCGAGGTGGAGGACGGCGGCAAGGGCGCCGGGCGCGCGTTCGCCTCCGTCGCCGAGGCCCAGATGGCCTTCGACGCGGGTGAGATCGACCTCGGTTCGCGGGTGCGGATCCGGCTGCACGACATCGTGCCGGCGATCGGGTCCGAGCTGCCCGAGGGCGTGGAGCGCGACGAGAACGGCTTCGTGCACACCGTCACGCTGGAGACGACCCTGGGCCGGGCGATCTTCAACGAGAGCCTGCCCGAGGACTTCGCCTACGTGAACGTGGCGGTGGACAAGAAGAAGCTGTCCGGGATCGTCAACGACCTCGCCGAGCGCTACAGCAAGGTGCAGGTGGCGGCGTCGCTCGACGCGCTCAAGGCGGACGGCTTCCACTGGGCCACCCGCTCGGGCACCACCGTGGCGATCTCCGACGTGGTCACCCCGGAGGCCAAGACCGGCATCCTGGGCGACTACGAGACGAAGGCCGCCAAGGTGCAGACCCAGTTCGAGCGCGGCCTGATCACCGACGACGAGCGCCGCCAGGAGCTCATCGAGATCTGGACGCAGGCGACGAACGAGGTCTCCAAGGAGATGGAGACCAACTTCCCGCGGACCAACCCGATCTACCGGATGGTCAGCTCCGGTGCCCGAGGCAACTGGTTCCAGCTGCGGCAGATCGCCGGTATGCGCGGCCTGATGGCGAACCCGAAGGGTGAGATCATCCCGCGTCCGATCAAGGCGAACTTCCGCGAGGGCCTGTCCGTGCTGGAGTTCTTCATCTCCACCCACGGCGCCCGCAAGGGCCTGGCCGACACCGCGCTGCGGACCGCTGACTCCGGGTACCTCACCCGTCGTCTGGTCGACGTCAGCCAGGACGTCATCATCCGCGAGCACGACTGCGGCACCGACCGGGGCGTCGAGCTCCCGATCGCGACGCGCGGTGCCGACGGGCAGCTCCGTGAGCACGAGGACGCCGAGACCGCGGTCTACGCCCGGACCCTGGCCGAGGACGTCGTCAAGGACGGCGAGGTGCTCGCCGAGGCCGGCATCGACGTCGGTGACGTGGTCATCGACCAGCTGGTCTCCGCCGGCGTCGAGAAGGTGAAGGTCCGCTCGGTCCTCACCTGCGACTCGCGGGTGGGCACCTGCGCGAAGTGCTACGGCCGCTCCCTGGCGACCGGCAAGCTGGTCGACATCGGCGAGGCCGTCGGCATCATCGCCGCGCAGTCGATCGGTGAGCCCGGCACCCAGCTGACGATGCGGACCTTCCACACCGGTGGTGTGGCCTCCGCGGACGACATCACGCAGGGTCTGCCCCGTGTGGTGGAGCTGTTCGAGGCGCGCCAGCCCAAGGGCCGTGCCCCGATCACCGAAGCGGCCGGGCGGATCACCATCGAGGAGACCGACAAGGCCCGCAAGGTGCTCGTCACGCCCGACGACGGCTCGGACGTGCAGGAGTACCCGGTCAGCAAGCGGTCCCGCCTGCTGGTCGAGGAGGGCGGCCACGTCGAGGTCGGCCAGCAGCTGACCCAGGGCACGCCGGACCCGCAGGAGGTGCTGCGCATCCTCGGTGTCCGCAAGGCCCAGGAGCACCTCGTGGACGAGGTCCAGGCGGTGTACCGCAGCCAGGGCGTGTCCATCCACGACAAGCACATCGAGATCATCGTGCGGCAGATGCTGCGCCGGATCACGGTCATCGAGTCCGGCGAGACCAACCTGCTGCCGTCCGACCTGGTCGACCGGGTGCTCTTCGAGGAGGAGAACCGGCGAGTGGTCTCCGAGGGCGGCAAGCCGGCCTCGGGTCGCCCGGTGCTGATGGGCATCACGAAGGCGTCGCTGGCCACCGAGTCGTGGCTGTCGGCTGCCTCCTTCCAGGAGACGACCCGGGTGCTGACGGACGCGGCGATCCACGCCAAGTCCGACTCGCTGCTCGGCCTGAAGGAGAACGTGATCATCGGAAAGCTGATCCCGGCCGGGACCGGCCTGGAGAGGTACCGCAACATCCGGGTGGAGCCGACGGAGGAGGCCCGTGCCAACGCCTACTCGGTCACCGGGTACGGCGACTACGACTACGACTTCGGCAACGCCGGAGGCCAGGCCGTGGCACTCGACGACTTCGACTTCGGCTCGTACCAGAACTAGCCCGAAGCAGTCGCAGGAAGGCCCCAGGACGTCCGCGTCCTGGGGCCTTTCGGCGCCTGCCGCGCGGCAGGGCTAGGCTCCGACCCATGTCCGCCGAGCCCGCGCCGTCCCCCCGCCAGCGGGTGGCCGCCTACGCGGTGCTCACCCGCGACGGCCAGGTGCTGCTCACCCGGATGTCGGCGCGCACCCGTATCGAGGGCCGCTGGACGCTGCCGGGTGGAGGGATCGAGCACGGCGAGCACCCCCGTGACGCGCTGCGCCGCGAGGTGTACGAGGAGACCGGGCTGTGGGTCCTCCCGGGCCGGCTGGTCGACGTGCACGCCTCGCACTTCGTGGCACCCAACGCCGCCGGCGTCCTCGAGGACTTCCACGGCATCCACCTGCTGTTCGACGCGGTCATCGACGAGTCGTCGAAGGGTGTCACCCCGCACGTCGTCGAGGAGGACGGCTCCACCGAGCGGGCCGAGTGGGTGCCCGTGACCGACGCCCTGCGGCTCGACCTGCTCGGCGCTGCCCGGCACGCCCTGACCTTGCTGCAACCGGAGGAGTGAGATGTCCGAGACCGTCTTCACCTACGGGGCCCCCGCGCTCAAGTACGGCGCCGGCGCCAGTGACGAGATCGGCTACGACCTCCTCGGGTACGGCGCGGGCAGGGTGCTGGTCATCACCGACCCCGGGGTGGCCGCGACCGGGCACCCGCAGCGGGTCGCGGAGCAGCTGGCCGGGTTCGGGATCGAGGCACAGGTGTACGACGGGGTGCACGTCGAGCCCACCGACCGGAGCATGCGCGAGGCCGTGCAGCACGCCCGCGAGAACGGCCCCTGGGACGCGTTCGTCGCCGTGGGCGGCGGCTCGGCCATCGACACCGCGAAGGCGGTCAACCTGCTGACCACCAACCCCGGCGACCTGATGGACTACGTCAATGCCCCGGTGGGCGGGGGAGTCGCGCCCAGCCAGCCGCTGCGCCCGCTGGTCGCGGTGCCGACCACGACCGGGACCGGCAGCGAGAGCACCACGGTGTGCGTGCTCGACGTGCTCGACCAGCACGTCAAGTCCGGGATCAGCCACCCCCGGCTGCGGCCCACGCTGGCGGTGGTCGACCCCCGGCTGACCGCGACCCAGCCGTCCGGAGTGACCGCATCGTGCGGCATGGACATCCTCTGCCACGCGCTCGAGAGCTGGACCGCGCGCCCCTACGACTCGTTCGACCGCAAGTCGCCGGAGCAGCGGGTGCCCTACTGCGGGGCCAACCCGATCGCGGACATGTGGTCTGAGAAGGCGATGGGCCTGCTCGCCGGGGCGTTCCGGCGGGCGGTCCATGACGGCGAGGACGAGGTGGCGCGCGCCGACATGGCCATGGCCGCGACGTTCGCCGGGATGGGCTTCGGCAACGCCGGCGTGCACATCCCGCACGCGAACGCCTACCCGATCGCCGGCCGGGTCCGCGGCTTCCACCCGGACGGGTACCCGGCGGACGAGCCGATGGTGCCGCACGGCATGGCCGTCGCACTCACCGCGCCGGAGGCGTTCCGGTTCACCTTCGAGGCTGCACCGGAACGGCACGTGCGCGCGGCCGAGCTGCTCGGTGCGGACCGGCTCGCGAGCCGACCCGACGACAAGCGGGACCTGCTGCCCCTCGTGCTGACCGAGCTGATGCGTGACATCGGCATTCCCAACGGGATCGGCGCGGTCGGCTACGGCGAGGCGGACATCGACGTCCTGGTGGAGGGCACGCTCAAGCAGCAGCGGCTGCTGGCGACCGCGCCGCGGCAGGCCACCGCCGAGGACCTCGCCGGCATCTTCGCGGCCTCCCTTCAGCTGTGGTGAGCGACGTCGTCGCCGCGCTGCGCCGGGAGGGCGTCGCGGAGGTCGACGACTCCTCCTTGGCGCGGGCGCTGTACTCCTCCGACGCCTCGCTCTACCGGGTCCCGCCCCAGGTGGTGGTCCGGCCGCGCGCCGTGGAGGAGGTGCTGGCCACGGTGTCGGTCGCCGCCGCGACGGGCACGCCGTTGACCATGCGCGGGGCCGGCACGTCCATCGCCGGCAACGCGGTCGGAGCGGGGATCGTCGTCGACACCAGCAGGCACCTCAACCGGGTCCTGGAGCTCGACCGGGACAGCCGCACCGCCCTGGTGGAGCCGGGGACGGTGCACGCGACGCTGCAACGGGCCGCGATGCGGCAGGGGCTGCGGTTCGGCCCCGACCCGTCGACGCACAACCGCTGCACCATCGGCGGGATGGTCGGCAACAACGCATGCGGTTCCCGCGCGCTCGGCTACGGCCGCACCGCCGACAACGTGCTCGGCCTCGACGTCGTCGCGGGGACCGGGGAGCGGCTGGCGCTGGGCTCCGGACGTCCGCGTTCCTCGCTGGTCGACGGGCTCGAGCGGCTCGTCGACAGCCATCTGGCAACGGTGCGCACCGAGTTCGGGCGCTTCGGCCGGCAGGTCTCCGGCTACAGCCTCGAGCACCTGCTGCCCGAGCACGGCAGAGCCGTCGAACGGTTTCTCGTCGGCAGCGAAGGCACCCTCGCCGTTGTGCTCGGCGCGACCGTGCGGCTGGTCGAGGAGCCGCCGAACCGGGCCCTCGCCGTGCTCGGCTACCCGTCGATGGCGGAGGCCGCCGACGCAGTCCCCGGGCTGCTGGCGCACCCGCTGGTGGCCTGCGAGGGCCTCGACTCGCGCATCGTGGACGTGGTGCGTCGCCGTGCCGGGCGACCGGTCCCCGAGCTCCCGCGGGGCGAGGGCTGGCTGTTCGCCGAGGTGGTCGGCGCCAGTGTGGAGGAGGCACGGGCCGCTGCGGCGGCTGTCGGCGTGGACGGGGGAGCGCTCGACGTACGGCTCGTCACTGATGCCGCCGAGATGCTGGAGCTGTGGCGGATCCGTGAGGACGGTGCAGGGCTTGCCGCGCGCAGCCTGGGCCGGCCGGCGCACGCGGGCTGGGAGGACGCGGCCGTCCCGCCGGAGCGACTCGGGGAGTACCTGCGCGGCTTCGAGGCGATGCTCCGCGAGCACGGCCTGGACGGAGTGCCCTACGGCCACTTCGGCGATGGGTGCGTCCATGTGCGCATCGACTTCGAGCTGACCGACCCGGGCGGTCGCCGGCGGTTCCGCTCGTTCGTGGAGCAGGTGGCCGCGTTCACCGCGTCCCTCGGCGGCAGCCTGTCCGGGGAGCACGGCGACGGGCGCGCGCGATCGCAGCTGCTGCCGACGATGTACTCAGAGGCCGCACTCGACCTGTTCGGCAAGGTGAAGGGACTCTTCGACCCGGACGGCCTGCTGAACCCGGGTGTCCTGGTCGACCCGCGCCCGGTTGACGCCGACCTGCGCCTGGCGTGGCCGCTGACCGACCCGGGTGACCGGCTGATGCGGCTGCCGGAGGACGACGGCTCGTTCCTGCACGCGGTGCACCGGTGCACCGGCATCGGCAAGTGCCGCGCCGACACCACCGGCGCCGGCGGGGTGATGTGTCCGTCGTACCTGGCCACCGGGGAGGAGAAGGACTCCACCCGTGGCCGGGCGCGAGTGCTGCAGGAGATGCTGAACGGCCGGGTGGTTGCCGACGGCTGGCAGAGCCAGGAGGTGCACGAGGCGCTGGACCTCTGCCTGGCCTGCAAGGGCTGCGCCCGCGACTGTCCGACCGGCATCGACATGGCCACCTACAAAGCCGAGGCGCTTTACCAGCGGTACCGCGGCAGACGCCGACCACGCAGCCACTACACGCTCGGGCGGCTGCCGCGGTGGGCCCGGCTGACCCAGCCGATGGCTCCGCTCGCCAACCGGGCGCTCCGGGTGGGGGCGCTGCAGTGGGTGGCGCGGCTGGCCGCCGGCATCGACCAGCGGCGCGGGATCCCGCCGTTCTCCGAGGTCAGCCTCAGCAGGTGGGCCCGGCGCCGGAACCCGGGCGTGCCGGACGCGGTGATCTGGGCGGACTCGTTCACCGACAGCTTCTCCGCCGACGCGGGGCGGGCCGCGGTCGCGCTGCTGGAGGGCGCGGGCCTGAGGGTCGGCGTGGTGGGCAGGGGCGCCTGCTGCGGCCTGACCTGGATCAGCACCGGCCAGCTGCCCGCGGCCCGGGCGATGCTGCGCCGCACCCTGCACACGCTCGACGAGTACGTCTCCGCGGGCATACCGGTCGTCGGCCTCGAGCCCTCGTGCCTGGCCACGCTGCGCTCGGACGCCATGGAGCTCGTCGGCGGCGAGCTGGCCGAGCGGGTGGCCGCCGGCGTGCGCAGCCTGGCGGAGGTGCTCACCGGCCTCGACGGCTACCGGCCGCCGGACCTGAGCGGCGTGACGGTCGTTGCGCAGCCGCACTGCCACCACGCCTCGATCGTCGGGTGGGAGGCCGACGAGGCGCTGCTGCGCCGGGCCGGAGCCCAGGTCACCCGGGTGGGCGGCTGCTGCGGGCTGGCCGGTAACTTCGGGGTCGAGAAGGGGCATTACGAGGTCTCCGTGGCAGTCGCCGAGACAGCGCTGCTGCCTGCCGTACGACGGGCGGGGGAGGGTGCTGTGGTGCTCGCCGACGGGTTCTCGTGCCGGACCCAGCTCGACGACCTCGCCGGGGTGCGCTCGGTGCACCTCGCGGAGCTGCTGACCGGCTCGTTTTGACCCTGGTACGGCGACCCGGTAATCTTTTTCAGCGTGCCTGGGACCACCAGGCCATCACGCGTGCTTCCCGAGCCCCGGGGCGGGTCCCCACGGTCCAGGCCCAAGGTTTCAGGAGAGCGGCGTGGCTGCGATCGCAGCGTTCACTCGAATGCTCCTCTGCCGCGGTCAGTCCGCGGTGGCCAGCGATAAGGGCGACACGCCCGACCGCGGGGGAGTGCTCGGAGGGCGTCGCGGTCACCGAAGGAGCCAGTACTACTACCGAAGGGGAACCACGCGGTGCCCACCATCCAGCAGTTGGTCCGCAAGGGCCGCCAGGACAAGGTGTCGAAGAACAAGACGCCCGCTCTGAAGGGCTCGCCGCAGC
>DASSKK010000026.1:0-23933 GCA_035690495.1 Nocardioidaceae bacterium | reverse complement strand
CTCCGCGGCGGCACGCGTCGTCTCGGCGCCGGAGGCGCTGACCATCGCATGCCGCACCCGGCGGTTGAGGTCCTCGACCAGCTCGTCGAAGATCTGCCGCTTGCCCGAGAAGTAGAGGTAGAACGTGCCGCCGGCGACGCCGGCCGCCTCGGTGATCTTCACGATCGACGCGTCGTGGTAGCCGCGTTCGGCGAACACCTGCTCGGCGGCCGCGATCAGCCGTCGGCGGGTCTCGGTGCCCTTGTCGGTGCGCGGAACGCGGTTGGGTGTGCTCATCACGCCTCCAGCCGTGCCCGCAGCGCCGGCTTGTCGATCTTGCCCGAGCCGGTCGTCGGCAGCTCCGCGAGCACGACCACCTCGCGGGGCACCTTGAACCCGGCCAACCGGTCCCGGGCTCGGGAGCGGATGCGCTCGACCGCCGAGGGGTCTGCCAGGTTGCCTGCATCACGGAGTACGACGAACGCGACGCCGGCCTCCCCCCACCGCGCGTCGGGTACGCCGACCACCGCGGCGGCCGTGATGTCCGGGTCCTGCAGCAGCGCCGACTCGACCTCCGCCGGCGCGACGTTCTCGCCGCCGGAGACGAACATGTCCCCCGCGCGACCGCGCACCCGCAGGCCTCCGGACGTGTCCCGTTCGACGAGGTCACCGGTGGCGAACCAGCCGTCGGGTCTCACCGGTGAGGGCTCGCGCCAGTAGCCGGCGAACACCGCCGGTCCGCGCACCAGCAGCTCACCGCGTCCGGAGCCCGTGAGCATCTCGCCGGTCGCCACGTCCCGCACGGCCACCTCGACGTCACGGTAAGGCGCCAGCGCCGGGTCCGGGTCGGCGTCGCCGGGCCGGGAGCACAGCGTGTTCGGGCCCGCCTCCGTGAGGCCGTACCCGACCGTGAGCCGGTGGCCACGCCGCGCCCAGGTCGACAGCAGGGCCGGGTCGACGGCGGCGCCGCCGGCCACCACCAGGCGCAGGCTCGACAGGTCGGCGGTGCCGAACCCCGGATGTGCTGCCAGCGTCTGGTAGGTCGCAGGCACCCCCATCACGCAGGTGACCCGCAGTCCCTCGACCACGTCGAGCATGCGACCGGGGTCGAAGGTCTCCATGACCACGACGCGTGCTCCGACATGCAGGGCCAGCAGTGGCTGGACGTTCCAGGCGGCCACGTGGAACTGCGGCAGCACCAGCAGCACCACGTCGTCGACGGTCAACGGCATCCGGTCTGCCAGCGACGCGTTGGTCCACCAGCAGTTGCCGTGGGTCAGCGGCACGCCCTTTGGCCGCCCGCTGCTGCCGGAGGTGTAGAGCAGCAGCAGGTCGTCGTCGACCGACACCGCCTCGGCGGGTGCGGCGCTGCCGACCGAGGGCACGGCGTCCTCCACGCCCTGCGCGCCCAGCAGGGCGGTCGGCGGGCGGGCGGCAACCAGCTCGCAGGAGGCTCGTGCCTGGGCGGCCCGGCCCGAGTCGTGCAGCAGCAGCCCGGGCTCGGCGTCGGCGAGCATGGCGGCGGCCTCGACCGCGGTGGCCCGCCAGGACAGCGGCACCAGCACCAGGCCCGCGCGGGCGCAGGCGAACAGCAGCACGACCTGGTCGGGGTTGTTGTGGCACAGCGTGGCGACCCGGTCCCCGTGGTGCAGGCCGGCATCGAGCAGGCCGCCCGCGAGCCGATCCACGCGCTCGGCGAGGCTCGCATAGTGGATCTGCTCGCCCTCGGGCGTTTGCAGGGCGACCCGCTCCCCGTTCGCGGGATCGAGCCACTCGCCGACGGGCACGGGAGTCGCGGTCATCGCGACTCCCCCACGGTGCGGCGTCGCAGCCCGAACCTCGACGTCAGCTGCGACCGGTCGGCCCCCGGGCGGACCAGGGAGGCGATGCCCCCGGGCAGGAACAGCACCACGAGCACGAACAGTACGCCGAGCACGAACAGCGGCTGGGACAGCGGGACCCGCAGCACGTCGGGAAGCGCAGCCACCCCCGAGGAACTCGACAGCGTGCCGAGCCGCTGGTCGAGCAGCGTGTAGGCGAATCCGCCGAGCATCGCCCCCCACCGCACGCCGGACCCGCCGAGCACCACCATCACCAGGAGCGACAAGGTGAAGTCAGCCGTGGTCACACCGACTGTGGCGCCGCCGAGCAGGAGCACGTAGATCGTGCCGCACAGCGTCGCCAGCGTCGAACCGATCACGAACGCGACCAGCTTGAACGTGTAGGTCCGCAGGCCGAGCACCGACGTGCGCAGCTCGTTCTCGCGGATCGCTGCCCAGACGTGCCCCGCGGGCGATTCGGTGGCGACACGAACGACGAGGTAGACGACCACCGCGAGCGCCAGCGCCAGCCAGTACAGGTTGCGGGTGTTGATCACCCCGACGAGGGCGTCGGGGACCCTGGAGACGTCCATGGACAGCCCGTGCTCACCGCCGGTGACCTCGAGCGGGTCCTGGACGACGAGCACCGACCCGGCCTGCGCGAACGCCAGCGTCACCATCGCGAACGCGATCCCGCCGACCCGCAGGCTGACCGCGCCGGCGAGGACGGCGACCACGAAGCCGACCGCCAGCGCGAGCAGCATCGAGCCGACCAGGCCCCAGTGCCAGCGGGTCAGCGCGATCGCGGTCACGTAGACGCCGATCGCGAAGTAGAGCGCGTGCCCGAACGACAGCAGCCCGGTGAACCCGAACAGCAGGTCGTAGCTGAGCGCGAGCGCGGCGAACACCAGGCAGGTGGCGAGCACCTGCAGGCTGCCCGGTGAGGCGAACTGTCCGGGCAGCAGGCCGGGAAGCCTCAGCGCGGAGTAGGGCAGCAGGGCCAGCACCACGACGAGCACCAGTCCGCCGATCCAGGCAACCCGAGCGCGGCTCATACCGGTCTCCCGAGCAGTCCTTGCGGCCTGACTAGCAGCACCACGGCGAGCAGCAGGATCACCGAGAGGTCGCCGAGCCCGCTGGCGGCGTAGTAGTTGGCGAACTGCTGCACCAGGCCGACGACCGCGGCGGCCAGCGCGGACCCGGTCACCGACCCGAGTCCGCCGATGACCACCACGATGAAGGCGTAGATCAGCAACCGGGCCCCCAGCGAGGGGGTGACCGAACCGAAGTAGACACCGGCCAGTGCCCCGGCGAGCCCGGCTGCGGCGCCGCCGACCGCGAAGACCAGCGTGAAGGCACGGCGTACGTCGATGCCCAGGGCGGTGACCATCGCGCGGTTCTCGACACCGGCCCGCACGATCAGCCCGTAGCGGGTGCCGCGCAGCAGGGCGGTGAACACGCCGAGCACCGCCAGACCGACCAGCACGGTGACGATCCGGCCACGCGGGATCGCTGCACCGCCGACGTGCACGGTTGCGACCATCCAGCGCGGCACCGGGTATCGCAGAGGGTCGGTGCCCCAGATGCCTGACAGCAGCGCGACGATTGCCAGCCCGAGCCCGACGGTGACCAGCACCTGGGCGATCTCGCGGCCGTAGAGCGGGCGGATCAGGACGAGCTCGACGAGCGCGGCGAGCAGGCCCGCGCCGAGGGTGCCGGCGACGACGGCGACGAGCATCTGGACGCCGGTGGGCCCGGACACGTGCGCGGAGGCCCACCAGCCGAGGTAGGCGCCGACGGCCAGGATCGCGCCGTGCGCGAAGTTCAGCACCCGCATCAGCCCGAAGATCAGCGACAGTCCCGAGGCGATCAGGAAGTAGAGCGCTCCCAGGCCGAGCCCGGTGACCGCGAGGACCAGCAGTGTGCTCACACGGGGTCACCCGCCCCGGACGAGACGCCGAGCAGCCTCCGGGTGAGCTCGCCGTCGGCGAGCAGCCCGCCGGCGTCGCCGTCGTGGACGACGCGGCCCTGGTTGAGCACGACGGCACGGCCGGCCATCCGTCGCACCACGGTGAGGTTCTGCTCTACCAGAAGCACTGGAACCCTGTCGGCCATCTTCTCCAGTACGCCGGCGACGTCGACGACCACGTTCGGTGCGAGGCCCTTGGTGGGCTCGTCGACGAGCAGCAGCCGGTTCTCCACCAGCAGCACGCGCGCGAGCGCGACCATCTGCTGCTGCCCGCCGGACAGCGTGCCGGCAGCCTGGCTGCGACGCGCGTAGAGGTCCGGGAAGAGCTCGTAGACCTCGTCGTAGCGAGGAGGCGCACTCCCGCGTTCTGCGAGGCGCAGGTTCTCCGCGACGCTCAGCCCGGCGAACACCTCGCGGTTCTCCGGGACGTAGCCGATGCCCCGCCGCACGATCTCGTGCGTACGTCGTCCGTCCAGGCTCTCCGCGTCGAAGACGACCGACCCGGTCCGTGGCAGCAGCCCGAGCACTGCGCGCAGCGTGCTGGTCTTGCCGACCCCGTTGCGGCCGAGAAGCGCGGTCACGCCGGTTGCTGCCACCTCGAAGCTGACGTCTTCGAGGATCGTGGACCCCGCGACCGTGACATGCACGTCACGCAGTGACAGCACCGAGCCCTCCGGTGGTTGAGGAGGCGAGCCGCTAGGCGAGCCGTCTCGAAACCACCGACGCCGCGCACCCACCCCGTCTCTCACAGGCCGTCCCCCAGGTAGGCGGACTGCACCGTGGCGTCGGCCATCACCTCGTCGGGCGGGGCGCAGCTGATCAGCCGGCCGTGGTGCATCACCGCGATCCGGTCGGCGAGCCCGACGATCACCTCGATGTGGTGCTCGACCATCAGCACGGTGATGCCCTGCTCGGTGTGCAACCGTCCGACCAGCGCGACGAGCTCGGGCACGTCCTCGACGCCGAGCCCGGCCATCGGCTCGTCGAGGAGCAGCAGCCGCGGTGTGCCGGCGAGCACGATCGCGATCTCCAGCTTGCGCTTGTCGCCGTGCGACAGGGATCCCGCGGCGTGCTCCGCGCGGGCCGAGAGCCCGACCTGCTCCAGGCAGTCTCGGGCCTTGGCCACCTCGCCGGCCGAACGGCCCCACAGCCGCAGGCTGCCGCCGGCGTCCGCCCGCGCGGCCAGCCGGACGTTCTCCAGCGCGCTGAGCGCCGGGAAGACGCTCGAGGTCTGGAACGTGCGACCCAGTCCCGCCCTGGCCCTGGCGAACACAGGCAGATGGGTGATGTCGGTCGTACCCGTCCGCGTGCCCATCCGCACCGTCCCGGCGGTGGGCGTGGCCAGCCCGGAGAGCAGGTTGAACAACGTGGTCTTGCCTGCCCCGTTGGGGCCGATCACGCCGATGAACTCTCCGGGCGCCACCTCCAGGTCGACGTCCTCGACGATGTGCACGCCGCCGATCGAGTACGACAGCCCCTGCATGGTCAGCGCGGGCGGAGGGGTGGATTGCGACAACGGGTCTACTTCGCCTCGGGGGGAGCCACCTGGTCGGCCGGCACCGTGTTCTCCAGCTGCGGGACCCAGGTGCTGCCCTGCTTGACCAGCTTCGCGGTGAACATCGGCTGCAGCATCGCGTGGTCGCTGGCGCGCACGGTCTCACTGCCCTTGGGGGCGTCGAACGTCCAGCCCTCCAGCGCGGAGATCATCTTGTCGACGTCCTCACCGCCGCCGGAGGTGTGGATCGCGTGCACGATCATCTGGGCGGCCACGAACCCGTCCGGGGTGAACAGGTCGGCCTCGGAGCCCGCCTTCTTGACCGCGTCGACCATTGCGGTGTTCACGTCGTTGTCCGGCGCCTGCGGGAAGTAGTAGGACAGGAAGTCGATCTTGGCGCTGGCCGGTCCGTAGAGCCCGTACGACGCCTTGTTGGCCAGTCCGGTCACCACCGGACCGCCGGAGAACAGGCCCTGCTGGTCGAGCGCCTGCCACATCGCGCCGGTGGTGTCACCGGCCCAGGCCACGAAGAGCAGGTCGGGGTTCTTCTGCTTGGCCTTCAGCGCGAACGGCGTGAAGTCGGTGGCCGAGGTCGGCACCAGCACCGAGCTGACCTTCGCGCCTGCGGCACCGAGCACGGCCTTGACAGCGGCGACGTTGGCCTGGCCGAACGCGTAGTCCTGTGCGAACACCACGACCTTCTTGCCGGACGGGTCGCCGATCGTGGAGGCCGCGGTCTTCACGTCCTGGTAGGTCTGCCGTCCGGAGCGGAACGTGTACTTGTTGATGCCGGTGATCGCGTCGGCGGCCGCGGGCCCGGAGACGTAGAGCACCTTGTTCTGCTCGGCCAGGGGCGCGAGCTGGAGCGCGATGCCGGAGTCGGCGGTCCCCGCGATGATCTTGTAGCCCTTGCCCACCAGGTCCTTGAACTGGGCTACCGCGGTGTCGGCCTTGCCCTGGTCGTCGACGTAGGTCACGTCGACGGTCTTGCCGTCCACCTTGCCGGTCCCCTGGGTCGCATAGTCGAGGCCTGCCTTGAAGCCGTCGATGTACTCCTCGGTGTACGCCGCCAAGGGTCCGGTCTTGGAGGACAGCACGGCGACCTTGACCGATCCTCCCGTCGCGGTGTTCGCGTTGCTCGTGCTGCCGCCGCCGCCGCCGCCCGAGTCGGTGCCGCCGGTCTTGGTGGCGGTGCTGGCGCACCCGGCCACGCCGAGCGCGAGAGCGGCCGCGGCCGCGACGGCGACAAGCCGGGAGTGAGGTCTGCGGGACCTGGGAGTGTGGGGGGTGCTGGGGATCCGGTGAGTCACGGCCACGTCCTCCAATATGAGAGCTGATTCACCTCATAGGATGGCGACGGCTGCCCCACCTGTCAAGCGTGCACAGCCGTACGAACAGGCGCGCAAAGTCCCGAACTGGTTGTGCGGCAGGCGCAGGTGGCCCCGGAGCCACCGACAAATGCCTGTCGGTATGGCGGGTGCGGCCGAGGTCAGCCGCGTCGGATTCGGCGATGCGCGGTCCTGGCAGCCCCGGCAGCGACCGCGAGGGCGCCTAGCAGGACGGGTACGCGCAGCCGGGCGCGGCGCCGCTGACCGCGGTGTCCCCGCCGGTCGCCTGCTCGCGCCGACCAGACAACCTGCGGCTCGGCGGCGGTCCGTGCGGTAGCGCCGGCCGCCTCGCCGGCCGGCGGCTCTTCTCGACCCCCGTCGTTGCCGGACAGCGCCGCACCGGGAGCCCGGGTGGCGGCGTGGATGCGTGCTTCCCGAGCCTCGGGCGAGGTGTAGGCCCAGGCCGCGGCGTACATCACCAACCGGGAGAAGTAGTTGATCCACACCACCAGCACCAGTGCGACGCCGAAGGCCTGGAACGCCGGCTGGCTCTTGGTGTTGGCGATCAGGAAGGTGGCCAGCGACTTGAGGATCTCGAAGCCGACCGCGCCGATCACGGCCCCGGCCCACATCGACTTGGCCGGCAACGGCGGGTTCGACAGCAGCTTGAAGATCGCCATCAGCAGCACCGCGCTCGCCGCGATGCCGAGCAGGTGCCCGACGATCCACAGGATCCCGTTGGGAACCAGGCTGTGCGGATCGATGCCGATCAGCCGCAGGATCCGCTGGTTGAAGTTGGCCACCGCCCCCGACAGGGCGACCGAGACCACCAGCACGACGCCGATCATGATCAGCGCGATCAGGTCGCGCAGCTTGCCGAGCACGAAGTTCGGCAGAGCACGGTCCGGCATCACGAACAGCACGTCGAGCGCCTTGCGCATCCCGGACAGCCAGCCGAGGCCGGAGTAGAGCAGGCCGATGACGCCGATGATTCCGACGGTTCCGGCGTTGTGCGTGAAGGCGCTCAGGTGCACTCCCTGCGGCCCGATCAGTCCGGGCAGCACGGAGCCGAGGGCGGAGATCAGCTGATCCCGCGCAGCGGGGTAGACGGTGGCGACGTACCCGATGACGAAGAACGCGAGGGCGAGGATGGGGAAGAACGACAGGAAGCCGAAGTAGGTGACCGCCCCGGCCTGCCCGGAGCCGTCCACGTCGCCGTAGTGGGCGACCATCGACAGCAGGTGGTCCAGGAACCTGCTGCGCTCGCGGGCACGGCGTACGACGGCCGAGGCGCGTTCCTTCAACGAGGCCATGAGGGACCCCTACCCACAGGGGGCCTCGCCAATCAGCCCGCGGCGGTCAGCCAGAAGTCGCGGGTCGGCACCCAGCCGGCGTCGGCTCGGTGCACGTAGAGCGAGAAATGGTCCACGGTGAATGCGGCCTCGAAGGCGGCCTGCTCCTCGAAGGCCCGGTCCAGGCACTCGTCATCGAGGTCGTGGGCGATGGTGACGTGCGGGTGGTAGGGGAAGGCCAGGTCGACCTCGAGCGGGCCGCGCCGGATCGAAAGCGCGAGCTGCTCACAGCCGGAGATGCCCTCGACCACGACGGCGAACACGACGGGCGAGACCGGCCGGAACGTCCCGGTGCCGCGCAGGTGCAACCGGAACGCATGGTGGTTCGCCGCGGCCTCGGCCAGGTGCCGTTCGACCTCGGGCACCGCGTTGCGGTCGATCTCCACCGGCGGCACCAGGGTCACGTGGGTGGGAATGCCCGGCGCGGTCGGGTCGCCGAGAGCGGTCCGGTAGTCCTGCAGCTTGCGGCCCCACGGGTCGGGGACCGCGATCGCGACGCCGATGCTGGACACGCAGCGCACCCTAGCGGGCGACGGGAACGAAACCGACGCGGTCGTAGACGTCCGCGAGCGTCCGCTCGGCCACGGCGGCGGCCTTGAGCTCGCCCTCGCGCAGGATGCTCTCCAGCTGCGCCTTGTCCTCCAGCAGCTCGAAGGTGCGGTCCCGGAACGGTGTGACGAACTCGACCACGACCTCGGCGAGGTCCGCCTTGAAGTCGCCGTAGCCGCGGCCGTCGTACTCCTTCTCCAGGTCCTCGATCGCACGCCCGGTGAGCGCCGAGTAGATCCGCAGCAGGTTGGCGATCCCGGGCTTGGCCTGCTCGTCGAACCGGATCTCGGTCCCGGAGTCGGTGACCGCCGAGCGGATCTTCTTCGCCGAGAGCTTCGGATCGTCGAGCATGTCGATGATCCCGGCCGCCGACGACGCCGACTTGGACATCTTCGCGGTCGGCTCCTGCAGGTCGGTGATCTTCGCGGTCTCCTCGAGGATGAACGGCTCGGGGAGCCGGAACGTCTTCTTGTAGCGGTGGTTGAACCTCTGCGCGAGGTCGCGGGTCAGCTCGAGGTGCTGTCGCTGGTCCTCGCCGACGGGCACGTACGCCGGGCGGTAGAGCAGGATGTCGGCGGCCATCAGCATCGGATAGGTGAACAGGCCGACCGACGTGCGCTCCGATCCGCCGCGAGCCGACTTGTCCTTGAACTGGGTCATCCGGCTGGCCTCTCCGAAGCCGGTCAGGCACTGCAGCACCCAACCGAGCTGGGCATGCGCCGGCAGGTGGGACTGCATGAAGATCGCCGACCGGCCCGGGTCGATCCCCGCCGCGATCAGCTGAGCGGCCGCGCGCAGGCAGCGCTCCCGCAGCAGCTTCGGCTCCTGCTCGACGGTGATCGCGTGCATGTCCGCGATGAAGAAGAACGGCTCGTACTCGTCCTGCAGATGCACCCACTGCCGCAGCGCGCCGAGGTAGTTGCCGAAGTGGAAGGAGTCGGCGGTCGGCTGGATCCCGGATAGCACCCGCGGCCGGGCCGCCGACGTCTGCGGGGCGGGCTCGGCGGCGGGCATACCAGGCATTGTGTCAGCCGCGGCCCCCGCCCGTTTACCAGGGGATGCAGGCACGGCTGCAACCAAACGACGCGCCCGGGAGTCGTTGAGTGGGACCCTGGTGGTTCCGGATGACGGGCGGATCGACGGGAGGGCCGGTGGACAGCCGGACGAGTGCGCGTGGCGACTTCGTGCGCGAGCTGTACGACGGCTCCTACCGACGTCTGGTCGGACAGCTGCTCGCGATCACCGGCGACCGCGCCGAGGCCGAGGACGCCGTCCAGGAGGCGTTCGTGCGGGCGATCAACCACGCCCGGGCTCTGCAGCACGCGGACAACCCGGAGGCGTGGCTGCGACGGGTCGCCATCAACGTCGTGCGCAGTCGCTGGCGCCGCGCCAAGACGTTCGCGAAGCTGGTCCCCCGACTCCCACAGCCGGCCCCGGCCGGCGAGCCTTCGGCGGATCGGGTCGTCCTCGCCGAGGCGATGCGGAGCCTGCCCGCCAGCCAGCGCGAGGCGATCGCGCTCCACCACATCGCCGGCCTGCCGGTGCACGAGGTCGCAGCCACCCTCGGCGTTCCCGCCGGCACCGTCAAGGCACGGCTGTCCCGAGGCCGCGCGGCCCTGGCCGAAGTGCTGTCCGACGAAGAATCCTTAGAGGTGCGTCATGACTGAGCTCCCGGGCAAAGGCGGCTTCACCGAGCTCGCCGAGCGTTCACGCATCGTCGCTCGGGACACCGTGGCGCCGCCGTTCGAGACCCTGACCGCCCGGGCGCACTCGCGCCGGCGCCGGCAGGTGCTCGCCGTGGTTGCCGCGACGGTGGTGGTCGTCGCCGGCGTGGGCGCCGCGGTGGCCACCGGGACGCGGAACTCGGCCACCCCGCAGCCGGTGCAGACCCCCACCACCCCCGCCACGCCGAGCCCAGTCACCCCGACGTCTTCCCCGTCCCCGTCGAGCAGTCCGAGCACCGCGCGACAGAAGCTCGCGAAGCTGCCGATCTCCCAGGTTATCGACCGCGGCAAGCCCACCTCCTACGCGGTCGACGCCGCCGGTCACACACTGGCCGTCTGGCAGCTGTGCCGTCGCGATCACTGCCGGTACGCCTATGCGCTGAACGTCGAGACGCCGAAAGCCGACAACGTCCTCCAGGGTTACCAGTCGCTCGGCGCCGACTGGCTCGACGCTCGCAGCGCCGACGGACGGTTCGTCGTGGTGCCTTTCAGCGGCAAGGGATTCGTCGTCAACGCCGAGAACATTGCGAAGCACCCGCACGGAGACACCCACACCACGACTCTGCGGCATGTCGCCAGCGGCTCCGTTCGCACCGGGGACATAGCAGTTTCGACCGAGAAGGGCTGGATGGTCGTCGACCCGAGCGCGGCGACCGAGTGGCCGGTCGACACCGGGCAGCACGGCGAGCTGGTGGAGTTCGCGGTGGTGTCCGGGGGGACCCTCTGGGCGGAGAGCCGACATAGGGTCGACGGCCGGAACGTGATCAGCATCGACCATCTGACGTCCGACGGCCGCTGGATTCGTCACACGATCGAAGGCACGCTGCCCGAGGGGGATGGCAGCGGCCTGGTCGTCAGTGGCGACCACGTCGTCGCGATCACCGGACCCAACGGTGTGGACGCGACCGTGCCCGATCACTTCACGGTCAGCTCCGATGGCGGCAGCACTTGGACCCAGGTGCCTCGACGGGACCTGCCGTTCGACACGATCGAGTCCTGGGCGGCCACTTCGGGCGGCACGCTGTATGTCGCAGAAGCAGGCGGACACCTGTGGCGCAGCACCGACGACTCCTGGACACACTTCGAACAGGTGCCCGGCCAGGTCTCCGACCTGCAGCCGTCCGGCCGCTGGGTGCTCGGCCGGTTCCTGGACAGCAACCGCGTCATCGCCCAGCTCGGCGACTCAGGTCATGCCGAACCGCTCCAGGTCCGCTGATGTTACTGGCAGGTACGCGGTGGATCGCACGCACTGGGTGAACGGAGAACACCGCGTACCCGCCGGTAACTATTGCGGCGCCTCGCGGCGAGAGGCGTGCTGAGTGTCCGCAGTCTCGAACACGACGACCGGAGGCAGGGCGGTGACGAGCACCCGGCCCACGCGCCGGTTCTCCACGTCGCGCACGACGATGCGGTACCGCTCGTAGTCGACGGCGTCCCCCTCGTGCGGAACCCGGCCGAGCTGGGCCATCAGGTAGCCGGCCACGGTCTCGTAGGGCCCCTCGGGGAGCTCGATGCCGGTCTCGTCCTTGAAGTCGTCGAGGTTCAGCAGACCGTCGACCTCGACGTCTCCGCTGCCGTGATGGGTGGTCTCGGCCTCATCGACGTCGTACTCGTCCTTGATGTCGCCGATCAGCTCCTCGACGAGGTCCTCCATGCTGACGATGCCGGCTGTACCGCCGTACTCGTCGGCGACGATGGCCAGGTGGGTGCCCTCCCGGCGCATGTCGGCGAGCGCGGCGAGAATCGGACGCGTCCACGGCAGCACCAGCGTCTGCCGCGACAGCTCGGCGACGCGGATCGAGCGCCCTGCCATCTGCGGGTCGAGCAGGTCGCGCACGTGCACGAAGCCGATGACGTCGTCGGCCGATCCACGGATCACCGGGTAGCGGCTGTGCGGCTGGGACAGCGCCTGCTTGGCGGCCTGGTAGACCGGCGTCGTCGCGTCCAGGAAGTCCACCTCCGTGCGCGGGATCATGACCTCGCGGATCTGCCGGTCACCGGCCTCGAACACGTCCTCGACGATCCGGCGCTCCTCCTCGCCCAGCGTCTCGTGGGTGAACACCATCTCGCGCAGCTCCTCGTCGGTGATCTGCTCGCGCCTGGCGGCGGGGTCGCCGCCGACGAGCCGCACCACCGCGTTCGTGGAGACCGAGAGCAGCCAGATCACCGGTCGTGACACACGGGAGATCCGGTCGATCAGCGGGGCGACCAGAAGCGCCACCCCCTCGGCCCGCTGCAACGCGATGCGCTTGGGCGCGAGCTCGCCCAGGACCAGCGACAGATAGGAGATCGCGATCGTGACCAGCACCAGAGCCAGCGGCTCGGAGATCCCCTCCGGCACGCCGACGCCCACGAGCTTCGGGGCGAGCTTGCCGGACAGGGTGGCACCCCCGAATGCAGCGGACAGGAAGCCGGCCAGCGTGACCCCGACCTGCACGGAGGCGAGGAACCGGTTCGGGTCGCTGTTGAGGTCCGCCACGATCCGGCCGCGTTTGCTGCGGGCGGCCAGCGAGCGCGTCTGGCTCTCGCGCAAGGAGACCAGCGACATCTCCGCACCGGCGAAGACCCCGCCGATCAGGACGAAGAGCACGACGAGCCCGATGTCACCGAGCGTGCTCCCGCTCACGGTCTATGCCCGTCGTCATCCATGCCTCCACGATACGGGTTTGCGGCGACCTGCGTTCACCCGACAATCTGGCCGGGTGAGATTCCCCCAGGACGTCCCGGTCCTGACCGACGGCACCATCGTGCTGCGCGCGCACGGCCCGCAGGACGTCACCGATTGCCTGGAGCAGTGCCAGGATCCCGTCTCCCAGCAGTGGACCACCGTCCCCGTGCCGTACACCCGTGAGGACGCCGAGGAGTTCGTCGGCACGATCGTCCCGAAGGGGTGGGGGCAAGGAAGGTGGGCGTTCGCCGTCGAGGCCCCGGACGAGGAGGGCGTACGACGGTTCTGCGGCACGGTGGAGCTGCGCGACGAGGGCGAGGACCGTGCCGAGATCGCCTACGGCTCGCACCCCTGGGCGCGCGGGCGCGGGATCATGGAGGCCGCGTTGCGGCTGCTGCTCGACTGGGGGTTCGGCGAGCGCGGCGTCCGCACGATGATCTGGTGGGCCAACCGCGGGAACTGGGCCTCGCGGCGGCTCGCGTGGCGGCTCGGGTTCTCGATGGACGGCACCCTGCGGCGCTGGCTGCCGCAACGCGGTGAGCTCCTCGACGCGTGGGTGGGCGTGCTGCTCGCGGATGACGCGCGGTCCCCGCGCACCCCGTGGCTCGACGTGCCCCGCATCGTCGGCAGGCACGTCGTGCTGCGTGCGCCTGAGGAACGCGACGACGCGGCGGTCGTCGAGGCCTGCTCCGACGAGCGTACGGCGCACTGGCTGGCGCATATGCCCTCGCCGTACACCGTCGACGACGCGCGCTCGTTCCGCGAGCAGACCATGGAACGGCAGATCGCTGGCACGGCCATCCGCTGGAGCGCGGCCGACCCGGAGACCGACACGGTGCTCGGCAACATCTCGCTGTTCGACATCAAACCGGGCCGCGAGGCAGAGATCGGCTACTGGACCCATCCGGCCGCCCGCGGGCGCGGGTTGATGAGCGAGTCGTGCGCACTGGTGGTCCGGCATGCGTTCGTCGACGAGGACGACGGCGGGCTGGGGCTGCGCCGGCTGATCCTGTTCGCCGCGGTCGACAACGTGGCGTCGCGGCACGTGGCGGAGTCGGTCGGCTTCGTGCGGATCGGCACGGAGCGGCACGGCACCGAGCTGCGCGACGGCAGCCTGACCGACACCGCCTGCTACGACCTGTTGCGCGAGGAGTGGCTCCTTTCGCGTGCGGACGACCAATCCGGGCCGCGGGGTGCGCCGAACAACCGGTGACAAGGCAGTTCGGCGCTCAAGACGGTCGGCGCCCGAACGAGGACACACCTCGGAAGGAAGTCCCAATGCGCAAGACTCTTCGCACACTCATTCCCTTGGCAGCCGCGGCTGTACCGCTGGCCATGATGCCGGGCGCCGCACACGCAGCCGGTGGTACGACGTACCAGACGACCCTGAACGCCATCAACGGGTCCGGCGGCTCCGGAACGTTCACGATGACCGTGCAAGGCAACCAGGCCACGGTCAACGAGAGCTGGAGCGGACTGGCCAGCTCGTTCAACGGCAACCCGTACCCGCACGTGCAGCACATCCACATCGGCGCGGACGGCACCTGTCCGACGATGAGCGCCGACAAGAACGGCGACGGCATCGTCGACACCGTCGAGGGCCAGCCCTCCTACGGAATGATCGGCACCACGCTGTCGACCAAGGGCGACACCAGCGCCAAGGCGGGCACGAACATCAAGATCGCCCCGGCCGGTCCGAGCACCAACTACCAGCGCACGTTCACGCTGAACCAGGCGACGCTGAGCGCGCTGCAGTCCGGCACCGGCGTCATCGTGGTGCACGGACTCGACCCCACGACGCTGAGCAAGAAGGCGCAGGGCGAGAAGTCCAACCTGGTGCCGAGCCTTCCGCTGGCGGCGACCTCGCCGGCCCTGTGCGGGGCCCTGAGCTCGATGCCCACCGGAGGCGTCGCGACCGGCTACGGGTCCACAGGCGGCATCGAGGACCTCGGGCTGTTCGTGCTCGGCGGCGGCCTGCTGGCTGCCGGCGGAGCCATCTTCACCACTCGCAAGCGCGCTGGCTCGAAGGCCTGACGGCCATTGTCACCGCGTGACATCTCCAGATGGCTCGGCGGCCACCGGGGCGTTCTCGCCCTGGTGGCTGCCGGGGTCGGGGTGGTCGTCATCGTGGTCGCGGTGCTGGCGCAGCAGACCGCGCCACACCCGACTGCGGCGGGTCGCATCGACCCCGCCACCCCGACACCCAGTTCGCCTCCGGCAAGCAAGCCCGCAACACCCAGCGCGAGCCTGTCCGGCGAGTCGAAGGCCTCGGCAGCCGCGGACCACGCGGACAAGCAGGACAAGCCGCTTCCCCGGTCGGTGCCCGTGCACCTGGACATCCCGAAGCTCGATATCCACACGAAGGTGAACCCGATCGGCAAGAACCCGGACGGCAGCCTCGCGGTCCCGCAACCGGGGCCGCACCTGAACCAGGCCGCCTGGTACAAGAACTCACCGACACCCGGACAGCCCGGGCCGGCGATCATCGAGGGCCACGTGGACAGCGTCCAGGGGCCGTCGGTGTTCTTCAAGCTCGGGGCGATCAAGCCCGGCGACAAGGTCAAGGTGACCCGGGCAGACGGCACCCGGCTGGCGTTCACCGTCAACGCGGTGCGCGACTTCAAGAAGAAGAACTTCCCCACCAAGCTCGTCTATGGCGGCAAGGACCTGTCCACGCCGCAGCTGAGACTGATCACCTGCAGTGACTTCGTGGAAGCAATCCATCACCACGTGGGCAACGAAGTAGTCTTCACTCATCTCACCGAGGTCCACAAGCGCGGGTGATCCCCGCCGCTGGACAGCACGGATCGGAAGGAAAGTCAGATGACCTCGACCGCCACCCCCGGCCACATCGGCGGCTCCGCACCGCGATCGATGCGCCCCTTGAGATCGGCCTGGCGGTGGCCGGCCATCATCACGATCCTGGTCGCCGGAGCCGTGCACATCCCGGTGACTCCGATGCACCTCGAGGAGGCGCCCTACATCGGCTGGCTGTTCATCGTGCTCACCGTGGCCTGCTTCGTGCTGGCCGTCGGGCTGGCCGCGTTCGACACGGGTGCGATCTGGCTGGCCTCGGGTGTGGCGACCGCGCTCGCGGTGATCGCCTACGTGCTGTCCCGGACCGTCGGGCTGCCGCAGATCGGCGACGACGTGGGCAACTGGCTCGAGCCGCTGGGCGTGGCCGCGATCGTCACCGAAGCGCTGACCGCGGCGATCGCCGTCCGGGTGCTGATGGCGCGGAAGACGACCAGGGTCACCTGACTCCGATGCGCTGATCTATCCCGGAGGACGCCATCGTCCGACGGTGCAGGGCAACCGAGACCGCCAGCACGGCCAGCCCGGACAGCGACAACCCGGCCCCCACCCAGCTGGGCGCGGTCAGCCCCCAGCCGGCGGCGATCACCAGACCCCCGAGCCAGGCGCCGAGCGCGTTGGCAGCGTTCAACGAGGCGTGGTTCATCGCCGCGCCGAGCGTCTGGGCACGCCCGGCCACGTGCATCAGCCTCATCTGCAGGTTGACCACCATCACCGAGCCCAGCGCCGCGACCGCGAACACGGTCACCCCGGCGGCGAAGGCGTGGTGGGCAGTCCAGCCGAACACTGCCAGTGCTACGCCCATCCCGCCGGAGCCGACTGCGAGCGAGCGCAGCACCGACCAGTCGGCGAGCTTGCCGGCCAGGTAGGTGCCGACGGTCCCGCCGAGGCCGTAGACGAGCAGGAACAGCGGCACCGTCGCCTCCGGCAGCCCGGTGACGTCGGTGATCGTCGGCGCGATGTAGCTGTACATCGCGAACATCCCACCGAAGCCGATCGCGCCGACCAGCAGGGTCAGCCAGACCTGAAGGTTCGCGAACGCCCTCAGCTCTGCGCGACCGGTCGCCGCGCGGTCGGGCGGGCAGCGGGGCACGAAGCAGGCGACCAGCGCGACGGTCGCCAGCCCGAGCACGGCCACCGACCAGTACGCCGAGCGCCAGCCGAGGTGCTGGCCCATCCAGGTCGCGGCGGGCACACCGACGATGTTGGCGACCGGCAGGCCCACCATCACCAGGCTGACCGCGCGTCCGCGTCGCGCCGGGTCGACCATCGAGGCCGCGACCAGGGACGCCACCCCGAAGAACGCCCCGTGCGGCACGCCCGACAGGAAGCGGGCCACGGTCAGCATGCCGTAGCCGGCCGCAAGGGCGCTGGCCGCGTTTCCCGCGGCGAACCACACCATCAGCGCGACCAGCAGCCCCTTGCGCGGCAGGCGCGCGCCGAGGATCGCGATCGCGGGTGCGCCGACCACGACGCCGACGGCGTACGCCGAGATGAGGTGGCCTGCCGTCGGGATGGAGACGTCGATGCCGTGGGCGACCTGCGGCAGCAGGCCCATGGTGACGAACTCCGTGGTGCCGATCGCGAACCCGCCGCAGGCCAACGCCAGCGTCGCCCAGCCGCTACGTCGCGTCACGCGAGTGGTCCCGCCCGGAGCCGACGACCTGGCCGTAGTTGAGCAGGCTGACGATCAGCACCCCGCCGACGGTGTTGCCGAGGGTCGCGGCCAGCAGCCAGAGCAGGTAGGTGCCGGTCGAGACGTCGCCCGCGAGGGCCGCGGAGAGCGCTTCGCCGCTGCCCGCGATGCAGTGCGCCAGCCCGGCGGCGCCGACCACGAACGTCATCAGGTAGACCAGCACGATCTGGCCGATCGAGAAGCGGGCCGCGGTGACCAGCCAGGCCATCAGCGCGATGATCCAGCCGCCGAGTACCCCTGCCCAGAAGAGGTGGCCGAAGCTGCCCTCGACGGTGTGCCGGCCGAGGGCGGACAGCGCCGAGCGGAGCTCCTCGGACAGCGACGGGGTCTTCATCGCGAGCACGGCGAACAGCAGCGCCCCGAGGATGTTCGTCACGAACACCACGGCCCACAACCGCAACGTGCTGGCGATGTCCCGTCTCTTGTCGAGGATCACCAGGATCGGGAACAGGGTGTTCTCGGTGAACAGCTGGGCACGACCGAGGATGACGACGATGAAGCCGAGGGGGTAGAGCAGAGAGGCAAGCAGGTGACCGGACGCGTCCTCCCCCGCGACCGCCAGGATGGTCGCCGAGCCCAGGCCGGTCAGGCCCATGCCGAGCCCCGCTGCGATCCCGGACAGGCCGAGCCCGGCCGAGGAACGTCGGAGCTCCTCCTCCCCGGTCTGCACCGCCACCCGGAAGATCTCCGCGGCGGTGAGCCTGGCGCCGGAGAGGCTCGCCTCGCTCGGCTCACCGGCGGAGCCGCTCATCTCAACCCTCGCCCAGCGAGTCCAGGGCCTGGTTCAGCGTCTTCGACGGGCGCATCACCGCGTCCACCCGGTCAGGATCCGGCAGGTAGTAGCCACCGAGCTCCACCGAGTCCCCTTGAGCGCCGATCAGCTCCTCGGTGATGGTGTCCTCCTGGTCGGCGAGCGCGTCGGCCAGCGAGGAGAACGTGGCGGCAAGCTGCTCGTCGTCCTTCTGGCCGGCGAGCTCCTGCGCCCAGTACAGCGCCAGGTAGAAGTGGCTGCCGCGGTTGTCGATCTCCCCCACCTTGCGGCTGGGCGACTTGTTCTCCTCGAGGAGCCGGCCGGTCGCGGCGTCGAGAGTCGCCGCGAGCACCGCCGCCTGCTCGTTGCCCATGGCCTCGGCGACCTTGTCGAAGCTGACCGCGAGCGCCAGGAACTCACCGAGGCTGTCCCAGCGCAGGTGGTTCTCCTTGAGCACCTGCTGCACGTGCTTGGGCGCCGATCCTCCCGCGCCGGTCTCGAACAGCCCGCCGCCCTCGATGAGCGGAACCACCGACAGCATCTTCGCGCTGGTGCCAAGCTCGATGATCGGGAAGAGATCGGTGAGGTAGTCGCGCAGCACGTTGCCGGTCACGGAGATGGTGTCCTCGCCGTTGCGGAACCTCTGGAGCGAGAAAGCGATCGCGTCGACCGGTGCCTTGATCGAGATGTCCAGACCGTCTGTGTCGTGGTCGGACAGGTACTCGCGGACCTTCGCGATCAGGTTCGCATCGTGCGCCCGGTCCTCGTCGAGCCAGAACACGGCGGGGGCGCCGGTGGCACGTGCCCGGGTGACGGCGAGCCTGACCCAGTCGCGGACCGGCACGTCCTTGGTCTGGCACATCCGCCAGATGTCCCCGGCGGCGACCGGGTGCTGGATCAAGACGTCACCGTCCGCAGCATCATCAGCGACGACCCGGACCGCGCCGGTGGTGGGGATCTCGAAGGTCTTGTCGTGAGAGCCGTACTCCTCCGCGGCCTGGGCCATCAGCCCGACGTTGGACACAGAGCCGATCGTGGTGGGGTCGTAGGCACCGTTCGCGCGGCAGTCATCGATCACCACCTGGTAGATGCCGGCGTAGCTGCTGTCCGGGATCACCGCCAGTGTGTCGGCTTCCTCGCCGGCCGGGTCCCACATATGCCCGGAGGTGCGGATCATCGTCGGCATCGAGGCGTCCACGATCACGTCACTCGGCACGTGCAGGTTGGTGATCCCCCGGTCGGAGTCGACCATGGCCAGCTCGGGGCCGTCCGCCAGCCCACGGCGTACGGCGTCCTCGATCGCCTCCCGCTCGTCGTCCGGCAGCGACTCGACCGCCTTGAACAGGGCACCGAGCCCGTCGTTGGGGCTCCAGCCGAGCGACTTCAGAGCCTGCGCGTGGTCGGCGAACAGGTCGGGCAGGAACGCACGGATCACGTGTCCGAAGATGACCGGGTCGGAGACCTTCATCATGGTGGCCTTCAGGTGCACCGAGAAGAGCACGCCCTCCGCCTTGGCCCGGGCGATCTGCTCGGCGAGGAACTCGCGCAGTGCCGCGATCCGCATCACGGTCGCGTCGACCACCTCCCCCGCCAGCACGCCGACCGAGTCCTTGAGCACCGTCGTGGACCCGTCGTCGCCGACGAGCTCGATGCGCAGCGACCGGTCGCGGTCGATCACGACGGACTTCTCCTCAGTGCGGAAGTCGCCGGCGTCCATGTGCGCGACGTTGGTCCGGGAGTCCTTCGACCACGCGCCCATCCGGTGCGGGTGGCTGCGCGCAAAGCGCTTGACCGAGTCCGGCGCGCGACGGTCGGAGTTGCCCTGCCGGAGCACCGGGTTGACCGCGCTGCCCTTGACCTTGTCGTAGCGGGCGCGGACGTCCTTGTCCTCCTCCGACTTCGGGTCGTCGGGGTAGTCGGGCAGGTCGTAGCCCTGCTCCTTCAGCTCGGCGATCGCGGCCTTGAGCTGCGGGATCGAGGCGCTGATGTTGGGCAGCTTGATGATGTTGGCCTCGGGCCTCTCGGCGAGCTCGCCCAGCTCCGCGAGCGCGTCGCCGATCTGCTGCTCGGGGTGCAGCCGCTCGGGGAAGCTGGCGATGATCCGGCCCGCCAGCGAGATGTCACGAGTCTCGACGGAGACACCGGCCGCCCCGGCGTAGGCGCTGATCACGGGGAAGAACGAGTACGTCGCCAGCAGCGGGGCCTCGTCGGTCTGCGTGTAGATGATGCTCGAGTCGGTCACTCCGGCGACGCTAGCAACCTTCGGCGCCCCAGACACCCTCGGGGTATCGCGGCTCCGCCCGCTGCTAGCGTCGGAAGCAGACCCCCACTCCCCCGAGGTGACGAAATTGTCCAGTGCCCCCGTCAAGGTGGCCGTGACCGGTGCCGCCGGCCAGATCGGCTACAGCCTGCTCTTCCGTCTGGCCAGCGGCTCGCTGCTCGGCGCGGACACCCCGATCGAGCTGCGCCTGCTCGAGATCACGCCGGCGCTGAAGGCCCTCGAGGGCGTCGTGATGGAGCTCGACGACTGCGCCTTCCCGACGCTGGCAGGTGTGGAGACCGGTGACGACGCCGAGCGGATCTTCGACGGCGTCAACCTCGCCCTGCTGGTCGGCGCCCGCCCGCGCGGCCCGGGCATGGAGCGAAGTGACCTCCTCGAGGCGAACGGCGCGATCTTCACCGCCCAGGGCAAGGCCCTCAACGCGGTCGCGGCGGACGACGTACGGATCGGCGTCACCGGCAACCCGGCGAACACCAACGCCCTGATCGCGATGAGCAACGCCCCCGACATCCCCGACGAGCGGTTCTCCGCGCTGACCCGGCTCGACCACAACCGGGCGATCTCGCAGCTGGCCGCGAAGACCGGCGCAGCGGTCACCGACATCAAGAAGATGACCATCTGGGGCAACCACTCCGCCACCCAGTACCCCGACCTGTTCCACTGCGAGGTCGGCGGCCGCAACGCGGCGGAGGCCGTGGGCGACCAGGACTGGCTCGAGAGTGACTTCAGCCCCACCGTCGCCAAGCGCGGTGCCGCGATCATCGAGGCTCGTGGCTCGTCCTCCGCGGCCTCGGCCGCCTCGGCGACCATCGACGCCGCCCACGACTGGCTGCACGGGTCGGCAGCGGGCGACTGGGTGTCGATGGCGGTGAAGTCCGACGGCTCCTACGGCGTCCCCGAGGGCCTGGTCTACTCCTTCCCGGTCACCACCTCCGGCGGCGACTGGGAGGTCGTCTCCGGGCTGGAGATCGACGACTTCTCGCGGGGCCGGATGGACGCCACCGCGGCCGAGCTGGCCGAGGAGCGCGACGCCGTGCAGGAGCTGGGCCTGATCTGAGCGCAGCGGGGAACGAGCGCGGTCAGAGCGGCTGGTTGGGGATCGAGGTCGCGAGGAAGATCAGCAGCGCCCCGCCACCGATGAGCAGGACGCTGTCGAGGAACCGGTTGCGCACGGCCAGCATGCCGGCCTCCCTCCCGGGCACCAGCAGCCGGCACAGCGCCGCGAACAGCAGTGCCCCGCCGATCCAGCGCACGCCGACCCGCCAGTCGTCGAGGACCGAGATCACCAACCCGACGGCGACGCCGAGCAGGGCCAGCAGGTAGAGGCCACCACCGAGCGTCGAGGGGTAGCGACGGCCGACCTCCGGCTCCGGCAGCGGCTCCGGGGGCTCGGTCGGGCCGGCTTCGCTCACCCCGCGTTCCGCTCGGCCGCGTCGACGATGTTGCTCAACAGCATCGCCCGGGTCATCGGGCCCACCCCGCCGGGGTTGGGCGAGACCCAGCCGGCCACGTCCCACACCGAGTCGTCCACGTCGCCGGCGATCTTGCCGTCGACGCGTGAGACCCCCACGTCGAGCACCGCGGCACCGGGCTTGACCAGGTCGCCGGTGACGAGGCCGGGGACGCCCGCCGCCGCGACCACGATGTCGGCGCGCCGCAGGTGGGCCGCCAGGTCCCGGGTGCCGGTGTGGCACAACGTGACGGTGGCGTTCTCCGAGCGCCGCGTCAGCAGCAGCCCGAGCGGCCGGCCCACGGTGAGGCCGCGGCCGACGACGACGACCTCCGCCGAGGCGATCGGTACGTCGTGGCGGCGTAGCAGCTCGATGACACCCACCGGCGTGCACGGCAGCGGACCGGGCTCCCCGAGGACCAGCTTGCCCAGGTTGGTCGGGTGCAGGCCGTCGACGTCCTTGTCCGGCGCGACCCGGGAGAGCAGCGCGAACTCGTCGAGACCGGTCGGCTGCTGGACGATGAAGCCGGTGCACGCCGGGTCGGCGTTGAGCTCGTCGATGACGGCTTCGGCCTCGGCCTGGCTGGTGCCCGCCGGCAGGTCGTGGCGGAACGACGCGATGCCGAGCTCTGCGCAGTCCTTGTGCTTGGCACCGACGTACCACTGGCTCCCGGGGTCGTCGCCGACCATCACGGTGCCGAGTCCGGGCACGATCCCCCGTTCGGCGAGCAGCCGGACGCGCTCGGTGAGCTCGGCCTTGATCACCTTCAGGGTGGCGGATCCGTCCAGGCGCTGGGCTGTCACAGGTGAGGTTCCTCTCGCTGACTCAGTGGGCGAAGTGGCGGGTGCCGGTGACGTACATGGTCACCCCGGCCGCCTCACAGGCCTTGACCGTCAGCTCGTCGCGTACCGAGCCGCCCGGCTGCACGATCGCAGAGACACCGGCGTCGATCAGGATCTGGGGGCCGTCCTCGAAGGGGAAGAAGGCGTCGGAGGCAGCCACCGACCCCGTGGCACGCTCCCCTGCGCGCTCCACCGCGAGCCGGCAGGAGTCGACCCGGTTGACCTGCCCCATGCCGATGCCGACCGAGGCGCCGTCCCGGGCGAGCAGGATCGCGTTCGACTTCGTCGCCCGGCACGCCCGCCAGGCGAAGGCGAGGTCGGCGAGCACCTGCTCGCTCGCGGGTGCACCGGTGGCCAGGGTCCAGCTGGCCGGGTCGTCGCCGCCGCCCTCGGTCACCGCGTCCACGTGGTCGACCTGCTGGACCAGCAGGCCGCCGGAGATGCCCCGGAACTCGGTGGTGGTCGGTTGCTCGTCGAGCGGACAGACCAGGATCCGGATGTTCTTCTTGCCCTGCAGGACCTCCACGGCGCCCGCGTCGTACGCCGGCGCCACGATCACCTCGGTGAACACCGCCGCCACCTGCTCGGCCATCTCGACCGACACTCGCCGGTTCGTTGCGATCACACCGCCGAACGCGCTGACCGGGTCGCACTCGTGCGCCCGCCGGTGGGCCTCGGCGACGGTGGACCCGACGGCGATCCCGCACGGGTTGGCGTGCTTGATGATCGCCACCGCAGGGACGTCGAAGTCGCCCGCCGCCCGCCGGGCGGCGTCGGTGTCCACGTAGTTGTTGTAGGACATCTCCTTGCCGTGCAACTGCTCCGCGGCGGCCAGTCCGGCTCCCGAGTCGTCGGCGTAGAGGGCCGCGGCCTGGTGCGGGTTCTCGCCGTAGCGCAGCACCGCATGCCGCTCGTAGGTCGCGCCCACGGACGCCGGCCAACCGGAGTCGTCGGGCGAGAGGGTGCCGGCCATCCAGCCGGCCACCGCCACGTCGTAGGCCGCGGTGTGGGCGAACGCCTCGGCCGCCAGCCGCTGCCGGTCAGCGAGGGTGAACCCACCCCGCGCGACCGCCTCGACCACGGCTGGATAGCGATCGGGGGAGGTCACGATCGTGACGGACGGATGGTTCTTGGCGGCCGCCCGGACCATCGACGGCCCCCCGAGGTCGATCTGCTCGACGCACTCTTCCGGCCCGGCCCCGGACGCGACGGTC
>DASSKK010000025.1:0-3359 GCA_035690495.1 Nocardioidaceae bacterium | reverse complement strand
GTTGCCGTCTCGTCCTCGGTGATGGTCAGGTTGGCGGCCTTCTCCAGCAGCTTCTGGAGGCTGACCGACTTCTCGCGGTTGAGCGGCGGCTCGACGAAGTCGTGCTCGGTGACCCCGATGGCGTCGATGAGCACGAAGCGGGTCTTCTGCTTGGCGTCCGGGGTCACTGCCTGGAAGTCGGCCGAGGGGATGGTGCGGGCGCCCCGGCCCTTCATCTGCTCGAAGTACTGTGGCGAGCGCACGTCGCGCATGAAGAACACGCACTCCAGCGGCTTCACGTCAGTTCCGGTGGCGATCATGTCGACGGTGACCGCGATCCGGAGAGCCGGGCTGGTGCGGAAGGCGGCGAGCTGCTGGTCCGCGTTTCGGGCCGTGTAGGTGATCTTGGCGGCGAAGTCGTTGCCCTTGCCGAACACCTCGCGTACCTGGGTGACGATCTCCTCGGCGTGGGCGTCGTCCTTGGCGAAGATGAGAGTCTTCGGGACCGTCGTGCGGCCAGGGAAGATCTCGGTGAAGAGCTTGTCCCGGAAGGCCTCCAGCACGGTGCGGATCTGGTCGGTCGCGGTCACCGCGCGGTCGAGCTGGCCGCTGGTGTACTCCAGGTCCTCGTCTAGTGCCTCGTAGCGCTGAGCGCGGGTGCGCCGGTCGACCTTCGGGACGACCGTGCCGGCCTCGATCGTCGAGCCCTGCTCGCTGATCTGGGTCTTGATCCGATAGACGTCGAAGTCCACGTTCACGTTGTCAGCCACCGACTGCGGGTAGGTGTACTCGGAGACGAGGTTCTGCTTGAAGAACCCGAAGGTCTGCTTTCCGGGGGTCGCGGTGAGGCCGACGACATGGGCGTCGAAGTACTCCAGGACGCCGCGCCACTGGCCGTAGATCGAACGATGAGCCTCGTCGACAACGATCAGGTCGAACGTCTCCGGTGGGATGTCGGCGTTGTAGGCGACGGTGACCGGGGCGTCTGGCACCCAGCCGTCCAGCTCGGGGTCGTCGCTCTCGCCAACCTCCTCGTTGCGCAGCGCCTTGAAGACGCGCTGGATGGTAGAGATCGCGAGGGCCGTCGACTCCGGCATCGGGCCGCGGTTGAGCCGGTTCACGTTGTAGAGCTCGGTGAAGCGGCGGCCGTCGTCGGGGGTGCGGTAGTTCTCGAACTCGGCCATCGTCTGCTTGGCCAGGTTGTTGCGGTCGACCAGGAACAGGATCCGGTCGAATCCGCCGAACTTCAGCAGCCGGTAGGACAGCGTCACGGCGGTGTAGGTCTTGCCGGCGCCGGTCGCCATTTGCACCAGGCTCCGGTCGTAGCACTGCTCGCGCAGGCTCTGCTCGACGCCGGTGATCGCCTCGATCTGCGCAGGCCTTAGGGGAGTAATATCCAGCGGCGGCATCGCGGTGACCTTGCCCCGCCAGGTGGGGTGTTCCTCGTCCTTCCCTCGGAGGGTCTTGGCGAGGGTGGCCGCCTTGGGGAAGTTGAAGATCCGGCGGGCCCGCGGCTCGGGGTCGAACCCGTTGGTGAAGTGGGTCTCGGTGCCACTCGCCTCGAACACGAACGGGAGCCGGCCGTCCTTGGTCAGGGCCGCCAACCTGACGTCGGGCGGAAGGCCGTCGGCGTACATCGCGGACTGCCACTCGACACCGGACAGCGGCGTGCCCTCCGGCTTGGCCTCGATCACCCCGACGACCTTCTGATCGACGTAGAGCAGGTAGTCGGCTCGACCGTGCCCGGTCGCCATCGTTGCCTCGCGGCGCGCGACGCCCTGGGCCGCGAACAGATTGAGCGACCTGCTGTCCTGCACCGACCAGCCCGCGTCGGTGAGCTGTCGGTCGATGAGCACACGGGCGCGCGCCTCTGCGGCAAGGCGGCTGGCGTCGTCTCCGGTGCTCATGGTGCCTCTGAGGTTATCGGCGTGCGCCGGCGCCCACTGGCGGATCGCTCATGCGCGCCGGATGCCTTACCCCCGCGTGGTCTGCCTCGGCGGTAGACGATGGTACTTTGGTACTCAAGAAGGAGGGCAGCGCGATGGCTACCGCTACTGCGCCGATCAAGGTCGACGCCGCCACCGACGAGCTCGTATCGCACGCAGCTCACTTCATGTCCCGCTCGAAGAAGGACGTCGTTGACGCTGCCGTGCGCGAGTACATCGACGCGCACCGCGATGAGATCAACGCGGGGGTCAAGGCTGCGCTTGGCCAGCTCAACGGCACGGATGCCGCTGCTGTGTCGCTCATGACCGGCCTCAGCGTCGAAGAGCTCGAGGACCTCGGCGGGCTGCCGGCGTAGTTTCACGTCATTTGCTGGGCCGTCGTCCTCGTTCTTGGCACTCGCGCGTGCCCACGGTTACGAACGGCGCGCGCCCCACCGGATGCTCGTCGCCGAGCTCCGAGCGTTTGTCTGTCCCGACCTCTAGACTCCAGGCATGACTGCCAACCGTGATGAACTCATCCACCTGATCGAGGGCTTGCCCGACGACCAGGTTGATGTGCTGCTCGCGGACGCACGTCGGCTGGCTGGTCGGAAGCCGAAGGGCACCTGGCCTCCAAGGTTCGCCGGAATGATCAAGGACGGTCCGAAGAACGGCTCGTCGCCGGAGTCCATCGACGCGGTTCTATCGCGGGGCTTCGGCAGCGAACGCGGTTGATGATCGTCTGCGACACAGGTCCGCTCGTCGCGCTGTCGAACGAGCGGGACGATCACTACTTCACGGCCAACAACCTCTTCCGTGACCTGCACATGGCGGGGGAGACCCTCGTGCTGCCGCCAACGGTGCTTGCCGAGACCTGCTACTGGCTGAACGCGCATGGTGGGGCCGAGGTCGAGGCTGCCTTTCTCGAGGCCGTGGCCGACGGTACGTTCCAGCTGGTCGACCTGACCACCGACGACGTGGAGCGGATGGCCGATCTGGTTCGCCAGTACGCGTCCTTCCCGCTGGGCGGCACGGACGCGTCGGTAGTTGCTGTCGCCGAGCGCCTCGGCGTGCGCGAGATTGCCACCTTCGACCGTCGCCACTTCCCGGCGATCACTCCGAAGGACGGCGGCCACTTCACGCTGCTTCCGGAGAAGCTGTGATGGGTGAGCGGTCCGCAAACAGTCCGCAAGAAGTCCGGCCGAGACCGGCGATCGCCGACGACGCCCAACGGTTCCGAGAACGCGTTTGCGCAGGTCAGCCCGTTTTCCGGCACTAGTCGACGATGATCGACAGGGTGGCTACCCCTTCGGGGCCTGGTCCCGGCAGGTGAACCCGAGGGTGTTCCGGCGACGAGCGCTGGGGCAGCACGACGCACGCTGCGCGGCGGCGGCGACCACGATCGAGGCGGCCACGCTGTGTCCTTGACGCCCCCAGCCGCGGGGCCGCGGCCAG
>DASSKK010000024.1:0-21806 GCA_035690495.1 Nocardioidaceae bacterium | reverse complement strand
CCCACACCACCACGAACGCCACGAGGCCGGTCTTGGCCAGCGTCCACAGCCAGCCGAGCGCGGCGGGGACCGGTCCGTGCCAGCCTCCGAGGAACAGCACCGTGGTGAGCGCGGACAGCACCACGATGCCGGCGTACTCCGCGAGGATGAACAGCGCGAACCGCAGCCCGCCGTACTCGGTGAACGGGCCGAACACGATCTCCGCGTCCGCTACGGGCATGTCGAACGGCGGCCGCTGCAGCTCCGCGAGCCCCGCGACGAAGAACACCACCGCACCGGGCAGCTGCCACAGCAGCCACCACGGGCTCCAGGCCTCCACGATGCCGCTCAGCGACAGGGTGCCCGCGGCCATCGCCACGGAGGCCGCGGCCAGCACGAACGGCAGCTCGTAGGCCATCAGCTGGGCCGCGACCCGGATCCCGCCCAGCAGGCTGAACTTGTTGGCGCTCGACCAGCCGCCCATCAGCGTGCCGATCACGCCGACGCCCATCACCGCCAGCACGAAGAACAGCCCGATGTCGAAGTCCTGGCCCACCAGACCCGGCCCGAGCGGGATCGCGAGCAGCGCGACCAGGTAGGGGAGCAACGCCACCGCGGGCGCCAGCCGGAACACCCACGGATCCGCGTCGGCGGGGACCACGTCCTCCTTCTGCACGAACTTCACCCCGTCGGCGACCAGCTGCGCCCAGCCGTGGAAGGCGCCGGCGTACATCGGACCGACCCGGCTCTGCATGTGCGCCATCACCTTGTGCTCGGTCTGGCCGACCAGCAGCGGCAGCAGCAGGAACGCCGCGATGACCAGTACGACGCGCAGCACCGCGTCCGCGAGCTCAGCCATCCGGGCCACCGGGCGGGTGCGGCCCCCACTGCTCGGGCTCGGGCACGCCGGGAGGGCGGGTACGGCGTCGCGACGGGGCGGCCTCACCGGACTCGCCGGGTTCCTTCGCGCCCGGCCACGGCTTGACCACCCGCGAGGCGAGCACGAACTCCTTGCGCAGCGGGTGACCCTCGAACTGCTCGGGGAGCAGCAGCGGCGCGAGCTCGAGCGGCCGGCCGTCCACGGTGAACTCGACACCGAACATCTCGTGGGTCTCCCGCTCGTGCCAGCGCGCACCGCGGAAGACATCGGCGACGCTCGGGGCGGCGGCCGCCTCGCGCGGCAGCAGGGCCCGCAGCAGCAGGTGATCGGTGCGGCCGGCCCGGTGGTGCGCGAGATGGCACACCAGCCGGAACCCGTCGTCGAGCTCGTCGACCGCCGAGAGCCAGTCGAAGAAGGTGCACCCGAGGCCGTCGCGGGCCAGCAGCACCGAGTCGTGCCAGGAGTCCGCGGGCACGTCGACGGTCACCGGGCCGAAGCCCTCCTCGACGTACGCCCGCTCGCCGAGCTCGTCGGCGAACGCCGCGCGGACCCGCCCCGGCCACAGCTGCTTCACGGTGACGGCTCCGGACCGAGCAGCGGCCTGGTCAGCGAGGCCGCACCGCGGTGCCCGTCGTACCGCTGCGGCAGCGACTCGGCGTCGATCTTCTCCTGCAGCTTCAAGATGCCCTGCAACAGCGCCTCCGGGCGCGGCGGGCAGCCGGGCACGTACACGTCGACGGGGATGATCTGGTCCACGCCCTTGGTCACGCAGTAGGAGTCCCAGTAGGGGCCCCCGGAGTTGGAGCACGAGCCGAACGAGATGACGTACTTCGGCTCCGGCATCTGCGCGTAGAGCCGCCTGATGGCCGGGGCCATCTTGTCGGTGACGGTCCCGGAGACGACCATCAGGTCGGCCTGGCGCGGACCGGGCGCGAACGGGATCACGCCGAGCCGGATGAAGTCGTGACGCGCCATCGAGGTGGCGATGAACTCGATCGCGCAGCAGGCCAGCCCGAAGTTGAACACCCACAGGGAGTACTTCCGGCCCCAGTTGAGCAGGTAGCGGGCCGGCTTCGGCGCCAGCCGCTGCAGCCCCCCGAGCTCCGGGCCCACCCCGGGCATCCCCAGGTCGGTCACGTCCACGTCAGCACCCCCTTGCGCCACGCGTAGAGCAGGCCAACCGAGACGAACCCGACGAACACCCCCATCTCCGCGACCGTGGCCCAGCCGAGGCCGCCGAACACGGTGGCCCACGGGAACAGGAAGACCGCGTCGACGGCGAAGATCACGTAGAGGAAGGCGTAGACGTAGTAGCGCACATGGGTCTGGGCCCAGCCCTCGCCGACCGGGTCCACTCCGCACTCGTACGGCAGCCGCTTGTCGGCGGTCGGGTGGGAGGGGCGCAGCAGCCGGTTGCCCGCGAACATGGCGGCCACGAGCAGCGCGCCGGCGACCAGGATCACCAGCAGCGGCAGGTAGGCCGCGTAGTAGTCCGCCACGCGCCCGAGTCTAGGAGAAAACCCGTGATCTGGACGTGTCAGGGACCACGTTGAGCGCGGACGTAGCATGAGGCAGGGAGGGTAGTGTCGACAGGGAATCGGGGCCGATCGGCCTGTCCCCGACTCGGACCGCACCCGTCTGACAGCACTTGGGGAGAGAGGGCGACAGCGTGACCAAGCAGGTCAAGCAGCTCGACCGCGTGATCATCCGCTTCGCCGGCGACTCTGGCGACGGCATGCAGCTGACCGGCGACCGTTTCACCCAGCAGTCGGCGTCGTTCGGCAACGACCTGTCCACCCTGCCGAACTTCCCCGCCGAGATCCGGGCACCCGCCGGGACGTTGCCCGGCGTGTCGTCCTTCCAGGTGCACTTCGCAGACCACGACATCCTCACCCCGGGCGACACCCCCGACGTGCTCGTGGCGATGAACCCGGCGGCGCTCAAGGCCAACCTGCAGGACCTGAAGAAGGGCGCGACGATCATCGTCGACAGCCACGACTTCAACGGCCGCAACCTGGCCAAGGCCGGCTACGACCACGACCCGCTCGAGACCGACGAGCTCGACGAGTTCGCGGTGCACAGCGTCGACCTGACCAGCATGACCGTGGAGGCGGTCAAGGAGTTCGGGCTGTCCCGCAAGGACGCCGCCCGCGCCAAGAACATGTTCGCGCTCGGCCTGCTGTCGTGGATGTACGGCAGGCCGGTCGATGCGACCATCGCGTTCCTGGAGCGCCGGTTCGCGAAGGTGCCCGACATCCGCGACGCCAACGTGACCGCGTTCAAGACTGGCTGGAACTTCGGTGAGACCACCGAGACGTTCGTGGTGCAGTACGAAGTCAAGCCGGCCCCGATGCCGACCGGCCGCTACCGGAACATCACCGGCAACCTGGCCCTCGCCTACGGCCTGGTGGCCTCCTCGGTGCAGTCCGGGCTGCCGCTGTTCCTTGGCTCCTACCCGATCACCCCGGCCTCCGACGTGCTGCACGAGCTGTCGCGGCACAAGCGGTTCGGCGTGACCACGTTCCAGGCCGAGGACGAGATCGCCGGCATCGGCGCGGCGCTGGGCGCGGCGTTCGCCGGGTCGCTGGGCGTCACCACCACCTCCGGCCCCGGGGTGGCGCTGAAGTCGGAGACCATCGGGCTCGGCGTGATGCTCGAGCTGCCGCTGGTGGTCGTGGACATCCAGCGCGGCGGCCCGTCCACCGGCCTGCCCACCAAGACCGAGCAGGCCGACCTGCTGCAGGCGATGTTCGGCCGCAACGGCGAGGCGCCGGTGCCGATCGTGGCGCCGCGCTCCCCGGCCGACTGCTTCGACGCGGCCCTGGAGGCGGCGCGGATCGCGGTCACCTACCGCACCCCGGTGATGCTGCTCTCGGACGGCTACCTGGCCAACGGCTCGGAGCCCTGGCAGATCCCGGACGTGGAGCAGCTGCCACGCATCGAGCCCCGCTTCGCCACCGAGCCCAACCACACCGGCGACGACGGCGAGAGCACGTTCTGGCCCTACCTGCGCGACGAGGAGACGCTGGCCCGCCCGTGGGCGGTGCCGGGCACCAAGGGCCTCGAGCACCGGATCGGGGGCCTGGAGAAGAACGACGGCACCGGGAACATCTCCTACGACCCGGCCAACCACGACTTCATGGTCCGCACCCGCGCCGCCAAGGTGGAGCGGGTCGCCGAGACCATCCCACCCACGGAAGTGGACGACCCAGCCGGCCCCGACGGTCGGGGCGCCCGGGTGCTGGTGCTGGGCTGGGGCTCGACGTACGGCCCGATCGGCGCCGCCGTACGCCACGTGCGCAACAAGGGGCTGAAGGTCGCGCAGGCGCACCTGCGGCACCTCAACCCGTTCCCCAACGACCTCGGTGAGGTGTTGAAGAGGTACGACGCGGTGCTGGTCCCCGAGATGAACCTCGGGCAGCTGTCCATGCTGCTGCGCGCGAAGTTCCTTGTCGACGTCGTGGGCTACAACCGGGTGCGGGGCCTGCCGCTGCGGGCTGCGGAGCTCGCCGAGGCGATCACCGACCTCGTCGAGGCGCAGACCGGCGACGACCCGCTGAACAGCGGAAACCAGCAGACGGAGGAAGTCCGATGAGCCAGGTCGACCTGCCGCGCCCCGGGCTGCGGGACGTGCCGACGACCGAGGAGAAGCTGACCCGCAAGGACTTCGCCTCGGACCAGGAGGTCCGCTGGTGCCCCGGCTGCGGCGACTACGCCATCCTGGCTGCGTTCCAAGGCTTCCTCCCGGACCTGAACATCGCCCGCGAGAACGTGGTGATGATCTCCGGCATCGGCTGCGCCGCGCGGTTCCCCTACTACCTGGACACCTACGGGATGCACTCCATCCACGGCCGAGCCCCGGCGATCGCCACCGGCCTGGCCACCGCCCGCAAGGACCTGTCGGTGTGGGTGATCACCGGCGACGGGGACTCGCTGTCGATCGGCGGCAACCACCTGATCCACGCGCTGCGCCGCAACGTGAACCTGAAGATCCTGCTGTTCAACAACCGGATCTACGGGCTGACCAAGGGCCAGTACTCCCCCACGTCCGAGCCCGGCAAGATCACCAAGTCCACCCCCATGGGGTCGCTCGACAACCCGTTCAACCCGGTGTCGCTGGCGCTCGGCGCCGAGGGCACGTTCGTGGCACGCACGATCGACTCCGACCGCAAGCACCTGACCTCTGTGCTCACCGCGGCGGCGCAGCACCGCGGCACCGCACTGGTGGAGATCTACCAGAACTGCCCGATCTTCAACGACGGTGCCTACGACGTGCTCTCCGGCAAGGACGCCGACGAGAACGCGGTCATCCCGCTGGTGCACGGCGAGCCGATCCGCTTCGGTCCCGACGGGTCGCGCGCGGTGGTGCGCGACCGGGCGACCGGGGGCATGAAGGTCGTCGCGACCGCCGAGGCTGACGATGCGGACATCGTGGTGCACGACGCGACACTGGAGGACCCGACCACGGCGTTCGCACTGTCCCGGCTCACCGACACCGGTGTGGTCTCGCGAGCCCCGATCGGGATCTTCCGCAACGTCGAGAAGCCGACGTACGACGACCTGGCCCGCGAGCAGATCAGCACCGCCCGGCAGGGCACCGACGACATCGACGAAGCACTCGCGGCGCTCCTTACGGGCACCGACACCTGGGCCGTGGCCTGACGCCGGCTGACGGGCACCTGGCCGCGTCTCAGACAGTGGCAAACCGCTTGGACACACCTTACCGATGACTTAGCCTTCTCTCGTGGCAGAGAACAGGCGCGGCCTTCTCCTGGGCGTGGCTGCCTACGCGATGTGGGGTCTCTTCCCGCTCTACTGGCCGCTGCTCGAGCCGGCCGGTGCGGTCGAGATCCTGGCACACCGGATCTTCTGGTCCCTGGTCGTGATGGCGGTGCTCGTCCTCGTCGTACGTCGTGGCGCGCGGGTCCGCCGGGTGCTCGCCGACAGCCGCACGCGCACCCTGCTCAGCATCGCCGCGGTGGTGATCGGCGTGAACTGGGGAACCTACATCTGGGGCGTCAACAACGCCCACGTCGTGGAGACCTCGCTCGGCTACTTCATCAACCCGCTGGTGACCGTGCTGATGGGCGTGCTGATCCTCGGCGAGCGGCTGCGCCGGGTCCAGTGGATCGCGCTCGCGCTCGCGGCGGCCGCAGTGATCGGCCTGACCGTCGAGTACGGCCACCCGCCCTGGGTGGCGCTGGTCCTGGCGTTCTCGTTCGGTACCTACGGCCTGCTCAAGAAGCAGGCGAACGTCGGCGCGGTGGAGAGCCTGACGGTCGAGGCGACCGTGCTCTCACCGGTTGCAGTCGCCTACATCGTGTGGCTGGGCGTGACCGGGGCGTCGAACTTCGGCACGCACGGCGCCGGCCACGCACTGCTGCTGACCACGGCAGGAGTCGTGACGGCGGTGCCGCTGCTGTGCTTCAGCGGGGCAGCGACCCGGGTGCCGCTGACCACGATCGGGCTGCTGCAGTACCTCACCCCGACGATCCAGTTCCTGATCGGCGTGTTCGTGCTCGGCGAGCCGATGCCGGCCGCCCGGTGGGCCGGGTTCGCAGTGATCTGGGTCGCGCTCGCGCTGTTCACCTTCGAGCTGGTCACGCACCGGCGCCGACAGCTGCGGCTGACCACCCAAGCCGTGGCCGCCTGACCGGGACCGCAGGACCTGTTCAACGTGAGCGGGTGGCCACCAGCTCGGCGAACGCATCGAGGGCGTCGCGCGCCGGGCCGGCCGGCACCGCCTCGAGATGCCGCTGGGCCCTTCTGGCCCGGTCCATCACGTAGGAGCGGGCCTCGTCCAGCGCGGGATGGGTGCGCAGCAGTTCCAGGGCCTCGGCGTGGTGCGCGTCGTCGGCCAGCCCCGCCTCGACCAGCTCGCGAAGCCTCCGGGCGGCCGCGTCGCGGGAGCCCGGCCCGGACTGGCGCAGTGCGATCAGCACGGGCAGGGTCGGCACGCCTTCGCGCAGGTCGGTGCCCGGCGTCTTGCCGGACTGGTGGGACTCGCTGGCGATGTCGAGGATGTCGTCGGAGAGCTGGAAGGCGGTGCCGATCTCCGCGCCGTACGCCGTCAACGCCTCCTCGACCTCCGGCGAGGCACCGGAGTACCGCGCGCCATACCTTGCGGACGTCGCGATCAGCGAACCGGTCTTGCCGGCGACCACGCGTAGGTAGTGGTCCAGCGGGTCCTCCTCCGGCCCGGGGCCCAGGGTCTCGAGGATCTGCCCCTCGACGAGCTCGGCGAACGTCTGCGCCTGGATCCTCACCGCGTCCGCGCCGAGGCGGGCGGTCAGCTCGGAGGACTTCGCGAACAGGAAGTCCCCGGTGAGGATCGCGACGTGGTTGTCCCAGCGTGCGTTCGCCGAGTCGGTGCCCCGTCGCAACGCGGCCTCGTCCATGACGTCGTCGTGGTAGAGCGAGCCCAGGTGGGTGAGCTCGACCACGCAGGCCGACGTCACCACACCGTCGACGTCGGTGTGCTCCGCGTCGCCGGTCTCGGCGGCGAGCAGCACGAGCAAGGGGCGGAACCGCTTGCCACCGGCCGTCATCAGGTGCCGCGCCGCCTGGGTGACGAACGGGGCCTCGCTGAGGGTGGACTCCTCGAGCTTCGCCTCGACGTCCCGGAGGCCGGCTCGAAGGCGGTCCGCGAGGGCCGGGTCGCCGATCGGCAGAGCCAACGAGTCGTCGGGTGCGGCTGGAGAGGTGGTCATGGCCGTAGGTCAGCGGATGAACTGCCCTGCGGACGCCGCCAGGTCGAGGACCGGCCCGGGGAACACCCCCAGGACCAGCGTGGCGGCGAAGCCCACGGCGATCACGATGGTGGTCAGCATGCTCGGCGTCGCCACCGTCGCCCCCTCGCCCACCGGCTCGGAGAAGAACATCAGCACGATGACCCGGAAGTAGAAGAACGCCGCGACCAGGCTCAGGACCACGCCGATCACCACCAGACCCCAGTAGCCGCTCGACAGCGCGGAGGTGAACACCGCCCACTTGCTGGTGAAGCCGCTGGTGAGCGGGATCCCCGCCATCGCGAGCAGGAAGAACGCCATCACACCGGCCACCACCGGCGACTGCTTGCCCAGCCCGGACCACCGGGAGAGGTGACCGGCCTCCCCGCCGGAGTCGCGGACCAGGGTGACCAGCGCAAAGGCACCCATGATCGTGAACCCGTAGGCGGCGAGGTAGAACAGCACCGCCTGCACCGAGCCCAGCTGGGTGCTGCCGACAGTGGTGATCACATGCGCCCCGACCAGGCCCACCAGCACGAAGCCGGCGTGCGAGATCGACGAGTAGGCGAGCAGCCGCTTGATGTCGGTCTGCATCAACGCCAGGAAGGCGCCGACGAGCATGGTGATCACCGCGATGATCGACATCATCGGGGTCCAGTCCCACCGAGCCGCGCCGAACGCGACGTAGAACAGGCGCAGCATCGCTCCGAACGCCGCGATCTTGGTGCCTGCCGACATGAACGCGGTCACCGCGGTGGGAGCCCCTTGGTAGACGTCGGGGATCCAGGAGTGGAACGGAGCCGCGCCGACCTTGAACATCAGCCCCACGCCGAGCAGGGCGATGCCGCCCAGCAGCAGGCCCTGCGAGCCGATCCGTCCGCTGATCGCCTCGCTGATGTCGGCCAGGTGCATCGACCCGGCGAAGCCGTAGGTGAGCGCGATGCCGTAGAGGAAGAAGCCGGAGCTGAACGCGCCGAGCATGAAGTACTTCAGGGCGGACTCCTGGGACAGCAGCCGACGGTGGCGTGCAAGCCCGCACAACAGGTACAGCGGCAGCGACAGCACCTCGAGCCCCACGAACATCGTGATCAGGTCGTTGGACGCGGGAAGCAGCAGCATCCCGCCGACCGCGAACATCATCAGTGGGAAGACCTCGGTGTGCTCCAGGCCCCGGGTGGATGCCTCCCGCTCCGCCTGTGTTCCGGGCAGGGCGGCCGCCTGGCCCGCGAACGACGTCACTCCGCCTTCCAGCTGGCGCTCCGCGAAGAGCGCCACGCTGCCCAGACCGAAGACCAGGATGATCCCCCACAGGAACAGGGTCGGCCCGTCGATCGCGATCGCCCCCTCGACGGCGATCCAGCCGTGAGCGGGGTTGTGGCCGCGCTGGGGCGCGTTGGTGGCCTCCACGATCGTGGCGGCCAGGGCGCCGAGCAGACCCAGGGCAGCGAGACCGGACTGCACCAGGTAGCGCAGCTTGCGTGCGACGAACGCCTCGACGAGGACGCCGATGGTGGCCACGCCGAACACGATGAGCATCGGCCACAAGATGCTGTACTCGATGCTGGGCACGTGGAAGGTCACTGGTGGGCCTCCTGTTCTGCGCCGGTGACGGCGGACGGGGCGGGCACGGGGGGAGTCGGGTCGTGCACGCCGACGTGCTGCAGGGTCGCGGAGACCGACGGGTTGATGATGCTGGTCAGCGGCTTCGGGAAGAAGCCGAAGAAGACCAGCAGTGCCACCACAGGCGCGAGCGCGACGATCTCACGGACGTTGAGGTCGGTCATCGTGGCCACCTCGGGCCGGATCGGCCCGGTCATCGTCCGCTGGTACATCCACAGGATGTACATCGCGGAGAGCACGATCGCGATCACCGCGAACACGGCGTACCACCAGTTGTTCACGAACGCCCCGAGCAGCACCAGGAACTCGGAGACGAACGGCGAGAGTCCCGGCAGCGACAGCGTCGACAGACCGGCCACCAGGAAGATCCCGGCCAGGATCGGTGCGCGCTTCTCCACTCCGCCGAAGTCGGGGATCATCGCCGAGCCGCGACGCGTGATCAGGAACCCGGTGACCAGGAACAGCGCTGCGGTCGAGAGTCCGTGGTTGAACATGTACAACGTGGAGCCGGTTCCGCCGTAGGTGTTGAGCACGAAGATGCCCAGGATGATCAGCCCGAAGTGCGAGACCGAGGTGTAGGCGATCAGCCGGAAGATGTGCTTCGACGCGATCGCGGCCATGGCTCCGTACAGGATGCTGATCACCGCGAGGACGAGCACGACCGGGGTTGCCCACTGGGAGGCGCCCGGGAACAGCCCCAGGCAGAACCGGAGCATCCCGAACGCGCCGATCTTGTCCAGCACCGCCACCATCAGCACCGCGGTGCCGGGACCGGATCCTTCCGCCGCGTCCGGCAGCCAGGTGTGCACGGGGAACAGCGGCGCCTTGATCGCGAACGCGATGAAGAAGCCCACGAACAGCCAGCGCTCCGTGGTGGGGTCCAGATGCAGCTGGGACAAGTCCGAGAACAGGTACGACGAGGAGCCCAGCTGCTGCGAGGAGACGACGTACAGCCCGATCACGGCGGCCAGCATCAGCAGGCCCCCGAACAGGTTGTAGAGCAGGAACTTGGCCGCCGCGTAGGAGCGGTTGACCCCGCCGTATCCGCCGATCAGGAAGTAGATCGGGATCAGGGTCGCCTCGAAGAGCACGTAGAACAAGAACACGTCCGTGGCTTCGAAGACGCCGATCGCGAGCGCCTCGAGTCCCAGCATCCAGGCGAAGAACGCGTTCACGCTCCAGCGCGGCTGGTGCCGGGAACCCGGCTCGGCGTCGTTCCAGGAGGCGATGATCACCACCGGGGTGAGGATCGCGGTGAGCAGCAGCAGCGTGACGCCGATGCCGTCGACGCCGAGCGCCCAGTGGGCACCGAACGCCCGGATCCAGTCGGCCTGCTCCTGGAGCTGGAAGCGCGGCCCGGCACCGTCGTAGTCGACCGCGATCAGCGAGGCGATCGCCAACGTCAGCAGGGAGAACCCGAGCGCGACCTGCTTGGGCAACGGCGACCCGTCGCGCTTGGGCAGCAACGCCACCACGGCGGACCCGACCACCGGAACCACGATGCAGGCGGACAGCCAGGGGAAGCTCATCACAGGTTCACCGCCAGCATCGCGATGACCACGATCACCGCACCGCCCAGCAGGGAGAGCGCGTAGGAACGCACGAAGCCGCTCTGCCAGCGTCGCACCCTGCCGGACAGCCCGCCGAGGGCAGCCACGCTGCCGTCCACGAACCCGTCGACCCCTGCGTCGTCGAACGTGAGCAGACCCCGCACGAAGCGGTCCCCCGGCCGCATCAGCAGCTCCTCGTTGATCGCGTCCCCGTAGAGATCGGCGCGGGCGGCCTTGGTGAACACCGACACCTTCGCCGGGGCGGTGCGCGGCACGTCGGCGCGGCCGACGGTGAACCACGCGATCGCGATTCCGGCGAGCATCACCACCACGATGATGACCGACAGCCAGATCTTCGGCACGCCGCCCAGCTCGTGCTCGGAGATCGGCCCGACGACGGGGGTGAGGAAGTCGATGATCCAGCCGCCGGCGATCAGCACACCGCCGACCGCGGACAGCGCACCCAGCACCATCAGCGGGATCGTCATCACCTTGGGCGACTCGTGCGGGTGGACACCCTCGGCCCACCGCTTCTTGCCGAAGAAGGTCATCAGCATCACGCGGGTCATGTAGAAGGCGGTCACCCCGGCGCCGATCAGCGCCGCGAGGCCCGCCACGACGTTGTTGCCGAACGCGGCCTCGATGATCGGGTCCTTCGACCAGAAGCCCGAGAAGCCGGGGAAGCCGATGATGGCCAGGTAGCCCATCGCGAACGTCAGGAAGGTGACCGGCACGGCCTTGCCGAGCGCACCGTAGTGGCGCATGTCGACGTCGTCGTCCATCGCGTGCATCACCGAGCCGGCCCCGAGGAACATGTTCGCCTTGAAGAAGCCGTGCATCAGCAGGTGGAAGATCGCGAACGCGTAGCCGGCGACCCCGAGTCCGGCCGCGAGCATCATGTAGCCGATCTGGCTCATCGTGGAGCCGGCGAGCGCCTTCTTGATGTCGTCCTTGGCGCATCCGATGATCGCGCCCCACAGCAGCGTCACGGCGCCGACCACGACGACGGCGGTCTGCGCGGCCACCGTGTGGTCGTAGATGAAGTTCGACCGCACGACCAGGTAGACACCGGCGGTCACCATGGTGGCGGCGTGGATCAGGGCGGACACCGGCGTAGGACCTTCCATCGCGTCCAGCAGCCACGACTGGAGCGGGACCTGGGCCGACTTCCCGCAGGCGGCGAGCAGGAACAGCAGCCCGAGGATGGTCAACTGCGTCGAGGACGCCTTGCCGGCCACCGCGGAGATGCCGGCGAAGGAGGTGGTGCCGAACACCGCGAACGTCATCATGGTGCCCAGGGCCATGCCGATGTCGCCGACCCGGTTGACCACGAACGCCTTCTTGGCCGCCACCGCGGCCGTCGTCCTGTGCTGCCAGAAGCCGATCAGCAGGTACGACGCCAGGCCGACGCCCTCCCAGCCGAGGAAGACCCCGAGGTAGTTGTTCGCCAGCACCAAGGTGAGCATCGAGGCGACGAAGAGGTTCAGGTAGGCGAAGAACCTCGGACGCCGGTCGTCGTGCTCCATATAGCCCACCGAGTAGAGGTGGATGAGCCCGCCGACCCCGGTGATCAGCAGCAGGAACAACGCCGACAGCGGGTCGAACAGCAGCCCGGCCTCGACGTGGAAGCTGCCGGCGTGCACCCAGGTGTAGAGGTGCTGGCTGATCGAGCGGTCGCCGGTGTCACGTCCGAGCAAGGCCACGAAGCAGATCACGCTCAGCACGAAGGAGACCGCCACCGTCCCCACGCCGAACCAGTGCGCCCAGCGCTCGGTGCGCCGCCCGCCGAGCACCAGCAGGACCAGCGCGCCGAACACCGGCAGCGCGATGATCACCCACAGCACGGAGAACACCCCACTGGCGGCGACGGGGTTCACCACCGGGGCGGCCACGGCGGTGGGTGCCTGGAGTAATGCTGTCAACGCAAGGCTCCTTAGTACTTCAGCAGACTCGCGTCGTCGACCGAGGCCGACCGGCGCGAGCGGAAGATCGTCATGATGATGGCAAGTCCGACCACGACCTCGGCGGCGGCGACGACCATCACGAAGAACGCCGCCACCTGCCCGTCGAGGTTGCCGTGCACGCGGGCGAAGGTGACCAGCGCGAGGTTCGAGGCGTTCAGCATCAGCTCGATGTTCATGAACACCACGATCGCGTTGCGTCGCGTCAGCACGCCGATGACGCCGATCGTGAACAGGATCGCGGACAGGACCACGAACGGGGTGGCACTCACTTCTCGCCCTCCTCCTCGACGCGTTCTTCACGGATCTGCGACGGGTCGCCGTCGATGGGGCCGCGGGGGCCCGCACCGGTGACCGGCTCGTTGGAGGTGCCGTCGCCTACGGCACCGGCGAACGCCTTCACGTCTTGTGCCTTCGAGGCGCGCAGGCTCCCGTGGGCCGCCAGGATCCGGGACACCGACAGCTCAGACGGCGAGCCGTCCGGCAGCAGCGCCGGCGTGTCGACGGCGTTGTGCCGCGCGAGAACGCCCGGTGGCGGCAACGGGCCGGGGTGCTTCCCGGAGGTTGCGTAGTCCTGCATCCGCCGCGCGGCCAGGATCGCCTGGGTCTGTTTGGGCACCAACCGCTCCCGGTGGGCCAGCACCATCGCGCCGATCGCGGCCGTGATGAGCAGGGCGCTGGTGGCCTCGAACGCGAAGACGTACCTGGAGAACAGCAGCGCCGCCAGGCCCTGCACGTTGCCTTGCTGGTTGGCCGCCTGCAGCCCGGTGACCACACCGACCGAGACCTGTGCGATGCCGAAGATCAGCAGGGCGCCGAAGGCGATGCCGATCACGATCGCGAGCAGGCGCTGCCCCTTGATGGTCTCCACCAACGAGTCGGAGGCATCGACACCGACGAGCATCAGCACGAACAGGAACAGCATCAGGATCGCGCCCGTGTAGACGATGATCTGCACGGCGAACAGGAACGGCGCGTCCTGCACCTCGTACAGGATGGCAAGGCCGATCATCACCACGGCGAGCAGGAGGGCCGCATGGACGGCCTTGCGGGAGAACAGGATGCCCAGCGCGGCGGCCACCATGATCGGGGCCAGGACCCAGAAGCCGACCATCGCTCAGCCCTCGCTCTCACGGGCGCGCGGCCCGCCGGCCGACGACGGGTTGAACGTGCCCCGGTAGTAGTCGGTCTCGTCGTCACCGAGCATCATCGCGTGCGGCGGCTGCTCCATCCCCGGCAGCAGCGGCGCCATCAGGTCCTGCTTCTCGTAGATCAGGTCGGCCCGGTTGTTGTCGGCCAACTCGTACTCGTTGGTCATGGTCAGCGCCCGGGTCGGGCAGGCCTCGATGCACAGCCCGCACAGGATGCAGCGCAGGTAGTTGATCTGGTAGACCCGGCCGTAGCGCTCCCCCGGCGAGTACCGCTCGTTCTGCGTGTTGGACGCACCCTCGACGTAGATCGCGTCGGCCGGGCACGCCCAGGCGCACAGCTCGCAGCCGATGCACTTCTCCAGCCCGTCCGGCCACCGGTTCAGCTGGTGCCTGCCGTGGAAGCGAGGGGCGGTCGGCTTCTTCTCGAAGGGGTACTGCTCGGTGACGACCTTCTTGAACATCGTCCGGAACGTCACCCCGAAGCCCGCGACCGGGTCCCAGAACTGCTCCTTGAGCGTCGGCATTACTCGCTCTCCTTGGTCGATGTGCTGTCTGTGTCGGTCCCGGCCCCCACGGTGACGGTCTCACCCGACCGGTCGTGGTCGACCACCTGGCCGGGCATCGGCGGCACGGGGTAGCCCCCGGCGAACGCGTCGAACGCCGGCCGGGCCCGATCCCCGTCCCCCGCACCGGGCGCCTCTGAGGACGTTTCCGCGGCTTCCTCTTCCTCGCCGCCGACGAAGAACAGCACCAGGAACAGCACCACCACCACGCCGATCGCGGCATAGATGTAGTCCCGCCTGAAGGTGGACTCCAGGCTGGCGGCACGGATCGCCGCCACCAGCACGATCCACACCAGCGAGATGGGGATCAGCCGCTTCCAGCCGAGCTTCATGAACTGGTCGTACCGCATCCGGGGCAGGGTCCCCCGCAGCCAGATGAAGATGAACACGAAGATCATCACCTTGATGATGAACCACAGGAACGGCCAGTAGTCCTGGTTGGCCTCGCCCCACAACGACAGCGGCCACGGCGCCCGCCAGCCGCCGAGGAAGAGCGTGGTGGCCAGCGCGGCGACCGTCACCATGTTGACGTACTCGGCGAGGAAGAACAGGGCGAACTTCAGCGAGGAGTACTCGGTGTGGAAGCCACCGACCAGCTCGCCCTCGGCCTCCGGGAGGTCGAACGGCGCGCGGTTCGTCTCGCCCACCATCGAGATCACGTAGATGACGAACGAGGGGATCAGGATCACCCCGAACCACAGGTTCGACTGCGCGTCCACGATCTGCGAGGTCGACAGCGAGCCCGCGTACAGGAACACCGCGACCAGCGCGAGGCCCATCGCGACCTCGTAGGAGATCATCTGCGCCGAGCTGCGCAGTCCACCCAGCAGGGAGTACGTCGAGCCCGACGACCATCCACCGAGCACGATGCCGTAGATGCCGATCGAGCTGATCGCCAGGATGAACAGCACACCGACCGGCATGTCCGTGAGCTGCAGCGGCGTGTGGATGTCCGTGAACGGGATGCGCACCTCGGGCCCGAACGGGATGACGGCGAACGCCAGGAACGCGGGCACTGTGGACATCACCGGGGCGATGAGGAACACGATCTTGTCCGCCGACTTCGGGATGATGTCTTCCTTCAGCGCCAGCTTCACGCCGTCGGCGAGCGACTGCAGCAACCCGAACGGACCATGCACGTTCGGCCCGATCCGGTGCTGCATGCGGGCCACCACCCGCCGCTCGAACCAGATGTTGAACAGCGTCAGCAGCACGAGGATGACGAAGATCAGGATCGCCTTGACGATGATCACCCAGATCGGGTCGTGCCCGAACGCCGACAGGTCGTCGGCGGTGCGCACCAGTGTCATGCCGGGGATCACGCCGGCCCTCCTTCGAGTCGCACCACGGATCCGGTATGGACACCCACGTCCCGCGCAAGGTTGACGCCGCCGGAGTTCGTCGCCGTCCAGCAGACACCGTCGGGCAGGTCGGCGACCTTCGCAGGCAGCACCACCGATCCGACCGTGCCGGTCAGCTCGACGAGAGCACCCTCGGGTACGCCGAGCCGCTCGAGCATCGCGGCGGACACCAGCAGCACCGGCTTGCGTGCAGTCCCCTTGTACGCGGGGTCGCCGTCCTGCATCCGCCCGTCATCGACCATCTGCTTCCAGCTGGCCAGCACAGCCTGGACGGCGCTCCCCGACACGGAGGAGGCGGAGGAGGCTGGGGCGTCGGTGGCGGTCGTGGCCGGGTCTGGCGTGAGGGCCGAGCTTGCGAGGCCCGAGGGTCCGGCCGCCGCCGACGTCTCGGCCTCCGATGCCTCCGACCTGCCCGGGAAAGTCGCCCGCTCCCCATCCCACTCGCCTATTTCTGCCATCTCTGTGCGGGCTTCCTGGACGGTGCGGAAGCCGAGGCCGGGACCCATCTCTTCGGCGATGCCGGCCAGGACGCGCAGGTCGGGAAGGGCGGCGGGCTCGGGCATGACCGTCTCGAACGGTCGCGGCCGTCCCTCCCAGTTCACGAACGTGCCTGCCTTGTTGACCGCGGGCGCGACCGGGAAGACCACGTCGGCCCGCTCGGTGACCGCGGACTCGCGCAGCTCCAGGCTGACCAGGAAGCCGGCGGCGTCCAGCGCGGCACCGGCGCGGGGATCGGCGAGGTCGACCGGGTCGACGCCGGCGACGACGAGGCCGCCGAGCTCGCCGGCAGCGGCCGCAGCGAGGATCGCAGCGCCGTCCCGTCCCGGCGCGGAAGGCACCGTGGCGCCCCAGACGGTGCCGATGTCCACACGAGCGGCAGCGTCGTCGACCAGCCGGCCACCGGGAAGCAGCTGCGGCAGGCAGCCGGCGTCCAGGGCGCCGCGGTCGCCGGCGCGGCGCGGCACCCAGGCCATCCGGGCGCCGGTGCGAGCGGCGAGCCGGGCCGCAGCGGTGAGCCCGCCGGGGACCTCCGCGACCCGCTCACCGACCAGGATCACCGCGTCGCGGTCGAGCTCCGTCTCGTCGAGCGCCCTCGGCTCGTCGCCCGGGGCTGTGCGGACCAGCGTGCCGTGCATCTTGCGCAGTCCCGGGCTGGTGAACGGCGCAATGGAGAGCACCGGCTTGCGGCCACTGGCACGCGCCGCCTTGCGGAGCCGAAGGAAGATCGTGCCCGCCTCGTCCTCGGGCTCGAGGCCGACGAGCAGCACCGACGAGGCGCCCTCGAGGTCGGCGTACTCGACACCAAGGCCGCGTCCGGCGACCAGAGCGGCGAGGAAGCCGGCCTCCTCGGGGGTGTGCGGCCGGGCACGGAAGTCGATGTCGTTGGTGTCGAGGGCGACGCGGGCGAACTTCGAGTAGGCGTAGGCGTCCTCCGCGGTGAGCCGCCCGCCGGTGAGTACGCCGACCCCACCGCGCTCTCCCGCTGCCGCCAGGCCCCGGGCGGCCACGGCGAACGCCGCCGGCCAGGACGCGGGGCGAAGCTCGCCTGACTCCTCGTCACGCACGAGCGGAGTCTCGATCCGGTCGCCGGACTGCGCGTAGGTGAACGCGAACCGGTCCTTGTCGGTGATCCACTCCTCGTTGACCTCGGGGTCGTTGCCGGACAGTCGGCGCATCACCTTGCCGCGACGGTGGTCGACGCGGATCGCGGAGCCGCACGCGTCGTGCTCGCCCACCGACGGTGTCGAGACCAGGTCGAACGGGCGGGAGCGGAAGCGGTAAGACGAGGACGTCAGCGCACCGACCGGACAGACCTGGATCGTGTTGCCGGAGAAGTAGGAGTCGAACGGCTCGTTCTCGTAGATGCCGACCTGCTGGAGGGCGCCGCGCTCGATCATCTCGATGAACGGGTCGCCGGCGATCTGCTCGGAGAACCGGGTGCAGCGGGCGCACAGCACGCAGCGCTCCCGGTCCAGCAGCACCTGGGTGGAGATGTTGATCGGCTTGGGGTAGGTCCGCTTCTCCTCGATGTAGCGCGACTCCCCGCGCCCGTTGGACATCGCCTGGTTCTGCAGGGGGCACTCGCCGCCCTTGTCGCACATCGGGCAGTCCAGCGGGTGGTTGATCAGCAGGAACTCCATCGTGCCCTGCTGGGCCTTGTCGGCGACCTTGGAGGTGGCCTGGGTGCGCACCACCATGCCGTCGGCGACGGCGAGCGTGCACGAGGCAGGCGGCTTGGGCATCCCCCGCCCGTTGCCCGCGTCGAGCACCTCGACGAGGCACTGCCGGCAGGCGCCGACCGGCTCGAGCAGCGGATGGTCGCAGAAGCGGGGGATCTGCACGCCGATCTGCTCGGCGGCGCGGATCACCAGCGTCCCCTTGGGCACGCTGACCTCCACGTCGTCGATGGTCAGCGTGACCAGTTCACTCTTCTCGACGGCGTCGGTGCTCATGCAGTGGCACCTTCCTTCGCGAACAGGGTCGATGCGGCCGGGTCGAACGGGCAGCCACCCTCGGTCAGATGCTGGAGGTACTCCTCGCGGAAGTACTGGATGGAGCTGGTGATCGGGCTCGTGGCTCCGTCGCCGAGGGCGCAGAAGGCCCGGCCCAGGATGTTGTCGCACTGGTCGAGCAGCACCTCGAGGTCGTTCTCGGTGCCCTCGCCCCGCTCCAGCCGGGCGAGCACCTGCACCAGCCACCAGGTGCCCTCACGACACGGCGTGCACTTGCCGCACGACTCGTGCTTGTAGAACTCGGTCCACCGCAGCACCGCGCGCACCACGCACGTGGTCTCGTCGAAGATCTGCAGCGCCTTGGTGCCGAGCATCGAGCCGGCCTCGCCGACCGCCTCGTAGTCGAGCGGGACGTCGAGGTGCTCGCCGGTGAGGATCGGCGTCGACGAACCGCCGGGGGTCCAGAACTTCAGCTCGTGCCCCTCGCGCACTCCTCCTGCGATGTCGAGCAGCTCGCGGAGGGTGACCCCGAGAGGGGCTTCGTACTGCCCCGGCTTCGCCACGTGCCCGGACAGCGAGTAGAGCGTCATGCCCTTGCTCTTCTCGGTGCCCATCGACCCGAACCACTCGGGTCCGTTGCGCACCACCGGGACGACCGAGGCGATGGTCTCCACGTTGTTGATCACGGTCGGGGCGGCGTAGAGGCCGGCGACCGCGGGGAACGGCGGCCGCAGCCGGGGCTGGCCGCGACGTCCCTCCAGGGAGTCCAGCAGCGCGGTCTCCTCGCCGCAGATGTAGGCGCCCGCGCCGGCGTGGACGGTCAGCTCGAGGTTGTAGCCGGTGCCGTGGATGTCCGTGCCGAGGTGGCCGGCGAGGTAGGCCTCCTGCACCGCGCGCTGCAGACGGCGTACGACGTGCAGGACCTCACCGCGCACGTAGATGAACGCGTGCTCGGCCCGGATCGCGAAGGCGGAGATGATCACCCCTTCGACGAGCACGTGCGGGTTGGCCATCATCAGCGGGATGTCCTTGCACGTGCCCGGCTCGGACTCGTCGGCGTTGACCACGAGGTACTTCGGCTTGTCGCCGCCGGGCTTGTCCGGATCCTGCGGGATGAACCCCCACTTCATCCCGGTGGGGAAGCCCGCGCCGCCGCGACCGCGCAGGCCGGAGTCCTTGACCATCTCGACGATCGCGCTCGGCTCCATCCCGAACGCCTTGTCGAGCGCGGAGTAGCCTCCCGCGTCCCGGTAGGTCTCCAGCGTCCACGGTCGGTCCGCGTCCCACAGGTCGGAGAGCACGGGTGTCAGTGCGTCAACCACGGTCGTCCTCCTCGACGGGTGCGCCGCCCTTGCGGCCGCCGCTCTTGCCCGGGTCGGGGTCGGCCAACGTGTCCGCCTCGGCGCGGCCGCTGTCGCTGTGCTCTGCTGCCTTGCTCGGCTCGGTGTCGAACAGCGACTCCTGGGCCTGCTGCGACGTGCCTCCGGACCGACGCTCACGCGACCCTCCGGGCGCGACCCAGCCGTTCTCGCGGGCGATCGCGAGCCCCACCAGTGTGGCCGGTCCCCCCGCCGGGCCCTCGTCCGCCCGGTCGTCGGGGAAGCCGGCGAGCACGCGCTCGGCCTGCTTCCACGTGCAGATCCGCGGGCCGCGCGTCGAGGTGACCTCCTCGCCGGCGCGCAGCGCGTCGACGAGTGCGGTGGCCGACTCGGGAGTCTGGTTGTCCATGAACTCCCAGTTCACCATCACCACCGGCGCGTAGTCGCAGGCGGCGTTGCACTCGACGTGCTCCAAGGTGATTGATTTGGCGGCACCGTCGGCGGCGTCTTCAACGGTGGTCTCGTCGTTGCCGATTCCGAGGTGCTCCTCGAGCCGCTCGAGGATCGCGTCGCCGCCCATCACCGCGCACAGCGTGTTGGTGCAGACGCCCACGTGGTAGTCGCCGACAGGGCGGCGCTTGTACATCGTGTAGAACGTCGCGACACCGGCCACCTCGGCGGCGGAGATGTCGAGCAGCTCCGCACAGGTCTCGATGCCGCGCGAGGTCACCCGGCCTTCCACGCTCTGCAGCAGGTGCAGCATCGGCAGCATTGCCGACCGGGGCTGCGGGTAGCGCGCGATGATCTCCCGCAGCTCGGCCATCGTCTGCTCGTCGATGGCATCCTTCATCGGTCGACACCTCCCATGACCGGGTCGATCGAGGCGATCGCGACGATCACGTCGGCGACCAGGCCACCCTCGCTCATCACCGACGTCGCCTGCAGGTTCGTGAAGGACGGGTCGCGGAAGTGGGCGCGGTAGGGCCGTGTGCCGCCGTCGGAAACGACGTGCGCCCCGAGCTCTCCGCGCGGCGACTCGATCGGCACGTAGGCCTGCCCCGCCGGGACCCGGAACCCTTCGGTGACCAGCTTGAAGTGGTGGATGAGGGCCTCCATCGACTCGCCCATGATGTGCCGGATGTGGTCGAGACTGTTGCCCATCCCGTCGTTGCCGATCGCGAGCTTGGCCGGCCAGGCGATCTTCTTGTCGGCGACCATCACCGGCGCGCCCTCGAGGCCCCCGAGCCGGTCGGCGCACTGCTCGATGATCCGCAGCGACTGCCACATCTCCTCCAGACGGATCCGGAACCGGCCGTAGGCGTCACAGGTGTCCCAGGTGACCACGTCGAAGTCGTAGTCCTCGTAGCCGCTGCAGGGCTGGGTCTTGCGTAGGTCCCACGGATACCCGGTGGCGCGCAGGATCGGTCCCGACAGCCCGAGCGCCATGCAGCCCGACAGGTCGAGGTAGCCGACGTCCTCCAGGCGGCCCTTGAAGATGGGGTTCTCGTTGCACAGGTCGGCGTACTCGGGCAGCCGCTTCTTCATCAGCGTGATGAAGTCGCGGATCTGGTCCAGGGCACCCGGCGGCATGTCCTGGGAGACTCCGCCAGGGCGGATGAACGCGTGGTTCATCCGCAGACCGGTGATCAGCTCGAACAGGTCCAGCACGCACTCGCGCTCGCGGAAGCCGATCGTCATCACGGTCAGCGCGCCGATCTCCATGCCGCCGGTCGCGATCGCGACGAGGTGGCTGGAGATGCGGTTGAGCTCCATGAGGAGGACCCGCATGACCTGGGCCTTCTCCGGGATCTGGTCCAGCGCGCCCGGGGGCATCCGCTGGGCGACGCCGCCCGGCCGGATGAACGCGTGGTTCATCCGCAGGCCGGTGATCAGCTCGAACAGGTCGAGCACGAGCTCACGCTCGCGGAACCCGATGGTCATGACGGTCAGCGCGCCGATCTCCATGCCACCGGTGGCGATCGCCACCAGGTGGGAGGAGATGCGGTTGATCTCCATGAGCAGGACCCGCATGACCTGGGCCTTCTCGGGGACGTCGTCCTCGATGTCGAGGAGCCGCTCCACGCCGAAGGCGTAGGTGGCCTCGTTGTAGAACGGCGAGAGGTAGTCCATCCGGGTGCAGAACGTCGTGCCCTGCACCCAGGTGCGGTACTCCATGTTCTTCTCGATGCCGGTGTGGAGGTAGCCGATGCCGCAGCGGGCCTCGGTCACGGTCTCACCCTC
>DASSKK010000023.1:0-27927 GCA_035690495.1 Nocardioidaceae bacterium | reverse complement strand
GGTGGCCCCGCCGGCCGCGGCCTGGTCGGCCTCGGCGGCGGCGTACATCGCCGCGCCCATCTTCTGGCTGGACTCGCTGAGCTTGCTCATCGCCGCCTGGATCGCCGCGACGTCGGAGCCCTCCGCGGACTCCTCGAGGGCCTGCTTCAGCGCGTCGACGTCGGCCTGCACCTCGGTGCGGACCTCCTCGGGCACCTTCTCGGAGTTCTCCGAGAGGAACTTCTCGGTCCCGTAGACCAGCCCGTCGGCCTGGTTGCGGACCTCGACGGCCTCCTTGCGCTGCCGGTCCTCCTCGGCGTACTGCTCGGCGTCCTTGATCATCTTGTCGATGTCCTCCTTGGACAGCGCCGAGCCGCCGGTGATCGTCATCGACTGCTCGCGGCCGGTGCCGCGGTCCTTCGCCGAGACGTGCACGATGCCGTTGGCGTCGATGTCGAAGGTGACCTCGATCTGCGGCACGCCACGAGGCGCCGGGGGCAGCCCGGTCAGCTCGAAGTTGCCGAGCGGCTTGTTGTGCTGGGCGATGTCGCGCTCACCCTGGAAGACCTGGATGCCCACCGACGGCTGGTTGTCGTCGGCCGTGGTGAAGATCTCCGAGCGCTTGGTCGGGATCGCGGTGTTGCGCTCGATCAGCTTGGTCATGATGCCGCCCTTGGTCTCGATGCCGAGGGACAGCGGCGTCACGTCGATGAGCAGCACGTCCTTGCGCTCACCCTTGAGCACCCCGGCCTGCAGGGAGGCGCCGACGGCGACGACCTCGTCCGGGTTGACGCCCTTGTTGGGCTCCTTGCCGGTGAGCTCCTTGACGACCTGGCTGACCGACGGCATGCGGGTCGAGCCGCCGACGAGGACCACGTGGTCGATGTCGGAGACCGAGATGCCGGCGTCCTTGATGACGTTGTGGAACGGCGCCTTGGTCCGCTCCAGCAGGTCCTGGGTCATGTGCTCGAACTGCGAGCGCGACAGCGACTCGTCCAGGTGGATCGGGCCGTTCTCACCCATCGAGAGGTACTGCAGGCTGATGTTGGTGTTGCTGGCGGTCGAGAGCTCCTTCTTGGCCTGCTCCGCGGCGTCCCGCAGGCGCTGCATCGCGATGCGGTCCTTGCCCAGGTCGACGCCCGTCTGGTTCTTCACGGTCGTCAGCAGGTGGTCGACGATCCGCTGGTCCCAGTCGTCACCACCGAGGCGGTTGTCGCCGTTGGTGGCGCGGACCTGGATGGTGGAGAAGTTGTCCTCCGGGTCCTTGCCCACCTCGAGCAGGGACACGTCGAAGGTGCCGCCGCCGAGGTCGAAGACGAGGATGAGCTCGTCCTCCTTGCCCTTGTCGAGGCCGTAGGCCAGCGCGGCGGCGGTCGGCTCGTTGATGATCCGCAGGACGTTCAGGCCCGCGATCTCGCCGGCCTCCTTGGTGGCCTGCCGCTGGTGGTCGTCGAAGTACGCCGGCACGGTGATGACCGCGTCGGTCACGTCCTCGCCCAGGTAGGACTCGGAGTCGCGCTTCAGCTTCTGCAGGATGCGGGCGCTGATCTCCTGGGCGGTGTAGGTCTTGCCGTCGATCTCGCCGGACTTCCAGTCGGTGCCGATGTGGCGCTTGACCGAGCGGATGGTCCGGTCGACGTTGGTCACGGCCTGGCGCTTGGCGATCTCGCCGACGAGCACCTCGCCGTTCTTGGCGAACGCCACCACGGACGGCGTCGTCCGCCCGCCCTCCGCGTTCGCGATGATCGTCGGCTCGCCGCCCTCGAGGACGGCCACTGCCGAGTTGGTGGTGCCCAGATCGATGCCTACCGCACGTGCCATCTCCGGTGCTCCTTTCCACAGTCAAGAAGTGCAACCCACTCGACTCGATATTGCGTCACGGCACAACAATCTTGTCAAGTGATCGGCATAGGTAAGTTGTGTCTCGTACGCTCAAGTCAACGGTGGGTCTTCGGGTGGGATTCCCGCGGCCCAAGGGCGAGCCGTCGGATGAGGCGGGTCAGTCGCTGCTGCCGGGCAGGTCCCCGGTGGCCAGCAGGTGCGCGGCGGCGGCGCCGATCTTGCTGCGACTGGCCCGGGCCGCGGCCCGCAGCCGGTTGAACGCGGCCACCGCGTCCAGCCCGTCGCGGGCCATCAGGTAGCCGATGCCCCGCTCGATGGCCACCCGGTGGTCCAGGGCGTACTGCAGCTGGTCGGCCAGCTCCCCGGCGGCGTGCGCGCTCAGCGCCGCGGCCAAGGTGGTCTCGATCACGTCGGCGTAGCGGCCCAGCGCGGCGCACTCGGTGTCGTCCCAGTCGTGGGGCCGGTCGCGGTAGACGTCCAAGGTGCCCACCGGCACCGCACCCAGGCGCACCGGCACCCCCAGCACCGCGTGCACCCCGCACCCGGCCAGCCGCTCGGCCAGCTCCGGCCAGCGCGCATCGCTGGCCACGTCGGTGCTGGCACAGACCCGGCCCTCGATGAACGCCTGGGTGCACGGCCCCTGCCCGGTCTCGGACTCGGCCGTCTCCAGCAGCCGGCCCGGGTCGTCGGTGGCCGACACGTACCGGGTGATGTTCTGCTCATCGGCCACCATGATCCCGGCCCCGCTGACCCCGAACAGCGCCACGCACGCGGCGGTCACCTCATCCAACGCGGAAAGCACCCCCGCCGGCGCGTCCCTGCGGGCGGTCAGCCGGTGCAGGCTGGCCGCCAGCACGCCCGGGTCGATGCTCACCACGGCCGCTCACCCTGCTCGTCCTGCTCGTTCGGGCCGCCCCAGCCGCGCGGCGGGCTCGGGTCATCGAGGGGACCCGCGGAGTCGGTGGAGGCGGTGGAGGCGGTGGAGGCGGCCAGGTGGGTGCGCAGCCGCGTCAGCGCGTCGCCGGCGCGGGCGGCCCGGGCGGTCACCCCCAGGGCCAGCCCGACCACGCGGGCGTAGGTCTCGGTGGCGCGCACCTGCGCCGCCGTCCAGGTGTGCGGGGTGCACAGCAGCGCGTTGAGGTTGCCGACCACCTCCCCGCCGGCGTGCACCGGGGCGGACAGCACCGCCCGGACCTCAGCCCGGGCCTCACGCAACCGTGCCCACAGGTCGGCGTACTCGGTGGCGTCGGCCAGGTAGGCCACTGCCACGGTGCGGTCCCGGCGCATGCAGTCCATCCCCGGCCCCTGCCCGGCGGCCACCTGCGCAGCCTCCAACGCGCCGGCCAGCTCGTTGCTGCCGCCGGCCGGCCGCGGCCGGCCGGCCCCGTCCAGCAGCATCAGGCCCACCCCGTCCACGGTCAGCACGGTAGCCGCGGCGTCGATCACCTGGCCCAGTCGCTGCGCCAGCTCCTCCACCGCCGGGGTGGTGGTGGAGTCCAGCAGCTGCAGCAGCGGCCGCAGCGTGCCGGGCACCAGGTCCGGCTGGACGTGGACCGGCCGCGCCGCGTTCGACCCCCCAGAAGGCGACTGCTCAGCGTGCGGCTGCTCGGGCACCTCAGCGGCCCCCCCGAACGTGGTGAGCGGTCCACCCGCTGCCCGGCAGGTGGGCGTCCACCGCCTGCAGCACCTCGGCCCGTTGGCCGGTCACCGGCGCCCCGTCGAAGACCTGCTGCAGCACGGCCGCGACCAGCGCCACCTTCAGGTTGCACTGCTGGGAGATCCGCACCAGCAGCGACCACGCCTGGGTCGTGGTGCACCCGTACCGGGCCGCCAGCAGCCCGGTCGCCGCCCCGGTCGTGCGGTTGCTGGCCAGCGCCTCGTGCAGCTGGTCGACCTCCCGACGCGCCGCGGCCAGCTCGGCCGCCGTGTCCACCGCCGAGGGGAGCCCGTCTCGGGCCGGCCGGTCGGCGCCACGGCACGATTCCGCCGCGGACCGGTCGTGGTTCTGTTCCAGCCGTGCGCTCACCGCCATACTTCACCCTTTCCCGTCGATGCTCACTCCGCGGGATTCAGGGCGGAAGACCTGTGACCAGCACATGTTCGCGGCGACCCGGTTCCCGGCGGGTGCCGGGGCGGTCGCCGGTGCCGGCGAGGCCTGTTCAGGCTGTCACAGCACCCCGCCGGGAGTAAAGCCGCCCACCACCGGGTAGCAGCCCGGGCGCGCACGTGGCCATACGTGCCCGCGGGACAGCCTCGCGTGCGAAGGTCCTGCCGGTTCAGCAGCGCAGCCGGCAGGACCGCCTCGCCCACCCGCCGGCGCCGCGGGAGGGACCGGCCGGCCACCGACCCCGGCTGCGGTCCGTGCCTGCACGGCGGGCAACGAGGCCGGCCGGGTAGACCGCCGGGCCCGGACAGGCCCTGCGCACCCACCCACTCAGTCAAGCGAAGGGAGCACCCCCGGTGAAGGAAGACCAGATCGTCGCCGCCATCCAGGACACCGGCAAGCTGGACAGCCCCGAGCACGCCCACCAGGCCGCGGTGGCCACCTTGCAGGTGCTCGGGCAGCGGCTGCGCGGCGGGGAAAGCGCCGACCTGGCCGCCCAGCTACCGCCCGGCCTGGCCGAGGCGCTGCCCCAGACCGGCCCCGGACAGCGCTTCGACGTGGCCGAGTTCTACCGGCGGGTCGCCCAGGCCGAGGGACGCGGCTGCAGCCCCCAGCAGGCCCGCCAGCACGCCCGCGCCGTGGCCGCCGCGCTGAAGGTCGGCCTGTCCGCAGGGGAGTGGAACGACCTGACCGCCCAGCTGCCGGACGACTACGCCGACCTGCTGGGCACCGAACCGGTCCAACACTGAACACCACGGCACCGGGCACCACAGCACCGGGCTCGCCCGGCACCGAACGGTGGCGTGGCGTCTGCCGCAGCGGCGTGGCCGGTGCTCACGCCCGGGGGCGGACCCGGCGCCGGCGCAGCTCGCCGATGATCCGGTTCTGCTCACGCAGCAGGTGCCGCACCGTTTCCGGGCGGTGATCCGGGCCGGTGCCGGCCCGGCGCAGCAGGCGGATCTGCTCCTCGTTGTCGGCCAGCACGCCGATCAGCTCGCGTACGCTCAACGCGGGCAGCGACACCGTCGAAGCCCGCGGACGCACCGGGTCGCCGGGCGTCCGCACGGGCGGCTCGAGCAGGTGGTCGGCTTCCCACGCCCGCACGCCCGGGCGGGCAGGCGGCGTGTCCTGCCCGGCGCGCGCTGGCTGTGGTGTGCCGCCGTGCCGGGCGGGGGGTGTGGTGACGGACATGCCCGGATCCCTCATGTTTCCAATTCCAAGGACCGCGGGAGTCAGGGCGGTTCCGAAGAACACAAGTGTGGCCGGGTCAGGCTGGCCCGGTCAACCACTACGAGGGCAGGACATACCCCGCCTCCTGCCCCTCCGCCGCGAGCCCGGCAGCCCATGACGGTGTTCAGCGCTGGTCGTGGTGGTCGCGCCCGCGGCTCGCGCGCGGCGGCCGGCAGAAGCGGACGGCGTCGGTGCGTGGCGGCCACCCACCGCGTGTGAGAATCTCGCCCCGGGCCGGGTCGGCGCCGTGCAATCTCGCCTTGGGCCGGGTCGTCGCCACGCAGCAGCCGGGTGTGACGCCGGCGGCCCGGGCGACGGACTGGTACAGCATTGACAGGTATGAGGGGTGTGCGGGTTTGGGGTTGCGGATCGAGGACTACGCGCTGATCGGGGATACCCACACCGCCGCGCTGGTGGGCACCGATGGGTCGCTGGACTGGTTGTGCCTGCCCCGGTTCGACTCGGCGGCGATCTTCTCGGCACTGCTGGGTGGGCCGCGGCACGGCCGGTGGCTGCTGGCCCCGGCCGCTGCGGTCACCGGGGTCAGCCGCCGCTACCGCGGCGACACCCTGGTGCTGGAGACCCAGTGGCGCACCGAGCACGGCACGGTGCGCGTGGTCGATGCGATGCCGGTGCGGGACCCGGTCAGCGAGGAGGCGCCCTCGGTGGTGCGGATCGTGCAGGGCCTGTCCGGCCGGGTGACGATGCGCTGTGAGCTGGTGGCCCGGTTCGACTACGGCGGGCTGCTGCCGTGGGTGCGGCACACGCCCGCGGGGATGAGCGCGGTCGGTGGACCGGACGCGGTGTGGCTGCGCACCCCGGTGCGGCTGCACGGCCGCGACTTCGCGACCGTGGCCGACTTCGAGGTGGGGGCCGGTGAGCAGGTGCCGTTCGTGCTGACCTGGCAGCCCTCCCACCGTCCGGCGCCGCCGGTGCTGGAGGCCGGCCGGGCGGTGGCCGACACCGAGGCGTGGTGGCGGGACTGGATGGCCGGCTGCCGCTACGACGGGCAATGGCAGCAGCCCGTGCGCCGCTCCCTGCTGACCCTGAAGGCCCTCACCTACGCCCCCAGCGGCGGGATCGTCGCCGCGCCCACCACCTCCCTGCCCGAAAAGCTCGGCGGGGTGCGCAACTGGGACTACCGGTACTGCTGGCTGCGCGATGCCACGTTCGCGCTGCAGGCGCTGTTGTACACCGGGTTCACCGCCGAGGCCCGCGCCTGGCGGGCCTGGCTGATGCGCGCGGTCGCCGGAGACCCGGCCAAGCTGCAGATCCTGTACGGCATCGGCGCCGAACGGCGCCTGCCGGAGTGGCAGGCCGACTGGCTGCCCGGCTACGCCGGCAGCGCCCCGGTGCGGGTCGGCAACGCCGCCGCCACCCAGTTCCAGCTCGACGTGTTCGGGGAGGTGTTCGACACCCTGCACCTGGCCCGCACCGCCGGGCTGGAACCCGACGGGCACAACTGGGCCCTGCAACGGGTGCTGCTGGACTTCCTGGCCGAGCACTGGGCCGACCCCGACGAGGGGATCTGGGAGGTGCGCGGGCCCCGGCGGCACTTCACCCACTCCAAGATGATGGCCTGGGTCGCGCTGGACCGGGCGATCCGCTCCGCGCAGCGCTTCGGCCTGCCCGGGCCGCTGCCGCGGTGGCGGCAGCTGCGCGAACAGATCCACGCCGAGGTGTGCGAGCGCGGCTACGACCCGCGCCGGGGCACCTTCACCATGTACTACGGCTCGGCCGAGCTGGACGCCGCGCTGCTGATGATGCCGCTGGTCGGGTTCCTACCCGCCGACGACCCCCGGGTGGCCGGCACCATCACCGCGATCGAGCAGCACCTGATGCACGACGGGCTGGTCCACCGCTACACCCAACCGCCCGAACAGACCGGCACCCCCGTGGACGGGCTACCCGCCGGGGAGGCCGCGTTCCTGGCCTGCTCGTTCTGGCTGGCCGACGCCTACGCCCTCACCGGCCGGCCCGCCCGGGCCCGCGAGCTGTTCGAGCACCTGCTGTCGCTGCGCAACGACGTCGGCCTGCTCGCCGAAGAGTACGACACCACCACCGGGCGCCAGCTGGGCAACTTCCCCCAGGCCTTCAGCCACGTCCCCCTGATCGAGACCGCCCGGACCCTGTCCACCCGCGGCGGACCGGCCCACCCCCGCCGCGACCGCACCTGAGCAGCCCACCAAACGCCCCCTGCTGCCGCGTGCGGTGGGCCCTCGCCGGCCAACTCAACCCTCCCGGCACCTGCTCGGGCAGGGCGCCAGGACCTGGTTTCCCTCGCGGTCAGGGCCTGGCCCAGTATGCGGCTTCCGGGGCCGGCCGGCCCGGCCGCGCCGGACCGTCGGGCCTGCTGGCTCGGCGGCGCCGCAGCTCGGCGATGGCCTGGGTGTGCCGGCGCAGCAGAGCCCACACCGCCTGCGGGCGGACCTGCTGGCTGTCATCGCGGCCGTCCGCGCTGCCGCGGGGGATGCTACCGGCAGCGTTCCGGGCGGTGTCGCCGGTTGCGCGCCGCAGCAGCCGGATCCGTTGCCCGGTGCCGGCGCGCAGGTCGACCAGCTCGCGCGCGCTCAGCCTGCTCAGCGGGTCGGTGCCCGGTGGCCCGGACCTGCTGGCCCGCTGCTGGCGGCGACCCGGGAGGCGGCGGCCCTGCTCAGCCACCGAGGTCCTGCCCGCCGTCGTAGTCGTAGTCGTCCTCACCCGCGCCGGAGACGGGCAGTGCCTGCTCCCAGGCATCGGCCGGGTCGGCCTCGCCCGGCTCGCCCGGCGGGGAGAAGTCCGCGGCCGGCTCGGCGGTCTGCCGGGCGTCGTCGGGGAAATAGACGTCGTCGTCGTCGGCGTCGGCAACGGCGGGGGTGGCCTGTTCGGCGGCGTCGGCCTCGGGGACCTCGGCGGTGAGGTCGCCGGGCAGGTCATCATCCGGGCCCGGGGTGGCGCCCGGGGTGGTGATCGGGGTCATCGCTGCTCCTTCCTGTCCAGGTCGCTGTCGTGACAGTCATCCTCACCGGTGCCGCCACTGCCCTGCGCGTCGGTGTCACTCAGTCGGCGCGGGGCAAGCGGTGTCGGCGTCGGTGTCGTGGTGATCGTCGTGGTGACCGTCGTGGTCGGTGGGGTCATCGAGCCGGTGGTGCAGCCGGGTGTTCTGGTCCTGCAGGTCCAGCACCATGGCGATGCCGGCCAGGTTCAGCCCGTCGCCGAGCAGCGCGCCGATGCGGCGCAGCCGGTCCAGGTCCTCGGCGCTGTAGCGGCGGGTGCCGCCGGCGGTGCGGTCGGGCTCCAGCAGTCCGCGGGACTCGTACAGCCGCAGTCGTTGGGGGTCCATGCCGGTCAGCTCGGCGGCCACCGAGATGCCGTACACGCCCTTGTCCGGCTCGACCGGGCTCACGAGCCCACCTCGCCGGCCACCGCCGGGGCACCGGCCGCGGCGGCCAGCAGCGGCGCGTCGGCCCGGGCGGCGACCTTGCCCGCGTCCGGGCGGGTGCCCAGGTCCCCGGCGGCCGTGTCGGTGACCGCGGGGCTGGCCCGGCGGGCGGTCAGCTCCACCACCACGTGTGCCCGCCCGCAGGTGGGGCACAGCACCGCCCCGGGGGCGGTCGGGTCCGGGCAGGGCACTTGGTCGTGGAAGTAGTAGTCCCGGTCGTGGCCGTGCCCGTCTTCGACGTGCTGTACGTCGTAGTCGACCGACCAGGTCCGGCCGCAGCCGTCGCAGGTGAACGCCAGCCGCTCCACCGACACCTCCTTCAAGATCACCGCGAACACCTCCCCGCGCAGCCGTGGCCGCGGCGCGCCGAGCGGCGGCCGAGGCCGGTGTGGGTTCCTGCCATACCGATCGATCTCCCTTCCGTGTCGTTCCTCGCGTCCTTCGCTTGCCCCAGTCTGACACATGTGCTATATGAAATCTATAGCAGCCGCTGGAGAACGGTGGCTGTGGCAAGACCCGACCACAGCAACACCAGCAGCAGAAGGGAGCAGAACCCACATGGCACAGATGCTGATGCGCACCGACCCGTTCCGGGAGCTGGACCGGCTCACCCGCCAGGTGTTTGGCGGCAGCGGCACCCTGGCCAACCCGGCGGTGATGCCGATGGACGCCTGGCGCGAGGGGGACACGTTCGTGGTCCAGTTCGACCTGCCCGGGGTGGACCCGTCGGCGGTCGACCTGGACGTCGAGCGCAACGTGGTCACCGTGCGGGCCGAGCGCCCGGCCCGGGAGGACACCGACCAGATGCTCGCCGCCGAGCGGCCCCGCGGCACGTTCAGCCGGCAGCTGGTGCTGAGCGACAACCTGAACACCGACGCGATCGAGGCCGGCTACGACGACGGCGTGCTCACCTTGCGGATCCCGGTGGCCGAGCAGGCCAAGCCCCGCAAGATCCAGATCAGCACCGGTCAGGGCGAGCGCCAGGCGATCAACAGCTGACCGGCACGGCGGGTCCGGGCCCGCGACGGACGGATCCGCCACCGAGAGGCGACAAGAAGATGCGACAAGAAGGAGGTGATCGGGTCAGCACCCACCCCCTGAGTCGACCACACCCCGGGAAAAGGGGGGCGGCCGCCGGCCCGGCCCGGCCCGGTCTGTTCCATGCCGCGCCACGCAACCCCGCCGGCGGCACGCCCACACAGCGAACTCGTGTCGATCCGGCACACCGGGCCAGCGGCCGCCCACCCCTGCCAGGTGCTCGGGCCGTGCCCCCTCCTGCGCGACGACGCCAAAGGGGCACGGCCTCCCGGCGGCGCGGTCGGAGCCGGCATGACTCCTGGTGGGCGAGCCAGCACCGACCGCAGCGCGCACAGGTTGGACCGCGTCCACGGGCGCCCCGGCGCCGCCGGGCGGCGCCTGCCGGGCCGGCTCGCCGCGGCCAAGAGATTCCACCCACCCAGCAATCAGGAACAGGCACCCATGACCGTCACCAGCCGCCCCCACCGGGCCCCCGCCCGGAGCGTGGGGGCGCCCCCAGGGCACCACGACCCCGCGCTGTACCAACGGTTCCAACGCTGCGGCGCCGACCTGGCCGGCCTGCTGACCGAGGCCGAACGCCGCGCCCGAGCCGCCGGTCACCTGCCGCAGGCCACCGCCTACCTGCGCCGCTGGGTCGCCGTGCAAGACCAGCGCCGACGCACCCCACCGGGTGACCACACCGCCCAGCGGCAGGCGATCCGGCGCTGGAGCGCCGAGGCCGCCGCGCTGCGGGACCTGCCGCCCCCCGTCTGACCCCTTCGCCGGGCGCGGCGCCAAAGGAGCAGCACCCGGTGCGGCGCGTGCGGTCCGGAAGCGCCCGCGCCCACCGGCGGCACGGCCCCGGTGTCGGTGCCAAGAAAACAAGAGCGGCCACGACACCCCTTGCGGCCCCACCCGACCGGTGCTACAACACAAAGCAGAAACAATCTGCGGCGACCAGCACAGATTGGCGGGCGGTACAAGGAAAGGAGTCGAGTACCGATGGCGCAGATGCTCAGGCGCACCGACCCGTTCCGGGAGCTGGACCGGCTCAGCCAGCGCGTCCTCGGCAGCGGCACCCTGGCCAACCCGGCGGTGATGCCGATGGACGCCTGGCGCGAGGGGGACACGTTCGTGGTCCAGTTCGACCTGCCCGGGGTGGACCCCTCCGCGGTCGACCTGGACGTCGAGCGCAACGTGGTCACCGTGCGGGCCGAGCGCCCGGCCCGGGAGGACACCGACCAGATGCTCGCCGCCGAGCGGCCCCGCGGCACGTTCAGCCGGCAGCTGGTGCTGGGTGACAACCTGAACACCGACGCGATCGAGGCGAGTTACGACGCCGGCGTGCTCACGCTACGGATCCCGGTGGCCGAGCAGGCCAAGCCCCACAAGATCCAGATCAGCACCGGCGACTCCGGCCGCCAGGCGATCAACAGCTGACCCATCCCAACTGGCGTCCAAGGTGGTGTGCACCATGTCGGTTACGACCCCGAGCAGCAGCCAGCGTCCCGTCGGCACCGTTGCCGGTGCCGTTGAGGAGCAGTTCTGGGCCTTGGTGTGTGCCGATGAGCAGCTGCTGGCCGCGCAGTTCGAGGCCATCCTCACCGCCGAATGGCCCGAACGGCCCACCCCGCCGGTGCGTCTCACGGTCCGCCGCGCCGACCACCACCCGGCCGGCACCCCGGGGCACCGGCCCCGCGCGCCGGGCGCCCGACCGACCCGTCCCGGTCTGGACGAGTGGACCCGGCAACGCTCACCCCCGCAAACGGGCAAGCCTTGGCCCTGACCCGGACAGGCGGTGACTACTCCCAGCAGGTAGGCACGAGGAGGAGGTGATCCAGTCAGATCCACACCACTCAGCAACGGGCGGCCGCTTGGCTCCGCGCGCAACGTCTGCTCCTTGCGGTGCCACCACAGGTTGGGCACCACGCCCGTACGGCAACTCGGGTCTTCCCCACAGCGCGCCGGGCCACGGAAACCACGCCCGCACCGGGGCAGGCCGCGCCCGAGCAGCCCCTGGCGCGGCCTGTCCACGGTCGGCGCCCCTTGACAGCCGTCAGGCCGCGCCGGTGACCATGGCCGGAACGGGCCAGAGACCCCTACGCTGGGACAGCGGAGGTGAGTGACATGCAAGCGAGCGCCGGAGATCGACTGCGCGTCCGCGGCAAGAAGGTCGGCAGTCCCGATACCGAAGGCCAGATCATCGAGGTCAGAGGCCAAGACGGGCAACCGCCGTACATGGTCCGCTTCGACGACGGACACGAACGACTGGTCGTGCCAGGTTCCGACTGCCAGATCGTGAAGACGGCCGGCGCCCAGCGCTGAACCCCGGCGGTCCCTTTCCGCACAGCCTCTCGGCGGGCGCCTCCCGTCCCCGCTGCGCCGGCGCAGCAGACAATGGTCTACCCCAGCGCCAAGAAGGCGAAGCCGATGAGTGAGCGAAAGGTCCCCGAAGCCCAGCGCGTGCCGGACTGATCACCCCATCAGGGGTTGCTCTTGACGCATCTCCGTTTCCCGAACCACAAACGGTGATCTCCCCACTGATGTTGGGTTCCCTGAGTACGGCGCGAGTCGCTCGTCCCGGTAGGCCCGTCCGGCCTCGTCGTCGGGACGGGGGCGTTCTACGGCAACGGTACGGGGACACCTGAACCCGCTCTGCGCCTTGCCGGCTGCCAGCGCCGCTGGCCACTGCGCGACGAGCTGGGCTTGCTCTACTCCACGGGCGCGGTGGGGATGCGGCGCAGGGGCTTGGTCGACGTCGTCGGGGTCGACGCGGTCGGGGAGTGCGACTCGGGCGCAGCCAGCGGATGGCCGTGTGGGACGTGATCAGCCGCTACCGCTCCGCGGCCGCCGTCGACGGCGCCGTCGACTTCGGCGAGGCCTGTGCCATCGCCGCTGAGCTGTGTGACGCGGCCGAGCGACGGCCGGCCGACCACGTGCTGGTCGACGAGGGCCAGGACCTGACGCCCGCCCGGTGGCAGCTCCTGCGCTCCGTCGTCGACGAAGGGCCCGACGACCTGTTCATCGCCGAGGACTCCCAGCAGCGGATCTACGGCCAACACGTCGTGCTCGGTCAACTCGGGATCAAGATCGTGGGACGCTCCCGGCGCCTGACGCTGAACTACCGCACCACACAGCAGGTGCTCGGGTTCGCCACCCACGTCCTCGAGGGCAGCGAGTTCCACGACCTGGACGACGAGGAGACCGACAACACCGGATACCGCTCCGCACGCCGTGGACCGGTACCGGAGCGCATCCCCTGCTCCTCGTTGACGGACGAGCTCGACCAGGCCGAGTCCGTCGTTCGCGGCTGGCTCGATGCCGGCGTGGAGGCGCCGACCATCGGCATCCTCGTGCGCGACCAGCGCACCGCCGACCAGGTCTCCCGCGGTCTCGACGACCGGGGGGTGGCCGTGCGCCTGGTCAGTCGTGGCGCCGCCGTCGCCAAGGACCCGCAGGTGATGACCATGCACCGCGCCAAGGGCATGGAGTTCTCCCGCGTGCTGATCTTCGGTGCCGACAAGGACCTCGTGCCGGCCTCCTATCTGCTCAAGGGGCTCGCCGAAGAAGATCGCGAGGATCTGCTGCAGCGGGAACGGTCCCTGTTCTACGTGGCCGCCACGCGAGCGCGGGACGAGTTGGTGGTCATGTGGTCCGGGTCGGGAAGTGCGTTCTTGGATATTGAATCGGCATAGGGCTGTAGGGGAACTACAACGCCCTGCGTGGCCGACCACCCCCACCTACTAACGGCTCGTGGTGACGTTGTTCCAGAGTCCATACATCTGCGATGCGGAGAAGTGCTTGGACCCTCTGGCAGGTGATTCGCTTGCTGACCCGGCGAACTGTCCGCCGTTGAGCGGGGGTGCACGACCGGTCAGGGGCGCACCAGGTCGTCGTAGGCGTCGGGGCGGCGGTCGCGGTAGAACGCCCAGCGGTTGCGGACCTCGGCCAGCAGCTCCATGTCGAGGTCGCGGACGACCACCTCGGGCTTGTGCGTGTCGGCCTTGTCCCCGACGTACTGCCCGCGCGGGTCGACGAAGTAGGTCTCACCGTAGAAGTCGTTGTCGCCCAGGTCCTCCACGCCGACCCGGTTGATCGCGCCGACGTAGTACTCGTTGGCCACCGCGGCCGCCGGCTGCTCGATGTCCCACAGGTACTGCGACAGGGACCGTGAGGTGGCCGAGGGGTTGAACACGATCTGGGCACCGTTGAGCCCCAGCGCCCGCCACCCCTCGGGGAAGTGCCGGTCGTAGCAGATGTAGACCCCGACCTTGCCGACGGCGGTGTCGAACACCGGGTAGCCGCCGTTGCCGGGTCGGAAGTAGAACTTCTCCCAGAAGCCGGGCAGGTTCGGGATGTGCTGCTTGCGGAACTTGCCCAGGTAGGACCCGTCCGCGTCCACCACCGCCGCGGTGTTGTACAGGAACCCGGGCTGCTCCTGCTCGTAGACCGGCAGCACCATCACCATCGACAGCTCCCTGGCCAGGGCCTGGAACCGCTCGACCGTCGGCCCGGGGACGGACTCGGCATACTCGTAGAACTGCGGGTCCTGCACCTGGCAGAAGTAGGGGCCGTAGAACAGCTCCTGGAAGCAGATCACCTGCGCCCCCTGCTCCTTCGCGTCACGCACGTACTGCTCGTGCGCCTTGATCATGGACTCCTTGTTCCCGGTCCACTCCGCCTGCACGAGTGCCGCACGTACCACCGACATGTATCTGTCTCCCATCGGACTGAAGTCGTGCTCGAAGGACGGACGCTGCTCGCCCCACGCCTTGTGGGCAACACCGTAAGCCGCGGGTGTCCCTGTGGCAACGTCCGCTTTGTCCTGTAGCAGACGAGAGAAGGTCGGCACCCTTGACGCTGCCGCAAACGTTTGCAAGGCTACGGGAGCAATCGTTCGCGCAAGGAGGGTCGGCGATGGGATATCTGCTGTTCAGTGGTGGGACCGTCGTGAACAGCTGGGGAGCCGCGGCGGCGGACGTCCTGGTCCGGGATGGCAAGGTTGTGGGCGTGGGGGAGTACTCCGCCGTCGACGGGGACCAGGTCACCAGGGTCGACTGCACGGGTAAGCTCCTTCTTCCGGGGGGAGTGGACGTCCACACTCATCTCGACTCTCCGATGATGGGCACCATCACCTCCGACGACTTCGAATCTGGAACACGGGCCGCTGCCTGCGGGGGAACCACGACTCTTGTCGACTTCGCGATGCAGGTCCGGGGGGAGAAGCTGCTGGACTCCTTGGCCAACCACCGGGCGAAGGCCGAGGGGCACGCAGTGATCGACTACGGGCTGCACATGTGCGTGACGGACCTCTACGACGGCGCTGTCGAGGAGTTCCCGGAGATCGCTCAGTCTGGTGTGACCAGCTTCAAGGTCTTCATGGCCTATCGAGGCAGCCTCATGGTGCACGACGGAGAGCTGTTCGACGTGCTACGCAAGGCGCGTGATGTCGGAAGCCAGGTGTGCATCCACGCCGAGAACGGCGACGTTATCGACCGGCTCTCTGCAGAGCTGGTTGCCGCCGGCCGGACCGGGCCCGCCTCTCACGAGATCTCACGTCCACCAGCCACTGAGGTGGAGGCGGTTCGCCGCGCTATCCAGATCGGGCGGATGGCAGACGCACCGATCTACTTCGTGCACCTGTCCACTGAAGGCGCGGTGGAAGCCGTCGCCGACGCCAAGTCCAGGGAGTGGGCGGTAGCGGGGGAGACATGCACCCATTACCTCACCCTGGACCGTTCGCTGTATGACGCCCCGGGTTTCGAGGCCGCGAAGGTTGTGCTGACACCGCCGCTTCGGACCGAGGAGCACCGTCAGGCGCTCTGGCGTGGCCTGAACGCAGGCACCCTGGGGGTAGTCAGCTCCGACCATTGCCCGTTCTGCCTGGAGGAGAAGCAACGCTTGGGGGCGGCGGACTTCCGTCAGATTCCTAATGGGGGACCGGGTGTCGAGCACCGGTTGCTCGTCATGTATGCGCAGGGAGTCGCGACGGGGCGCATCTCTCTGGAGAAGTTTGTGGACCTGACATCCACGGCTCCAGCACGTCAGTTCGGTCTCTTCCCATCGAAGGGCCAGATCGCTGCGGGTGCGGACGCGGACGTGGTCGTCTTCGACCCTCGAGGACGGACGGTGATCTCCTGCGAGACACAGAACCAGCGGATGGACTACACGCCCTATGAGGGCTGGGAGGTACCGGGAGAGGTCGCTGCCGTGTACTCCCGAGGAGATCTGGTGGCGGAGCAGGGACGCTACAGCGGCTCGGCCGGCCGCGGCCAGTTCCTGGCACGAGCCAGCCTCTGACACCGGTGGTTGGACGGAACGACTGATGTCGAAGGCAGCCGTAACACCTGAACTGGAGCGCTTGGAGGAGGACTTCCAAAAGCTCTCGACCATCACCGATCCCGCTGAGGAGGGTTGGACCAGAACCGTCTTCTCCGAGCCTTACCGCGTCTCGCGCGACTTCATCCGGCAGCGAATGGACCGAGCGGGCCTCGAGGTTCACGTAGACAAGGCCGGAAACATCATCGGACGGCTGCCGGGCAACAACCCCAACCTGCCGGCCCTGATGACGGGGTCGCACACGGACACCGTGAGGGGCGGGGGCCGATTCGACGGTGTGGTGGGTGTGCTCGGCGCGATCGAAGCCGTGCGTGCCATGAGGCAAGCGGGCGTCCGGCTGCGTCGAGACCTGTACCTGGTCGACTTCCTCGGGGAGGAGACCAACGAGTTCGGGCTGAGTTGCATGGGCAGTCGGGCGATCGCCGGTGAATTGACCGTCGGGGATCTCGCTCGCGAGGATGCGTCCGGCACCTCACTCGCGCAGCGCTACCGGACATTCGACCTCGACCCCGGTCAGGCCATCGAAGCAGACTGGGCACGAAGGACACGCCTTCACCGCTACGTGGAGTTGCACGTGGAACAGGGACCCCTACTGGAGACGCGTGGTGCGCCGATCGGTGTTGTGACCGCGATTGCCGGCATCGAGCGGCTCTTCGCCCGCTTCAGCGGGCGCCCGGATCACGCGGGCACCATGCCCATGGGCGACCGCCGGGACGCCTTGGTGGCAGCGGCGGAGGCCGTTCTCGAGATCCGACGGGAAGGCTGCGGGGCACCCGTTCACGGGGTGGCCACCACATCCCGGGTCGAGTCTAGTCCCGGTTCTCCCAACGTCGTCCCGGGCGAGGCCAGACTGGCCGCTGAGTTGCGGAGCGTGGACCCTGACTGGCTGTCCGCCGCCAAAAGTCGGCTCGCTCAGCAGATCGCCCAGAAAGCCCACGGGTACGGAGTGGAGGTGGAGCTCGACTGGAGGCATGACAACGACTTTGTCCCCACGTCCGACCACGTCCAAGACGCCGTCGTGAGGGCGGCCGACGAACTGGGCCTGCGCTGGGAAGCTATCCCCAGTGGGGCGACCCACGATGCGGTCCACCTCGCCAAGCTTTGTCCCATGGGCATGATCTTCGTGCCCTCTCATGGCGGACGCAGTCACTGCCCCGAGGAGTACACCGAACTTGACCAAGTCAGCGCCGGGGTCGCGACTCTCACGGCGGTCCTACAGGCGTTGGACCAGGACGAATAGGTGAACAATGGACGCCGAGGAGGGATGACCATGGACAGCGATGAGACGGTACGCATGTTCGTGAATGGACAGGCCATGAAGGGAGGGCCGCTGCACGACGCCGTGGCGGCAGCCACCTTCCTCGGCCGCGTCGCGACCGCCGCGCGATATCGCTTCTTCTCCGTGCGTGACGAATTTCCCGGACTCTTCCCGGTGCCGCAGGACGGCTACTCTGTCCCGGGCGAACTGTACGAGGTCTCCTACACCCGCCTGCGCGAGGAGTTGCTACCACGCGAACCGGAGGAACTGGAGCTGGCTGTGATCGAACTGGCCGACGGGCGGGGCTCGTTGTCGATGAGGATGCGCGAGTCGGCGCTCGATATGCCGGACGTGACTGATATCAGTGAGGCCGGCGGCTGGGAGCGTCATCTCGCTTCCCGCCCAGCGACAAGGGCACAAGCCCCGGGCAGCGCATCGGCCCCCTGAGCCCCAGAGGGGCGAAGGGAGGGCGTGTGTCAGTCCCAACACTACTGGGCCACACGCCTACCGCTTGGCTCAGACTGCCATCAGCCCATGCGCGGAACGACGATGACCGGGTATGCCGCGTGTCGGATCAACTGTGCCGAGACCGAGCCGAGCAGCACCTGACGGACAGCACCGTAGCCGCGCGATCCACACACCAGTAGGTCGGGTTGTTCCCCAGGGAGGCGAGCGAGGGTGTCCACGACGTCCTTGTCGACGATCACCTCGCCGCTCGCCTTCACTACTTTCTCGGTGAGGGCCTTCGCCTTCTCCTCCACACGACGCTGCAGGGCCGGATCGGGGGACGCCGAGACCGACACGATACGCAGAGACAGGCTGTCCCGCTGCGCGATCTTCAATGCCAGCTCGAGGGCTTGGTCAGCCTCGGCTGACTCGTCGTAGGCGACCGCGATGTTCGCGATCGGCTCGTTGCTGCGGCTGTAGCCGCGTGGCGCGACGGCCACCGGACAGGGAGCTCCAGGCAGAAGCCTCTCCACCGTGCTACCCAAGGAGATCCGGCCGACCGCCGCGCGCTCGCTGGACCCGAGCACAAGCACAGCTGGGTGCGTGCGCTCGGCATACTCGTGCAGGGCGCGGGATGCGGAGGCGGGGCCGACCACCTCGTAGTTGACGTCGACGGAGCCACTGTTCGCGACGATCTGCTTAGCAGTGTCCAACTTGCGCTCGGCAACCGCGCGCACCTTACGCACCCACTCGCTGTCGTTGACGGCCACCATGAGGCCCCGCTCGTCATCCGGGAAGACCGTGGCGACGGTTGCAGCATCGTGTCGTCGCTCCGCGATACCCAAGCCGAGTGTCAACGCGTCCCTGCCATATGACGTGTCGTCGTAGCCGATCAGTACTCCCATGACTGCACTGCCTCCTCTAGCTCAGATGGGTTGGGACAACCGGCCCTGTCAGTTGGCATCCTGCGCCAGTTCGACTGGTGCCGGTTCGGAGGCACGTGCCGCTTCGCGCTCATCCTTCTTCAGCAGGTAGCAGAGCCCTCCGCCGATTGCCAGTCCAATGGGCCAGGAGAAGTGCGCCAGTGCCGACAGAGCGGGGAGATAGGCCACGGCGAGTGCCACGACTCCGGAAATCGCGAGGCATACGATGGACTTTCGGTTGAACCCCTTGTCGTAGTAATAGCGGCCCTGGGGGTCCTCGCTGTACAGATCGCTCATCTTGACCACGCCCTTCCGGACCATGTAGTAGTCCACGAGCATGATCCCGAGCAACGGGCCCATTGTCGCCCCGACCCCGCCGATGAAGTAGTTGACGGCGATGGGGTTGGCGTACAGCTTCCACGGCATGACGAGCAAGCTGAGGATCGCCGTGATGAGGCCTCCGATCCGGAAGCTGATGCGTTCCGGCCACACGTTGGAGAAGTCGAATGCGGGGGAGACAAAGTTGAGGATGATGTTGATCCCGACCGTAGCGATGGCTACTGCGATGATCGCGATGAGTAACATCGCGACATTGTCGATGCTGGCGAGCAGGTGAACGGGGTCCGAGACGGCTGATCCGTAGACCTCTACCGACGCCAGGGCGATGATGACGGCCACGACACAGAAGGCGATGCCGTTCAGCAGCAGGCCGAGCTGGTTTCCCTTCCGGACGTTGTCCTCGTTGGGCGCCAGTCGGGTGAAGTCGGCGAAGTTGAGCATGGGGCCGCCCATATAGGCAACGGTGAGAAAGATGGCTCCGAGGACTGCGGTGATCGACGCACCCGCGGACAGGGGAACGTCGACTTCCGCGTACGTCCAGTCGATCGTCCAGCCAGCTTGATCCAAGACCCAGACCGCCAGGGCGATCATCGCGACCCAGATCGTGACGCCCGCGAAGTCGGACAGTTTGCGCACTGCCTCCATACCCCGCCACAGAACCGCCAGCTGGGCTGCCCACAGGGCCAGGAAGCAAATCCAACCGATCGCAGACAAGCCCAGGAACGACGGTTCGCTGAGGCTCTTTGTGCCGGGTGCGAGCTTGAAGATGAGGAGCATGACCGCCGCAGAGGCCAAGTAGGTCTGGATCCCGTACCACGCCACCGCCACGATGGCGCGCAGGATCGCGGGTATGTTGGCGCCGTAGACCCCGAAGGAGATGCGCGAAAAGACGGGGAACGGGACCCCCACCCGCTGACCGGCGATACCCATCCAGTTGCTGAAGACGTAGATGATGACCAGCCCGATGCTGAGGCCGAGCGCCATCTGCCAGCCTTGTAGCCCCAGCACCAGGAGGCCAACCGCCATCGTATAACCGCCCAAGCTGTGCCAAGCGGACATCCACCAGGCAAACAGGTCTAGGGTCTTCCAGTTCCCCTTGCTGCTACGAGGTGCGATGTCCTCGTTGTACAGGCGCGGACTAGGCTTTGCGGCTTCTGGCATGAGTCATCCTTCAAGGCAGCTGTGGCATGTGGGGGTGCTTTGAGCGCGTCGCTGAGGCCTACACGGTGGCAGCGTACGGAGTCGTCGACTGGCGCGTCGTGTCTGGGAAGCAGCGACGAGGGGCGGGGTGCAGGCCCGCGGTAGGAAGAGGCGGTGCGGATGTCGACGGGCGAGTCCCTTTCGACAGAGCAACGCATCCATCCGGACACCGGTCCTGGTCGTCGCCGAGACTCGTGACGATGTGTTGTCCATCCCGCCGCGCCCTCCTCTACGCAATCGTTCGCGCTATCGATTGCATGAGGGTATTGTGCTCGTCACACGTGGGTCAAGGGTTCTCCAAGATTCGGCTTCACATCAAGGCGCGTTGGCTCGGCTGCGCACCGGTGATCACCCCCTGCGCTGGAGGACGAGGCAGGCAGCCTGTCGTCGGGGCGGTCATGGTGGTACGGCGCTGGGTTGCGCTGGATGGTCCGGGGCGGTTGGTGAGGCAGAATTGGGACTATGTCACGTCACAAGCAAGGGGAGCAGCGGGAGACGGTCACCTTGGCGTTGATGGCCAGGCAGTTGGGCGTGCACGTCTCCACGGTGTCCCGAGCGCTCAGCGATGATCCGTCCGGAGTCAGCGCGGAGACCGTCTCACGTGTTCGCGAGCTTGCGAACGAACGGGGGTATCGGCGCAACGTGGCGGCGCAGTCGTTGCGCACTGGACGCTCGAAGCTCATCGGCGTGATGGTTCCCCGCTTGACAGACGTCGTCTTGGCCACGATCTATGACGGCATCGACCAGACTGCCATCGAGGCCGGCTACAACACGGTCGTGGTCAACACCCAGGACCGGCCCGACCTGCAGCGCTCGCGCCTCGACCTCATGCTTTCTCGTCAGGTCGACGGCATCATCGTCGGAGATTCACGGTCGGACTCCAATCTCATGGCGGAACTCCAAGCCTCCGGCGTGCCCTACCTACTCGTGGCACGTCGGCTGCCGAGACAGACCTCGGTAACCACGGATGACCTGAAGGGCGGGCGCCTTGCTGCAGAGCACCTGCTCTCACTGGGTCACCGCCGGGTCGGCGTCGTCGCCGGTGATCCACACGCCAGCACCGGGTCGGAGCGGACACTGGGGTTCCGCCGAGCCTACGAGGGAGTGGGGTGCCCGATCCCAGATGAGTACGTCATCCCGTCCGCCTTCGACCTGGGCACCGGACGCGAAGCCGGTGAGCAGCTGCTGGCGCGCCCGGAACCTCCGACGGCGATTTTCGCGGTCAGCGACTTCACTGCGCTGGGAGTGCTTGCCGCCATGCGTGACCGCGGACTGCGCGCTCCGGACGACATCGCGGTGGTGGGCTACAACGACCTGGACGTCGCCGCCGAGCTGCCCATACCGCTCACGTCAGTGCATTCGCCACTGTTCGACATGGGGGCCTTGAGCATGCGGCTCATGCTCAAGGTCCTGCGCGGCCACCGGGTGCGCTCTCGGATGCTTCAGCCGACACTCATCCCACGGGCATCCACGCTCGGGGACGTCGCATCCGCTACCCGGCGCACCAGTTGATTCGTCATCCCGCCACGTCACCCGCCTGTTGACGTCTCGCTACTGGGTCAGTAGCCTCAAGCGCAATCGTTTGAGCGAACGTTTGCGCGCCTTGGAGGAGACGGTGAATAGACAGTTCAACCTGGCGGTTGCACAGGTCGGCGGGATCCAGCCCGGTGAGGACCGGGCGGCCGTGGTGACGCGGCTGATCCAGCTCCTGGAGGAGTCTCATCAGCGGGGTGCCCAGTTCGTGGTCTTCCCGGAGCTCACCCTCACCACGTTCTTCCCCCGGTACTGGGAGGACGACGCGCGCAAGATGGACGAGTACTTCGAAACCGAGATGCCCAGTGCCGAGGTCAAGCCCCTGTTCGACCGCGCCGTCGAGCTCGGTGTTGGCTTCTACCTTGGGTACGCAGAGCGGACCGGGGAAGGACAGCACTTCAACACGTCCATCCTCGTCGATTCGAACGGCCAGGTGGTCGGCAAGTACCGGAAGATTCATCTGCCGGGGCACGCGGACAAGATCGAGGGGCTTCCCGCCCAGCACCTGGAGAAGCGGTACTTCGAGGTCGGGGACCTCGGCTTCGGTGTGTTCGAGGTCGACGGCGTCAAGGTCGGCATGTGTCTGTGCAACGACCGGCGCTGGCCCGAGGTGTACCGCGTGCTCGCCCTGCAAGGGGCCGACCTCGTCGTCCTCGGCTACAACACCCCGACCAGTGTCCCGGGATGGCGAGAGGAGCCACACGCGAAGATGGCCACCCACCTGCTGTCCCTGCGCGCTGGGGCCTACCAGAACGCGCTTTGGGTGGCGGCGGCTGGCAAGTCCGGCGACGAGGACGGCAGCCACATGATCGGTGGGTCCGCCATCGCCGCACCGTCAGGCGAGATCGTCGCCAAGGCCCGGACCGAGGACGACGAGGTGGTGATCTCCACCGTTGACCTGGACTACTCGGAGCCGTACCGACAGAGCGTCTTCAACTTCGCGGCCCACCGACGGCCGGAGCACTACTCCCTCATCGTCGATCGGGTCGGTCGAGGCGACCCGATCCCGGTCGACTTCTCCTGACGGGAGCCGGGCATGCGAATCCTCGTCATCAACCCCAACACCACCGACTCCATGACCAAGGACATCCTGGAGGCGGCACGACGCCACGCACTGCCCGGGACGCTGGTGGAGGCCGTGTCGGCTCCGTGGGGGCCGAGGTCAATCGAAGGACACGCGGAGGAAGCGCTCGCGGCCGCAGCCACGTTGGAGGCCGTCGCAGAGAGTAGAAGCGACTACGACGGCTTCGTGGTGGCGTGCTACGGGGACCCGGGGCTCTATGCCGCCCGCGAACTGGTGGATGCACCGGTGATGGGAATAGCCGAATCGTCCATGCTCATGGCGTGTACCCTCGCACACAAGTTCAGTGTCGTGACCGTCATCCCGCGCATCGTCCCTATGCTTCAAGACTTGGTACGACGGTATGGGCTCGAGAGCCGGTGTGCGTCCGTCCGTTCATCCGGGCTCGCCGTCCTCGACATCGACTCGGACGTCGACGCGGCCGGCGAGGCGATCCTGACCGAGGCCAGACGGGCGATCGCCGAAGACGGGGCAGAAGCCATCGCGCTGGGTTGCGCCGGCATGGGACCGCTGGACGACTGGCTCCGAGAGCGGATGCCGGGGGTGCCAGTCATCGATGGTGTCGTCGCCTCCGTCAAGCTGCTGGAAGGCCTGCAAGCGTACGGCCTCACCACGAGCAAAGTCAGAGCCTTCCAGCACCCAGAGCCGAAGGAGCTCGTCGGCGTCGCGGATGCCCTTCAAGCTTCAGTCCGCCGCTGACGAGACATCATCTCCACCGTTCGAATACCCGCGAGACCCCGAGGAGACAGAATGCGCACCCTGATCCGCAACGGTCGCATCGTCACGGCCGTCGATGACTACACCGCTGATGTCCTCGTGGACGACGAAGTCATCACGATGATCGGGCACAACATCGAGGTCCAGGCGGAGCGCGTCATCGACGCGTCCGGAAAACTCGTGCTGCCCGGTGGCGTGGACCCGCACACGCACATGGAGATGCCACTGGCAGGCACGGAGACCATCGACACCTTCACCAGTGGGACGGCCGCTGCAGCCAAGGGCGGGACCACCACCATCATTGACTTCCCTGTGCAGGCTCGTGGCCAGAGTCTGATGCATGCTCTGGACGGCTGGCAGGAGAAGTTGCAGGCGCACCAGCCGGTCGTGGACGTCGGCTTCCACATGATCATCAGCGACCTGGAAGGCGGTCGGCTGCAGGACGTTCCTACCCTGATCAAAGAGGGCGTGACGAGCTTCAAGCTCTTCATGGCCTATAAGGGAGCGCTCATGGTCGACGACGAGACGATCTTCGAGGCGCTCTCCATAGCGGGCGAGCAGGGGATGTTGACGATGATGCACGCCGAGAACGGGGGCGTCATTGACGTACTCGTGCGCAGGGCCCTGCGCGCCGGCAAGACCGGCCCCAAGTTTCACGCCTCAACGCGTCCTGCTCTCGCCGAGGCCGAAGCCGTGCACAGTGCCATCGCCATCGCCGAGATGGCTGAGGCGCCGATCTACATCGTCCACCTGTCGGCCGAGCGGTCGCTGCAGCACGTGGCCGAAGCTCGAGGCCGGGGACAGCACGCCTACGCCGAGACCTGCCCGCAGTACCTGTTCCTCGACGACAGCGTGTACGACTCGTCCGGCTTTGAAGCGGCGAAATACGTCTTCACGCCTCCAGCACGTGCCAGGGAGAACCAAGCGGCTCTGTGGCGAGGACTTGCCTTCGACGACCTGTCCGTCATCTCCACAGACCACTGTCCGTTCTGCTTCAAGGGGCAGAAGGAGATGGGCGCAGACGACTTCAGCAAGATCCCGAACGGTGGGCCGGGAGTGGAACTGCGGCTCCAGATGGTCTACGACGGTGGGGTGCGCACCGGGCACATCAGCCTCAACAGGATGGTGGACCTGCTCTCCACGTCGCCCGCAAAGCTGTTTGGCCTCTTCCCCCGCAAGGGCACGATCGCTGTGGGCAGCGACGCGGACATCGTCGTCTTCGATCCTGACCGCAGCGTGACACTCTCCGTGGAGGACCAGGTCTCGAAGGTTGACTACTGTGCCTACGAGGGCCGCCAGGTGAAGGGTTCACCGCAGGTGGTGCTCAGCCGGGGGAGCGTTGTGTACGAAGACGGCCAAGTGGTCGGAAGACCTGGTCACGGCGCGTTCATCAAGCGGGCCGAGCACATGGGGACGCTCTCTGCTCAGCGCACGCCGGCCGAGCCCCTACGAATCCAGTGAACGAGCGAGAAGGAACGGCATGCCCGCACACCGGCCCGGTCCGCCGTGGTCCGACTCCGCACGCTAGGCAGGTTTCCCTCGTAGCGCTGCTGCTGCTCTCCGGTGACTCTACGGTGGCCTTTCATCGGGCCAAGCGCGCGGCTCGGAACGTTGAAGAGGCGATGCCATGAAGGAAGAGTCGTTCGCCAGTAGGCCGGTGAGGCGCGTGGTTGTGTTGGGGACGGGCGGAACGATCGCCTCCAGCAAGGGCGACGACGGCGCAGCCGTGGCCAACCGGACGGCGGATGAGCTCTTGGTGAACCTCGATGCTGACGGTGTGGCCGTGGAGGGGCGAGATCTTCTCCGCCTGGGCTCATACCTGTTCACCCACCGGGACCTCCGGGCCATGTCCGACGCTGTGGCCGCGGAAGTCCAACGTGACGATGTGGACGGTGTGGTGATCACCCACGGAACTGACACCATGGAGGAGAGCGCCTACCTCTTGGACCTGGTCCACGACTCGGAGAAACCGGTGGTACTGACCGGGGCACAGAAGGCGGCTGACCGCCCCGACAGCGATGGGCCACACAACCTCTCATCGGCGGTTCTCGTCGCGGCCTCTGATGAGGCAAGAGGCTGTGGCGCCTTGGTCTGCTTCGGTGACTACATCTTCTCGCCAGCACGCCTGCGTAAGCATCACACGCTGGCGCTTGAACCGTTCAGGGCGAGCGATAGTGGACCGATCGGACGCATAGGCACCGACGGCATCCGTTTCACCGCCCGTCCGCTCAAGGCGCCGGGCTTGCGAAGACCCGGACCGGCGTTCGATCACACCCGAGTGGATGTTGTCGCCCTCTACCCCGGCGCTGACTCTGCACTCGCAGAAGCAGCGGTGGGCGCCGGGGCCAGGGGAGTGGTCCTTGCAGGCACGGGGGCCGGTAACGGCAACCATGCCATTCGCGACTGGGTACGGGACGCAACTGCCTCGGGCACGGTAGTTGGGCTCTCAACTCGGGTGGCCGAAGGCCCTGTCGCTGAGATCTACGGCAACGGTGGTGCGGCAGACTTGGTCGCCAATGGTGCGCTGAACCTCGGTGGCCTCCCACTCTTCCACGGCCGCCTCTTGCTCGCAATGATGCTTTCAGCTGGTAACTCGGTTACCCGGGAGGCGCTCGACCAGTACATCTAACGCCTGAGTTGCTTCCGGTGTGGCGTACCGGGAGCAAGCTGTTTAAGGACAACAGAGAACGGAGAGTTTCGGGATGGCAAAAGAGATCTTTGTTGCGCTTGGCATCGACGTTGATGCCGTGGGCGGTTGGCTCGGCTCGTACGGAGGCGAGGACTCGCCAGACGACATATCGCGTGGCGTGTTCGCCGGCGAAGTTGGTGTACCGCGCCTGAATGCCCTACTGAAGAAATACGGCCTACCGGCCACATGGTTCTGGCCAGGGCACTCGATCGAGACCTTTCCCGAGCAGTTCGAGCAGGTCATCTCCGCTGGCCACGAGATCGGCGTTCACGGGTACAGCCACGAGAACCCCATCGCCATGAGCCGTGAGCAGGAGTCAGCGATCCTCGACTACTCCATTGAGCTCATCGAGAAGCGAAGCGGCCAGCGGCCCACCGGATATGTTGCGCCGTGGTGGGAATTCTCCCCTGTCACAAACGAGCTCCTGTTGGAGCGGGGCATCAAGTATGACCACTCGCTGATGCATCGCGACTTCGAGCCCTACTACGTACGCGTGGGCGACACGTGGTCCAAGATCGACTACAACAAGAGTGCTGACGAGTGGATGAAGCCGTTGGTGCGAGGTCAGGAGACTGACCTGGTCGAGATCCCCGCCAGTTGGTACCTCGACGACCTCCCACCCATGCTCTTCATCAAGACGAGCCCCAACAGTCACGGGTTCGTCAGTCCGCGGCACTTGGAGGAGATCTGGCGCGACCAGTTCGACTGGGTCTACCGCGAGATGGACTACGGCGTCTTCACCATGACGATCCACCCAGACGTTTCAGGGAGACCTCAGGTGCTGCTCATGCTCGAGCGCCTGATTGAGCACTTCAACAAGCACGACGGCGTGAAGTGGGCAAACTTCGACACCATCGCTGACGACTTCAAGGCTCGGTCCCCCCGCACGAGGTGAGGGATGTGAGGTCGAGGGGCCGCCACGCTGTCGGCCCGCTGCTTCCCGAGGTAGCCGGGGGTGTCGTAGCGGCAGATGTCCACGGGCTCTGTCGTGTCCGCCTTTCGCCGCTGCGGCGGCGGCGGCGGTCGACCCGGTCGTCGTCAGGTGACGCCGCTGGGGTTGGACTGGAGCCGGAAGATGTCCTCGACCGCTGCTGCAGCACGGAGAACTGCCGGCTCGCCGAGTGCGGGGCCGATGATTTGCATTCCGACCGGTATACCGTGCAGGAGCCCGCACGGCACTGAGCTTGATGGGATGCCGACGAGGTTGGCTGGTCCCACCAGGCGCATCAGTTCCTGGTCTCTCTCGCGTTCCTGACCGTTCACTTGCACCACTGACTCACCGATCCGTGGCGTCTGTATCGGGAGGGTCGGTGAGATGAGGACGTCGACCTCGTCAAATGCCTTCTGGAAGTCGTGTCGGACCTGTGACCGGATCTGCTGTGCTTGCAGGTAGTCGACAGCTGACGGCAAGGCACCGCACTCGACCAGTACGCGGACGTCGTCGCCGTAGTCGTGTGCCCGCCGCTGGAACTGGGCGTCGTGAAAGGTCGTCGTTTCGGCGGTGTCGATCACTGTCAGGGCGTAGATGGCGTTTGTGAGCGACGGCAGTCCGACGTGCTGGACCTGGGCGCCCGCCTCAGTGAGGGCTTCTAGCGTCTGCCGCACGAGGGCTTCCACGTCGTGGTCGACGTCGTCGAAGAAGAAGTCCTCCTCGATGCCGATGCGCAGCGGCCGAATCTGCTCCAGCTGGCGCGCTGCTGTCGATGCGGGTAGATCCAGGGACGAGGGCACGCGTGCGTCGTGACCGCTGACGGTGTCCAGCACCAGCGCGGCATCCAGGACAGTCCGGGCGAGCACACCCACGTGGT